>JBAZXW010000080.1:0-2979 GCA_041659605.1 Sinimarinibacterium sp. | reverse complement strand
GATGCGAACGTGCACGCGGCGGCAAGCGCGGCGAACGCGGCCGCCGGGCGCAATTTACGTGATGTCATGGCAAGACCCCTCCACAGGATGTGTGTCCACTGTGGCGGGTGACACCTTGCTGGCCAATGGCCGCTTTATGAATTCGCGTTAATGCGCGGCGGGCAGGTCCAGCACCGCGAGCGCTCCGGGAGCCTGGTCGGCGCGATCCCGCAGCGTGCAATCGCCGCCGTGGAGGCGCGCGACTGCACGCACGATCGACAGCCCGAGTCCGGTGCCGGGCGTGGCGCGTGTGGCATCGAGGCGGTACAGGCGCTCGAATGCCTTGTCGCGCAGCGCCGGCGGCACGCCCGGCCCCTGGTCGGCAACGCCAAGATGCAGACGCGCGCCGGCCGGGCGCAGCTCCACCTCGACACGGCTGCCGGGCGGGGCCGCCTTCACGGCGTTGTCCAGCAGGTTGGCGATCGCCTGGAACAAAAGATCGCGATCGCCTTCGACGACGCAGTCGGGCGCGAGCCGCGCTTCCAGGTGCACGCCGCGCTCAGCCGCCAGCGCCTCGTAGAGCGAGCAGGCGTCGGCGGCAACGGTGTCGAGCGCGACCCGCGCGAAACCGGAGCGCAGCACGCCCGACTCGATCGTCGCCAGGCGCAGCAGCGAATTGAAGGTGGCGAGGATGCCATCGACCTCGGCCAGGCTCGATCTCATCCAATCGTCGATCTGGGCGGGTGCGGGCGGCACCTGCAGTGCCTGCTCGAGACGGGCGCGGTGGCGCGCCAGCGGGGTGCGCAGATCGTGGGCGATGTTGTCGGTGGCGCTGCGCACCGCGGCGACGCCGCGGGCGACACGGTCGAGCATCTCGTTCAAGGTGGCGGCGAGTGCATCGAACTCGTCGTCGCCGCCGCCGCGCTCGATGCGATGCGACAGGTCGCCTTCCATGATGCGGTGCGCGGCATCGACGATGGCGCGCACCTGGCGCCGCGAGGCGCCGGTGAGCAGCACGCTGCTGCTGGCCGCCAGCAGCATGCTCAGCAACAACCCCCACAGCAGCGCGCGGCGCAGGCCCTCGCGCACCTGGCGCACCTCGGAGTCGTCGAAGGCGACCAGCAGGCGGCTGCCGTCGGCGAGGCGCGCGAAACGCAGGTGCAGGCGCGTGCCGCCGGCGGCGAGGTCATAGCGCCGCGCCGGATCGCTGACCGTCGGCGGCCACGCATCGAGATTGCCGGCGAGCCGGCGGCCCTGCGCATCTTCAAGCCGGTAGAGCCGGCGGTGCTGCGGCGCCGGCATGTGCATGCGCTCGCCGATCAGCACGCCGAGGCTGGCGGGGCCGTCGGTGCGCCACTCGGTGGAGAGGATCTCCAGCTCGGCATCGACACTCTCGTCGACGTGGGACAGCATGAAGCGGTCCGCCATCCAGGCGACGAACAGCAGCAGCGCTCCGCCGCAGACGGTGAACAGCGCCGTGTTGAGCAGCGTCAGCCGCAACGAGATCGAGCGCGGCAGCTTCGAGTGCGCCATCGCGGCGGGACGTCAGCCGGCGCCGGCCGGTCGCGTGGTCGCGGCAGCGGCGGGCCCTGCTGCCGCGCCGGGCTCCTCGCGCAGGCAATACCCCGCGCCACGAACGGTGTGGATCAACGCACGAAACGGCGGCCGGTCGATCTTGGCGCGCAAGCGCGACATGTGGACGTCGATGACGTTGGTCTGCGGGTCGAAGTGGTAGTTCCAGACACCTTCCAGCAGCATCGTGCGCGTCGTCACCTGCCCGGCGTGACGCATCATGTATTCGAGCAGGCGAAACTCCTGGGGCTTGAGCTCGATGGCATGGCCGCCGCGCGTGACGCTGCGCGCCAGCAGGTCCAGGCGCAGGTCGCCGACACTCAGCTGCGCGACTTGCGCCGGCTCCAGCCGTCGCCGGGCGGCGGCATCGATGCGCGCCAGGAGTTCCTCGAACGCATACGGCTTGACGATGTAGTCGTCACCACCCGCACGCAGGCCGCGCACCCGGTCGTCGACCTGTCCGAGCGCCGAGACCACCAGCGCCGGCGTGTTCCGGCCCTGCGCACGCATGGCAGCGATCAGCTGCAGGCCGTCGAGCTGCGGCAGCATGCGGTCCACCAGCGCGACGTCGTAAGGCTCGGTCAACGCCAGATGCAGGCCGTCGGCGCCGTTGGCGCAATGATCAACCACGTGTCCGGCTTCGCGCAGGCCTTTGACGACATAAGCCGCCTGCGCGGGATCGTCCTCCACCAGGAGCACACGCACACGCCAGCTCCACTCGGATTCAGTGCAGATTCTCGGAGAACGGCGCAACCGACGCGTTGATCCGCGTCAACCCTGAAGCGAGGGGATGTCCGCGATCGGAGAAGGATTCCGGCTCGGCGTCGGCGTGCGCCGCCATCGTGCTGCTACTCACGCGTTCGAGCGCGGGTGTTGCTGCTCATCCAGAAGTGACCAGCATGCTCGTCGACCAAGTGACCACTTGCGGCCTTGAATCTGCCACGATGATCAGGAGCTTGGCCTCATTGAGGCTGATCAATGGCTGCTAAGCGGACAAGGGGCGAACTGGTCACTTCCAGATCGGCGGCAACACGCTTTGGGTTCGAATGACCAGGACCACCAGAACGGCCAGCGCAGCGCCGATGGAAAGTGCCATCAACAATCTCTGCAGCATCAGAGCAACAAGGCGAAGCGCAGCTCTCCCCCTATTGGAAACCTGCCCGGCCAACCCCTTGGCCTGGGCTGCAATGCAGAGATCGCCGGAGCGTTAACAGGCCCTAGAGTGGATCGGCCGCGCCGTCAGCGAACCCCTCCCGCATCGACACCCTGCAACGACGGACATAACGCCGCCTACCGAGGCTCGGAGTGAGCATTCTTCGTCGTTGCCTTCAACCGACCATGCCTTCCGCACTTGCAGGATTGCTGCCTCGCCGCACCTGCTCCGCCTCATGCTCGGTCGGCGCGCCATCCACGTCGGCAGGCGCCCCC
>JBAZXW010000079.1:0-3407 GCA_041659605.1 Sinimarinibacterium sp. | reverse complement strand
CCTGTTTGACGAGCCGCTGTCGAATCTCGACGCCGAGCTGCGCGTGCAGATGCGCGCCGAGCTCTCCAAGCTGCAGGACAGCCTGAAGACCACCACGGTTTACGTCACGCACGACCAGGTCGAGGCGATGACCCTGGGCGACCGCATCGCGGTGCTCAAGGGCGGCAAACTGATGCAGATCGGACGGCCACTCGATATCTACGACACGCCGCAGAACCTGTTTGTGGCCCGTTTCATCGGCACGCCGCCAATGAACACCCTGTCGGTGACGCTGAGCGAGGACGGAGGGCAACTCCAGCACGCTGCTTTCACGCTGCCGCTGCCGCCGCAATGGCGGCAGCTGACCGCGGCCTATGGGGGCAAGCCGCTCGCGCTCGGGATACGGCCGGAGGATATCTCCGAGGCCGGGCAGCAGGACTGGAAGGCCGCGGTGGAGTTCGACGGCGTGATCGAGATTTTCGAGCCGCTCGGGCACGAGATCATCGTGCATGCGCGCAGCGGCAAGGAACGCATCCTCGCGCGTCTCGAAAGCCACCAGCTGCCGGTAATGGGCCAGAAGATCCGGCTCGCACTCAACGCCGACAAGATTCATCTGTTCGACCCGCAGACCGAGCAGCGCCTCGGCGGCGCGCACGCGGACGACGCACAACCCGGAGCACAGACATGAGAACAAATCTGCTGAAAGCCGTATTGACGCTGGTCCTCGTCGCCAGCGTGATGCAGGCGCAGGCCGCCGCGACGACGCTCACGGTATGGCACGCCTACCGCGGCAAGGAGAAGGCGGCATTCGAGAAGGTCATCACCAGCTACAACCAGCAGGCGGCAGCCAGAGGCATCGAGGTGACGACGCTCGCGGTGCCGTACGACGCCTACGCCGACAAGATCACTGCGGCTGTGCCGCGGGGCAAGGGCCCGGACGTTTTCATTTTTGCCCAGGACCGCCTCGGCGGCTGGGTCGAGGGCGGCAACACGGTCGAGCCGATCAGCTTCTTCATCGACGACAAGACCCGCGCGCAGTTCCTGCCGAACATGCTGGAGGCGATGACCTATCGCAACACGGTGTACGGGCTGCCGCTCAACTACAAGAGCATCACGCTCATCTACAACAAGAAGCTGGTCAAGACACCGCCCGCGACCTCGGGCGAGCTGGTCAAGCTTGCGAAGAGCCTGACCAACGCGGCCGTCGGCCGGTTTGGCCTCGCTTACGCCTACAACGACTACTACTTCCACGCCGCCCTCCAGAATGCCTTCGGCGGGCGCGCATTCGACCCGGGACCGAAGCCGGCGCTGAACGCGCCCGAGAACGTCGCGGCCATGCAACTGCTGCTCAAGTGGATTCACCAGGACGCGATCCTTCCGGCAGAACCGTCCAGCGCGCTGATCACCTCGCTGTTCAACGACGGCAAGGCGGCGATGGTGTTCTCGGGGCCGTGGTTTCTGGGCGAGATCGCGCCTGGCGTGGACTACGGGCTCGCGCCGCTGCCGGCCATCGACGAGGCCGGCGGCAAGCCGATGCGGCCCTGGCTCACGATCGAAGGCGTTTACGTGGCCCAGAGCTCCAAGCACAAGGAGGCGGCCTACGACCTCGCCAGCTATCTGGTGTCGGAGGACGCCGGTCTGGTGCTGACGGTGGAGGGCCGGCAGCTGCACACCAACAAGGCGGTGTACACGCACAAGGCCGTGGCTGACGACCCGGTGCTCGCCGCCTTCCGCAAGCAGCTCGACACGGCGACGCCGATGCCGAACTTCGCCGAGATGACCGTGATGTGGTCGCCGGCCACCACCGCCATGAACACGATCGTGCGCGGCGCCGCCACGCCAGGCGTCGCACTCGACAAGGCGCAGGCCGCAGTCGAGAAGGACGTCGCCGCCTTGAGAAAGAGCAGGTGAATCTCCGCGCGCTCGTCACACAGCCTGTGACGCTCGGCCTGTTGCTGGCCGCGGCTGCAGGCGTGCTGCTGAGCGAGTGGTTCTTCACCCAGGCGCAGGACGAGATGCTGGCCGAGCGCCAGGAGCGCGAGGTGGTAATGCAGGCGATGGCGCTGGCCGATCAGGTGGCGACGCTGGAGGCAGCCGCGCCCGACAGCGCCGCGCCGCAATTGGCGGCGCTCACGGTCGCGTGGTCGGCGCGCTTTCCCGACATCGTCGCGATCCGTGTGGTGCGCAGCGCCGACGCGATGTTCCTGGCCTCGACCAACCCGCGCGACGCCGCGCCGCTGCCGCGACGGCTTGCACGCGAGGAGAAGTCGCTTTACGACCTCGGCCAGAGTCTGCGCGCCAGTGTCGAGACCAACACGGCGGAAGGCGTGTTCCGCAAGAAACAGATCGACATCACGCGGCTCGACCGCAAGCGGCTGCAAGTCGCGGCACCGTATGCCGTGGACGGCAAGGTGCTCGGCTTTGTGCAGGTGGAGCAGCGCGTCGCCGCGCCCGTGCTGCCGCCGGCCATCGGCCGCGCAGCAGCCGCGATCGCGGCACCGTTTGCGCTGTTCCTGCTTGTCAGCGGATGGCTGCGCAGCCGCGCGGCCGCGCCCGGCAGGCCATGGGCGCAGTACAGCGTCGCGGTGCTGCTGCTGGGCGCGGCGCTTTATGGCCAGGCCGGCGACGGGCTGGCCAAGCTCGGCGTGCGGCACCAGGCCTTTGCCGTCGAGCTGGCGCAGCAGTTCACGACCATCAAGCAAGCGTTCGAGGGCGCCACGCGAGCGATCGCCATCGACGCCACGGGGCCGGTGACGGGCAACCGCTGGGACGTGGACGAGTATCAGCGGCCGCGCGGCATCATCGGTGGCGACGGCGCCCTTGCCCGCGGCGCGCTCGCGGCCGAGCTGGGCGCGCGCGAGTCGCGCCTGGCGCGCAGCCTGTGGGGGAATCTGGCGCTCAGCCTGCTCCTACTCAGCTTCGTCGCGCTTGGCTATGCGCGGCGGCTGCGGCAGACACTCACCGAACACAAGATCGCCTACGGCTACGTGACCCCGGCGATTCTCGGCATGCTGGTGCTGGTGTTCTTCCCCTTCGTCTATGGCGTGACACTGTCGTTCACCGATACCACGCTGTTCAATGAGAACCTGTCGCTGCGCGAGCTGTGGGTCGGCCTGAAGAACTACGTCACCATCCTCGGCGACTTCCAGGTGGTACGCGGCACCGAGGGCGGCTGGGTGATCAACTACCAGAATTTCTACTGGACGCTGTTCATCACCATCGCCTGGACGGTATGCAACGTCGCCATCGGCGTCGGCGTAGGGCTGGCGCTGGCGCTGGCGCTCAATACCAAGGGCCTGCGCTTCACCAACGTCTACCGCGTGCTGCTGATCCTGCCCTGGGCGATCCCGAACTACATCACCGCGCTCACCTGGCGCGGCATGTTCCACAAGCAGTACGGCGTCATCAACCAGGTGATCCAGATCTTC
>JBAZXW010000078.1:0-3863 GCA_041659605.1 Sinimarinibacterium sp. | reverse complement strand
GATATCTCCTACGGTCTGTGCAATCGCCAGATGCGGCCTTGGTCCCTCCACCCCGACAGGCTTTCGCCTGACCCCACTAACATACAAGCGGCCCATGGCCGCGATTTGTCGTGCCATCGCGGCCATGGGCCGCTCCTACAGGCTTTTTGTGGGTGGCACCGGCCCGCTCCGGCCGGTGATCCTCAACCGCTTCTGGTGTCCACAGTGCGTTTTCGCCCAGCCGTGCGAGCAGGCGTTCGACCGTCTCATTCCACTGCAGCTGCCGCTCGGCGGCGCTGTCGAACAGCTCGGTCTGGCCGCTCGCGACCGGCCCGATGTCGTCGACCCGCAGCGTCAGCGCGCGTACCGGCGCCCGCAGCGGCGCGCGGTTCAGGCGTTCGCGCAGCGCATCGAAGATGCGCGTGCCGTCGCGGTGCGCCGCCAGGAAACGCAGCTTGAAGGCGCTGCGCCGGCGCTGCGCATGCTCGCAGCACAGTTCGAGGCTGTGCAGGCCGGTGTCGCGGGCGCGCAGCCAGGCTTGCAGTTCCATGCTCATGCGCCGCAGCGGAAACAGCAGGCCTTCGATGTTCTCGACCTCTCCGGGCAGTTCGAAGCGCCGGCGGAAGCGCGGCGGCGGCGTGATCGCGCGCACCGGATCGGATGCCAGGCCGCGCAGGCGGTCCAGTTCCAGCAGCGCCTGCGCGCCGAAGCGGCGGGCGAAGCCGGCGCGCGGCAGCGCGAACAGAGCGTCGAGGCGGCGCAAGCCCATGCCGTGCAGCGCATCGAGCAAGGCCTGCGGCCACGGCAGCAAGGACACCGGCAGCGCGGCGAGGCGGTGCTGCAAGTCCGCGATCGTCGTGACCGCTGCGGCAAGACCGGCGCGTGCCAGCAGTGCGGCGCCGCCGCGAGTCGGGGCGATGCCCAGCTGTGCGGACTGCTGCAGTTCGACTAGATCAGCGCAGATGCGCGCCCGCACGCCGTCGATGTCGCCGAACAGGCGCAGGCTCGCGCCGATTTCGATCCAGACGCAGGCCTGCGGCGCGCGCCCCGGTTCCGGCAGTTCGCGGATCTCGGCGGCGACCGGACTGCCGTAGCGATACAGGCCGTGGGCCAGCGCCTTGAGCGTCGTGCGTTCGGCCGCCGGTCTGCGCGGATGTGCGCGCAAGCTGGGCTGGCGGGCGAGCGCGTCGCCCAGCGCCGTGCCCACCGGCAGGCCGGCCGCGGCGGTGATCAGCCAGCGTTGTGCGCCGCGGTTGTCGGTGACGACATCGAGCGGATCGCGGAGACCCTGGCCCTCCGCGGGCAACTGCGGCAGATGCAGGCACAGCCAGAGCATGGCCGCACGCTCATTGACCGACCGCGTAGCGCCCGGGCGGGCGGGCGCCGCGGCATTTCAGCACATCGACTTCGGCAACGCCGGCACGGCGCGTGACGCGCAGGCGTAGCGCGGCCACGGAGTGTTCGCGTTCCGCAGCGAGCGGCCGCAACAGCAGCGCGACACTGCCGCCGCGCTCCGCGGCGAGCTGCAGGCGCCGCAGCGCCGTCGTCTCGACGGTTTCGCACCACAGCAGCGCCGCCGCGGCGCCGGCGTGCAGCAGCTGTTCGGTCGCCCACAACCGATCCGTCTCGGGGATGGCTTCGACGATCAGCAGACGATGCAGGCGCACGCCGGCTGCCGCCCACGCCGGGGCATGCGGGCGGCAGGGAGGCGCGATGAAGGCGACGTGGCGTTCCTCGCCGGTCAGCCGCACCAGCAGCGGCAGCACCAGCGACAGCTCGCCGACGCCGGGACACGGATGCAGGATTTCGCTGACCGCGCCCAGCGGCCAGCCGCCGCCGGGCAGCACCGCGTCGAGCGCGGCGTGGCCGGTGGATTCCGCACGCAGCGGCGCCGCACCCGACCCGCGCCAGAGGCGCGGATCGCGCAGCATCGATTGCGGGATGGCGGCGCGGTTCATTCGTGCCTCAACGGAATGGATTGCGCAGCTTGACCCCAGTGCTTTTGAAGTCGTCGACGTTGCGAGTCACCGCGGACAAATCATGAATGAGCGCAATCGCGGCGATCTGCTTGTCGATGGGGTGGTGCGGACTGCGTGCCATCAACGAGCCCCAGACCGCGGCACATTCGCGATCGAGAGACAGGGTCTTGTCCGAATGCCGGGTCATGGTCTGATCGAACAATGCTTCCATGCTCAGCTCAAGCGCTGTCATAGATCGAAGTCCGCTTCCGTTCCGATGTTGGGCATGTTCGCGAGCACTTCAGCGAGTGCGCGCCGGGCTGGCCGCATCAGGGCAGCGCGCAAGATTTTGCGATGTTCGGCTTCGGCGCTGCGTCCATGCGTGGCGGCTGCCCGCTTGAGTGCAAACACGACGTCTTTGTCGACGTTGCGAACTATGAGATCGGTTGCCATATCTGGAGTCTCAGCAGATGCAAGCATCACTGTGATGACTGAATTCATGCCGCCGCGGAATCCTGCGGTGCGCTGATCGGTGCCGGCGCCGGACCGCTGAAGCCGCCGGTGCGCAGCAGGCCGACGGCGCGGCCTTCGATGACCAGCTCCTGGCGCGACAGGTCGATGCGGATCGGCGCGAAGTCCGGATTCGCCGGCAGCAGGCGCACGAGGTCACCCTTGCGTTCGAAGCGCTTGACGGTGACGTCTTCGCCCAGGCGCGCGACGACGATCTCGCCGTTCTGCGCCGTGCGCGTGCGCTGCACCGCGAGCAGGTCGCCGGGCAGGATGCCGGCATCGCGCATCGACCAACCCTGCACGCGCAGCAGGAAATCGGGCTGCGGGCGGAACAGGCTGCGGTCGAGCTTGTAGTGGGCCTCGATGCTCTCCTGCGCCAGGATCGGCGCCCCCGCGGCGACACGGCCCACCAGCGGCAGCCCCGATTCCTCGTTCGCGGGGTCGCCCCCATCGAGCACGTGTCCGAGCACGCGGATGCCGCGCGAGGCGCCCGGCACCAGTTCGATCGCCTGCTTGCGTGCCAGCGCGCGCAGATGATCATCGGCGGCGGTCAGCGAACGGAAGCCGAAGGCGGCGACGATGTCCGCGCGCGTCGGCGGCATGCCCTGCGCGACGATGTGGCGGCGAATGAAATCGAGGATCTCGGCCTGGCGGGGCGTCAACGGGTCCATGGGGGTCTCCAGAGAGCTGTATGCGCATACAGTTACCCAAGGACACGATGGCTGTCAATACATACAGTCCATTCAGCGCCGCTGTCCCAGCCAGACCCCGAGCGCAGCGAGCGCGAAACCGGCCATCTCGCGCGCGCCGAACTCGGCGCCGAGCACCGCTGCGGCGAGCAGGGCCGTGACCGGCGGCACGAGGTAGAAAAGTCCGGCGACGCGGCCGGCGGCACCGTGCGTCAGCAGCCACAGGTACAGCAGCAGGCCGGCACAGGAATTCACCAGGATCACCCACAGCAGCCCGCCGACGAAGCCGGCCGAGATCTGGACGTGCAGACCTTCGAGCGCCCACGCGAACGGCAGCAGCGCAATCAGCGACACGCTCAGCTGGACCAGCAGCGACAGGCGCGGATCGAGGTGGCTCGCATGGCGTTTCTGCAGCAGCGTGCCCAGGCTCAGCGACAGCAGCGCGCAGGCCATCCACGCATAGCCGAGGATCGAGCCGGGCTGCGCCAATTTCGGTCCGATCACCAGCAGCACGCCGCTCAGGCCGAGTACGAAGCCCAGCGCGGTGTGGCGCCCGAGCTTTTCGCCGAGCAGGGCGGCGGCACCGAACGCGGTCGTCAGCGGCATCAGCCCGGCGATCAAACCCGCGGCGGCCGGCGGCACGCCGGCGCGCATGCCGGCATAGGTGAAGCCGAAGAAGCCGGCCTGCAGCAGCACGCCCGCGACGGCTGCGCGTTGCAGGTCGCTG
>JBAZXW010000077.1:0-6363 GCA_041659605.1 Sinimarinibacterium sp. | reverse complement strand
TCATCGAAGACGTCGAACGTGCTCGCGCATCAGCCACGGGTGTTTCATCTCCCTCTCCCCCCGAGGGGGGAGAGGGCCGGGGTGAGGGGGGGACCGCCGCTCACAAACAGCCGGCCGCGCCCCCCGACATGCGCGCCACAATCGCGAGCGCGATGACGCGCTCCAAGCGCGAAATCCCGCACTACTACCTCGCGACGACAATCGACCTGAGGACCGCGCTCGACTGGCTCTCCGCCTACAACCGCGAACGTCCGGTGACCGAACGCCTGCTCGCCGGCGTGCTGTTCGTGCGCGCGGTTGCCAAAGCGCTGACCGAATTCCCGGACTTCAACGGATTCTACAAGGACGGTGCCTTCGTGCCGGCCGGCGGCATCCACGTCGGCGTCGCCATCTCGCTGCGCGCTGGTGGCCTTATCGCTCCCGCGCTGCACGACACCGACCGCGGCAGCATCGACGACGCGATGCGCGCGTTCCAGGACCTGGTGACCCGCACGCGCAGCGGCCATCTGCGCGCATCCGAGATGGCCGACGCGACGATCACTGTCACAAGCCTGGGCGAGCGCGGCGTCGATGCCGTGTTTCCGGTGATCTACCCGCCGCAGGTCGCGATCGTCGGCTTCGGCCGTGTCGCGCAAAAACCAGTCGTCACCGCCGACGGCGGCATCGCCGCGCATCCGGTCGTGCAGGCCACACTCGCCGCCGATCACCGCGTCGGCGACGGCCACCGCGGCGGCCTGTTCCTCGCCGCCATCGAACGCTGGCTGCAGAGCCCGGAGAAACTATGAACGAATCCGATATCCGCGCCACCGTCGTCGACGCCCTCGCCGCCATCGCACCCGAAGCCGCGTCCGCCCCGCTTGATTCGAAGCGCAGCCTGCGCGAACAGCTCGACATCGATTCCGTCGACTTCCTCAACCTGCTGACGTCCCTGCACAAGCGCCTGGGCGTCGACATCCCCGAAGCCGACTACGCGCAGCTGCAGACACTCGACGACATGGTCGCATACGTCGGGCGCAAGCTGGCGGCGGCCGGCGGATAGCTGCGCTATCCCGCCTATGCGCCGCTCGACAACGGGAGCTGCGTCACTGCGTCGAGGGTCGACGCGCTCAGCCGAGTGACCGACATGCGCAGTTCGGGAACGCTCGCAACCGTGGCACTGATCCTGCTGTCGGCCCTCGCGGAAGCACGGGCCAGCGAGGCGACTCTGCGCGATTCGATCATGGACGATGCTCGGATTCTGATTCGCCACGGTGACGTCGACGGCTTCGACCGATTGGCAACAGCCTTCCGCGACAGCCGTGAGCGAACTCCTGCCGGTATTTCCAAGCTCTCGCTCGTGTACTACGGGTTGGACGGGATCGGCCCGACTGATCCGTCGGATCCGGAGTGGGCCCGCCTGGAAACCATCGCAGCCGACTGGCTCAGCGCCGACCCCGATTCCCCGACGGCTGTGATCGTCGCCGCGAAGCTGTCCATAGGCCACGCTTGGGCCTTTCGCGGCCCCGGCTATGCCAATACGGTCACAGCGGATCGCTTTCCGCCCTATAACGCGCGCATCGAGCAGGCGCGCGAGCTCCTCGACCGCCATCGTGACGTGGCTGCGAGCGATCCGGAATGGCATGCGCTTCGTATAGGGGTCGCAAGCCAGCAGGGCACCGACCACGAAGCAATCCTGGCACTGGCTGAAAGCGCCTTGCCCCAGCATGGCTATTACCTGCCGATCCACTTTGCGGCTGCCACCGCGATGCTGCCTAAATGGGGCGGGTCCGAGGAACTCGTGCAACGATACGTACGCATAGCGCTGCGCTATACCGAGCCCGGCGACGGCCAGCAGATCTACGGCCGTATTTACTTCCACTTGGCGCGCCGAAGCGATAGCCCGATCAATGTCCTGAATCTGACCGGCGCCCACTGGCCGCAGATGAAGCGGAGCTACGACGAAATCCTCCGTGCCTACCCCGATCGTCGGAACAGCGACGCTTTTCACGGCATCGCTTGTCTCGCGGGGGTTCGCGAAACCTACGCTGCCCTAGGGCGCTGGGCGGCAACACCGAGCGAGTCAGTGGCTTATTGGGATACGGCCCAATGGCGAGTCAAGTGCGACCAGTGGGCCTTTGAGGGCAAGACTTTCAGCCGGCCCTTGCTAAAGAAGATCGAAAACTACCGAACGTTCCTTGCCGGCTACGGCAGACGGGCGTGGGAGGCGCTCGGTCTGCTGGTCATCGCGCTGGAGCTGGTCCTTCTGCGCTTCAGCCGCCCCGCGCCGGAGGTAAGGCAGGGGCCGACATATCCCCGTCGGTACCGGCTGCAGCTCTCCGGTATCTCTATCGCCGCCAGCGTACGCATGATCGTGTACGGCATCGCCCTAGCCATCATGCTCGCCGCCACGCCGGAGCTGGATACCGAGGTGTTCGTGGTTCAGGCCACCGGCATCGCCGTTTCGCTGACGGGCGCAGGCCTCGTGACCGCTGCGCAGCGCCGGTATATCACCCTGCATGCCAATACCTTGGAACTTCACGGGCTGATGGCCACGCAAATCCTCCGTCGCGACGAGATTGGCACGGCGAGCCTTGTGAGCCAGTCGAAGCGCCACCCAGTGATTGAACTCAGGCCGAAGGATCCACGGCGCCGACCTCTGCTCATCCGCGACGTCTGGGCGCCCGATGCCGCCTTTTGGCAATGGTTCGAGCCGCTACCTGGATTCCGCGCCGCGGCTCCCGCAGTGACATAGCGCGCAAGCTGGCGGCGATGACCGACCGCTAAATCGCGGGGAGGACGCGCACCCGTGTCCCCCTTTCCGGCGTGATGCACTTCCCAGCGCACAGCGGCAGGACCTGCGTTAATCCACCGGCGCGTGCTGCACGTTGAATGAACGCGCGAGGGGGCTGCCATGAAGACCACGCTGCTGTTCGGTGTCCTTTTATTCCTGCTGGCCGGGTCCGGCACCGCGTGGGGCGCATCCCCCGCCGGTACCAACCTCGCACAGGTGACGGACTACACCGCCGAGTATCCCTTCATCAACCGCTTCAAGCAGGCGCGAGCGTGGATCTCCGGCAACGACCAGACTTTCACTTTCGACGACGGCCGCGCGCTTGATCTCGACGCCAACGACGACGTCCGCAGCCTGTTGTCCGATCAGGTCGCGCGCACGGTGCTCTTTACGGGCTTGCCGGCCGATCCGGGCCTCGCCAACAAACGCATGGTGCTGCGCTACGCCGGAGAAGGCAGCCTGCGTTACGACGGCCGCGTCGAAGTTCTGAGCCAGCAGCCCGGCCGCGATGTCATCCGCCTGCTCGGCGGCGACGCCCGCACCGAGGCGACGCTGATCATCACGCTGCAGAGCACAAACCCCGACAATCCGCTGCGCAGCATCCGCCTGACGCCGTCCGGCGGCGTGTGCGCGTCGAAACCGCGCGTCGTCGTGGGCTCTGCGGCTGACTGCGCTGACGGCGAGTACCGTTCGTTCGAGCGCTATCAGGCGACGCTGCGCTTCGATCCGTTGTTCCTGTCGCGGCTGTCCGGTTACGGTTCGCTGCGCTTCATGGACTGGATGCGCACCAACAATTCGGCGCAGCAGGCCTTCGCCGATCGCCCTCGCGTCGCGGATGCGTTCTGGTCGACCGATGCGGGCGTGCCCCTGGAGGTCATGATCGACCTCGCCAACCGGCTCAACGCCAATCCCTGGTTCAACATCCCGCATCTGGCCAGCGACGACTACGTGCGCCGGTTCGCGCGCGTCGTGCGTGACCGGCTTGAGCCGGGCCGCGTGGCCTGGTTCGAGTATTCCAACGAGGTCTGGAACTCCATCTTCGAGCAGACCGGCTATGCGACCGACCGCGGCGAGGAGCTGGGCTTCGACCAGCCGGAGAACGACACCACGATCGGCATGCTGCGCTATTACTCGGACCGTGCCCAGGCCGTGTTCCGCCTGATCGAAGAGGAATTCGGCGGCACTGCGCGCATCCGTCGGGTGCTGGCCACGCAGGCGGTGATCCCGTTCTTCACGCAGACGATCCTGGATCACGAAGATGCCGTTGCGCTCACCGACGCCTTCGCCATCGCACCATACTTCGGTGTCAGCGTCGCCGACGAGGCCGACGCCGCCGAAATCAAGGCGCTGGGCGTCGACGGGCTGTTCATCTGGCTGGAGCAGGACAACAATGCCGAGCTCGACTACGGCTCGCTCGCCTCGATCGAACGCACAATCGACGATCAGCTCGCGGAGCTGGATGGAACCGGCATTCCGCTGGTCAGCTACGAAGGCGGGCAGCACTTCGTCGGTGTCTTCGGCTTCGAGAACGATACCGATCTGAACCGGATCCTCACTCTCGTCAACCGCGACGCCCGCATGAAGGGCATCTATCTTCGCTACCTGCGCGACTGGCAGGCGCGCACCGGCCAGCCGTTCATGCACTTCGTGCACTGCGATCGCTGGAGCCGCTATGGCCGCTGGGGGGCCTTGCAGTTCCCGACGCAGGCTCGCAGCAGAGCGCCCAAGTTCGACGCGCTACGGACCTTCGTCGAGCAGAATCCGCTGCCTTGAGGCGGCCGGTTCCCGATCTTCAGACATCCGCACGTCACCAGCCGCTGATCGCATCGCTCAGCGAAGACATGCAGCGGCCCCATTCTCGGTTGACCCTTGGCATCGACCGGCAGCGTGATTTCAGCGAATTTGCCGGCGATCGCGATAACGGCGTCGGCATCGGCCTCCCGCAGGTGATACCAGACCGATTCGTCCTGCCAGACGACATTCGGGTCTGCGCCCCGCTCCGCCAGCAACCCGATGACAGCGATATTGCTCCGGGCATAAGTCAGCGCGTTCTCGCCATTGTTGTCGCGCAGATTGATCGACGCCCCCTTGTCGAGCAGGCGGCGGACGATATCGATCTTTCCCTGCCCGCTGCCCGCTCTCGCCGCCCTGGAGATGCGGCGGCACGGCCTCCGCTTCCGTGGGCACGTCCTACCGTGTCCAGCCGTAGACGGTATGCACGAGCATGAGGACGAGCACGCCGTCGATGAAGAAGCGCATCCCGGGCCGGTCCCTTGTCAGCCATCTCGTTCCGGCATAGCCGAATCCGAGCAACACGCAGGCGGCAAGCCAGGCCGCCGGCAGCACGACAAAACCGGCGAAACTGAGTTGATCGATCTCGGTGTGAAGTACCGAACGGATCAGGACAGGCGTCAGCGGCAGCGACAATCCGAACAGCAGCACGCCGATGAGCGCCCGCAGCCAGGGCGGATCACCCTCCTCCAAGGTCCAGACGGACACATCGGGCTGCGTCTGTTCCTGTACCAACTCCGGCTTGAGTTGTGCCACGAGCATGATCTGCTCGGCCGTGCGCTGGTGTGCCGGTGTCAGCAGCGCCGCGACCGCCTTGCGCTTGAACTCCGGGTCCTGGTCGTCGAGCATTCCCCACCCCCTGCTGGTTCGCGGCCCCGCGAACTGCCGCGTACGTTCAGTATGGCGTCCCGTCCTTGTGCCTGTAGCCGCCACGGCCCGAATAACGTCCGGCATCGAACTTCAGGTCGATGTCCGGATACTCGCCGTGGTCCTCATCGCTACGCGCACCGACGACCAACAGCACGGCATCGCGGTTGCTGCGGTTCTGGAAATGATGACCGTCGCGCATCCCGGCCTTGAAGCCGGCGCAGTCGGCGACGTACAGCGTTTCTTCGCCGGCATCGGTGACGAGGACCACCTCGCCTTCAATCACGTAGGCGAACTCGTCCTCGTGCGAGTGCCAGTGCCGCTGGCTGGACCACGCGCCGGGAGAGAGCCGCACGAGATTGACGCCGAACTGCGTCAAGCCCGCCGCATCGCCGAGCTTCTGCCACGCGCGCGTGCGGCAGGGCTCGTCGTAGGGCGAAGGGTAGCGGCTCCCCGATCCGCGTTGCGCAGCACTGTGGTCGATCTTCGGCATGGCGGTTTCCGGGTCCGGTCCAACCCGGATTGTAGCGAGTAGCCCGGGTGAAACCCGGGGGAACACCGGCGCGATCCGCCCCGGGCTGCGCCCAGGCTACGAACTACGCCGCGCCAGTAAATGCTCAGTGCGCGCCGGCGCTCGCCGGCCAGACCAGGGGCAGGTCGACGTGCCCGCCGGCGGTGATATTGGCGGTGCGCTCGATCGCGCGACCGCCGTCGGTCTCGGCCAGGATGCGGTATTGCCCGGGCGGCAGGTCGACGAACATGTACGGACCTTCGGAGGTCGCGCACATGACCGGCGAGCCGTCGGCGCGGGTGATCTCGACGAGGATGTGTGCGAGGAACTAGTGGACTGTAACAATTGATTCAGGAGTAATGCGCCGTGACGTGTCGAAATATTTCCACTTCACTGGCTTGGCCTGCTTGTTGTAGTGACGGAT
>JBAZXW010000076.1:0-6402 GCA_041659605.1 Sinimarinibacterium sp. | reverse complement strand
AGGTTGAGCCAGTCCGCCGCGCCGGTGGCGATCGACATCGGCATGGTCGTGATCCAGGCTTCGATCGGCGTTTCCATCGAGGCGTGCGGCGCCGGGTTGCCGGCACCGATGTGCAGGCAGATGGCACGGTTCTCCTTGACGATAAGGCTGCGCGGACCAATCAGACCTTGGCATCCCAGATGAGCCAGAGCGTTTCCGGGCCCACGACGTGTCCGCCGTGAAACTTGGCCGGCCGGTCCGGGTCGAGCCGGAACTCCGGCATGCGCGCCAGCAGTTCTTCGTAGACCACCTGCAGCTCGATGCGCGCGAGATGCGATCCGAGGCAGCGGTGCGGCCCAGCACCAAAGGCGATGTGGACGTTGTTCTCGCGCTTGAGGTCGTAGCGCTCGGGCTGCGGATACTCCGCGGCATCCAGGTCGGCGGCAGGCAGGAACAGCATGGCCCGATCGCCCGCCTTCATCGTGACGCCCTGGAAGTCCATGTCCTTGGCGACGCGGCGCGGCGGCACAGTGAAGGTGTAGCGGCGCAGCAGCTCCTCTGCCGCAGATGGAATCAGCTTGGGGTCTTCGCGCAGCTGGCGCTGCAGTCCGGGGTTGGCCGCCAGATGTCGTACGCCGTGCCCGATGCCGTTCATCACCGTGTCCAGGCCGGCGGCGAACAGCACGACGCAGTAGTTCTCCATGTCCTCCAGCGTGGTCGGCCGGTCGCCGATGCGGCTCTGCCACAGCAGGCTGATCAGATCGTCCTTCGGGTTTTCCTTACGCTCCAGAACGGTCTGGCGCATGATCGCCGTGAGCTTGAGCATGCGCGCAACGATCTTCTGCACGTCGTGGCTGTTCAAGCCGGCCAGATGCTCCTTCACCAACGCGCGATACTCCTGCTGGCGCTCCAGCGGCAGGCCGAACATCTTCAGGAAGATCTGCACCGGCAATGGCTCGGCCACATCGACCATGAAATCCGCCGCACCCTTGGGCTTCATCGCCTCGATCAGGTTGCCGGCCAACTCGCGAATGCTGTCCTTGAGCGCCAGCATCGCCTTGGGCGAGAACGCGCGCTGCAGCGGCATGCGATAGGCGCCGTGCTCGGGCGGATCGATGTTGATCGGCAGCGGCTGCGGGATGTGCGGCGAGCCCGGCGGCAGTTTCGCCATCATCGCCTTGATCTGCACCTGCGGGATGATCTCGCTGGAGAAGCTTTCGACATCGCGCGAGGCATCGAAATTCGCCGCATGGCTCAGCAGCATCCAGTGCCCGCCATTGCGCGGGGTCCAGAATATCGGCGGCGCATTCTTCAGCAGATCAAGGATGCGCGCGTGCGGATCTGCGAGCAGCGCCGGATCGGCAAACATGTCGAAGTCGTAAACCACAGCGTCCGGCACGTGGGCCGGCCTGCGAGCTGCGGGAGTGGACGTCGCTTGGGTCATGGTTGCTCCGGGAATGGGGTCGCACTGGGGTCGCAAAGGGCTGGGACGGCTGACGCAATCCCGTCGCCGTCCATGGTGCTACCATACAACACTGCTGTCTACTTTTCATGACCCAGAGACGGATCGAGGACTGCCATGGCGCTCTATACGACCATCCATCTGCACAACGTGCCGGCCGGCCGCGACGCGGACTACGCCCTCTGGTTCGACGGTCCCCACCGCGAGGCGCTGGCGCGCCTGCGCGGCTTCGTCGGAGCGGATCGTTACGAGGTGACGCCGGAACAGATGATGCCGGACGTCCCGCAGCCCTGGCGCTTTCTCAGCGTCTACGACTTCGACCTTCCGGATCCGGCCATCGACTTGCCCGCGCTGGGTCCTCTGGTCGCGGAAGCACGCGATGCCGGCCGGATCGCCGACGACGAGACCGAGCGCCTGTACAGCTACCGGATGTACGCCGACTGGAAAGCCAGCCCGAACTGGCGGCAGTCGGAGCCGTTTTCGGGCGTCAGCATCATCCTCGCCAACTACGTGCCGGGCCGCCGCGCCGAGTACCAGAAGTATTACGACGAGGTGCACAGCGTCGAGGTGATCAATGTCCCCGGCCACGTGGCGATGAAACGCGGCGAGCTCTCGCCCCTGCAGATCGAGCCGCGCCGCTACTGCCCCGGCGACCAGCTGGTCCTCTGCGCGCAGCAGACCGACAACCTGCGCTTCACGATGCGCGACTTCAGCGCCCGCGCCGGCGGCCGCAGCCCCAGTGGCATCGCGATGCAGCCGCGCTCGACCTCCGCCTCGATCGCACGCACGGTGCATTACTTCCACAAGATCAGCGGCAGCCGCTTCTGGCCAGGCGGCATTGCCTATGCAGGCGATCTATCCGTGTATCCCGAAGCGGGCTGAGACGCTACTTGTGGCGGGGCGCGGCTCGACGCGCGCCTTTCCTGGAGCTGCTGATCGTCGGCTGCACGACGAGCTGATGGTGAATATCGGCGATTTCCTCGATCGGCAGAGGTTTGCTCTGCCGCAACCACCACGCCAGCAGCTCCAGCGTTCCGCTGACCACCAGCAGCGTGGCTACTTCGACCGGCGGCCACGTTCCCGTCCCGGGCCAAGTGACCGCGATCTCCCGCGTGATGCGAAGGAATTCCTCGCGCAAGGCTCCGGCGGCGCCACCGGTCAGCAGCGTCGACCACAGGGAGCGCTGCTCGTCCACGTAAGCGAAGAGGGCTTCGGACGCCGCGCGTGCGTTTCTGGCATCCATGACCGGCAACGCGAGATTGATCAGGCGCCGGATCTGCTCCGCCGCCAGGTCGTCGAGCAGCGATTCCTTCGTCGGGTGATGACGGAAGAACGTCGTGTAGCCGATGCCCGCCGCCGCCGCGATGTCGCGGATGGTGATCTGCTCCAGCGGCTTGACCTCCAGCAGGTCCAGCAAGGCCCGGCGCAGCGCCTCCCGCGTCCGTATCGCGCGGGCGTCGTTCGCCGTCGACAAATGAGGCTGGTAGATCTTGTTCGCCATCTTTTCCGGCTGAAGCACGAAGGACTCCCAAGGGAAACCTGTACAAGACGCTGCGACGATGGTGGCATACGACGAGCAATCACGAACGCGCAGCCGCGGATTGCCGCGAGCAGGACGGCGTTCGAACGATCAAAAGCCGCTTCGTCCCGCGCCCCTGCAACCGCTCATGGGCCATGTCCTCAGAGGCCATTGCCGGCGCGGGCTTGCGGGCCGGCGGCGAATTCCGGCCCGCCAATATATGAACTACTATAGTTCATATCAAAGCGCAACTCGCTCTTGTCTACGGACTCGCCTTGACGTTGTAGTCAACGCTGGTGATCATAACAAGAGAGCGCGTCATCCGATGCCGCCATCCATGAGGAGTGCCAGAACGTGAAGCTTCCAGAGGCCCGCCTGTACATCGACGGCAAACTGCGCCGCGCGACCGGCGAAAGGACCTACGACAACATCGGCCCGTGGACCGGCGAAGTGGTCGGAAAGGCGGCAGACGCGTCGGCCGATGACGTCAACGAGGCGATCGCCGCGGCGCGCCGCGCGTTCGACACCACGGACTGGTCGAGCAATCACGCCTACCGCTTCGAGCTGATGAAGAAGTATCGCGACCTGCTCCGCGCCAACCGCGAGAAGCTGGTGCAGATCGCGCGCATCGAGGCCGGCTCGGCGATCGGCGCCGCGTTCCGCGCGCAGGTGGACTTCGCGCTCACCGGCGCCGACGGCCTGCTGGAGTGCTTCCCCAGGGTCAAGTGGGACGAGGACCGCGGCGTACGCACCGAGCAGGGCTTCGACACCCGGCGCCTGGTCACGCACGAGGCCATGGGCGTCGTCGGCGCGATCACGCCGTGGAACGTGCCCCTGTACGTCAACGTCGGCAAGGTCTTGGCGGCGCTGCTGGCCGGCTGCACGGTGATCCTCAAGCCCGCGCCGGATACGCCGCTGATGGGCTCGATCATGGGCGAGCTCGCGGTCGAGGCCGGCTTCCCGCCCGGCGTGTTCAACATCGTCACCTCGGCCGATCCGGCGATGGCCGGCGAGATGCTGACCCGCGACCCGCGCGTCGACCTGATCTCCTTCACCGGCTCCACCGCGGTGGGCAAGAAGATCATGGAAAACGGCGCCGCTTCTCTCAAGCGCGTGTTCCTGGAGCTGGGCGGCAAGTCGGCCTACGTCGTGCTGGACGACGCCCCGAACTTCCCGATGGCGGTGATGAGTTCGATGGTCGTGTTCCATGCCGGGCAGGGCTGTGCCTACCCGACCCGCCTGCTGGTGCCGCGCAGCCGCTACCAGGAGGCAGTGAAGGCCCTGGAAATGGCCTATGCCGGCTTCGCCAGCAAGTGGGGCCACTTCGACGAGCCGACCTGCATCATGGGCCCGCTCATCTCCAAGCGTCAGCTCGAACGCGTGAAGAACTACGTCGAGATCGGCAAGCAGGAAGGCGCGCGATTACTCGCCGGCGGCAACGTTCGCAGCGACAAGGGCGGCGGCTTCTTCATCGAGCCCACCTGCTTCGTCGACGTGCGCAACGACATGCGCATTGCCCAGGAGGAAATCTTCGGGCCGGTGCTGGTCGTGATTCCCTACGAGGACGAGGAAGACGCGATTCGCATCGCCAACGACAGCATCTACGGCCTCGGCGGCGCCGTAGTCGGCAGCACCGAGCGCGCCGTGCGCGTCGCCAAGCGCATCCGCGCCGGCTCGATCAGCGTCAACGGCGGCGTCTCCATCACCGGCGACCTGCCCTTTGGCGGCTACAAGCACAGCGGCATGGGCCGCGAGTGGGGCGTCGAAGGCATCGAGGAGTTCCTGGAGATCAAGGCGATCGGCATCCGCGCTTCTTAACGACGCGGAGCGGCGACACCATGCGTCCCTTGGAAGAATGGTGCACCGCCGCCCTCGCGCGACCGGCCGGACAGCCGGCGATCGAGTTCGAGGGGCGCTGGTACACCTGGGGCGAATTGCGGCGCGTGGCCGATGGCGTCGCTGTGCTGCTCGAAGCCAGCGGCGCGGCGGCGGGCGCGCCGGTGGCCTTCGTGCCGCGCAATCACCCCGCCTCCATCGCAGCGCTGCTCGGCCTCATCGCGCAGCGCCGCACGATACGGATGATCTACGCGTTCCAGTCGCCTGCGGCCATCGCGCGCGACGTGGAGCGGCTGGCCCCCGCAGTGCTCGTTGCCGCTGGCGAAGACTGCACCGCGCCCGTATTGGCCGTACTGAAGGCGCACGGTATCGCTGTCGCTGCGCTGACCGGGATGAACGTCGATGCGCTGCCCGGCTTCGAGCGTTCTAGCTCCACGACTGAAACAGGCGAGGTCGTGCCGCCGCGGATCGAAATCCTCACCAGCGGCACCACCGGTCCGCCGAAACCGTTCGCCGTCAGCTACGAGCTGATCGCGCGTCACTACCTCGGCGGTCCGGCCGGAGATCTGTCTTCAGCTCCGCCAACCCTGTTGTTCTTTCCGCTCGGCAACATCACCGGCATCTACACCACCCTGCCGCCTTTGCTCAAGGGCCAGCGCGCGGTGCTTCTCGAGCGTTTCAGCGTCGCCGGCTGGCATGGCTACCTGCTGCGCTATCGGCCGGAGGCCAGCGGCCTGCCGCCGGCCGGCGTGCAGATGGTGCTCGAAGCCGACATCCCACCTGCGGACCTCGCCTGCCTGCGCCGCCTGGGCACCGGCGCGGCGCCGCTCGACCCGGGCGTGCATCGGGCCTTCGAAGAGCGTTACGGCGTCCCTATCCTTCTCTCCTACGGCGCCACCGAGTTCGGCGGCCCTGTCACGGCGATGACCCTGGAACTGCACGCGGTCTGGGGTCAGAAGAAGTTCGGCAGCGTCGGGCGCGCCCTTCCCGGCGCGCAGCTGCGCGTGGCGGATCCGGACAGCGGTGCCGTGCTGCCGCCCGGCTGCGAAGGCGTGCTCGAGGTGATCTCGCCGCGCATCGGGCCGAACTGGATCCGCACTGCGGACGTCGGCGTGATCGACGAGGACGGCTTTCTGTTCCATCGCGGCCGCACCGACGGCGCGATCATGCGCGGCGGCTTCAAGATCCTCCCGGAGACGATCGAGCGCGCGCTGATGCTGCACCCGGCGATTTCCGCCGCCGCCGCGATCGGGATTCCCGATGCACGGCTCGGCCAGGTTCCAGCGGTAGCGATTCAGCTCAAGCCCGGCGCGAAGCCGCCAGGCATCGCGGAGCTGGAAGCGCATGTGCGCGAGCATGTGCCAGCGACGCATGTGCCCGTGCATTGGCGCTTCGTCGATGCGCTACCGCGCACGCCGTCCCTGAAAGTCGAACGACCGGCGCTGCGCAAGCTGTTCGAAGCCGACGTCGATAAGTTCTAGCGCGGCTGCATGCGAATAGCGCCGTCGAGCCTGACAGTCTCGCCGTTGAAGTAGGTATTGCGGATCATCTCCAGGGCGAGGCTGGCGTATTCGTCGGCGCGGCCCAGGCGCGGCGGAAACGGCAC
>JBAZXW010000075.1:0-7235 GCA_041659605.1 Sinimarinibacterium sp. | reverse complement strand
GCGATCGACCACTCGGACGCGGTGCCAGACGCGGAGAGCTTCTCCGTGGCGGTCACCGACTCGGATGGCGACACGGACAGCGCGACGCTGGACATCGCCATCACCGACGACGGTCCGGTGGCGGTGGACGACAACGCGGGCACGATTGCCGAAGACGCAGCCTTCACCTACAACGTGCTGGGCAATGACGCGTCGGGTGCGGACAGCCCGGCGACGCTGACCGGTGCGACGCTGGCGACGGGCTCGGGCACGGTGGGCTTTGCGGCCAACGGCGACATCACCTTCACGCCGACGGCGGGCTACGAAGGCGAAGTGGTCATCGACTACACGATCACCGATGCGGACGGCGACACCGACACGGCGACGCTGACCCTGAATGTCGACACCGACTCGGTGCCGAACGTGACAGTGACGACGGAAGAAGGCGGCGCGGTGGTGGACGAATCGGCGCTGGCAAGCGGCACGAACGCGGCGAGCGACGGCGAGAGCACGAGCGGCAGCTTCGACATCAGCACGGGCGGCGATGCCCTGCAGAGCCTGGTGGTGGGCGGCACGGATGTGACGGCGGACGGTGTCTACACGATCAACGGCGCCTTTGGCGACCTGACGGTGACGGCCAGCGGCGGCGTCTACACCTGGAGCTACACGCTGGATGGCGCGATCGACCACTCGGACGCGGTGCCAGACGCGGAGAGCTTCTCCGTGGCGGTCACCGACTCGGATGGCGACACGGACAGCGCGACGCTGGACATCGCCATCACCGACGACGGTCCGGTGGCGGTGGCTGATCTGGGCAGCGGCATCGAGGGTGGCTCGGTAATCGGCAACGTGCTGACCAATGACGTTTTTGGTGCCGACGGTTCGGGTGGCGTGACGGGCGTGGCGGCGGGAAGCAACACGAGCACACCACTTGTGGCCGGTGTGGGCGCCGCGATCGCCGGTCTGTATGGTACGTTGACGTTGAACGCTGACGGCAGTTACACGTACGTCGGCAACTCGAACGTGGCGCCGCCGGATGCGGTCGATACGTTCGCCTATACGATCGCTGATGGCGACGGCGACACGTCGACCACGACGCTGACGATCACGATGGGCGACAGCGGTTTGGTGGCGACCAGCGACGATGTTTCGGTCGACGAGGCGGCACTGGCAACGGGCAGCAACTCGGGCAGCCCGGCGGAGACCGTCAGCGGCACGCTGACCGACAATGTCACGGGCGGAACCGGTGCGCTGACGTATGCGCTGGTCGGCAGCGGAGCGGGCAGCTACGGCTCGCTGACGCTCAACGCCGACGGAAGCTACAGCTACACGTTGGCGACGCCATTTGATACAAGCCCGGATGCGGACAACGGCTCGCACACCGAGAACAATGCGGAAACCTTCACCTACCAGGTGACGGACGCCAACGGCAATACGGCGACCGGCGCGATCACCGTCGACATCGTCGACGACTCGCCGACGGTGTCTGCGGGTGATCTTGCGATCAGCAATGTCGCGGACACGCATACAGGGACTTTCGATCTGGTCGGGGGAGCCGATGGTGCGATGCCGACCGACCTGTCGTGGACCAATGCGAGAGACGGCTTCTCGTTCTCCTACGACGCGGACACGCAGACGGGCACGGCGACGTTCCTCGATGGCACAACAGTTGAAACGTTCTTCACGGTCCAGCTCAACGACGACGGCAGCTACGACTTCAATCTGGTTACGCCGGATCCGGTCACGACGCATACAACCTCGTCGCTGTTGACCGGTGTGTCCGGAGGTAGCAATCTGCCCTCCTACACCATTGACGCCTCGAACTTTGGGGACCAGTTCCAGCTTGTCTTGACGGGCACTAGCAATGGATCGCCTGGGACGATCACGATCTCCAGTAACGATCTGGGCGTTAACGATAACGTCTTGCACGGCAACAAGGACGACGTCCTGCGCTTTGACGTTCGCAAGCCCGATGGGAGCAATCAAAGCGCCGACGATGTGGCATCGGTAACTTCGTTGACCGTCCATGCGGCAGCAACCGCAGGCTGGAATGCGAACGATCAGGTGGATATCACCGTGCAGTATCTCGACGGGTCCACCGCCTCCCTAAGTCAGGTTTGGGGGTCTGATCAGCAGATCACGGTTGCCTTTGATCCCGACAAGGTTGTCGACTACATCGAGATGTCACCGCACGGAACCGACGCGTTCAAGATCGACGGTGTATCGATGGATTACACACTGAGGACGTATCCAGACGACTACCAGCTTGATTTCTCGGTGACCGCTACGGATGGAGACGGCGACACGGCGAGCGATACTTTCTCCGTCGCAGTCGATGCGTCCGATACCGTCGTTGCCAGTGCTGTCAATGATAAGTTCGAGATCGTCAGCGAAGGGCTGTCCAGCGACTCTGGCAGCGACACGCTCATCGGCACCGATGGCCCGGACGTCTTCGTCTGGCACCTCGCGGACCGCGGCACGCCGGGCGCACCGGCCGTCGACACGATTAACGGCTTCGATCCGGCGCCGGTTTCCGGCGGCGGCGATGCGCTGGATCTGCGCGATCTGCTGCAAAGCGAGGAGTCCGGCAGTCTCACGGATTATCTGCACTTCGAAACATCCGGAAGTGACACGCTGGTGCACATCAGCAGCACCGGCGGCTTCGCCGGCGGATTCGATCCGGGGCACGTCGATCAGCGTATCGAGCTGGCGGGCGTGGACCTGACGTCGATCGGCAACGATCAGCAGATCATTCAGAACCTGGTGAACAACGGCAAGCTGATCACGGACTGAGCGCCCCGCCGCGGGCTCCATCGAAACCTGTGCGGCGCCATTCCAGCGATGGGATGGCGCCGCAGTCTTGTATGCAGGCCGCAGAGTCCAAGGCCTGCGCACGGAGTCGATCTCACGGGAGTTGATCCCCGGCCGGATCGATGCAAGGATCGAAAAGTGACCGACCAGCCAGACACGCACAGCGACAGCGTCTATGTCCGACGCGATGACCAGGGGGACGTGGTGTCCATCAGCCGGGAGCCGGCGCCGGACCATGGCGAGCGCTGTGCCGCGACCGATCCGGACGTCGCCGCCTTCATGCACGCGATCGTCCCAGGCAATGCTTCGCTGGCTGCATCCGATCTGGCGCTGATCCGCGTCATCGAAGACCTCGTCGACGTCCTGATCCAGAAGGAGGTGCTGCGCCTGACCGACCTGCCGGAGCGCGCACAGGCCAAACTGCTGTCGAGGCAGCACCTGCGCAGCTCGCTCCGCAGTCTCACCTTGTTCGGTGACGACGACGACGAAACGCTTTAGGCCGGATCAATAACCAGGGGCGATCTCAGCCGGTGTGCACGGCGGGGCCGGTGACGCCGTCGATGCCCAGTTCTGCCAGCGTCTTCAGGGACTGCTCGTCGCGCACGCCCGTTGCGATGGTCAACAGACCGATGGCGTGCGCGACGGTGCACATGCCGCGCAGGAAGACCTGATGACCGCTGCTCTGTTCGACGCCATGGGTGATCGAGCCGTCGATCTTCAGATAGTCCAGTCCGAGGTCGTTCAGCTCTGCAATGCGCGCGAACTGCTGGCCGGCATGCTTGAGGCCGATCTTGCAGCCGAGCGGCTTGAGCGTCTGGCACAGTCTGCGGAACTCCTCGAGGTGCTGCAGGGCGCCGTATTCCGGAACCTCCAGCCACAGCCGGGCGGCGGCTGCGGGGGCCTCCTTGAGCATGCCGGCGACCTGATCCACGAAGCCGGCGTCACAGAGCGCTTCGGGCGATACGTTCGCGCTGACGGCGGAGTTCTGCACTTCGATCTGCCGCAGCGCGGTTTCGATGACGCGCGCGTCCAGCCGCGGCATCAGGCCCAGGCGCGCGGCCCAGGCGATGAATCGGGAAGCCGGCTGCCAGTCCTCGCCGATGCGGACTCGCACTGGCGCCTCGTAGTGGAGAATCTCGCCCGTCATCGACGTCACCGGGTAACGCCCCAGCTGCACGCCGTGCAGTCGAATCCCGTCTTCCAGTGCCGCCCGCCAGGACATGAGGTCGGTCGGAGTCGCCGCCGCGCCCGCCTGGTCCTCGGCGACGACGGCGACGGACTGTCCCGATTGTTCGGACTGCGCCAGTGCAGTGTCCGCACGCACCAGTACGCCGGCGCGCGACTCGCCGCGGTGGTAGCCGGTGCAGCCGGTCGCCAGATGCGGCGGTTCGGCTGAATCGGGACGGTCCAGCGCGAGCTGCGCCTTCGCCACCAGTTGCGCGGCGATCGCCGCGACATCCGTTTCGCCGGGTGCCATGACCGCGAAATCGGCACCGTTCAGGCGCGCGAGCACCCAGCGCTCGCGTCGATCGGCCGCCGCCGACGTCAAGCCTTCACCGACCCGATGCAGAATCTGGTCGACGGCCTGGCGCCCGAGCGTGCGATTGAGCTCCGCAAGGCCGGGCACTCGCAGAATGACGACGACCCCGGATGCGCCGATGTCGTTGCTCGCCAGCACGCCGTCCAGAGAGGCAATGAAGGTCTCGCGATTCATCAGGCCGGTCACCGGATCGATCTGCGCCTGACGGCGCATGTGCTCGACGCGCTGCGCTTCCTCCTCGACCATCTGGCGGACTCTGCCCGACAGCGTGTTCATCGCCCGAACCAGCCTGCGGAATTCCGCGGTTCTCGGCTCGGGGGTGCTGATGAAGCGCCGTGCGCCGATCGCTTCCGCCTGATCGACCACAGCCTGCAACGGCCGCAGAATCACGCGCAGCAGCGTGGAGCCGACGACGCCGGTGATCACCGCAATGATCAGGAACCAGCCGAGCATTTCCAGCGTGCCCTTCCAGAGGCCGGCGTAGGCATACTGGTCGTGGCTCTCCAGCGTCAGCGTGCCGTACTGCTTCCACCCGTCCTGGACCTGGGCAACACCCGCCGCCACATGCAGCGGCACAGCGGCGACGAATGCGGCCGGCACGCCGGCGATCGGCTCATCGTTGCGTCGCTCGACGATCACTTTCCCATCGGGATCGGTCAGGCGGATCAGCCGGTAGTGGCCGACGTCGAACTGTGCTGAAAGCAGCAACTCGATCGTCACCGGATCCTTGTCGATCTGCGACATCGTCAGTGCGAGCGCAGTCGCGTTGTCGACGTTCTTCACGAACAGCTGCTGCTCGAAGTAGTGCCGGGCTGCCGCCGTGCTGATGACGAAGGTGCCGCCGAAGGCGAGCAGCATCATCACGGTGATGGCAAGCCACAGCTCGCGGATCAGGGACATGGCCGTTCTCCAGGGGAGGCTGAATCCCCGCATGTGAATGTCATCGGAAACCCTCGTTGCCGAGCCGCGTGAGGAGGTCACGCCAGCGCGACAGGCGCGCCGTCGGATCGCCGCCGGCCTTCTGGCCGCCGGCCCACAATCCCTGGCCGTTGAAGCTGAACACCGGAGTCAGTTCCGGGCGTGCGGACGCCGGCGAGATGCGGCCCGACAGGTTGTCGAGAATCAGCGGTTCGCCGTTCGGGTCTTCGTAATAGCCGAGCACCATGTGCGCCTGCGACGAAGCGCCGCCGAAAGCGCGCAGATTCGCGCGCGCATAGATGAGGCGCAGCTTGTTCTGCGGGATGCCCAGCTCCATCAGGCTCACGTACTTGGCGATGGCAAAGTCCTCGCAATCGCCGCTGCCGCGTACCAGCGTCTCCAGCGGCGTGGCCCAGTAGTCGTCCTGCGACCATACGGCAATGTCGTCTTCGAAGCGCGTGCGGATGTTGAAGAATTCATTGACCCGGCTCAGTTTCACGGAAACTGGTTCCGCGCGGGCGAGGTCGAGCATGTTCTGCCAGTCCGAGAGGGTCGGCAGCGCGCCCTGACCATAACGGGACTGTGCGACCGCCTGTAGTTTTGCCCAGTCATGGATCGCCGACGGCGTTCCGGTTACGAACACCCACGACAGCGCGCAAAGCATCGCGGTAATACGCAGGCGCACTAGATTAAACATCCTCCTCGCTTGTCGGGGGACTGTACTTACTCTAAGGTGGTTCCGCTGTTCACCGAGCGACCGTCGTCGGGTTTCGTCGGAGCAACGGCCCAATCAAGAAGAAGCACCGGGGGGCCTGCCAATAGAGGTGGAGCACATGGTGTCGATATCGATCAAGAAGAGTCGTGCGGTCGCGAGCTTGGCTGCCGCGCTGCTGACGGCGTTCGGCGTGCCGGTCTGGGCGCAGCCGGCGACCACTGCCGCGGGCGCGGCGCAGGAAGCCATTTCAACCAACCCCGGTGTCGCTGCGGCCTGGCACGCCTTGCTGGCATCCGAGAAGGAAGAGGATGTGGCCCGCGGTGGGTATTACCCGAACCTCGACCTCGGCGGGTCGGCTGGGCGTGAGCGTCACGACATCCGGCGCCTCGACCAGCAGACCGACTACAACATCGCCGGCGTCAACCTGACGATCACCCAGCTGCTCTACGACGGCTGGGGTACCAGCAGCGACGTCGCCCGGCTCGGCAAGGTCCGGCGGACCCGCTATTTCGAGTTTCTGGATGCCGCGGAGAACGCGACGCTCGAAGCGATTCGTGCTTACGAGGACGTTCGCCGTTTCCGCGAACTGGTGGCGCGCTCGGAAGACAACGTGGCCTACCACCGCGATGTGCTGGGGCGCATCAAGGAAAAGGTGCGTGTCGGCGTCGGCCGATCGGTCGACCTGGATCAGGCCAACGGCCGCTTGGCCCTGGCCGAGTCCAATCTGCTCACGCAGAAAAGCAATCTGCACGACGTCAGTTCGCGGTATCAGCGCGTCGTCGGCCAGTGGCCGGCGCCCGTGTTGCAGCCGTCCGAGCACGGCAAGAAGAAGTTGCCGGAACGCCTGAACGACGCCTTGAACACGGCATATACCGACAGTCCGGTGCTGGCGGCCTCGGTCGAGAACATCCGCGCCGCCGAAGAGCAGGTGCGCAATCGACGCAGCCGCTACCACCCGCGGCTGGATCTGCGTCTGCGCGGCGAGTACGGCGACGACATCGATCGCATCACCGGCGAGTCGACCGACGCGATCGCCGAGGTCGTGCTCAATTACAACCTGTTCAACGGCGGATCCGATCGTGCCGCGGTGGCCCAGACCAAGGAACTGGAGCTGGTCGCGCGCAATCTGCGTGACGAGACCTGCCGCGACGTGCGTCAGACGGTGCGCATCGCCTACAACGACTGGCTGCGCATCGGCGAGCAGCTCGGATTCCTGAAGGCACACCAGGATGCCACCGAAAAGGCGCGAGCGGCCTACCTCGACCAGTTCCT
>JBAZXW010000074.1:0-7375 GCA_041659605.1 Sinimarinibacterium sp. | reverse complement strand
CGTCGACGGCGAGCGTGGTGATGTCGACGAGACGGGCGTCGATCCGCAGCGGCGTCGGGTTCAGGACGGGCATGCCGTCATGCTACGCCCGCGAGGGCGGGAGCGGCGCTCAGCGGCGGGTGCGTACGGCGCGGATCAGCTGGCGTTCGAGGCTGTTGATCGCCTGCGCCAGATGGGCTTCGTCCTGGCTGCGCAGGCGGCCGAGCTGCAGGCCGACGCGGATGCCGTCGTTGCCGGGGGTGACCGAGCGCACCTCGGCTTCGGCATCGATGACGGTGCCCGGCAGCTGGATGCGCACGCGCAGGGTGTCGTCGATCGCCGGCTCGACGGTGCCCGGCACGACGGCCCCGGCGCCGGTGTGCGAGATGTCGACCAGACGCGCGTTGTGCTCGGGCAGTGCACGGCCGACGCGCGAAGGGGGCAGGTTGAGGAAGGTGGGCAGGCTCAGGCGAAACGCGCCGCGGCGCTCGAAGACGAAGATTTCATCGGGCAGCGCGGCCTTGAGTGGAGCCTCGCTGTTAGCCGTCGTGGTGCCGACGACGTTGCAGCGGAAGCGCAGATCGCCGCCCTCGACGCGACCACGCACCAGCAGGTGCGTGCCCGCAGCGAGGTCCTGGCGCGGCGCCGGGTGCAGGGCATCCAGATCGAACTGGCGCGACTGCGGGTCGACCGCGACGACCATGCTGGTGTGCCAGCGCTGCGAGCCTTCGGCTCGCACCGAGAGCAGGCTGCGGTGCAGGCGCAGGCGATGCAACAGGGATTCGATGCCGGCAGACGAGCGGAGCAGGGTTCCGCTCAGATCTTCGTATTCTTCCGCTGCGTCCGCCGTACTCACGCGGAGCCCAGGGAACGGGGGCCGAACGCGGATGCGGTGTTGCCGCCGCGGCCGTAGGTCTCGGACCCGCCGGCGTTGCCGTGGATCAGACGCAGGGCGTTGCGGATCTGGTGACTGCGCGCGTCCAGCAGGACGGCGTTGTCGCGATTGGCCCCGGCGCAGCGGCGGGCGAGTTCGATCAGCTCCTTCCAGCGGCCGGCGCTGCCCGGATCGCTGCGCGTCAACAGCGCGTCGATGTCCGGCGCGCCGGCTTCGCCGCGCAGACGCTGCAGAGAGTTCCCGAGTTCATCGAGGCGTTCGCTGGCGGCCGACTTGGCCTGCGTGATTTTTTCGAGCGCAGCGACGTCGTTGGCCAGGAGCGCGCCATGCTCTTCCTGAAGCGCGGTCTCCAGCAGTCGGGCGCAGTCGAGGTGGGCGCTCAGGTGATCGGCGACTCGTTTACTCAGGCTGTGGGTCATCGTGGACTTATCCGTTGGACAGGTCCCACTCCATGCGTGCGAGCTTGGCTGCAATCGCCTTGGGGTCGACCTGGTAAGTGCCGTCGGCGACGGCTTGCTTGATTTCGGCGACCCGGCGTTCGTCGACATCCGGCGCTTCGGCAGCGGCACGTTCGGCCTGCTGCAGCAGCTTGGCGTCGTCGGTGAGGCGCACGGAGTCGCTGGGCACGGCCTGTTCGCGCGTCGCAGTGGACGTGCTCTTGCCGCCGGTCTCGACAGACTTGACGCGCGCGGCTGCGCTCGTCGTCACCTGCGGGCCATAAGAATCGATCTTGCTCATTCAGCGTGTCTCCAGCAAACGCCTTACCGAGCATTTTATCGGCCGCGCGGCGCAATTCTTTAGGCCGGCATTGCGAAGCGGGAGAATCTCGAATGTTCTGATGAAAATCATGTGGATAGATCTGATCAGAGCGGAATTTCGACAGTCCCGGCGGCGGTCACGACACCTTCGACCACGCGCTTGGAGCTTTCGTTGCGCACTTTGATGCGGGCGCCGCGGGCGCCGTCGGCCATGGCCGTTGCCGAGGCCCGGACCTCCAGGCCGCCGCTGCGACCGATGACGGTGACCGCCTCGCCGCGCCGCACCAGACGCGGCGGTTCGGCGTCGTTGGGAGTCAGCACGGTGCCGGCGGAGACCGCGCGGCGCAGCTCGTAGCCGCGGACGGCGTCCGGCGATTCGAAATATCCGAAGGGCAGCTTGGCGACATCGCGAACCTGCTGACTGAGCAGCGCATCGGCGATCGCCTCGCCGCGTGCCGCCGCCCGCGCCATGACCACGACCGGACGCAGGTCGCTGATCTGCAACGGTACATACAGCGTCCACGCCGGGGCCGCGCAGCGCACGGTGACGGTCGCGCTGCTGCCGCGCAGCGTCGGCGGCTCCGCCACCGGCACCGCGCTGCACGGGGGCAGACGCAAGCGGGAATCGAGGCCGCCGCCGGTCACGCTCGCGGTCGCCGGCAGCTGCGCAGTCACCACGGCAATGGCGACCGACTCGATGCGTTGCAGGGATTCGATCGGCTCGCCGAATGCCAGGCAGGGCCATATCAGGCCCAGCCCGGCCAGCCAGCGTTGCGCGCGAATCGTCCTGTTCATGTGCGACCACAGGCAAGCCATGTGCCAGGCACATTGACGTCCTGCCAAGAACGCGGCCATCCATGGCCGCGGGTTTCAATTCAAGCGCCCGCCGTCCGGCGCCCGATCCGCTCCGGCAATCGCAACTGGCGCAGAAACTGCCGTTGCCGGTGAAAGGATCAAGTCCGACCGACCGCGGCCGCTATCTTCTCTGCCCAACGATCCAGACCTATGGCTTACGGACTTCTCGAAAGCATCGATCGCAGCACCCAGCTGGCCGGTCACAACCGCCTGGCCCTGCTGCTGTTCCATCTGGGGCCGCGTCAAATGTTTGGCATCAACGTGTTCAAGGTGCAGGAAGTGATCCGCTGCCCGCCGCTGTCGAACCTGCCCGGTGCGCACCCGCACATCGCCGGCGTCGCCAATATCCGCAACCGCATCGTGCCGGTGATCGATCTGCAGAAGGCGATCGGCGCCGATGTGCTGGGCGGCAGTCCCGGCCAGCACGTCATCGTTGCCGAGTTCAATCGCTCTATCCAGGGCTTCCTCGTCACCGCGGTCGATCGCATCGTCCACGTCGACGTCGCTGCCCTGCAGCCGCCGCCGACCGGCAGCGGCGAGGGCTACCTGACCGCGATCACGCGCTACAACGAACGACTGGTCGAGATCATCGACGTCGAGAAGGTGCTGTCCGAAGTCGTCGGGGCGGCGCCGGAGCTGTCGGAAGAACTGCGCGATTCCGCCAGCCAACTCGATGCCGGCGGACGCAAGGTCCTGGTCGTTGACGATTCGCGTGTCGCGCGCAACCAGATCGAGCGCACGCTGGCGCAGGTCGGCGTCGAGGCGATCACGGTCGCCGACGGTCGCGAGGCGCTGCGCCAATTGCAGCGCATGGCCGAACAAGGGCCGATCGGCGCGCAACTGCTGATGGTGATCTCGGATGTCGAGATGCCGAATATGGACGGCTACACGCTGACGACGGAAATCCGTCGCGATCCGCGCCTCAAGGATCTCTACGTGATGCTGCACACCTCGCTGTCCGGCGTCTTCAACAATGCCATGGTGCAACGCGTCGGCGCCGACAAGTTCGTGCCCAAGTTCAGCGCCAACGATCTTGCGCAAGGCGTGCTCGAGCGCCTGCGCGCCATGCTGGAGCCGGCAAAGGCCGCTTGAGCCGCTGACGTCGCCGTTCGACGGCGCCGGTGTTCCGGCGAATCCCGCTGGCACAGGACTTGCCCCAGGCCTGCCACACGTCCATGGCAGGTTTCGATGGCCCTAGAGGATCCACTGTTCGGCATACATCCGGCTGCGCTGCAGCTGCAACGCCAGCGCATGGAGCTGATCGCCGGAAACATCGCCAATGCCGACACGCCCGGATTCCAGGCGCGCGATATCGACTTTCGAAAGGTGCTCGAGTCGACGCAGGCGGCGGCGGACAGTCCGCAGAAAACCAATCCCGCGCATCTGGGCGGCGCGCCGCAACTCGCCGCCGGCGAGCGCGCCGACGCGGCCTATCGCGTGCCCATGCAGCCGGCGCAGGACGGCAACACCGTCGACGTGCAGGTCGAGCAGGCGCAGTTCGCGGACGCGGCACTGCGTTACCGCGCCAGCATGAGTTTTCTCGATGCGCGCATCAAAGGTCTTCTGACCGCGCTCACCGGGCAATAACGGAGACGCTCTGTCATGTCCTCCTTCAGAATTTTCGAGATCGCCGGTTCCGCGATGTCCGCGCAATCGGTGCGGCTCAACACGGTGGCCAGCAATCTGGCCAATGCCGACGCTGTCGCCGGCGACGAGAACTCGGTCTACAAGGCGCGGCTGCCGGTGTTCCAGGCGGCGATCGAGCCGGGCCAGGACGATTCCGCCGGCGTGCGCGTGCTCGGAGTCGTCGAATCGCAGGCCACGCCCGAGAAGCGCTACGAGCCCGGTCATCCGCTCGCGGATGCCGAAGGCTACGTCTATGCACCCAATGTCAACGTCGTCGAGGAGATGGCCAACATGATCTCGGCGGCGCGTTCCTACCAATCCAGCGTCGAAGTGATGAACACCGCCAAGGATCTGGCGCTGTCCACGCTCAGCCTGGGCCGATGAGGGCCTGATCGATGGCATCCACCACCGGTATCGATTCCACCTACGCCGATCTCGGCCTGTCGCTGCAGACGTCCAGCACGAAGAAGGAACTCGGCCAGGAAGACTTCCTCAAGCTGATGACCGCGCAGCTGCAGAACCAGGATCCGTTCAAGCCCATGGAGAACGGCGAATTCCTCGGCCAGATCGCGCAGTTCACCACGGTCTCCGGTATCCAGGAGATGCAGCAGTCCTTCGCCGATCTCGCCGCCTCGCTGTCGTCCAACCAGACGCTGCAGGCCGCCTCGCTGGTCGGCCGCAGCGTGCTTGTCCCCAGCGACACCGGCTATCTCGCCTCTGACGGTTATCTGCTCGGCGGCGCCGAGCTGCCGGCCAGCGGCCAGCTGATCGTCGACATCGTCGACAGCAGCGGCCAGGTCGTGCGCACGATGGATTACGGCACGCAGCCTGCCGGCACCGCGCGCTTCGCCTGGGATGGCCTCGACGCCGGCGGGCAGGCGATGCCCGAGGGGGCCTATGGCCTCCGTGCCCGACTCGTGCAGGGCAGCTCGCAGCAATCCGTTTCCACGCTTGCCGTCGGCCAGGTCGCATCGGTCGTGCTCGACAACGGCGGCATCACCCTCGATCTGTTCGGACTGACGCCTGTCGAGTTGTCCGACGTGCAGCAAATTCTCTAAAGGAGTTCCGCAATGTCCTTCCGCATTTCCCTGTCCGGTCTGAATGCCGCCAATTCGGATCTGAGCGTCACCGCGAACAACATCGCCAACGTCAATACGACCGGGTTCAAGGAGTCGCGCGCGGAATTCGCCGACCTCTATCCGATCTCCTACTTTGGCGTGGCGTCGACCGCGACCGGCGCCGGTGTGCGCCTGGCGCGCGTCGCCCAGCAGTTCGAGCAGGGCAGCGTGAACTTCACCAACAGTTCGCTCGATCTGGCGATCACCGGCCAGGGCTTCTTCACCCTGTCCGACAATGGCGCGACGGTGTACACGCGATCCGGCGCCTTCGGCACCGACCGCGAAGGTTTTGTCGTCAACGCCGCCGGCGCGCGCCTGCAGGTGTTCCCGCCGGTGAATGGCGGCGCCAGCTTCGACACCGCGCAGTTGTCCGATCTGCAGCTGTCGACCGCCGACAATCCGCCGCTGGCGACCACCTCGATCGAGACCGTGCTCAATCTGCCGGCCGACGCCGCGGTGCCGGCCACGGCCGTGTTCGACTCGGCCGATCCGACCAGCTACAACCATACGACTTCGGTGACCGTGTACGACTCGCTGGGTGCGGCGCACACGGCCAGCCTGTACTACGTCAAGACGGCGAACCCGAACGAGTGGACGCTGCACGGCGAGATCGACGGCACCGCGGTCACGCCGGTGGCCGGTGAGACGATCACCTTTACCGACACCGGCACGCTGCTGACGCCGGCCGGCGGCCAGATCACCTTGTCGGCATTCACGCCGACGACCGGCGCGGCCGACATCAACATCACGCTCGATGCGCTGCAGAGCACGCAGTACGGTTCCAGCTTCGGCGTGTCCTCGCTGATCCAGGACGGCTACACCACCGGCCGACTGACCGGTCTGGAGATCACCGCAGAAGGCGTCGTGCAGGCGCGCTACACCAACGGCCAGGCAACGCCGTTGGGGCAGATCGCACTGTCCAGCTTCGCCAACCCGCAGGGTCTGCAGCAGCTCGGCGACACCAGCTGGGGCGACAGCTTCGCGGCGGGACAGGTGATCCGCGGCTCGGCCGGCTCGGGGAACTTCGGCCAGATCCAGTCCGGTGCCTTGGAGGCATCCAACGTCGACCTGACCGAGCAGCTGGTGAACATGATCACTGCGCAGCGCAACTTCCAGGCGAACGCGCAGATGATCTCGACCGCCGACCAGGTCACGCAGACCATCATCAACATCAGATAAGGCCGCCCCAAGGTAACCCGCCATGGACCGTGCCCTTTATGTCGCAATGACCGGCGCCGCGCAGACGATGAAGGCGCAGGCGGTCAACAGCCACAACCTCGCCAACGCGTCGACCACCGGCTTTCGCGCCGAGATGATCGCGAACCTGCCGCAAACGGTCGAAGGCCCGGGCATGCCATCGCGCGTCAACGCGCTCGGCGCCGGCATCGGCTGGGATGCAAAGAGCGGCATGATCCAGCAGACCGGCCGCGATCTCGATATCGCGATGCGCGAGGATGTCTGGCTCGCGGTGACCGCACCGGACGGCACCGAGGCCTACACCAAGGCCGGCGATCTGCAGATCGACGTCGGCGGACAGATGCGCCTCGGCGCGGGCCACACGGTCCTGGGCGAAGGCGGTCCGATCAGCGTGCCGCCGAGCGGGCAGCTCGCGATCGGCGGCGACGGCACGGTGTCGATCGTGCCGCAGGGCAGCGGCCCGCAGACGCTCGTCTCGATCGGCCGCCTGCGCACCGTGCAGGCGCGACCCGACCAGCTCGAACGCGGCGTCGATGGCCTCATGCGGGCCAAGGCCGCCACCACACTCAATCCGGCCGCCGGCAACGTGATGACCTCCGGCGCGCTCGAATCCAGCAACGTCAACCTGCCCGAGGCGATGGTCAACATGATCAGCCTCGCGCGCCAGTTCGACCTGCAAGTGAAGGTCATGCGCACCGCCGAAGACAACGCGGAAGCGGCGAATTCTCTGGTTCGTTTGGGCGGGTAATCCCTTCTGTATTGTAGGAGCGGCCCACGGCCGCGATGCGGCGTGCGCGTCGCACGAAAAGAATCGCGGCCATGGGCCGCTTGTATGTTTATCCCGTCAGGCGAAAGCCTGTCGGGGTGGAGGGACTAAGGCCGCATCTGGCGAAAGCACAGACTGTAGGAGAGATCGTCCCGCCCCTCACCTGAAGCGCCGATGAGGA
>JBAZXW010000073.1:0-7562 GCA_041659605.1 Sinimarinibacterium sp. | reverse complement strand
TGCTGTCGGGAAAACGGGACTTCTTCACGGGAACCTCCTCGGAAAAGACTACGAGAAAATTCCACTTCCCACCTCAGCTAATTTGCGGGGGGATTACCCGGCGCCTGCGCATGCGCGGCGTCTGGCTCTACCTGCTGTTCGGAACCTTCATCGCCATCAGCGTCACCGTGCCGATCTTCCTGATCAATCGGGAACGCGCGCTGGCGGCGGCGCAACCCGGCGACACGGCAGGTACGCTGCATCCGGCCGATGTCGCCGGGTTGGTCCTGGTCGGCGCTCTCACCCTCGGCTATACCGCGATCGCCTTGCTGCGCAGCGCGGCCTGAACGTGGCGCCTGCATCAAACCGTACGGGACAGAATTGGATGATTGGAACAATAGGACTTGCGTTGCTTACGTTGGCAATCCTAATTGCAGTGATTGCCTTCTACCCGACATTATGGGAAAGCGATCCTGTTCGCCGCTCTGGGCACATCACTCATAAACTGCGCTTATCTCGTTAGTAAGAGATAGGAGACAATAGATAGCTAGGTTGTCATCTACCCGCCGGCGACGCGCACCACCGTGCGTCCCTGCACCGTGCCGGCGATCAGGTCTTCGCAGGCGGACGGCAACTCGTCGAGCGTGACTTCGCGCGTCACCAGGCGGTCGAGCATGCGCGGCTTCCATTCGCCGGAGAGCTTCGCCCACAGCGCCTCGCGCCATGGCCGCGGGCAGTCGACCGAGTGGATGCCCAGCAGCGACACGCCGCGCAGGATGAACGGCATCACCGTGGTCTGCAGCTCATGCGACTGGGCGAGGCCGATGCTCGCGATATTGCCCCAAGGGCGCGTCGTGCGCGTCAGCCACGCCAGCATCTCGCCGCCAAGATTGTCGACGGCGCCGCCCCACAGCGCCGATTCGAGCGGGCGCTTGCCCATCTCCAGCGACTGGCGCGACACGACCTGATCGGCGCCCAGGGCCTTGAGATAGGCGTCCGCCGCGCCGGCCTTGCCGGTGATCGCGTGCACGGTGAAGCCGGCGCGCTTGAATAGGTCGATGGCGATCGAACCGACGCCGCCGGTCGGTCCGGTCACTGCGATCGAACCCATCTCCGGCGCCTGGTGATTTTCGAGCATGCGCCGCAGCGCCAGCGCGGCGGTGAAACCCGCGGTGCCGATCGCCATCGCCTCACGCATCGTCAGGTTCTGCGGCAGCGGCACGAGGATATTCGCCGGCACGCGCGCGAATTCGGCATAGCCGCCGTCGAGCGCTTCGCCGATGTTGCAGCCAGTGACGAGCACCTTGTCGCCGGGCGTGTAGCGCGCGTTGGCGCTGGTTTCGACGATGCCGGCAAAATCGATGCCCGGCACCTTCGGATAGCCCTTGAGGATGCGACCCTTGCCGGTGACGGCCAGCGCATCCTTGTAGTTGATGCCGGTCCAGGCGACGCGTACGACGACGTCGCCGGCGGACAGATCGTCGATGCCGATCTGCTCGAAGCGGGCGACGGTGGTCTTGTCCTGGGCGTGGACGCGAAGGGCCTTGAAGCTGGACATGCTCGTTTCCTTGATCCGGGTCATTTCGACAACACGCCGGGGTGGCGCGACAATCAGGGTTCGGAGTTTCACCGCTGGATCGCCATGCCGCAATACATCAAGAATCCGCCCCTGCTCGAAGCCAACCTGGCCGCCGACCCGCTGACGCAGCTCGACCGCTGGCTCGGTGACGCCGAGGGGGCCGGCATGCACGAACCGACGGCGATGACGCTGGCGACGGTCGATGCGCAGAACCACCCGTCGGCGCGCATCGTGCTGTTCAAGGGCTTCCACGAAGGCGGCCTGACCTTCTACACCAGCTACGACGGCCGCAAGGGGCGCGAGCTGGCGCAGAACCCGAATGTCGCGCTGGTGTTCTGGTGGGACAAGCTGGAGCGCCAGGTGCGCGTCGAAGGCCGCATCGAGCGACTGCCGCGCGAGATCTCGCGCAAGTATTTCTACCTGCGCCCACGCGAGTCGCAGATCGGCGCGATCACTTCGCGGCAGAGCGAAGTCGTCGAGAGCCGCGAAGCGCTGGACCGCCGCTACGACGACAACGTCGCCCGCTGCGCCGGCAACGAGGTGCCGTTTCCGGAGACCTGGGGCGGCTATCGCGTCGAGCCGCGCGTGCTCGAGTTCTGGCAGGGACGGCTCGGCCGCCTGCACGACCGCCTGCAGTACACACGCGATAGTTCGGGGGGCGACAGCTCGGGGCGCGACGGCAGCGGCTGGCGCATCCAGCGGCTGGAGCCCTGAGATGAAGCGCACCGCCGCCGCGCTGGTGCTCGCGCTAGGGTTCGGCGGCGCGCAAGCCGGCTACGTGCCACGCGCGCAGGTCGACGCGGCCGCTGCGGCAGCGGCGCTTGAAGCCAAGGCCTACGTCGACGAGTCGGCGCTCGTCGCCGGCCTGCTGCAGGCGCAGTCGCTCAGCGTCGTCGAGCCGCTGGCAAACGAAGCGCGCCTGCTGCGCACGCTCGAACGGCTGCGCGACGTGACCCTGCCGTCGGCCGCGGCCCGCAGCGCCGCCGAAAGTCTGCTCGACCACGCGCCGCAGATCTGGACCGACCCGGTCGATCCCGAGCAGCGCAATCGCCAGATGCCGGCGTTTCCCATTGCCGGCGCGGCACGCGCGGCGCTCAAGCGCTGGGACCAGACCACCGGTGAGGCCCTGGTGCGCGCCGCGCTGGTGCGCGCCGACGTCGACGCGCTGCGCGGCGCGCTGCCGTCGGCGCTGACGGCGGTTGCGCGCAGCGCGGATGCGCACGCGCTCGAACTGCTGCGTCAGGCCGACGTCGCGGATCCGCAGCTTCAACGCACGCTGTTCGAGCGCAGCGCCGATCCGCAGCTGGCACTCGAACTGCTGCGCCGGGAAGCCGGGCCGGAAGGCCTGCACCTGATTGCCGGCATCGACGCCGTGCTGCCGCCGCAGTCCGCCATCGAAGTGCTGACCGATGCGCGGCTCGACGCCGGCTACCGCTCCGCCGCGCGGCTCGCGCTCGGCCGCCTCGTTGCTGCCCAGCCCGCCGCGCGTGCCTACCTGCTCGACACGCTGGGCGACGCGCACGGCGCCTCCAGCGCGGCGGCCCTGGCGCGCGCAGATGACGCGGCGGCGCTGACCGAGTTGTCGCGCACCGTGATGACCGAGAACGACAGTCCGCGCCTGCGTCACGCGCTACTCGCGCTGCGCTTGAGCGACGATCCCGCCGCCCGCGCCGCGCTCGCCGCGTTCTCGGCCGATGCTTCGCGTCCGGCCGCGCTGCGCGAAGAGGTCCGTGCATGGCTGCGCTGAGACGTTCGCCGCGAGCGATTGCAGCACCCGTAGGATGGGCTGAGCGACAGCGAAGCCCATCGGACGCTGCGCGCGGCCATGATGGGCTTCCCCCGGATCAAGTCCGGGGTCAGCCCATCCTACGGTTTGCGCATGCCGTCCCTGCGCTGCTGCTTGCGGCCTTCAGCGCCCAGGCCCAGGTGCTGACCATCACCGAGACCAGCAGCAACACGAACGAGATTCCCCTCGGCTACCCGGTGCCGCTGCCCGCGGACTCGCTGACACCCGTCGACGGCTTCCGCAGCTACGCATCGCTGCGCGCGCGCCTAGCTGCGCTCGACACCGACAGCGGCGACATCGCCGAAATCGAAATCGGCCGTAGCCTCACCGACCGCCCGATCCGCGCCTACCGCCTCGGCGATGCGGACACGAGCACGGCCGAGGGCTTTGCCGAGCCCGCGGCCCTGATCAACGGCGGCATCCACGCCCGCGAATGGGCCAGCCCGGAAGTGGTCACCGGTTTGATCGAGCGCTTCGCGGAAAACTCTGACGACGCCGGCTTCTACCGCTATCTGCTCGACAACCTGAGCCTGGTCGTGATTCCGGTGCTCAACGTTGACGGCTTCCTGCAGACACAGCGCTACCCGGCGCAGACACTGCAGACCGAGTATGCCGGCGACGACATCCCGGATAGCGGGCCGGCGGAGTACCGCAACTATCCGCGCGACGGCCGCATGCGGCGCAAGAACATGCGCGACGTCGATGAGGTGCTGTGCGCCGCCATCGACGAAGGTTGTGTCGCCGACGGCATGTTCGGCGTCGACCTCAACCGCAACAGCGATTCGCAGTTCTTCAATTCCGGCAACCAGAACAGCGACGACGCCGGATCACTGATCTACCACGGCGCCTCCCGCGGGTCGGAGCCGGAAACACAGGCGCTCTATGCAGCCGCGGATCTCGCGCCGCGCGCGCGCCTGCGCTTCTACTCCGACACGCATTCGTTCACGCGCGTGTTCTTCGGCGTCAACACCGGAAATATCCGCCGCGACTTCCTCACGCGTCGGCTTGCCGAGCGCATGAGTGCAGCGACCACCGGCGACGTCGCCCGCTATCCCTACGATCCGTCGGCGCCGAACTACGGCATCGGCAGCACCGACGAGTACTTCGGCTTCGGCGAGCAGATTCCGGCCTACACGCTGGAGATCGAGCCGCGCAGCGACAGCTCGACGGACGGTTACGGCGGCTTCGGCTATCACCACGACGGCTTCATCCTGCCGGAGGCCGAGATCGCGCGCGTGCGCAGTGAGCTTGCCGATGCGTACAGCATCGGCTTGTACCGCATGACCGGCCCGCCGGTGCTGCTCGCCGCCGAAATCCGCCGCGCCGACGACGATGGCATCGTGTTCTCCGCACGCTGGCAGCGCAGCGGCAGCGGCCGCCAGATGCAGGTCGACGCGCGCGAGCCGCTGCAGACGGGAGTCGACTATCGCCTGTGGCTCGGATTCGACAAACCGATGCGCACCCGTAGCGCAGCCGGCGCGATCGCGCAGTTCCGCGGCCAGACCGCGCCGCTGGCACCGGCGATCGCAGTCGAAGGTCTCGACGCCAGCGGCGCCCAGTTCCGCGAGGACCTGCAGACTGCGGCCAGCGGCTGGCTCGACGCGGACGGCGGTCCACCGGATGGACGGCTGCGCTACGCCGACGATGCCTACGCGATCGACTTCCGCCTGCCGGCCAACCTGCCGCTCGCAGACGCGCGACGCATCAACCTGCGCGTCGACGTCCAGGATCTGTCCGGCCAGGCACTCGATGCGAATCCGGCGAGCGTGCTCGACTGGAACCACGGTTCTACTGGCGGCTCGACGGGTGGCTGGGCTCGCTACGAAGACGAACGCGGCGACGACGACACCGACACCGGCGGCATCGATCGCACGCTGGTGCTGTTCGACGATGGCAGCGCGGCCGGTGGCGGCGGCGGCGGCGCGTTGAGTCTCTTAACGATCCTGGCCGCACTGGCCTTGCTCGGCCTCAGAGTCGCCCGGGTGAAACCCGGGGCGACAGCAAGCTGACCTGCCCCGGGCTGCGCCCGGGCTACGTGCTGCCGCGAACTCCGCGATTCAAACCGCTACTTCTGCCGTCGCGATGAGCTGTTCGCGCAGCCAGCGGTTCGCCGGGTCGTTGTCGACGCTGGCGTGCCAGTAGAGGTAGGCGTCCATCGACGGCATCTCCATCGGAAACGCCAGGATCTGGTTGCCGTACTGGCGGTTGGCAATGCGCGCGTAACGCTCGGGCATCGTCAGCAGCAGATCGGTTTCGCTGACCACGCGGCAGGCCGCGAAATAGTGCTGGCAGCGCAGGCGGATGCGACGCTTCAGCCCGTGGCGATTGAGTTCGACGTCTTCAAGCCCCGGCCCGCTGCGCCGCGAGCTGACCAGCACGTGATGCGCGCGCAGGTAGGCCGCGAGATCGAACTTCTTCTTCGTCGCCGGATAATTCTTGCGCGCGACGACCACCAGCCGGTCCACCGAAATGCGCTGATGGCGCACGTCCTCGGACAAGGGCAGCAGCACGTCGAGCGCGGCGTCGAGGCCGCCCGAGGCCAGCTCCGACTCCAGCGTGCGCCGGTCGGTGCGCACCGCGCTGATGTCGATCGACGGCGCCTGATCCGCCACGTGCACCATCAGCGGCGGCAGCACCATCGCCTCCAGCACATCGCGCACCGCGATATTGAAGTGGCGCTGGGTGGTCGCCGCGTCGAACTGCTGCACCTCGTTGAGCGCGACTTCGAGACTGTGCAGTGCGCGCCGCACCGGCTGCATCAGGCTGCGCGCCAGCGGCGTCGGCAGCATGCGCCGGCCTTCGCGCACGAACAGCGGATCGCCGAACAGCTCGCGCAGCCGCCCGAGCGCATGACTGATCGCCGGCTGCGTCAGGTGCAGCTTCTCGCCGGCCTTGGTGATGCCGCCCTCGCTGAAGATCGCGTCGAGCACGACCAGCAGATTCAGGTCGATCCTGTTCAGTTGCATGGGCTCAGATGCACAAGTCTTATCTTCGGGGATTCACATCATTCATTGGACTGATCCTATGGCGGCGCCTAGTCTGCCGCAAGCCAACTGACCGCCCGGAGTGCCGATGTCCACTGCCAACCCCACGCCGCCGCCCAAGGCGATGTTCGACCTCAGCGGCAAGATCGCGCTGGTGACCGGCGCCAGCCGCGGCATCGGCGAGTCGATCGCCAAGACGCTCGCGGCCTACGGCGCGCATGTCATCGCGTCGAGCCGCAAGCTCGATGGCTGCGAGCGCGTCGCCGCCGAGATCCGCGCAGCCGGCGGCAAGGCCGAGGCCTACGCCTGCCACATCGGCGAGATGGATCAGATCGGCGCGGTGTTCGCGCACGTCGAGAAGACGCATGGACGCCTCGACATCCTCGTCAACAACGCGGCCGCCAATCCCTACTTCGGTCCGATCGTCGACACCGACCTGGGCGCGTTCCAGAAGACCGTCGACGTCAACATCCGCGGCTACTTCTTCATGTCCGCGAACGGCGCCAAGCTGATGGCGAAGAACGGCGGCGGCGCAATCGTCAACACCGCGTCGGTCAACGGCGTGATCCCCGGACCGTACCAGGGCATCTATTCGATCACCAAGGCGGCGGTGATTTCGATGACGCATGCCTTCGCCAAGGAACTCGCGAAGCAGAATGTGCGCGTCAACGCGCTGCTGCCCGGCATCACCGACACCAAATTTGCGTCCGCGCTGGTGCACAACCCGCAGATGATGAAGCTGATGGGCGCGCACGTGCCGATGGACCGCGTCGCGCACCCGGACGAAATGGCGGGCGCGGTGCTGTACCTCGTCTCGCCGGCGGCGAGCTACACGACCGGCGTCTGCCTCAACGTCGACGGCGGCTACCTGACGGCGTGAACCGCATCGACGCCAGGGGATGCATTCCTGTAGGAGCGGCCCACGGCCGCGATGCGGCGTCCGCACCATTCGGAAAAGGAATCGCGGCCATGGGCCGCTCCTACAAGCGAGTCAATCGATGAAGGATCTCAAGAACAAAGTCGCAGTCATCACCGGCGCGGGCAGCGGTTTCGGTCGCGAGCTGGCGATTCTGTGCGCGCAGGAAGGCATGCGACTGGTGCTGGCCGACATCGACGAGGCCGGGCTCGAGGGCACGCGTGCGCTGCTGCCGGCCAGCGTCGAGACGCTGCTGCAGCGCTGCGACGTGTCCAAGCCCGAGTCGGTGCAGGCGCTCGCCGAGCAGACGTACGCGCG
>JBAZXW010000072.1:0-8422 GCA_041659605.1 Sinimarinibacterium sp. | reverse complement strand
CGGTCCCAGCAACCATTCGGGTTCTAGAAAGAAAAACAGTCGGAGGCTCCTATTGCTACGGCACGGTCTCTCAGACCCAGGGCGGCTCGGGCTCTCCGACTGCACAGCTAACAACTACCGCAGAAAAGCATTACACAAGGGCGGCAAGGGATGCCGCCCTACGTGGCGTCGAAGGCCGCCTGAATCCAGCGTGGCGCATGGGTACCGTCGAACGCGACGACGTCGAACCGAATCGCGCGTTGCGCATGCTGGGGATGGGTCACCACGAACATCTGCGTCGCCAGCACGATGCGCGTCTGCTTGCGCGCATCGATGGATTCCGCGGCGCTGGCGAAACGGGCGCTGGCGCGGGCACGGACCTCGACGATGACGAGGGTCACGCCGTCGAGCATCACCAGGTCGAGCTCACCGCCGCGACAGCGGAAGTTGCGGGCGACCAGGCGCAGGCCGCCGTTTGCGAGCAGGCGCAGGGCCGCGTCTTCGGCCTGCGCGCCGCGCCCCGACGGCTCAGCGCCGGGTCGCCGCCACCAGGCCATTGGCGCGCATGTCGACACAATCCAGGTGCCGGACCAGCGCGCTGCTGCCGGCCCACTCGAGCCGGCCGCTGGCACCACTCAGGCTGTCGCCGACGCGCAGCTCGCCGCGCTGCATCGACGCAGCGATCTGGTAGGCATCGCGGCCCAGCGCGTACAGCCGCGGGTAAGCCGCGACTGACGGCAGGCCCCCCGCGGCCATGCGCTCGCGACTCAAGTCACCGTCCGCTTCGATCATGAACGGCATGTCGCAGAAGCGCAGGCCGGCGATATCGGCGTCGACCCGGCCGTCGTAGATCAGCGAGGTCGCATACAGCGGCAATCCGCCGGCACGGTAGAAGCGGAACTGCGGCAGCAGCACGCGCGCGTCACTGGCGCGCGTGGCCAGGAACACCAGGTCGACGTCGGCACGGCGGCGCGATTCGAACTCGGTCTTGGCGCCCAGTGCCGTGGTCAGTGCGCGATGCCGATCCTCGCTGGCGGCAACGCCCATCAGCTGCGAGATGACTTCCTTCTGGTCGCTGATGCCCTGTCGGTAGCGGCCGGCGGCGACGATGCGTCCCCCTCGCTTCCGCAGCTGATCCTCGAAGGCCGCGAGCACGCGCGCGCCCCAGTCGCCTTCCGGCACGAGCGCGATCGCACGGCGCAGCGCACGCGCACTGGCATCGTCCGCCGCCGCACGCGCCTCGTCCTCGGGCGCCAGCCCGAACTGGTAGAAACTGAAGGGCAGCTGCGTCCCGGCATCGAGATAATTGAGCCCGAGTACCGGGACCGGAGGATTCATCGAGGCGATCTGGGCAACCCCGTCCTTGGTCAGCGGCCCGACGATGAATCCGGCGCCTTCGTCGAGCGCACGCCGGTACGCGGCGCTGAGCTGCTCGCGACTCTCGCCAACGTCGTAGACCCGTACCGTGCCGCTGCCTCCGGCGGCGAAATGTCGCGCGAGAACGCCGTCGCGCACCGCCTCGGCCGTCGCCGCGAACGGCCCGCTCAAAGGCAACAGCAACGCCATGCCGGCGCCCGGCGGCGGCTGATTCAGCCATTGCTCGACATACGCAGGCATCGGTTCCGATTTGCCCTGAATCGCCGTCGGCGGCTGTGTCTGCGCCGGCGTCGAACGGACCGGCGGCGGGCTGCGCGACACGCAGCCCGCCAGCGTCACGGCGAGCAATAAACCCAGGAACTTGGACATGCCGGCGGTCGGGTGTTTGGGATCGGTTGGGGATCGGAACGATAATGAAAGTATGACACGCACATGCGCGACGGACTCCGGCCCTTGAACCCATCGACCGCAGTCGTCCAGGCCGGACAGCTCTATGTTGTCGCGACGCCCATCGGCAATCTCGGCGACCTGTCGCCGCGCGCGCAGGCCGTGCTCGCCGGCGTCGATCGCATCTGCGCGGAGGACACGCGCAACAGCGGCCAGCTGCTCGCGCATTTCGGCATCCGCAAGCCGCTGGTTGCGCTGCATGAGCACAACGAGTCCGAGGTCTGCGAACGGCTGGTGCGCGAGCTGCAGAACGGTGCGGCCCTGGCGCTGGTGTCCGATGCCGGCACGCCGCTGGTGTCTGACCCTGGCTTCGTGCTGGTGCGTTCAGCGCGCGCAGCCGGGATTCCGGTCATCGCGATTGCCGGCCCTTGCGCCGCGATCGCCGCGCTGTCGATCTCGGGATTGCCCAGCGATCGCTTCGTCTTCGAGGGCTTTCTGCCCGCCAAACCGACCGCACGACGCGAACGCCTGCGGTTGCTCGCGCGCGAAACGCGCACGCTGATCCTCTACGAATCCAGCCATCGCGTCGCCGACACCGTGCAGGATCTCGCCGATCTGCTCGGCACGCGCGACGTCTGCCTGGCGCGCGAGCTGACCAAGTTGCACGAGCAGAGCGTCGTCATGCCCGCGCAACAGCTGCCTGGCTGGCTGGCGGAGGACGCCAACCGCCAGCGTGGCGAGTTCGTGCTGTTGATCTCCGGCGCGGCCGCTGAGGAGCCGAGTACGACCGTCGACGCCGAGCAGCTGTTGCGCCTGCTGCTGCGGGAGTTGCCGGTCTCTGCCGCCGCACGTGTCGCCGCCGAAGTCACCGGCCTGCGCAAGAAGGAACTCTACGAGCGCGCGCTGCGCCTCGCCGGAGCCAGCGAAGGGAAATCAGAAGATGCGTAAGTCCGTTCTTGTCTGCGCGGCCGTCCTGGCGACGGCGCTCACTCCTGCCGCATGGGCCGACGCGACGGCGGACCTGCATGCGCTCTTCGATGCGGAGTGGCAACGCACGCTGCGCGACAGCCCCGAGTCGGCGAGCTATCTCGGCGACGCGCGCTACGACGACCGCTGGACCGATCTGACGCTCGCCGCGCACGAGCAGCGCCACACCGCCGATCGCGCGGCACTGACGCGCCTGAGCGCCATCGAGCGCACGGCACTGCCGCCCACCGAGCAGCTCAACTATGACCTGTTCGAGCGCCAGTACCGCGAGGCGATCGACGAGTACGCCTTCCGCCAGTTCCTGCTGCCGCTGAACCAGCGCGGCGGCATCCAGACGCAGGACGAGATTCTCGAAGTTCTGCGCTTCGATTCCGCCGACGCTTACGAGAGCTGGCTCCAGCGGCTGCGGGCATTGCCGGCGCTGATCGAACAGACCGAGGCGCTGATGCGTGCCGGCATTCGCGAAAAGCGCGTGCATGCGCGCATCGTCATGGAGCGTGTGCCGGCGCAGCTCGACAAACAAGTCGTCGACGATCCGCGCAACAGCCCCTTCTACAAACCCTTCCTGTCTTTCGACGAGAGCATCCCGGCCGAGCGCCGCGACGCCTATGCCGCACGCGCGCGGCAGCTGATTGCCAAGGGTGTGGTGCCGGCCTACCGCCGCTTCCGCAAGTTCTTCATCGAGGAGTACCTGCCCGCCTGCCGCGAGGATGTCGGCGTGTGGGCGCAGCCGCAGGGCACGCAGCTCTACGAACAACTCGCGCGGCATTACACAACCACGGCCTTGTCTCCGGACCAGATACACGAGATCGGCCTGCGCGAGGTGCAGCGCATCCGCGGCGAAATGGAGGCGATCGTCCGTGAAGTCGGCTTCGACGGTGATCTGTCCACCTTCATCGAGCATCTGCGCAGCGATCCGCAGTTCTATTACCGCAGCGGCGAGGACCTGCTGCTTGCCTACCAGGCGCTCGCCAAGCGCGTCGATCCGGAACTCGCGCGCCTGTTCAAGACCCTGCCGCGCCTGCCTTACGGCGTGCGCCCGATTCCCGACAACATCGCGCCGGACACGACCACGGCCTACTACCTGCCGGGCGCCGCCGACGGCTCGCGCGCCGGCTACTACTACGTGAACCTGTACAAGCCGGAAACGCGGCCCAAGTACGAGATGGAAGCGTTGACGCTGCACGAGTCAGTCCCCGGCCATCACTTCCAGATCGCGCGCGCGCAGGAGCTGGGAGAGTTGCCCGAGTTCCGCAAGAACGGCCCGGGCTTCACCGCCTTCGTCGAAGGCTGGGGCCTGTACGCCGAGTCCCTGGGCAAGGAGCTGGGCTTGTACCGCGACCCCTATTCGAAGTTCGGCGCGCTGACCTACGAAATGTGGCGCGCGGTGCGCCTGGTCGTCGATACCGGCATGCACCACAAGCGCTGGACGCGCCAGCAGGCGATCGACTTCTTCAAGATCAATGCCGCCAAGTCGGAACTCGACATCGTCAACGAGATCGACCGCTACATCGCCTGGCCCGGCCAGGCGCTGGCCTACAAGATCGGCCAGCTGAAGATCCGCGAGCTGCGCACGCGCGCGGAGCAGGCCCTGGGCGCACGCTTCGACGTGCGCGAATTCCACGACGTCGTGCTCGGCAGCGGCGCGATTCCGCTGGACCTGCTCGAACGCAGGATCGACGCGTGGATCGCAGGTAGGATGGGTTGAGCGAAAACGAAGCCCGTCCTACGGCAGCTCGCGCAGATGTGTGCGCACGGCCTGGCCGTCGATATACAGCTCCTCGATCACCGCATAGCCGTCGCGCACGCGCACACTGACGTAAGCAGGACGCTGCGGATCTTCTTCAGCGGCCGGATCGTCGCGCCGACGGCTTTCCCGGTAAAGACGCTCGGCCTCCGGCGCGAGGTGCTCGTCGAGGTAGTAGCGATCGAACGGCAGGCGCAGGCGCAGTTCCTCTGCGTTGTTCCACAGTACCTCTACCTGCAGATAATCGCCGCGATCGGGCGGCGTCTGCCGCAGCGCGCCAAAAGCTGCATAGCCCTGGTCGTCGACGCGGATCGGCGCAAACACGCGCTGACCCCGCCGCAGCTCAGGATCAAGGTTGCCGGGAAACACGCGCGCGGCGTCGAAATCGAGCTGCACGTAACGACCGCGGAACGGGTCCGCCGGATCGATCGGCGCGGTGCGGAAGCGATACTGGATCCCCTGCTGCAGCGTGGTCTGTCCGCGGTGGATCAGGAAGGCCGGCAGCGTCCACTGCAGCGCGCAGACCAGACCGAGCGCCGGTAGCAGAATGCGGGTCGCGTTCATGTGCGGATCCGGCGCCGCAACCATAGATGGACGGCGATGAAGGTCGCGCCGCAGAGCACGAACGCCACGCCGCGGGCCGTGAACGACCACTCGGTGTCGACGAACCGCAGGAGCACCAGCAAGGCAATCAGACCCAGGCCACGCGTCGCCAGACCGCTTTGACGTGTCTGCATACCGTGACGGATCGTCGCGAGTCCAAGCACCAGGACGTATGCGCTCATCAGCAGCGCAAACAGTACGGCAAGGGCTCTGCCGTCGATCCCGGCGGCCAACGCAAACAGCGCCGCGGGAAGCATCTGCAACGCGAGTCGATGCGCACCGCGCTGCCAAGCCCGCCATGCCAGCACGACGAGCAAGGCCAGACCTGCCGCGAGAAATGCCCAGTTCGCCGCAAGCTGGTCAGCATGCCGCGTCCAGAACTGATCGCGCCAAACATCGGGAAAGCTGCCGATCAGGGCGGCGACCGCACTCGTTGCGCCGCCGTACACGGCCAGTGGCCGACGCAGGGACAGCTCGGGACCGATGCGTTGCGCATCAACGACCACCAGCAACCCGCCGAATTGCGCGAGCCACCAGAGCGCCAGCCGCGCCTGGTCCCAGAACACGGCAATCGTCGCCGCGAAGAACAGCGGCACCAGCGCGGCCAAAGCGAGCGTCAGGCGCAAACCGTCGGGCTCGCGCCGCGCCAGTCGCCACAGATGCGGCCCGAGCAGCGCGAACAAGCCAAAGATCGTCCAGACCTGCGCGTCGCGATCCGGAGCCGCCGCAGCCCAACCGAAGAATCCAAGGCCACACAGCACGGCGAGCAGGCTGGCATCGAGCAGATAAACCAGCGGCACGGCGAGCAGTGCGCAGGTCAGCAGGTAGCGGTCCAGGTCGCCGGGAAAGTGAAAGATCTGCCCGACCAGCGCAAGCGCCGCGGCAAACGCGAGCGCGCAGAACGTCGACGACGACTCATGCCAGGCACGCGACTGCGGCGCCTTCAGCAGGCTCCATGCACAGGCCAGCTGCCCCAGCAGCAGCGGCGTGAAAGCGACGAATAAGCGCAGCGGCCGCGACAGCTGATCCCAGTTGTGCGCCACCAGCAGGACGAGACCGAGCCCGATCAGCAGCGCGCCGAGCAGGGGAAACAGCACCGCGCCCCAGCGCCCCTGCGCAACCGTCGCGACAGCGTAGTGCGCGCGCAGTCGTGCAGCCGCAGCGGCATCGAGCACGCCAGCGTCGACCAGACGCGGCAGCTCGCGCAACAGCCACTCGGATTGGGTTCTCATCGCCGATTCCCCATTGGCGCGAGCCTAGCAGAGCAGCGACCCGTTATGCTGTGTGATCTCTGCGCATGGCGCATTGGGGGAAACGCTTCGTGAACGACCGGGATCACAGCCAGTTCGGACTGCTGCGTGCGCGCCGTTTCGGCCCGTTTTTCGTCACGCAGACACTGGGCGCGTTCAACGACAACGTCTTCAAGAACGCGCTGGTGATTCTCGTCACCTTCGGGATCGCCGGGCTGTCGCCGGACGACGTCAATCTCTACGTCAATCTCGCCGGCGGCCTGTTCATCCTGCCGTTCTTCCTGTTCTCGGCGACGGCCGGACAGATCGCCGAAAAGTACGAGAAGGCCGCGCTGATCCGTGCGATCAAGCTGCTGGAGATCGTGATCATGGGCCTGGCGGTGGTCGGCCTGGTGACAAAGAGCGTGAGCTTCCTGCTCGGCGTGCTGTTCCTGATGGGTGCGCAGTCGGCGCTGTTCGGACCGGTGAAGTATTCGATCCTGCCGCAACATCTGCGCGAGGAGGAGCTGGTCGGCGGCAATGCGCTGGTCGAGGCCGCGACCTTCATGGCGATCCTGCTCGGCACGATGCTGGGCGGCTGGCTGATCGCGCAACACGGCGGCGCGCAATGGGTGTCGGCGACGGTCGTCGTCGTCGCGATTCTCGGCTATCTCGCCTCGCGCGGCATTCCCCCCGCCGCCGCGGCGGCACCGGAGCTGCGCATCAACTGGAACCCGCTGACCGAGACCTGGCGCAACTTCCGCTTCATGCAGACCAACCGCACCGTGCTGCTGTCGGTGCTCGGCATCTCGTGGTTCTGGTTCTACGGCGCGGTGTTCCTGTCGCAGCTGCCGAACTACACGAAGACTTACCTGGGCGGCGACGAGACGGTCGTCACGCTGCTGCTGACGGTGTTCTCTCTGGGCATCGGCATCGGCTCGCTGCTGTGCGAGCGCCTGTCCGGGCACAAGGTCGAGATCGGCCTGGTGCCGCTGGGTTCGATCGGCCTGACGCTGTTCGGCATCGACCTGTTTCTCGCGCAGCCGGAGGCCGCGACCGCCACCGGCCTGTCCGCCGGAGCGTTTCTCAAGATCGCGAACAACCACCGCGTGCTCTGGGACCTGCTGCTGACCGGCATCTTCGGCGGCTTCTATATCGTGCCCTTGTACGCGCTGATCCAGACGCGCTCCGAGGCCAGCCACCGCTCGCGCATCATCGCCGGCAATAACATCCTCAACGCGCTGTTCATGGTCGTCGCCGCGATCCTCGCGGTGATCTTTCTCGACGTCGGACTGAGCATCCCGCAACTGCTGCTGACGGTGGCGCTGATGAACGCTGCGGTCGCGGTGTTCATCTACGCGCTGGTGCCCGAGTTCCTGATGCGCTTCCTGGTGTGGGCGCTGATCAACACGCTGTACCGGATCAAGAAAACCGGCCTCGAACATATCCCAGAAGAAGGCGCCGCAGTGATCGTCTGCAATCACGTCAGCTTCGTCGATGCGCTGATCCTGGGCGGTAACATCCGCCGTCCGGTGCGCTTCGTCATGTACTACAAGATCTTCCGCATCCCGCTGCTGAACTTCATCTTCCGCACCGCCCGGGCGATCCCGATCGCCGGTGCGAAGGAAGATCCGGCGCTGATGGATAAGGCCTTCGCCGAAGTCGATGCGGCGCTGAGAAACGGCGACGTCATCGGCATCTTCCCCGAGGGTGGATTGACGTCCGACGGCGAGGTCAAGTCCTTCCGTCCCGGCATCGAGCGCATCCTCAAGGCCACGCCAGTGCCGGTCGTGCCAATGGCGCTGCGCGGCCTCTGGGGCAGTTTCTTCTCGCGCCGCGACAACTTCATGAAGCGCGCGCGTCTGCCGCGGCGCTTCTGGTCGCGGATCGAGATGGTCGCCGATGCGCCCGTGCCCGCGGCGCAAGCGAGTGCGGCCGCGCTGGAGCAGCGGGTGCGGGAGTTGCGTGGGGACCGGGCATAGGCCCCTGTAGGAGCAGCCCATGGCCGCGATTCTTTTCAGCGCGGCGCGGCGCGTACACAGCATCGCGGCCATGGGCCGCTTGTATGTTAGTGGCGTCAGGCGAAAGCCTATCGGGGTGGAGGGACCAAGGC
>JBAZXW010000071.1:0-9041 GCA_041659605.1 Sinimarinibacterium sp. | reverse complement strand
GCGGATGCCGATGGCGTAGCCCTGCGCACTGCTGGCGGCGACGGCGACGCCGGGAATCAGGCGCAGGGCCTCGGCGATGTTGCGCGCGCCGGAGCGGCGGATCTCGTCGCCCGTCAGCACCGCGACGGCGGCGGGCGCGTCCGCGAGCGGCTCGGCGCGCTTCGACACCGAGGTCACCTCGATGCGCATCAGGTCTTCGAGCGACAGCAGGGTCAGGTCCTGGTCCAGGGTCGCCTGCTCGATCGGCGCCGTACCGGCGCGGGCGGCGCCGCCGGACAGCAGCAGCGCAGCGGCAAAGGCCGCCGCGGTACGCGCCGACGTGACACGACTGCGGTTGCGAGCGGGTCTGTCCATGGCCCCGGGAGCGGGCAAGCAATGTGTTCCACTGTAGTGCATCGCCGTATCGGCCGCGTGGCCACGTGTCGGGCCGGCCTGACCGCCCGGCAAGAGGGCGTGGTCTGCGGACATCAGTCCCAGGTCCAGTCAATCTGCGCGAACACGCCGCGCTGCGCTTCCAGGCGCGGCGCGATGTCGATGCCGAACTCCGGATGCTGGTCGTCGAGCAGGTTGGTGCCGGACAGCGACAGCATCAGGTCCGGTCGCCAGTGCCAAGCGACGCGCAGGTTCAGCTCCGTGTATTCGGGGATATTGGTTGCCGGCAGTTCGCTGACGTAGCGCAGGAAGCCGTGCACGTCCCACCTCGGTGCCGGCTGCCAGAACGCGACCAGACCGGCGATGTGCGTCGGATTGCTGCCTTCGACCGAGCGTTCCGTGCCGGCGTCGGTGCTGTCGGACTTGGCGTCCAGATCGAGTTGCAGATGGCTGTAGAACAGGCGCAGGTCCAGCGTTTGCAGCGCGCGCCAGTTGAGGTTGATTTCGGCGCCCTCTCCGGTGCCTTCGAGGCCGCTGCCGAAACGGCCGAACGGCGGCGAGGCCTCGGCGCTGCGCAGATCGTCGTAGTCGTTGTGGAACAGCGCCAGGTCGACCGACCAGCGCTCGACGCCCCAGACGCGCAGGCCGGATTCGTAGGCGATCAGCTTTTCCACCGGCAGATCGGGATCGCCGATCGGATATTGCTGGCCGCCCTCGCAGACCGGGAAGCCGGGCGGACAGAACACCGTCAGGCCGGTGTCGAGGCGGTTGGGCGTGCGCACCGCGCGCGAGATCGCAGCCCAGGCGAAGCTGCGCTCGCGCAGCTGCCAGCCGAGCCGCACGCTGGGCTGGACTTCGAAGCCGGTGTAGTCGTTGTGCTCGAACTTGCTGCCGAGCGTGAGCGTGCCGTCGCCGCCAGCGAGCCTGATCTGGTCCTGGACGAAGGCGCCGAAGGTTTCCAGGCGCGCGGACTGCGGCGCAAAGATATAGGCGCGCGGCGGGCCGCCGGTCTCGTCGTCGGTATTGCGGTACGACAGACCGTAGACGAATTCCTGCAGGGAGCCGACGGCGAGGCGGTGCTGGGCGTCGAGGTTGAGCGTGTCGCGCGTCTCTTCGTAGACCTGCGGAATCATGCGGTGGTAGTGGTCGAAGTTCGCGGCGACGCTGAAGTCGGAGCGCTCCGATCCGCGCCGGGTCCAGCGGCCCTGCAGGTCGAAGCCGTCGAGGTCCATGTCGCCGGTGTCAGTGCGGCGGTGACCCTGGTAGGCGTCGCCGAGCGCGCTGTAGCCGTGCGCGCCGGCCGGATGCCAGTCGCCGCGGAAGCCGGCCTGCTGCAGCCGCAGCGAGCTGGGCGCATCGGAGCCGTCGCGGCGCTTGCCGTCGTCGCGCTCGAAAGCCTGCGCATAGGTGCGCAGATTGCCGCTGTCGCCGGCGCGCATGCCGTAGCGCACGCCGCCGAAGCCGCGTTCCTCGTTGCCGCCGCCGCCGAGCGCGTGCAGGCCGCGGGTCTGGGCGGCATCCTTGGTGACGATGTTGATCACGCCGTTGACCGCGTTGGCGCCCCACAGCGCGGCGCCGGGGCCGCGGATCACCTCGATGCGGTCGATGTCCGGCATGAAGGTATCGAGCGTGTCCCAGAACACGCCGGAGAACAGCGGCGTGTAGACGCTGCGGCCGTCGAGCAGCACTTCGAGCTTGTCCGCGGTCGGGCTGTTGAAGCCGCGCGCGGAGATCGCGTACTGCTGCGTCGACTGATTGGTGCGGCCGACATGCAGGCCCGGCACCAGGCGCAGCGCCTCGGCGAGGCTGCGCACGCCGGCGCGGCGGATTTCCTCGCCGCTGAGTACGTAGATCGCGGCGGCCGCGGTGGACAGCGGTTCCGCGCGCTTCGACACCGAGGTCACCTCGATGCGCATCAGGTCTTCAAGCGACAGCAGCGTCAGGTCCTCGGAGACCGCTGCAAGCTGCTGTGGCGGATCTTCCGCCGCCACCGCCGCCACCGCCGCCGCCGCCGCCAGGCCCAGCGCCGCGGCCAGCGCGGACGCGCCGACCCGGCGCATCGCGTGCGCCCCGCGGTCCGGCACCCTGTTGTTCATGTTCGATCCCTGAGCCACCTCGTCCCGAGCCTACGCAGGCCGGTTGCAGGGGGCATTAGATAAGTCATCACGCCGGCGACCGCTGGTCTGCCCGCCGGCTACCGTTCGCCGGACGTGCCGAAGCGCTGCCGCTCAGCCGCGCGCCGCGTGCAGCGGCACGCGCGTGGTGTTGACGGTCTGGCTCATCGAGATCGACGAGCTGATCTCCTGCACGCCATCGATCTTCGACAGCTTCTGCCAGAAGAAATGCTCGTAGTCCTCGACGCTCTCGACCAGGATCTTGAGCAGGAAGTCGACGTCGCCCATCAGCGTGTGGCACTCGATCACCTGCGGGAACAGCTTCACCGCCTCGAGAAATTTCGGCAGCACGTCGCGGCCGTGGCGCGCCATCTTCACGTGCGCGATCACCATCACACCCAGGCCGACCTTGCGGTGGTCGAGCACGGCGACGCGCTCACGGATCACGCCGGTGTCGAGCAGTTTCTGGATGCGTCGCCAGACCACGGTCTTGGACGAGGCCACCTTGTCGGCGATCTCGGCGATCGGCAGCGTTGCGTCGCGCTGCAGCAGATCGAGAATGCGGACGTCCAAAGCGTCCAGATCGGTCTTCATGCGTTCCCTGTTTGTATGTCGTTCAGGAATATTATTCCGAACGTCCCCCTTTTTGGTGGAAATCAGGGACGATGGTCCGCGGCGCTGTTTCTAGAATGTTCCGTTCATTCGCGCAGCTTGATGCTGCGACAGCGAGGAGTAAGTCATGGCGCGCAAGAAGCCGACCGAACCGGCCGCGGCAGCCCCGAGGGGGCCGCTGCGGCTGCATATACCCGAACCGTCCGCGCGGCCGGGCGAGCAGCCCGACTTCAGCAATATCAAGGTGCCGCCGGCGGGCAAGCTCAAGCGACCGCCGCTGAACGCCCGCGAGCCGGAGCTGCGCGACTACGCCGACGCGCTGATCCGCGTGCTCGACGACGACGCGCGCGCGGTCGGCGACTGGGATCCGCAACTCGACGCCGAGACCCTGCGCCGCGGTCTGCGCGACATGCTGCTGACGCGCACGTTCGATGACCGCATGCTGCGCGTGCAGCGCCAGGGCAAGACCTCGTTCTATATGAAGTCCACCGGCGAGGAAGCGGTCGCGATCGCCCAGGCCTACGCGCTCGACCCGGACGACATGCTGTTTCCGAGCTATCGCCAGCAGGGCCTGCTGGTCGCGCGCGGGCACTCGCTGGTCGAGATGATGTGCCAGATCTTCAACAACACGCGCGATCGCCTCAAGGGACGCCAGCTGCCGATCATGTACTCGGTGCGCGAGAAGAACTTCTTCTCGATCTCCGGCAACCTCGGCACGCAGTATCCGCAGGCAGTCGGCTGGGCGATGGCTTCGGCGATGAAGGGCGGCACGCGCATTGCCGCGAGCTGGGTCGGCGAAGGCACGACCGCCGAGGCCGATTTCCACTATGCCCTGACCTTCGCCAGCGTCTACCAGGCGCCGGTGATCCTCAACGTCGTCAACAACCAGTACGCGATCTCTTCGTTCCAGGGCTTTGCCGGCGGCGAGCGCGCGACCTTCGCCGCGCGCGCGATCGGCTACGGCGTGCCGGGCCTGCGCGTCGACGGCAACGACTTTCTCGCCGTCTACGCGGCGACGAAGTGGGCCGCCGACCGCGCGCGCAGCAACGGCGGGCCGACGCTGATCGAGCTGTTCACCTACCGTGCCGCGGCGCATTCGACCAGCGACGACCCTTCCGCCTACCGGCCGCAGGACGAGTCCAACAGCTGGCCGCTCGGCGATCCGGTCGAGCGCCTCAAGCAGCACCTGATTGCGCTCGGCGAGTGGGACGAGGCGCGTCATGCCGCGCTGACGCAGGAGCTGGACGAGCGCGTGAAAGCCGACCTCAAGGAAGCCGAGAGCTACGGCACGCTGAGCACGTCTCCGGCGAGTCCGAAGACGATGTTCGAAGACGTGTTCAAGGAAGTGCCGGCGCACCTCGTCAAGCAACGGCAAGAGATGGGGTACTGATCATGGCGACGATGAACATGATCCAGGCGATCAACTCCGCGCTCGACGTGATGCTCGGCCGCGACGACAACGTCGTCATCTTCGGCGAGGACGTCGGCTACTTCGGCGGCGTGTTCCGCGCCACCGCCGGTCTGCAGAAGAAACACGGCAAGACGCGCGTGTTCGACACGCCGATCGCCGAAGGCGGCATTCTCGGGACCGCAATCGGCATGGGCGTCTACGGCCTGCGCCCGGTCGCGGAGATCCAGTTCGCCGACTACATCTACCCGGCCTTCGACCAGCTCGTCTCCGAGGCCGCGCGTTTGCGCTATCGCTCGGGCGGCGAGTACTTCGCGCCGATCACCGTGCGCGCGCCCTGCGGCGGCGGCATCTTCGGCGGGCAGACGCATTCGCAGAGCCCGGAAGGCGTGTTCACGCACGTCTGCGGTCTGAAGACGGTGATGCCGTCGAATCCCTACGACGCCAAGGGCCTGCTGATCGCCGCGATCGAGGACGACGACCCGGTGATGTTCTTCGAGCCCAAGCGCATCTACAACGGTCCGTTCGATGGCCACCACGACCGTCCGCTGCAGCCGTGGTCGAAGTTCCCGCAAAGCGAAGTGCCGGAGGGCTATTACCGGATCGACCTGGGCAAGGCCGCGATCGCCCGCGCCGGCAGCGACGTCACCGTGCTCGCCTACGGCACGATGGTCCACGTCTGCCTCGCCGCGGTCGAGGAAGCCGGCGTCGACGGCGAGGTCATCGACCTGCGCTCGCTGCTGCCGATCGATGTCGATGCCATCGTCGCGTCGGTAAAGAAGACCGGCCGCTGCGTGATCGTGCACGAGGCGACGCGCACCAGCGGCTTCGGTGCCGAGCTGTCGGCGCTGGTGCAGGAGCACTGCTTCCATCACCTCGAAGCGCCGATCGAGCGCGTCACCGGCTGGGACACGCCGTATCCGCATGCCTTTGAATGGCACTACTTCCCGGGTCCGCAGCGCGTAATCCCCGCGCTCCAACGCGTGATGGAGAACTAGAGATGGGCCGCTACGTCTTCAAGCTGCCGGATGTCGGCGAAGGCATCGCCGAATCCGAGATCGCGACCTGGCGTGTCCAGGTCGGCGACGTCGTCGCCGAGGACCAGCCGCTGGTCGACATGCTGACCGAGAAGGCCGCAGTCGAGCTGCCGTCACCGGTCGCCGGCAGGATCCTCGAACTGCGCGGCGAACCCGGCGACAAGGTGGCGGTCGGCGGACCGCTGGTCGTGCTGGAGGTCGAGGGCGCGGGGAATGCGAAGGAGGAAGCGTCGACTGCTGCCGCCACCAAGCTTGCCGAAGCGCCTCCCTTGGCTACTCAACGTCATGCCCGCGAAGGCGGGCATCCAGCGGCAGCCAGTGCTGCACCGCCTGTGTTGCTGGATTCCCGTCTGCGCGGGAATGACAAAGCGGTGGCAACGCGTCCGCTCGCGGCTCCGTCAGTCATCGCGCGCAAGCCCGGCGACAAGCCCATCGCCGCCCCCGCCGTACGCCAGCGCGCGCGCGAACTCGGCATCGAGCTGCAATTCGTCACCGGCAGCGGTCCGGCCGGGCGCATCACGCACGCCGATCTCGATACGCATGTCGCGGGCGGCAATCGTCCGGCGGCAGCATCGGCAGCGTCTGCGCCGCGCACCGCCGTCGAGGAGATCAAGGTCATTGGCTTGCGCCGCAAGATCGCCGAGGCGATGCAGCGCGCCAAGCAGCGCATCCCCCATTTCGCCTACGTCGAAGAGCTGGACGTTACCGAGCTCGAAGCGCTGCGTAATCATCTCAACGTCACGCGCAGGCCCGAGCAGCTCAAGCTGACGCTGCTGCCGTTTCTGCTCAAGGCGCTTGTGCAGGCGCTGCCGCGCTTCCCGCAGGTCAATTCGACCTACGACGACGAGGCCGGCATCGTGCGGCGCTACGCGGCCGTGCACTGCGGCGTCGCGACGCAGACGCCCAATGGCCTGGTTGTGCCAGTGCTGCGCCACGCCGAGACACTCGATGTCTGGCAGATCGCATCCGGGATCAAGCGGCTGGCCGACGCCGCGCGTGCCGGCAAGGCGACGCGCGAGGAACTGTCCGGTTCGACGATCACGATCACCAGCCTCGGTGCGCTCGGCGGCATCGTCTCGACGCCGGTCATCAACGCACCGGAAGTCGCGATCATCGGCGTCAACAAGCTCGTCGAGCGCGCGGTGTTCCGCAACGGGACGGTCGTGCCGCGACTGACGATGAACCTGTCGTCGTCCTTCGACCACCGTATCGTCGACGGTTACGACGCGGCCTCGTTCATCCAGGCGGTGAAGAACGTGCTGGAGCATCCGGCAACGCTGTTCATGTCCGAGTAAATCTCCCTCTCCCCACGCAGTGGGGAGAGGGTTGGGGTGAGGGGCGGCTGGCTCGGTGATTGCCGCACGGACCCCTCACCCTAACCCTCTCCCCTTGAAAGGGGAGAGGGGACTGGAGAAGTTGCATGGAAAAACTCAACACCAAGGTTCTCGTCGTCGGCGGCGGCCCCGGAGGCTATGTCGCCGCGATTCGCGCCGGCCAGCTTGGTCTGGACACGACCCTGGTCGAGTCCGGGCGTCTGGGCGGCACCTGCCTGATCCGCGGCTGCATCCCGTCGAAGGCGATGATTCACGTCGCGTCCAAATTTGACGATCTGCAGCGCCACGCCGGCTCCGGACATCTGGGAATCGCGATCAAAGGTGCGCCGAGCTTCGCGCTGCCGCAGGCGGTGCAGTGGAAGGACGGCATCGTCGACCGACTCAGCACTGGCGTTGCCGGGCTGCTGAAGAAATCCAAGGTGCGCGTCGTCCAAGGCCACGCCAGCTTCAGCGATGCCAAGACTTGCACCGTCGCTGGCGCGCAGCCGGTCGAAATCCACGCCGAACACGTGATTCTCGCCAACGGCTCGGTGCCGGCCGCGGTGCCGAGCCTGCCGTTCGGGCCGGACGTGATTTCATCGACCGAGGCGCTGTCGCTGTCCGAATTGCCCAAGCAGATGGTGGTCGTCGGCGCCGGCTACATCGGCCTCGAACTGGGCATCGCGTTCGCCAAGCTCGGTGTCGCGGTCACCTTCGTCGAGGCGCTCGACCGCATCCTGCCGATCTACGACGCTGCACTGGTGCGGCCGGTCGAGCAATGGCTGAAGAAGCGCGGCCTCGCCGTGCATCTGAAAACCACGGCACTGGGCGTCGAGCGCCGCGCTGGCGGGCTGCATCTATCCGTGCAGACGGGAGACGCCGCACCGACCACGCTGGCCTGCGACAAGGTGCTGGTCGCCGTCGGCCGCCGTCCGAACACGCGCGGCTGGGGGCTGGAGCACATGGCGGTCGACATGAACGGCGCGTTCGTGAAGATCGACGCGCAATGCCGCACGTCGATGCGCAACGTCTGGGCGATCGGCGATCTGGTCGGCGAGCCGATGCTCGCGCACAAGGCCTCCGCGCAGGGCGAGATGGTCGCCGAAGCCATCGCCGGCAAGCGCCGCGCCTTCGATCCGGTCGCGATCGCAGCCGTGTGCTTCACCGAGCCCGAGATCGTCGCCGCCGGCCTGACGCCGGAGCAGGCCAAGGCGCAGAACATCGACGTGGTCACCGGCCAGTTCCCGTTCGCCGCGAACGGCCGCTCGCTGACGATGGAAGCGGGCGCCGACGGCGGCTTCGTGCGCGTCACCGCGCGCGCCGACAATCACCTCGTGCTCGGCATCCACGCGGTCGGTGCGCACGCCTCGGAACTGTCCGGAGAGTTCGCGCATGCGCTGGAGATGGGTGCGCTGCTCGAGGACATCGCGCACACGATCCACGTGCATCCGACAATGAGCGAGACGGTGCCGGAAGCGGCGCTCGGCGCGCTCGGGCACGCGATCCACATCTGAAGAAGTCGTCGTAGCCCGGGCGCAGCCCGGGGTGACGCGGGCGTGGGCGACCCCGGGCTGCGCCCGGGCTACCGAGCCGAGGCGAGCTTCAACACGTCGACATAACCCGGGCTTTCGCCGAGCGCGCCGCGCTCGCGCAGCATCCGGTGCATCTGCGGCAGGCGATAGAACGGCACCGATGCCATCAGGTGATGTTCGATGTGGTGGTTCACGTGCATCGGGGCGACGGTCATGCGTGCCAGCCAGCCGGCACGTGTCGAGCGCGTGTTGCGGAACATGTCGGGGCTGCGCTCCAGGCAGGCGTGCTCGGCGATCGAGCGGATGCGGATGAACAGGCTGAACGTGGTCAGGTAAGCGACGAGCCAGGCCCAGTAGGTCCAGCCGATGTCCAAGGCGTACAGGACACCGAACAGCGCGGTGTTGGCCAGCAGCATCGGCGCCATGTTGCGCAGGCCTTCGCGCGCATAGTCGGTCCAACGGCGGCCGTCGCGCGGACGGCGCTCGACGTCTGCGGCGACGGTGTACTTGAACACGCCGATATCCATCAGGAACTGCGCGGCGATGCGCCGGACGCCGGTCTGGCCGCTGAGATCGCGCAGGCACTTCTTGATCAGCGAGCGTCGCGTCGTCGGAAACGGTGTGACCAGGCTCATGTCCGGGTCGCGCGCGGT
>JBAZXW010000070.1:0-9093 GCA_041659605.1 Sinimarinibacterium sp. | reverse complement strand
ATGCGCCGGCATGTGCAGCAGGGGGTGGATATCCTCGACAAGGTTTCATGGATCTCGCCTATCTCTCTGCAGGTGGCAGCCCAGCATCACGAACGCTATGACGGTTCCGGCTATCCGGGCGGCCTGAAGGGCGACCAGATCTCCCAGTTCGGTCAGATGGCTTCTATCGTCGATGTCTATGATGCGATCACTTCCGTACGCGTCTATCATCGGCCGATGGCACCCGTCATGGCGATCCGCAAGATACAGGAATGGAGCGGACAGTATTTCAACGAAGAACTGGTGAGCCATTTCATACGCAGTGTGGGCATTTTCCCGCTGGGTACACTGGTCAGGCTGGAGAGCGATTTGCTGGCGATCGTGGTCGAACATTCCGGCGCGAGCTTGCTGAATCCCGTGGTCCGGGTCGTGTACGATGCCGGCAAGCGGAGCAGGGTAGAACCATACGATCTCGATTTGTCGCGGCAGTCTGCGGACCGGATCGTCGGTTTCGAATCCGGGGAAAAATGGGGAATAGCTCCGGCGGATTTTCTGACGAGCATGGACATACCCGCCGCTCGTTAATGCGCGGGCGCGCTTACGGGCCGCCATTTGATTTTCGATAAAGGATCGCGCACATGGATTACGACGTACTTATCATCGGTTCCGGCCCCGCCGGACAGCATGCAGCCTGGCAGGCGGCGCGCATGGGCAAGCGCGCCGCCATCGTCGAGCGCAAGCCCAGGATAGGCGGCGCAGGGTTGCAGACCGGCACGATACCCAGCAAGGCCATGCGCGAAATGGCCTACCTGCTATCGCGTTCGGGACAGGGCGGCATGCGCCAAGCGTTCGCGCCGGACGGGCGAACCCGCCGCGGCCTGCTGGCCGACGCGGTGCGGCGCAAGGAGGCGGTGATCGCGCAGCAGGAATCGGTGATCCTGCAACGGCTGCTGAGTTCCGGCGTCGCGCTGATCCCCGGTGAGGCCTCGTTCGTCGATGCGCACACCATGCAGATAGTCGATGCCGGCGGCAACGCGCGCATGATTTCCGCCGAGGTCATCGTGCTGGCCGCCGGCTCACGGCCGCGCCGCCCGCCCGATGTCCCGTTCGACAAGAAGACCGTGCTGGACTCGACCTCCATCCTGAACTTGCGCCAGTTGCCGGACAGCCTGCTGGTCGTCGGCGGCGGCGTAATCGCTTGCGAATTCGTCTCGATATTCGCCGCGCTGGGCGTACAGGTCAGCGTGGTCGATAGCCATGCGCAACTGTTGGCCTACCTGAGCGAGGATGTTGTCGGCGTGCTGGCCGAGAGCTTCCTTTCCATGGGCGTCACCTTCCACATGCAGGAGCGGGTCAGGGAGATACGCCGCGAACCGGCGGGCATCACCACCGTGCTGGAAAGCGGGAAGGAGATGTGCACCGATGCCGTGCTCTTCGCCCAGGGGCGTGAGCCCAACAGCGCCGGTCTGCAGGTCGAACGCGCCGGCGTCAAGGTCGAGGGTGGCTGGATCGAGGTCAACCGCCACTTCCAGACTGCCGTGCCGCATATCTACGCCGTCGGCGACCTGATCGGCCGCCCGGCGCTGGCATCGACCGGGATGGAGCAGGGCCGCGCCGCGGTGCTGTACGCCTTCGGCGGCGAACAGCATGTGATGGCCGAGAACCTGCCGATGGCGGTCTACACGATCCCGGAGATTTCCTATGTCGGCAAGACCGAGAAGGAGCTGAAACAGGACAACATCCCCTGTGTGGTCGGGCGCGCCTATTTCCGCGACAGCGCGCGCGGCCAGATCATCGGTGACGCGCAGGGCTTGCTGAAACTGATCGTGGATGCGCGCGACGAAAAACTGCTGGGCGTACACATCGTCGGCGAGCAGGCCAGCGAACTCATCCACATCGGGCAACTGGTGATGAACCTGAACGGCAGCGTGCGCGACCTGATCGCCAACGTGTTCAATTACCCGACGCTGGCCGAGTGCTACAAGCTGGCCGCGCTGGATTGCGCGCAACAACTGAAACACTAACCTCGACTTGCGTAGGGCGGATGCAACAAAGTCAGGCAATCCACAGCCCAGCAAGTTGGGCGTGGAATTGACACAGCCATAGGCGTTACCTCGAAGAGATTCTTGCACCCGAAGGGTGTCCGCCGAATGAGGGCTTCGGATCTCTTCATGCGGCGGAATAACCAATGACTTAGCCAGCGTTTTTGCTGGGTTAGCCGAGTAGGGGGGGCACGTTTTTCCTCCCTACGATACTGTTACTGCGCGAGGTCGTAATCAAACTTCTAAGTCGGCTAACGCCCGGATCAGTTTGTTGGCCTTGGCCTGAAAGTTGACCGTGTGCGTCGCCAGCAAGTTTGCGTGGTGCCGTATCGTGGCGGCGGATGGCGGGAAGTGATCGGATTTCACTGCGAACGCGATCCGATTGAGATTGTCGTCGGCGTTGACGACCACGACGCGGTCGCCGAAGCTGGTGCGCAGGTTATCCAGGCTCTGGTCGTAACGCTCGTGGCCGAACCACAGGTTGACGGCGAGGATGCCATCGCCGGTCAAGGCCGAGAAACAATCATCGTAGAACTGCCGGCTGCCCAGCCGCTCGGGCAAGCCGCCCGCATCGTAGCCGTCCGCGATCAGCACGTTGAAACGCCCAATCTCATTCGCCACAAAGTCGGCACCGTCTCCCAGCAGCACCCTGAAGCGCGCATTGTCGGCGGGGATCGCGAACTCGTTGCGCAACGCGATCACCTCCGGGTCGATCTCGATGACAGTGATGTCCGCCTGCGGCAAATGTCGATAACAATACTTGGCCAGCGAGCCGCCGCCCAGCCCTATCATGCCTATGCTCGCGGGCGTCGGATCGAACAGCAAAAAGCACATCGCATCCGTGGTGTAGGGGATGACCAGCTCGTCTGGATCGTCGATGGACATCTCGCTCTGTATCGAAGATGTGCCGAAGTGCAGCGCGAGGATGCCGTCGCGTTCTTCCAGATGCGGCTTGCCCGGTTCGATGCGGGTCTGTTCTTCGACCGTCCAGCCCAGCAGCTTTTCGATGCTGTGCTTCAGCTTGCGGACGTCTTTTTCAAAAGAATCGGATTGCATGGTTCTCGCTCAGCGCAGACGCTTGCGCTCGGTCTTGGTATGTTCCGACGCATGGCAGGCGCGGCGATATCCGATCAGAGTGCGCTGGGCGTGGCCCAGCACGCTGTCGCGCGGATAGTTTCCGGTGTCGTTCGCCTCGCCCGCCGGCACCCCGGTTAGCAGCGCGATGCCTTCGGTGACGTGGTCCACGGTGTGGACATGGAACAAGCCCTGTTCGACCGCCTCGACGACCTCGCGGTCCAGCATCAGGTGGCGGCGGTTGCGGCGCGGGATCATCACGCCCTGGTTGCCGTCCAGCCCGGCCGCGGCGCAGATGCGGAAATAGCCCTCGATCTTCTCGTTGAGGCCGCCGATGGGCAACACTTCGCCATGCTGGTTCAGCGCGCCGGTGACCGCGATGCCCTGCTTGAGCGGCAGGCCGGACAGCGACGACAGCAGCGCGTACAGTTCGGCGCAGGAGGCCGAGTCGCCCTCGACGCCGCTGTATTCCTGCTCGAACACGACGGAGCCGTTCAGCGCGAGCGGCGCGTTGTGCGAGAACAGCGCGGACAGGTAGTTCTGCAGGATCAGCACGCCCTTGTCGTGGATCGGGCCCGACATCTCGACCTCGCGCTCGATGTTCAGCAGGCCATCGTCGCCGGCATGGGTGCGCGCGGTGATGCGCACCGGGAAGCCGAAGCGGTAATCGCCGAGATCGACCTGGGTCAGGCCGTTGAGCTGGCCGACTCGCTCGCCGTGCAGCTCGATCAGCAGGTCGCCTTCGGCGACGGCCTCGCGCAGCCGCTGGTCGGGGTAGTCGTGGCGCAGTTTGTGCGCCGCCAGTGCCGCCTCGATGTCGGCCGCCTCGACCAGGCGTCCGGCGCGGGCGTTGCACAGCGCGGCACTCTCCATCACCAGCGCCTCGGTGCGGGCGAACACCGCGCTCTGGCGCGACTGGTCGTCCGCCTCGCGGTGGCCGTCCTCCAGCAGCCGCGCGACCGCGGACGCGGAGAAATGCGGCAGCCCCAGCCTGCGGCAGGTGTGGGCGACGAAGATGGCCGAGGAGTGGCGGGTCTCGGTGTTGGCGGTGAAGCTCTCGGCGAAGTCCACCTTGACGCGGAAACTGCGGGCGAATTCGGGGTCTTCTTCCTGCAATGCGTAATACAGCTCGCGCGAGCCGATCAGCACGATCTTCACGTCGACGTCCACCGCCTCGGGTTCGAGCGACACCGTGGAGATCGGCGCATAGGTCGTGCCGGGTTCTTCGATCTGCAAACGGCGGCTGCGCAGCACGCGGCGCAGCTTCTCCCACACCAGCCCGTCCGCCAGCAGGTCGCGCAGGTGCAGCAGCAGGAAGCCGCCGTGTGCCTTGTGCAGGCTGCCGGCGCGGATGCGCGAGAAGTCGGTCATCAGCACGTCGTTCTCGGATTGGTATTCGATGCTGCCGAACAGCGAGCGGAACAGCGGATTCTCTTCGACGATCACCGGCGCGCCGGCCAGCCCGTCGTTGTCGACGACGAGGTTGACGCGGTAGCGCGACAACACCTTGATCAGCGTCTCCTTGCGCAGCTCCTCGTCGTCCTCGGACGGCTTGAACAGGTCGACGTTGTCGAGCACGTCGTGCATTACCTGGTCCAGATACGCGCCCAGCTTGACCGAGTCCTTGATCTGCTTCTTCAGGGCCAGGCGTATCTCCTGCAGCTCGTGCTCCAGCACCGGCTTGACCACCTGGCGGCGCAGCGCGGCCAGCGCCTCGTTCATCGTCCGTTCGAACGGGCGGACTTTTTCGAGATAGCGTGCGATCTCCGCGCGCAGCTCCTGTTCGGCGACAGCGATCTCGGCGCGGCGCTCCTTCGACAGCGTTAGCACCTCGTCCTCGGTCAGCGCATGGCCCTTCTTGCCGCGCAGAGTGAACAGCAGGTGGCCGGATTCGCGGTGCATCGTGAAGTTGCGCGCCTCGGCATAGGCCTCCAGTTCCGCATAGACCTTGGCTTCGCTGGCCTTGTACTTTTTCTGGATGCGCTCGCTCTCGGCCTTGAAGTCCGGTCCGTCCAGCTGCTGCGGTATCTCGGTCAGCAGCGTCTTGGTCAGGCGCGCCATGAACTGGCGCAGCTGCTTGCCCTGTCCGGCGGGCAGGCGCAACGCGCGCGGACGCTCGGGCGTGTCGAAGTTGTGCAGATAGCACAGGTCGGGCGGCGTGGCGCGGTCCGCGGCGGCGGCCTGCATCGCTTGTTTCAGCAGCGAGGCGCGGCCGCTGCCGACCTCGCCGAGCACGAATAGGTTGTAGTCCGGCTGGTCCATGCCGAGGCCGAAGCGCGCGGCGATCTCGGCGCGCTCCTGTCCTATCCACGGTAGGGTCTGCTGCTGCAGTTCGGAGGTGTCGGCAAAGCCCAGCGTGTCGGGGTCTATGGTCAGGCGGAGTTCGGAGGGCGTCAGTTTCGATGTGGGCATGTTGTTCTCGATGATGCGGCTTGCTTGGTCTGGATTCGATTAAACGATTTATACCGTTCGATGGCAATCTTCATTTTTCTGAATGGGGGACTTCACAGTATGCGGCGGCGTTTTAAACGGATCACGACCCAATACATAGCCAGCGCGGCGATGGCATGCTTGGCCGTGTGTCCGCTGAACAGGCCGGTCAGTTCGGCGATTCGGTGGTCCGTGATGTCGCACAGCAGCGCCAGCAGGTAGAGGCCGATGACGACAAGTATGTCGCGGTCGCCGCTGTAGCGCGGCGGATAGAGTCTTAATAACAGCGGGATCAGCAGCATGAGGTAGAGCTGCATCAGGCCGTAGGCGCGCAGGTCGCCGGCTCCCTGCGCTTCGCTCCAGCCCCACCAGGCCACGCTGCCCAGGCCCGCGGCGAGCAGCGGCGGCAGCAGGCGCAGCCCGCCGGCTGCGCCGATGCGCTCGCACAGAATCGCGGCGAGCAGCGACATCTGCGCCAGCGAGATCGCCGCCCGGTCCCAGACCAGCCTGTCGTTGTCTGGCGCGAGGTGGTAGTAGCCGGAACCGAGGGCGACGAGGACAGCGGCGAAGAAGAACAGGCGGTAGGGCAGTGCCTCGCGCGCATCGACGAAGGCGCGCCGCCCGCTTTCACTGGTGAGGAAACGCAGCCCGGCCAGTCCGGCCAGCGCGAACAGCGCGTTGGTGGCGACATCGAAGCAGCCGGCGATGCCGAAGCAGGTGCTGCGGTCGGCGAAGTCGTGGTATTGCGGCGGCTGCGGGATGGGCGGCAGCAGCGCCCAGGTCAGCCCGGCCAGCAAGGCGGCCGGCAGCCACAGGCCGACGGCTCTCTGGTCAGGCCGCATCGACCAGCCTGCGGTAGACGGCGGCATCGTCGGCGGAGAAGCAGCAGAACACCACTTCGCGGATCGCCTCCAGTCCCGGCAGCGTCGCGCGCACGGTCGCGACGGCGATGCGCGCAGCGTCCTCGACTGGATAGCCGTAGACGCCGGTGCTGATGGAAGGGAAGGCGACCGACTGCGCGCCATGGGCGGCGGCGAGCCGCAGCGACTCGCGGTAGCAGGAAGCCAGCAACTCCGCTTCGCCGTCGTCGCCGCCATGCCAGACCGGGCCGACGGTGTGGATCACGAACTTCGCCGGCAGGCGGTATCCCTGGGTGATCTTCGCCTCGCCGGTCTTGCAGCCGCCCAACGTCCGGCATTCGGCGAGCAGCTCCGGTCCGGCGGCGCGGTGGATCGCGCCGTCCACGCCACCGCCGCCCAGCAGCGACGAATTCGCCGCGTTGACGATGGCATCGACCTTGAGCGTGGTGATGTCGGCTTGCACGACGGTGAGGGTCATGTTCGTTCTCCGTCGAGGATGGTCTTCCATGCTTCCAGTTTCTGTTCGAAGCGCAGCGACGCGTTCGCCGGGCTGGTCGACGGCAAGCGCTCCAGCAGCAGCGCCAAATGACCGAGATGCGGCAGCACATGCTTGCGGAAACTCAGCTCGGCCATGCTCCCGTTGAAGTAAACCCGCGAGATATGCGGATGCTTTTTGAAGAACGCCGCGAAATCGTTGGGATGGATGGAGTCCGGGGCTATGTCCGAATCCAGGCTGCCGGGCCGCGTGCAGGAGGCGAGCACGTCCCACAGCGCGATGCCCGCGGCTCTCAGCTTTAGTGCGCGCTGCTCGTAGGGCAGCGCGGGAAGCGCGCCGGAGATCTCGCCCATGATGGGCCAGAATGCGTTGCGGGGATGGGCGTAATACTGGTTCGCGCGTAGCGATTCCCGGCCCGGCATGCTGCCGAGGATCAGGATGCGCGCGCGCTCATCCTCTATGGGCGGGAAACTGTGTACTTTTGCCATCGCGGAACTATAGCGCAGCCTGTTATAGTTCGTGCATCAATGCCATGCACGAGGCAGAAATGGCCGTCGAAACCGAACTCAAGTTGCGCATCGCCCCCTTGCATCTCGCAAGGCTGAAGCGCCATGCGCTGCTGAAGACGCACCAACTTGCGCGCCCGGTCACTCGTCGCCTGTACAACATTTATTACGACACGCCCAAACTCGACCTGCACCATGCCGCGATGGCGCTACGGCTGCGCCGCGTCGGCGGGCAATGGCTGCAGACGCTGAAGGGCGGCGGCGAGGTCAGGGCCGGGCTGCACAGCCGCAACGAGTGGGAGATACCGGTTGCCGGCGAGGCGCTGGAGTTCCCTCCGTCGCCGGAATGGGACGAGCACCTGCCGCCTGCGCTGCGCAAGAAACTCAAGCCGGTGTTCGTCACCGACTTTACGCGCACCACCAGGCTGCTGGACTGGAACGGCGCGCGCATCGAGGTCTGCATGGACCAGGGCGAGATACGCACCGAACAGCACAGCCTGCAAATCTGCGAACTGGAGTTGGAACTGAAGTCAGGCGAGGCGAGCCGCCTGTTCGAACTGGCGCTGGCGATCCTCGATGTCGCGCCCTGCGAACTGGAGGTGGTCAACAAGGCCGAATACGGCTTCCGCCTGCTGGAAGGCCGCGCCGACAGCCCGGTCAAGGGCGGTGCGCCGGACCTCGCCGGGGCGCGGACGCTGGCGGAAATCCTGCAGCGGCTGATCTGGTCCTGCCTGCTGCACCTGCAGGCCAACCTGCGCGGCGCAACGGCCAGCGACGATCCCGAATACCTGCACCAGATGCGCGTCGCGCTACGCCGCCTGCGCGTGGCGCTGCGCATGACCGCGCGCTTTCGCGCCGACGAACAACTGGCCGAACTGAGCGAGGAGATCGCGGCGCTGGGCGTGTCGCTGGGCTGCATCCGCGACTGGGACGTGTTCATCGCTGGCACGCTGGAGCCGATGCGCGAACGCATGCCCGGCGACGCCGGCCTGCAGGCGCTGCTGGCGGCCAGCGAACAGCGGCGCGCGATGTGCCAGCTGGAACTGCACGGCGATGAAGAGGCGCGCGAACTGCAGCGCCTGATTCTGCGCTTCGCGCTGTGGATGAGCGGCCCGTACTGGTCGCAGCCGGACGGCGATGCGCCGCGCGAATTCGCCACGCGGCTGCTGAACAAACTGTCGCGGCGCTTCGCCCGCGCGGCGGCGCATGTCGAATCGCCCGCGGACGGCCAGCTGCACGCCCTGCGCATCTGCGCGAAAAAGCTCCGCTACAGCGCGGAATTCTTCGCGGCCCTCTACGGCAAGCAGACGCCCAAGGCTTATTTCGCCGCGCTGATCGAGGTGCAGGATGTGCTCGGCCGCATCAACGACGTCGCGGTCGCACAGCGCCTGCTGGACGACATGGCGGCGCTGCCGGAGATCGCGGCGCATCCGGAAGCGGTCGCGCTGGCGAAGGAATGGGTGATGCAGGGGCAGGCGCGGCGGATAGGTGAATTGCGCAAGGCGGTGCGGAGGTTCGAGGGGCAGGGGGAGTTCTGGAAGGTTTAATGTTGGGAGGTGTGCAAAGCTACCCAACTTCAAAAGCAAAACCGTCGGGGGTAGCCCGACAGCTAGTCCCTTTTCTTGTCTTGCCAAGAATAGTAACCCAAAGAAGGCGCCCCCGGTTCGCCGCCCGCTGCGCGGGTTCCCTGCGTTGCTCGGCCGGTC
>JBAZXW010000069.1:0-9660 GCA_041659605.1 Sinimarinibacterium sp. | reverse complement strand
TGCCGCGTGATGACGATCCGGTGCTTCATCCGGGAATTCAGGGCGTCAGCGGCGGCGCGTCCAGCGCAAGCGCTTCGTCCAATCCGAACATCAGGTTGAAGTTCTGCACGGCCTGACCGGAGGCGCCCTTGACCAGGTTGTCGATGACGCTGAGCACGATCGCGTGCGTGCCGTCCGGCGACTTGTGCACCGCCAGGCGGCAGACGTTGGACGCGCGCACGCTACGCGTTTCCGGATGCTCGCCGGCCGGCATCACATCGACGAAGGGTTCTTGCGTGTAGCGCCGCTCGAACAGGGCCTGAAGGTCGACGTCGCGATCGCGCAGCCGTGCGTACACGGTCGCGTGAATGCCGCGGATCATCGGCACCAGGTGCGGAACGAAAGTCACGCCGACCGGCTCGTCCGTCATGCGCCGCAACCCCTGCGCAATCTCCGGCCAGTGCCGGTGCCCGCCAACGCCATAGGCCTTGAAGGAGTCGCTCGCTTCGCAGAACAGCGAGCCGATCTTGGCCTCGCGCCCGGCGCCGCTGACGCCGGACTTGCAGTCCGCAATCAGGCCGTCGGCATGCACGACGCCCGCTTCGAGCAGGGGCAGCAAACCCAGCTGCACCGAAGTCGGGTAGCAGCCGGGATTGCCGACCACGCGGGCCTTCGCGATCTCGGCGCGATTGACCTCCGGCAATCCGTACACCGCCTCCGCGAGCAGCGCGGGGCAGCCGTGCTCCTGACCGTACCAGCGCTTGAACTCCGCCACGTCGGCGAGGCGGAAATCGGCCGACAGGTCGATCACCCGGACACCGGCCGCAACCAGGTCCGGCGCCATCTGCATCGCGGTCCCGTGCGGCGTGGCGAAGAACACCGCGTCGCAAGCAGCCAGACGCCCCGCATCCGGCGCCTCGAACACCAGATCGCAATGCCCGCGCAGCTGAGGAAACAGCTGATCGACGCGCAGACCCGCTTCCTTGCGCGAAGTCAGGACCTGAACCTGCGCATGGGGATGCTGCGCCAGCAGACGCAGCAACTCGGCACCGGTGTAGCCGGTACCGCCGACGATGCCAATCTTGATCACGGTAATGGGAAAAATGAATCGGGACCGGGAATTCTAACGCGCGGGCATGGCTTACACTGCGCGCCCGAATCCATCCGCCCGCGCCCATGCTCTGGCTCAAGGCCTTTCACGTCGTCTTTGCCGTCAGCTGGTTCGCCGGCCTGTTCTACCTGCCACGCCTGTTCGTGTACCACGCCGACACTCATGACGCGCCCGGACACGAGCGCTTCTGCGTCATGGAGCGCCGCCTCTACGGCATCACGACGATCGGCATGCTCGGCACCTGGATCTTCGGCATCGCGATGCTTCTGGCCGCCGATGCCGCCTACGCCAAGGCGGCGTACTGGGGCATGGGCTGGCTGCACGCCAAGCTCGCGCTGGTCCTCGCGCTGTCGGGTTACCACGGCTGGCTGAAGACCCGCGTGCGCGCGTTTGCCGAGCGGCGTAACGACAAATCCGCCCGCTACTACCGCCTCGCCAATGAATTGCCGGCGCTCGCCCTCGTCGCGATCGCGATCCTGGTGATCGTCCGGCCGTTCTGACCCGCGGCTATCAGCTGCCCGAAATCTCGCCCGCGGCTGACTGCACGTAGTTCGGCAGGCCCATGCGCTCGATCAGGCCAAGCTGTTCCTCGATCCAGTCGATGTGCTCTTCTTCGCTCTTCTGGATGTGCACCAGCAGCTCGCGCGTGACGAAGTCGCGCACGCTTTCGCAGTACACGATCGCCTCCTGATACATCGGGTGCGCCTCTTTCTCGCGCTTGAGGTCGCATTCGAGGATTTCCTTCACATCCTCGCCAAGGTACAGCTTGCCCAGATCCTGCAGGTTCGGCAGGCCTTCCAGGAAGAGGATGCGCTCGATCAGCTTGTCGGCATGCTTCATCTCGTCGATGGACTCGGCGTACTCGTGCTTGCCGAGCCGCTTCATGCCCCAGTTGTCGAGCATGCGCGCATGCAGGAAGTACTGGTTGACGGACGTCAGCTCATTTTTCAGGGCCTGATTCAGGTATTCGATCACCTTGGAGTCGCCGCGCATGATCCTGCTCCTGGGGAGATAAGCCTCCAGAGTATAGGCGCCCGCGCGGAGCAGGCGCCGCAACGCGGCTCAGGCAGCCGCGCGCGTTCCGAATGCAGCGCCCGATGCGTAGTGCGGATCCGCTTCGCCGTGCGCCGCCACCTCGGCCCTCAGCAGCGCCCGCGCCTCCGCGACGCACTTGCCGCAGCAGGTGCCCAGTCCGGTGCGGCTCGACAGCTCCCGCAGCGACACCACGCCGTCCTGACGGACGGCGCGTCGGATGTCGCGATCGGAGACGGCTTTGCAGACACAGACGTACATGGTCCGGGTATTACAATGCTAATGAGAATGATTGTCAACAGTAATCGCAAACCCTAGAATCCCCGGGCCGAGGATCTGCCTCGTGCGTTCAATTGGGGACCACAAAGATGAGCTTGAACCGCCTGATGCCGAGGTTGACTGCGGCAGCACTTGCCGCCACCACGGCCGGATATGCCGCCGACGCGCCCAATCCCGGCGACGTGCAGCAGCAGATCCAGCAACTCCAGTCCGAAATCCGCGAACTGAAGGCGGAACTGGACCAGCAGAAGAAGCAATCCGCCGACCAGAACCGCGCCGACGCGCAGCAGCAGGCGCAGATCGAAGCGATCGCCGACAAGGCGGAAAGCACCGGTGCCACATCGAAGGTCAGGCTCGGCGGCTATGGCGAGCTGCACTACAACAACCTCGACAGCAAGCGCGAGGTCGATTTCCACCGCTTCGTGCTCTATACCGGCTACGACTTCAGCGACAGCATCCGTTTCCACTCAGAGCTGGAGCTGGAGCATGCGCTGGCCGCGGATGACGCACCCGGCGAAGTCGAGGTCGAGCAGGCCTATCTCGAGTTCGACCTGCCGGCGCGGCAGCAGGCCAAGGGCGGCCTATTCCTGGTGCCGGTCGGCATCCTCAACGAAACACACGAGCCGCCGACCTTCTACGGCGTCGAGCGCAACCTCGTCGAGAACGCGATCATCCCGACCACCTGGTGGGAAGCTGGCGGCGCGATCGGCGGTCCGATCGCCGCGACCGGGCTGTCCTATGATTTCGCCGTCCACAGCGGCCTGAAGCTGGACGACGGCTACAAGGTCCGCAGCGGGCGCCAGAAGGTGGCGGAGGCCGCAGCCGACGATTTCGCGTACACCCTGCGCCTGCGCTACACCGGCGTGCCCGGCCTCGAACTGGCGAGCTCGGTGCAGTACCAAGCCGACGCAACCCAGGCGACCGATACCGAAACCGTGTCCGCGGTGCTGACCGAGGCCCATGCGGTACTGCAGAAAGGTCCGTTCAGCGCGCGCGCGCTGTGGGCCGCGTGGAACCTCGACGGCGACGGCCCCGAAGCCGCAGGCCGCGATCGCCAGGACGGCTATTACGGCGAAATCGGCTACCGCGTCCTACAGTCGGTGGGCTTGTTCGCCCGCTACAGCGTCGCCGACAATGGCGGCACGACCGACGACACCGAAATCCGCCAGACCGACGTCGGCATGAACTGGTGGCCGCACAAGGACGTCGTGCTCAAGGCCGACTATCAGAATCAGGACAATGCCGCGGACAACGACGGCTTCAACCTTGGCGTCGGCTATCGCTTCTGACGCCCGCGGTGCGCATAAGCAGGCGCGTCCGGGCTCGCGGCTCGGGCGCGCCTGCGTGCTGATGCTGGCCTTGAGCGTTGCCCCGGCCATCGCGAGCGCAGAAGAAACCTATCTGGCGCCGGACCGTTTCGTCGCCGAGGCCTTCGACGGACAGCCACCCGCGCCGCAGATCCTGTGGCTGACGGGCGCGCTGCGCGACGACGTCCAGCACATCCTCGGCCACGCCCCGGACGCGCTGCGAGTGCGCTACTGGCGCGCGGGCGCCCGTTCCGTCTGGATTCTCGACGAAGTCGGCAAGGATCAGCCGATCACCGCCGGATTCGTCGTCGAGGACAACGCACTGCGCCAGCTGCGCGTGCTGATCTACCGCGAATCGCGCGGCTGGGAAGTCCGCCACGACTTCTTCACCCGCCAGTTCGACGGCGCACGGCTGACGCCGCAGCAGGAGCTCGACACCCGCATCGACAACATCTCCGGCGCGACGCTGTCGGTCAATGCGCTGCAGCGCCTCGCCAAACTGGCTCTGCGTCTGCACGCCGAAACGAGCGCACATGACTAGGCGCCGGCCGCGTCGACGCGTTTCGCTGTACGTCGCGCATCGCTGGGCCGGCGCATTGGCGGCGCTGTTCGTGCTGTTCATCGCCACCACCGGGCTGGTGCTGAACCACGCCGCCGACTGGCGGCTGGACCGGCAGCCGGTGCGCTCGGACTTGCTGCTCGATGCCTACGGCATTGATGTCCCGCTTCCCGGGAGCGGCTTTCGCGTCGACGCGCACTGGATCAGCGCCAGCGCCGGCACGACGTACTGGGACACGCGACCGGTGGGTTCGACCGGCGCACTGCTGGGCGTTGCGCGCACCCAGCGCCGCGTGCTCGCCGTTGGCCGCGAGGCCGCCCTGCTGCTCGATGATGAGGGACAGCTGCTCGAACGCAGCACGATGACAGCCTGGCCGGCGGCCATCGCCGCGCTGCGCGCATCGTCGACCGGCTTTGTCGTTACGACGCCCAGCGGCGAGTTTCAAACCGATCCCGACCTGCTCTCCTGGGCACCGCATGTCGTCGCAGGTGACGAGTCCCGCCTGGATGCGGAGCCGCTGCCGGGTGCGCTCGCGGCACAGATCCGTGCCGATGCGCGCGCGCGCAGCATCACCTGGGAACGCGTGCTGCTCGATCTGCACAGCGGCCGTCTGCCCGGGCGAGCCGGCGTATTGATCGCCGATCTGGTCGCGTTGGCGATGATCGGCCTGGCGCTCAGCGGGCTGGGCTTGTGGGTTCGCCACCTGAAGCGGCAGCGTGCGCAACAGCAGGCGAGCGGTCGGCACCGCGCGGGCCCGTGACCGCGATGGCATTGCGCCGGATCGGCTCGCGCGGCTCGATCCCCAGCAGCGGGGCGAGCTCGTTAAGCGCACGGCGATAGACGTCGCGCTTGAACTCGACGACCTCCTGCAAGGGGTGCCAGTAATCCACCCAGCGCCAGCCGTCGAACTCGGGCTTGTCGGTCGCATCCAGGCGCACTTCGCTTTCGGCACCGATCAGGCGCAGCGCAAACCACTTCTGCTTCTGCCCGATGCACATGCGGCCACGGCTGCGACGCAGGTAGCGGCTCGGCAGCCGATAGCGGAGCCAGCCGGCGGTCACGCCGATGATCTCTACATGTGCCTCGACCAGGCCGAGCTCTTCGTGCAGCTCGCGGAACAGCGCTTCGCGCGGCGACTCGCCACGCTGGATACCCCCCTGCGGGAACTGCCAAGCCTCCTGGCGAATGCGCTTGGCCCACAACAACCGCCCGTCCGCGCCGCTGAGCACGATCCCGACATTCGGTCGAAATCCCTCTGAATCAATCACTTATTGTGATCCAGCGCGCCATTGATGGCTTGATTCTTCCACAGCCCGGCAACCGCCGGCAATGTTTGCCGCCCAGCTGTTATCCTGCCCGGCCCGAAAATTCGCGTTCGCCATGCGCCTCGCTGTCTTCGATCTCGACAACACCCTGCTCGCCGGCGACAGCGACTACCTGTGGGGAAGGTACCTGGTCGAGCAAGGCGTGGTCGACGAAACGCACCACGCCCGCGAGAACGAGCGCTTCTATCGCGAGTACCAGGCCGGCACGCTCGATATCCACGAGTACGCCGCCTTTGCGCTGCGGTCCCTGGTCGAGCACGAGCTTGCGGACATGGAATTGCTGCGCGCGCGATTCATCCGTGAGCGCGTCGAACCGATCGTCGCTGCCGGCAGCCGCGCCCTGCTGGATCGCCACCGCACCGACGGCGACCTGCTGGTCATCACGACCGCCACCAACCGTTTCATCGTCGAGCCGATCGCCGAGTTGCTGGGCGTTGATCACCTGATCGCCACCGATCCGGAAATCGTCGACGGGCGCTACACCGGGCGCATCGCGGGTGTTCCGAACTTCCAGGGCGGCAAGGTCGCCCGCCTGCGCCGCTGGATCGAAGGACAGCGCCGGCCATGTCGCTACATGTGCTGCTACAGCGATTCCCACAACGACATCCCGCTGCTGGAGATGGCCCAGCGCGCGGTCGCGGTCGATCCCGATCCAGTGCTCAAGTCCGTCGCCGAGCACCGCGGCTGGGATGTGATCAGCCTGCGCTGAGACCGATCAGGTCAACGCCAAGCCCGCAAACGACTCGTGCAGCCGGCCGTTCGTCGCCAGCACAGTGCGCGTGTCCAGGTTCAGCGGCCGGCCGTTGAGATCGGTGAAATGTCCGCCAGCTTCGCGCACGATCACCGCGAGCGCGGCGATGTCGAGGATGTTGACGTCCGACTCGACCACGGCGTCGAGCTTTCCGGCGGCGAGGTAGTGGTAATGCACGAAATCGCCGTAGCCGCGGATGCGGTGCAACTGCGGAATCAGGCGACCGAGCTCGGCCCACTGCGGCGCGCGCGCCAGCGTCGCCAGATTGCCGGTGGAAAGCGTTGCCCTGTCGAGACGCTCGACCGTCGACACCTGCAGGCGCTCGAACTGGTCGGGCGGCGTGTCGAGCAGGCCGCGCCAGGCACCCTGCCCCGCTTCCGCCCACACCAGTTCACCGAGCCCTTCGTTCCAGCACGGCGCGCAGGACACGCCGAGCACGAGCTCGCCGGCGCGCATCAGCGCGATCTGCACCGAGAAGATCGGGTAGCCGCGCACGAAGGCCTTGGTGCCGTCGATCGGATCGACCAGCCACAGATGCTCGGCGTCGGCGTGATCCTTGCCCGTCTCTTCGCCGTAGAAACCGTATGCGGGAAAGCGCGCCTGCAGCACTGCCTTGATGGCGTGCTCGGCGGCGATGTCGACCTCGGTCACCGGGCTGGCGTCGGCCTTGTACTGCACGTCGAAGTTGCCGCGGTAGGCCTTGCGGATGATGGCGGCGGCCGCGCGGGCGGCTTCGAGGGCGGCGCTGAGTCGGGGGTTGTTCATGCGGAGCGTTCGACTGATTCGCGCGCATGATACGGCCTTGCCCGGCGCCTGCGTATAATGCGCGCCGCTTCAGGTTCCCGCGGCCACACTGCGGGTGAAACGGGAAGAGCGTGCAAAGCGCTCACTGCCCCCGCAACGGTAAGAGAGTTGGGACGGCCGGATTGCCACTGCGCGTGACGCGCGGGAAGGCGGCCCGCCCCGAAAACCTCGAGTCCGGAGACCGGCCTGAAGCAGGCGCCGGCGCCTTGCCGGTTTTTCTCCACTCTGACGCTGCGGGGATGCAGCGGGAGATCGATCGTGAAAAAGCTTGTCCTGGGCGCCGCACTGCTCGCGCCTTTTGCCGTCCTGGCCGATGAGGCCACCGTCCTCGAACCCGTCGTCGTCACCGCCACCCGCTCCGCGCAACCGGACGTGCGCCTGCCGGCCGCGCTCAGCGTCATCACCGCCGACGACATCGCCGCGTCCGGGGCAACGCACGTCGTCGACGTGCTGCGCAGCCTCGGCACGGCCCAGATCACCGACCTCTACGGCGACGGTTCGCGCGCGCAGATCGACCTGCGCGGCTTTGGCGACGCCGCCAATGCCAACACGCTGATCCTCGTCGACGGGCGTCGTCTCAACAATCCGGACATCGCCGCGCCGGATCTGAACAGCATCGCGCTCAAGGACATCGAGCGGATCGAAATCCTGCACGGCAGCGCCGGCGCGCTGTACGGCGACCAGGCGGTCGGCGGCGTGATCAACATCATCACGCGCGCACGCCCGGCAACCAGCGCCGGCGTGCAGCTGGAAGCCGGCAGCTACGACAGCCTCCGCGGTCAGGCTGTCGCCGGCTTCGCGCGCGGCGGCTTCGGCCTGCGCCTGTCGGGAGAAACCCGCCACAGCGACAACTACCGCGACCACAACGATCTGGACTACAGCAACCTGCTCGGCCGCGCCGGCTACGGCTGGAACGACGGCGAGGTCTTCGCCGAGGCGACGTGGATCAACGAGGACCTGCTGACGCCGGGCGCGCTGTTCGCCGACGAGGTCCGCAGCGACCGCCGCCAGTCGGCCGAGCGCTTCGCCAACGACTACTCCGATACCGACACGCGCGTGCTGCGCATCGGCGTGCAGCAGGGGCTCGGCGCCCGCTGGTCGCTGGACGCGGAAGCCAGCGAGCGCCGCTCCGACGGCCGCTTCCGCCTCGGCAGTTTCGGCCTGGCGACGCAGGACTCGACCCAGGACCGCGTGCTGCGCGCGTTCACGCCGCGCGTCAGCGCGCGCTACCCGTTCGCGGGCAGTACGTTGCTGGTCACGCTCGGCAGCGACCTGCAGCGCGCCGACTACACGCTCAGCTCGCAGTTCGGCACGCAGACCAACCGTCAGGATCTGGCAGACGTGTACGGACAGGCGATCGTGCCGCTGACAGCCGCGCTCGACGCGACGCTCGGCCTGCGCCACGCGCGCGTCGACAACGAGGTCCGCGACGGCTTCACCTTCGTCGACACCACCGCATTCGGCGACGACCGCAGCGCCGGCCAAGCCGGGCTGTCGTGGCGGGCGCTCGACCGTCTGCGTCTGTTCGCGGGTTACGACCGCAACTACCGGTTCGCGAAGGTCGACGAGTTCACCAATGCCGGCGCGGCGCCGGCATCCAACACCAACCTGCTCGATACGCAGGCCGGCGACTCCTACGAAAGTGGCGCCGAGTGGACGGCGAGAGACGTCTCGCTGCGCGTGACCCTGTACCGGATGGAGATCAGCAACGAGATCGTGTTCGACCCGACCACCTTCAGCAATATCAATCTCGATCGCACCCGCCGCGACGGCGTGACCCTCGACGGCCGCTGGCAGGTGATCGATGCGCTGACGCTCGGCGCCGGTGCGCAGCTTGTCGACGCGCAGATCCGCAGCGGCAGCTTTGCCGGCAACCCGGTGCCGCTGGTCGCGCGCCGCGGCGGCCGGCTGTCGGCGCAGCTGCGCCTGCCCCTGGATCTGAACGCGTACGCGGAGATCGTCGCCACCGGACCGCGCGGATTCGCCGGCGACTACGACGACACGCTCGACGAACTGCCGGGCCACGCGGTCACCAATCTCGCGCTCGGCTGGCGCTGGAACAAGCTGAGCGTGCGCAGCCGCGTCAACAACCTGTTCGGCCGCGAGTACAGCGAATACGGCGCCGCCGGCACCGACCCCGATACCTTCGCCGAGGCCGCGGCCTATCAGCCGTCGCCCGAGCGCAATTTCTCGCTGACGCTGAGCTACGGGCTGTAAGCTCTTCACAGGACCGCGAACGGAGATCCGATGGGACACCGACTCAGCAAGATCGCGACGCGCACCGGCGATACCGGCACCAGCGGCCTGGCCACCGGCGAGCGACTGCCGAAGACCGACCTGCGCTTCGCCGCGATGGGCGATCTCGATGAACTGAACTGCCAGATCGGCGTGTTGCTCGCGCTCGATCCACTACCGCGCTTCGCCGATGCGCTGGGCGATATCCAGCACCGCCTGTTCGACATCGGCGGCGAGCTGGCCCTGCCCGAACACGTCGCGATCACCGATACGCACGT
>JBAZXW010000068.1:0-10149 GCA_041659605.1 Sinimarinibacterium sp. | reverse complement strand
AAAACTCGCTCGGATCGCCTTCGCACTCATGAAAAACCAGTCCAATTACCAGCCTGCGCTCGCTGCCTCTCCGACTTGAGGGCCAACATAGAATCTCCTACAGGTGGGTCTACGCTGGCGTTGCCTCGTACAATGCCGCATGACCTCCATACTTCTGCTGCTCGCGGCCGCGTTGCTCGGCGCCTTGCTCGGCGCCCTGCTCGGCGCGCGCCTGTTTGCGCCGGCGGACAAGACGCCGGACCTGCTCGCGCCGCTGCAATCCGGCATTGAGCGGCTGGAGCGCACGCTGCGCGACGAAGCCGCGCAGACGCGTCGCGACCACGGCGAGCAGGCGACACAGCAGCGCACCGAACTCGGTGCGCGCCTGCAGCAGTTTCTCGACGAGGCCCGCGCCGGGCGCAAGGAGCAAACCGACGCGCTGTCGAAGTTTGGCGAGGCGCAGACCCAGCAGGCGACGGCGTTGCGCACAACTGTTGAGGAAGGTCTCAAGACCCTGCGCCAGGAAAACACCGAGAAGCTGGAGCAGATGCGGCGCACGGTCGACGAGAAGCTGCACGAGACGCTGGAGAAGCGCCTGGGCGAATCCTTCAAGTTGGTCAGCGACCGCCTCGAACAGGTGCACAAGGGACTGGGCGAGATGCAGACCCTGGCCTCCGGCGTCGGCGATCTCAAGCGCGTGCTGACCAACGTCAAGACGCGCGGCATCTTCGGCGAGGTCCAGCTCGCCGCGCTGCTCGAACAGGTGCTGACGCCGGTACAGTACGCGGCCAACGTCAGCACCAAGCCGGGCAGCAGCGAGCGTGTCGAGTTCGCGATCCGGCTGCCCGGGCGCAGCGACGACGGCGAACCGGTATGGCTGCCGATCGACGCCAAGTTTCCGCGCGAGGACTACGAGCGGCTGATCGAGGCGCAGGAGCGCGCCGACCCGGCCGCTGCCGAAGCCGCCGCCGCCGCGCTGGAGCGGCGCATCCGCGGCGAGGCGCAGACGATCGCCGACAAGTACCTGTCGCCGCCGCACACCACGGACTTCGGCATCCTGTTCGTGCCAACGGAGGGCTTGTACGCGGAGATCCTGCGCCGCCCGGGCCTGTTCGAGGATCTGCAGCGCAAGCACCGCGTCACCGTCACCGGCCCGACCAACCTGCTCGCCTTCCTCAACAGCCTGCAGATGGGATTCCGCACGCTGGCGCTGGAGAAGCGATCGAGCGAGGTCTGGGAAGTGCTGGGCGCGGTCAAGACCGAGTTCGGCAAGTTCGGCGAGGTGCTCGACAAGGTGCGCAAGAAACTCGACGAGGCCACGAACCAGCTCGACGCCACCAACGTGCGCACGCGTGCCATTACACGGCGGCTGCGCACGGTCCATGAACTGCCGGCGGGTGAGTCCGAGCGTGTGCTGGGACCGGCCGATGATGCAGGTGACGAGGCCTGAGCGTCCGCACGATTGCTCCCTCGCCCCACGCAGTGGGGAGAGGGCGGGGTGAGGGGCGCCGACGCAGTCGGCGTGGAACGGCAGCGCAGGCCGCGCCACCCCCTCACCCTAACCCTCTCCCCCACGTCCTTGGGGGAGAGGGAATTCTCTGCGTGAACTGGGCCTCCTTCGCTACCAGCGCACGATGCCGGTGATGCCAACGGTGCGCGGCTCTTCGAAGTTGGCCACGGTGAGGCTGCCGAAGACCGGGCCGAAGTCGATGAAGTTGTTCGCGGTGTCGTCGTCCAGCGCGTTGCGACACCAGAGTGAAAGTTCACCGTTGCCGCGGCCGCCCAGCGGGATGTCGGCGATCGCCAGTCGCAGGTTGAGGATGCCGTGGGCGTCGACCTGCGAATCGCGCGCGACCTGCAGGAACGGATTGGTCGGCGTCAGCTGGTACGGATAGGTGTAGAAGCTGTCGGTCCAGACGTAGTCCGCGACTGCGCGCAGCTTGCCCCAGTCGCGGCGCAGCAGCTCGCTGTCGATCACCGCGTTGAAGCTGTTCTCCGGGGCGTGGACGAAAGCGCGATTGCCGGCGACATTGCTGCCGGCATCGACGAACTCGTCGTACTCGGGATCGAGGTACGCGTAGTTCAGCCGCAGCTGCGTGCCCTCGACCGGGATGACCGCCGCCTCAAGCTCGAGGCCCTGGATCGTCGCCTCGCCGGCATTGCGCACGACGGTCGCCGCCGCGCCGGTGCCGAGGAAAATCGATGCCTGGAAGTCCTTCAGCTTGTTGTGGAACAGCGCAGCGTTGAGCAGCAGCTTGCCGGATGCGAAGTTGGTCTTCGCGCCCAGCTCGAAGGACTGCTGTTTCTCCGGCTCGTACGGCGTCCGGGTCTCGGCGATGTTGCGCGCGATCAGCGCGCCGAACTCCTCGGGCGTCTCGTCGCCAGTCGGCAGCTCGCTGTACTCGCCGTTGAAGCCACCGCTCTTGAAGCCTTCGGCGTAGCGGAAATAGACGTTGACCTGCTCGTTGAAGCGCCAGGCCACCGACGCCGTCGGTGTGGTCGCGTCGAAGGTCTCTTCGGCGTTCGTGCCGGCCGGGATCAGGTAGAAGTAAGGATCGGCCGGATCGGCACGCAGGCCGAACACGCGATCGAGCTCTTTCTTTTCGCGCGTGTAGCGCACGCCGGCGGTCAACGTCAGTGGGTCGATCGGCTTGTAGTCGACCTGACCGTAGCCGGCCCAGGCTGCGGTCTTGGTGCTGTAGCGCGAGTCGAAGTAGGCGTCGTTGTCCGGGTCGAGCTGGAAGAAGGTCTGCGGATTGTTGGTGTCGCCGTCGTCGCCGAAGTAGTAGATGCCGGCGACGTAGTTGACCGGACCGGCGCTGCCGAGCAGCTGCAGATCCTCGGACAGCTGGTCGTAGTCGGTGAAGCGCTGCGTCCAGACGACCGGCAAGGGCGAGCCGTCGAGGTCGAGCGAGTCGTTCCAGTCGAGCCGGCGATAGCCGCTGATCGACTTGAGCGTGTGCCCGCCGGCCAGATCCCAGCTCAGCGTGAAGGAGTGGCCCTGCACTTCCGAGCGCTCGAACGAGGGCGCGTCGACGGATGCGGTCTCCTGGCGCTCGCGCGACGCGAACGACTGCAGGAACGGGATCTCGATGCGATACAGCTGATCGAAGTTGTTGGTCTGGTCGACACGCGACTGGTCGAAGCGGTATTCGCCTTGCACGCTCGGCGCGAAATCGAAGTCGGCGGCGATGCGCACGCCGCGGTTGTTGCGATCGTTGAGTTCGGGCGTGGAGCTGCTGGGCGTGGTGTCGATCCAGCCGTCGCGTTGCTCACTGCGCGCGCCGATCGAGATGCTGGCGATGCCGAGCTTGGGCAGATCGACCGAGGCGCGCTGCACGAAGGCGTTGTAGTTGCCGATCTCCAGGCTGGCGCTGCCGCCGAACTCGCCGGACGGCGCGCGCGTGATCAGATTGATCGCGCCGGCGAGCGTGTTGCGGCCGTACAAGGTGCCCTGCGGTCCGCGCAGCACTTCGACACGCGTCAGGTCGACGAGATTGAAGATCGAGCCCTGCGCCTTGCCGAGATACACGCCGTCGACGTACACACCGACCGCAGGATCCCAGTAGATCGCCGGGTTGATCTGGCTGGCGCCGCGGATCGTGATCTGCGCGATCGTCGTGTTCGACGGCGTCTTGCTGATCTGCAGGCCCGGTGCGAGCGCGTTGAGGTCGCCGAGGTCGTCGATGCCGCGCGACTCCAGCTCGCTTTCGGGCAGTGCCGTGACCGCGACCGGCACGTCCTGCAGTTTCTGGACGCGACGCTGTGCCGTCACTTCGATGTCGCCCAGGGTCGTAGGTTGCTCCGCCTTTTCCGATTCCTGCGCCACAGCCGGCATTCCGACCAGCAGCGGGATCAGGCCCGTGAAGAGCCTGGACAGCAGGCGACTCCGGATATTCTTCTCCTTGCGCACGTCGCTGACTCCTGTGTTGTCCTTGTGGTGCCCGCGCCGCCCATGACGCCACCCTGGCGGGCTGCGGTGACGTATCGGACTCCTGCGGCCGGCGTGCCGGCATCACCCGTAAGGACGAGACCCGGCGGGTCGCGGACCTGCATGATTCGTCGGCTTCGGATTTCGTTCGGGGGAACGCAGATGAACCGACTCAAGGACAAGGTCGCGATCGTCACCGGCGGCGCGCGCGGCATGGGGGCGGCGACGGCGCGGCTGTTTGTCGCCGAGGGTGCGAAGGTCGTCATAGCCGACGTGCTCGACGCTGACGGCCAGCGGCTGGCAGCCGAGCTGGGCACATCCGCGCGCTTCGTGCATCACGACGTCACTGACGAGAGCGGCTGGGGCCTGCTGATCGACTTCACGACGCAGGCCTACGGTCCGATCGACGTGCTCGTCAACAACGCCGGCGTGCTGCTGTTCAAGACCATCGCCGACACCAGCAAGGCCGAGTTCGAGCGGGTCATCAACATCAACCTGGTCGGCTGCTTTCTTGGCACCAAGCTGGTCGGCGCGCAGATGGTCGCGCGCGGCCGCGGCTCGATCGTCAACGTCTCGTCGGTCGACGGCATGAAGGCCGCAAATGGAATCGGCGCGTACAGCGCGAGCAAGTGGGCGGTGCGCGGCTTCACGAAGGTCGCCGCGATGGAGTTCGGCCACAAGGGCGTACGCGTGAACTCGGTGCATCCCGGCGGCATCGACACCGCGATGGGCAATCCGTACGCGGAAGCCAAGGCCGAGGTCAACAAGCGCTATGCGATGGTGCCGCTGCAGCGTGTCGGCGATCCGTCCGAAGTTGCGTACACGAACCTGTTCCTCGCCAGCGACGAGTCGTCCTACCTGTGCGGTGCCGAGATCGCCGTCGACGGCGGCATGCTGACCGGCCAGTACTACGTCGGCTTTCCCGGCGCACCGGGCGTCTGACCCCCGCGCAGTGCCATGAGCGCCAAACCTGCGAGCGACCGCATCAGCCCCACGGCCTACGCCACCGGCCAGATGTGGGTGCGTCACGGCCTGTCGCACGCGGCCTTCGTCACCCCGCAGGGCCAGCGCCTCGATCGCGCCTTCGGCTTGCTGACCAAGGCCACGCGCCTGCTCAGCGGCGTCTCGCTCGACGCGATGATGCTGGCGCGGCACAAGGGCATCGATGCGGTGCTGGCGCAGGCGATCGACGACGGCCGCGTTTCCCAGGTGATCGAGATCGCCGCCGGCCTGTCGGCGCGCGGCTGGCGTTTCCGGCAGCGCTACGGCGACAAGATCACCTATGTCGAGTCCGACTTGCCGGCGATGGCAGCGACCAAGCGCGCGCTGCTCGACAAGGCCGGATTCCTGTCGCCGAACCATCGCGTCATCGAACTCGACGCGCTGGCCGACAAGGGGCCGCGCTCGCTCGCCGCGGTATCGCGCACGCTCGATCCGGACCGGGGCACGGCGATCATCACCGAAGGCCTGATGAACTACCTCGATCCCGATACTGCGCGCGGGGTGTGGCGGCGCATCGCACGCGTGCTCAAGCAGTTTCCGCAGGGCGTGTATCTGACCGACGCGTACTTCATGTCGGACAACCGCAACGCCGGCATGCTTGCGTTCGGCGCTGTCCTCCAAGCTTTCGTGCGCGGCCGCATGCACGTGCACTTTGCCGACGCCGAGCAGGCCTGCGATCGGATGCGTGAATCAGGATTCGGCGATGCGCGGGTGTACCGCACCCAGGAGCTGGCGGAAACGCGCGAGATCGCGCGCACCAAGGGCGGCGACCGCGTCTGCGTGCTCGAAGCGCGGACCTGATGACCTGTAGGAGCGGCCCATGGCCGCGATTGCCGTGCACATTCCGCACGGAGAAGAATCGCGGCCATGGGCCGCTCCTACGGTGAATTTCTAGAACAGCTCGACGTCGCCGAAGCTGCGTTCGTCCTTCCTCTCGTCCGCCGCGCCGGGCAGCGGTGCGCACACGACCTGGTTACGACCGCTTCTCTTCGCCTCGTACAAGGAACGGTCGGCGCGATCGATGACGTCCATCGCCGCGAGGCCGGGCGACATTGCAGCGCAGCCGAGGCTGACCGTCACCTGGCCGACGCGCGGGAACGCATAGGTTTCGACGAGTTGGCGCAGACGCTCCAGCGCCTTGAGCGCGCCTTGCTGGCTGGTCGGCGCGAGAATTACCGCGAACTCCTCGCCGCCGTAGCGGAAACAACGATCCTCGCCACGAAAACACTGCCGCAGCAGCCGCGCCAGCAGCAACAGAACTTCGTCGCCAAACAGATGACCAAAACGATCGTTGATCGATTTGAAATGGTCGACGTCGAGCAGCGCGAGCCAGTACTGCAGCGCCCCCTCGCCGTCCGCTGCAGGCACGCCCATGCTGGCCTCGGCCACGCGCGCCAGCTGCGCATCGAAACTGCGGCGGTTGAGCAGACCGGTCAGCCGGTCCTGCTCGGACGCCGCCAGCAGCTCCTTGAAATTGACGTACAGCCGGACCAGCGCCTGGATCACGCGGCCTTCGTCGGTTGCGCTGGATTCGCCGCAGAAGCGCACCGCCAAGGCCTCCTCGCGCGACACCGGATACAGCCGCACCGGCGCGCCGGCATCGACTTCCAGCAGCACGGAATGCCCCTCCGCCAGCACGCCCAGGGTCTCGGCGCTCAGCCGGATATGGAACGGCGCCTCGCGCTGATCCTTGTCGTCGGACGACAGCGAGCAGAAGGCGACGCCGTCGGTGTTCAACAGCTCGGCGACGGACTGCAGCAGACTGCGGCGGACGTTCGCCAAGTCTCGTTCGCCAGCGACGTCGGCGACAGTTTCGAGAACACGGCTGACACTCGGGGTCGACATCGGTGAAGCGACGGAGCGGTCCGGGACGGAAGGGATACATACCGTAACCGACCGATCCGCCCCTCGACCGACCACCTATCGGCCATTTCGCGACGCTCATTCGCGCGTCAGAAACGGATGACAGCGGACAGCAGTCGGACGCCAGCCCGACTGCTGTCCGTCGCAACAACTACCTAGCCATTTCCCCGTGCCTCCACGCGCGCAGAGGAATCCGCACGTCCGCGCCCGCGGCGGCCGGAATCTGCAGCTTGGCGGCGCTCAAGGGCACGCGGTCATAGAAGCGCGAGATGAACGACTGCGGATCGGACGAGTCGACACCGGCATCATCGGCGCGGCGCCGCTCCAGCCAGTAGTAGCGCTCGCCGGCACGGTTCACCGGCACCAGGATGCGCTGATCGAAAAGCACGCAGGTCTGCGTCACTGCCGGATCGCAGTTGCCGCTGCCGTCCGCGCTGTCGTAGTACCGGCGCACTACCACTTCGCCGCTGCCGGCCAGCGACCACTGGAAAGCCAAAAACGGACCGGCGCGTACCGCAACCTGATCGCTACCGTCGATGAAGTCGTCCTCCTGAGATCCGGTGCCGTCCCCATCGAAACGCAGGCGGAATCCTTCCAGCCGCGGGTCGCCGCCATTCTCCAGCCCGACGCCGAACTGGAAGTAGCGCGCCGGGACCTCGCTGGCGACAAAGGCAAAACTGGGGTCGACCCGGAATGAAAGAGCCAGATCCGCAAACCGGCCGTTGGGGGTCTGGAAGTCGGCCAGAACGGCACGGGCGATCCCGTCGATACCCAGTACAGGGCGGTAACGTCCAAGCACTCCGTTGCCATAATCGACGTTGAGAACACCCCCCGTTACATTCCAGGCAAATCCGGGCGCGGTAAAGCGGCCGCTGCCGGAACCGTCGGCGGAGAACGCGACCAGGTCATCCGGCAACTGCGTCGACCCGTTCTGATCGACTGTCGTCACGACCGGCAAGGTCAAGCTCAGGCCCGATACATCGGCCACAGGGAAATCCTGCAGTGTCTCGTCATTGAGAACCGTCTTTGCCAAGGTCTCGGTCTTTGTGCTCGACGGTTGCGCGGGGCAGTCCGGTGTCGTGATCGTGGAGGTCTTGGTCACGCTGACGGCGGTCGACGACAGTCGGGCCACATCGAGTCCCGACTGGCTGATTTGCGATTCCCGCTGGATGACGTTGCCCGATCCATCGCAATCTACGAATTCGAAGGATGTCGATACAACGGGCGTGTCGAAGTCGACGCGGATCCTCGGGCCGTCCAGTGCCCAGCTCATCCCGACGGTGCGGACGTTTGAAAAGTAGCGCCCGGTGCCGTCGGCGTCGAACTCGAGGCCGTCGACCAGTCCGTTGTTGTTGAACGGATAGTTGCCGCCGATCTCGAGCAAGGCCGCGAGCAGGTCCGGCGGCACATCGCTCGCCATTGCCGGGCCAATGATGTCGACGTTGTTCACCAGGTCCTGCTTGGCCTGCTCGAAGTCGTCGGGCTTGCTCGTCTCGACTTCGGCGACGAAAGCCTCGCGCACGTCCTTGTTGCGCGCCAGTTCCAGCGTCGTCGTCGTGCCTTCGGGCAGGGCGAAGTTGTCGCGGTCGCTCGACACCAGCTGCAGCAGCGCCGCCAGCTTCAGCGCTTCTTCCGGATCAACGCCATCGCCGAACGTGAACGACTTGCCGCCGCCCGCCTCGGCCTCTTCGACCAAGGCCGCTTCGGCCGTGCTGAGGCTGCTGACGTTGGTGCGGATGTTCTCCGCTGCGTTCAGCGCTCCATCCGCGCCCGCGTCGGCCTGCAAATCATCGAGGGTGCCGACGCGGCTGAGCAGTTCGATGAACGAGCTGTCGTCGCCGAGCTTGGCCAGGACGCTGACCAGTCCGCTGGCCAGCGCAGGGTCGACTTCAACCCGCACGCTGTAGCCGCCGCTGCTGTCGGTCTTCGTTTCGAAAGACTCGTCGCCTACGGTGACCGTCACCGTCGCCTCGGCCGCATCGGGCGCGACGATCTTGCCGGCCAATGTGAGAATTTCCAGCTTGGGAGCGGCATCGCCGCCACCACAGGCGCTGACCAGCGATACCACCGCCGGAAGCAACAGATACCGAAAGCCTTTTGCAGCTCGCATGACTCCCCCCCAATGTTGATCGCTTCATCGCTCGATGAACGATGGCCCCGGGAATCAGCCTATACAGAAATTTCCAGTTGTCCTCCCCCCTGTTCAGGGGGTGCGGTGCACAACAAACCGGGTAGAAATACCCGGTCGGGTTCACCAGTGGCAAGGTGCCTCGGTCATTAGCTGACACGCGTCCCACAAGCGGGTGCGGATCCCTGCGTCCAGCGCCGGCTTCGACGGCTTGACGCGCCTGGGCTCGCCCGCCATCTCGCCGAAACCGTCCGGCCCGTAGAACTCGCCGCCGCGCGCATCCGCCGCTGCGGCCGCGTAAAGAATCGGCCGAGCGCCGCGGTCCTGGTCCTGGCCGAAATACCTCATCACCAGCCACAGCGCGGCGTCGGCAAGATGGTCGGTGATGCGCCGGCGCGTCTGGCCGGCGCGGCTGTTGCCGAGCGCCGTGCGCGCGACGCCCGGATGCGCCGCCAGCACGGCGACGCTGCTGCCCGCCGCCTGCGCGCGCGCCTGCTGCTCCATCGCCAGCACCAGGCAGGCGAGCTTGGCCTGGTTGTAGACGCGCTGCGGGTCGTAGCGGCGCTCGGCGTTGAGGTCGTCGAAGTCGAGTCGGCCGTGGCGGTGCACCAGGCTCGACACCCAGACGACGCGCGGCGCCGCGCTCTTCTGCAGCAGCGGCCACAACTGCGCGTCGAGTGCGAAGTGGCCGAGGACGTTGATACCGAACTTGAGCTCGAAGCCGTCCTTCGTCGTCCGCCGCTCGAGCGGCGGCAGGATGCCGGCGTTGTTGATCACGATATCGAGCGCCCGGCCTTCCGCGACCAGCGCTTCGGCGAAGCGGCGCACGAAGGCCAGATCCGCCAGGTCGATCTCGCGGAACTCGACGCGCGCGGATGCGACCTGCGCGCGGATGCGTTCCACCGCGGCGTTTCCACCCGCGACGTTCTTGTCGGCGAGGATCACTTCCGCGCCACGCGAGGCCAGTCCGAGCGCAGTCTCGAAGCCCAGGCCGCTGGCGGCGCCGGTGACCAGCGCCCGTTTTCCGGACAGCTCAGGGAGGTGTGCAGCGGACCATTCGATGTTGGTCATGGCAATTCAACCTGTAGGAGCGGCCCATGGCCGCGATTGCGGCGCCTACGCCGCTCGGAAGGAATCGCGGCCATGGGCCGCTTGTATGTTTATCCCGTCAGGCGAAAGCCTGTCGGGGTGGAGGGACTAAGGCCGCATCTGGCGAAAGCACAGACTGTAGGAGAGATCGTCCCGC
>JBAZXW010000067.1:0-10206 GCA_041659605.1 Sinimarinibacterium sp. | reverse complement strand
AGGATGTTCTGCACCGTGTCTTTGCCCAGGTAGTGATCGATTCGATAGATCTGGGCCTCGTCGAATGCGCTGCGGATGGTCTCGTCCAGGGCGCGCGCGGACGCAAGGTCGCCCCCATAGGGCTTCTCGACGACGATCCGCGACCATGCCGGGCCCGCGGAACCTGCCAGGCCGGCTGCGCCCAGATGCCCTGCGACCGGCCCGTAGAGCGCGGGCGGCAGCGCCAGATGGAACAGCCGGTTTCCCGGCGTGCCATAACGCCGATCCAGCGCCGCGATACGCTCGCCCAGCATCCGGTAGCTCGCTGCATCGTCGTAAGCCAGAACCTGGTAATGCAGCCGCTGCAGGAAGCCGGGCAGCAGATCGCGGGCGGCAGCCTCCAGCTGCAGGGCTTCGAGCGCGGCGCTGACCTGCCGACGGAAGCCCTCGTCGTCCAGCGCCGTGCGCGCAACGCCGAGGATGTAGAAGTGCTCGGGCAGATGGCCGCGCTGCAAGAGCCGGAACAGCGTGGGTAGCAGCTTGCGCTCGGCGAGATCGCCGGAGGCGCCGAACAGGACCAAGCCGCAAGCTTCGGCCTGGGTGACGAGGCAGGATTGCTCGTGCACTTGACGCCGGACGGCAGTCATCGCGTGCGGCATCGGAGCAGTCATGAGTCCTTCCGGCTCACCGGCGTCGTGCGCACCGGGTGGCCGCCGAACTCCTGCCGCAGCGCCGAGAGCAGTTTGGCGGCAAAGGACTCGCTCTGACGCGAGGCAAAGCGCGCGAACACGGCCTGCGCCAGTACGGGCGTGGGCACGGCGGTGCGCAGCGCCTGCTCGATCGTCCAACGGCCCTCGCCGGAATCGGCTACGTAGCCTTCGATGGAGGACAGGTTCGGGTCTCGCGCCAGTGCGCGCTCGGCCAGCTCCAGGAGCCACGAGCGGATCACACTCCCCCGGTTCCAAAGTCCGGCAAGGCGTGAGACGTCGAACGCGAACGGGCCCGCGCGCAACAGCTCGAAGCCTTCCGCGTAGGCCTGCATGAGCCCGTACTCAATGCCGTTGTGAATCATCTTGGCGTAGTGCCCGGAGCCAGCCGGGCCGCAGTGCAACCAGCCGTCCGGCGGCGCCAGTGTCGTCAGCGCCGGCGCCAGCCGCTGCACAGCTTCGTCCCGGCCGCCGACCATCAGACAATAGCCGTTCTCCAGCCCCCAGATGCCGCCCGAGGTGCCGGCATCGACGAAGGCGATGCCTTGGTCGTCGAGCGTCCCGGCGCGGCGCCGCGAGTCCTCGAAGTTGGAGTTGCCGCCATCCACGACCAGGTCGCCCTTGGCCAGCACGGCCGCCAGTTCGCGCAGCGACGTTTCCGTGGCCTCGCCCGCAGGCACCATCAGCCAGACCACGCGCGGTGTCGCCAGCCGCGTCGCCAGCTCCGCGAGCGAGAATGCACCCAGCGCGCCCTTCTGCATCACGAGGTGCGTCCTCTCCGGCGACCGGTTGTAGACGATCACCTCGTGCCCGCCGCGCAGCAGGCGCTCGACCATATTGGCGCCCATCCGCCCCAGCCCGACAAAGCCGATCTGCATGGCATCCTCCAGTCAGGCCACGGCGCGGCCGGGTGCGGCGGCCGGGCGCTTGGCCGCGATGGCCTGCAGCAGCCGTTCATAGGCCTGCGCGAACAGGGCGACGCCTTGCGTTTCCAACGACGCGGTGACGGCGGCAAGGTCTATCCCGTGCTCCTGCAGCGCCGCGAGCGTCGCCAGCGCTTCCGCAGCATCCTCATGCAGGCGCGGCCGGACCGTGCCGATCTCGCGTAAGGTCGCCAGCGTCGCCGGCGGCAAGGTGTTGACGGTGTCGCGGCCGATCAGCGGCTCGCAGTAAAGCAAGGGCGAATACTGCGGATTCTTGACGCCGGTGCTTGCCCACACCGGCCGCTGCGGCCGTGCGCCCAGAGCCTGCAACCGCTCGAACCACGGCTCCGAGAAGCGCCGGCGGAACTCGGCGTAGGCACGTGCGGCATTGGCCACCGCCGCCTTGCCGAGCAGGCGGGCGAGATCCGCCCTCGCCACACTGTCCGTCAGCGTGGCCATGCGCTGCTCGATCTGTGCATCGACCGCGGTGTCCACGCGGCTGACGAAGAAGCTGGCGACGCTGGCGACCGCAGGGGATGCACCGGCCGCGGCACGGGCCTCGAGCGCGGCGCGGTAGGCGTCGATCACTTCGAGATAGCGTTCAACGGAGAAGATCAGCGTGGCGTTGACGTTGATGCCTTCGGCCAGGCAGGTGCGGATCGCGGCCAGCCCTTCGCGCGTGGCCGGAATCTTCACCATCGCGTTGGGCCGTTCCACGCTCGCCCACAGCCGCCGCGCCGCCGCGATGGTAGCCGACGCGTCGTGTGCCAGCGCCGGGGGCACTTCGATCGACACGTAACCGTCGCCGCCGGAGCTGTGCTCGTAGACCGGACGGAACAGGTCGGCCGCGCGCCGGATGTCGTCAGTGACGAGCCGCTCCAACATCGCTTCGTCGCCCAGCCGCTGGTCTGCCAGCGCCGCGATCGCGCCATCGTAGGCATCGCTGCCGGCGATCGCCTTCTCAAAAATGCTGGGGTTCGATGTGAGGCCGCTCACGCCCTCGTCGATCAGGCGCGCCAACTCGCCCGTGTCGAGCAGGCGGCGATCGATGGCGTCGAGCCAGACGCTCTGGCCGAGGGTGGCGAGAAGTTCTATGCGGTTCATGCGTTGTCCTTCCTTCATATGGCGCCGTGCGGCGCGGGAGACAGCCCGAGCGTTGCGCCGTCCTGCGCGACGCTCGCGTCCCATTTGAGTTCGGTCGTGACCGCCTGGGCCAGCGCCGTGGCTGCAGCCGGCTCGCCATGGACGACGTAGGTATGGGCCGGTGGTTGCGCAAAGCCGCGCAGCCAGCGCAGCAGCTCGTCGCGATCGGCGTGGGCCGAAAGGCCGTCGACGATCCGAACCCCGGCCCGCACCGGGATGTCATCGCCGTGGATGCGGAAGTTGCCAGCGCCGTCCTGCAGCTGTCGCCCACGCGTGCCGGCGGCCTGGTAGCCGCACAGCAGGACCGTGTTGCGCGCGTCGGACAGGCGGTGTTTCAGATGGTGCAGCACGCGACCGCCGGTCGCCATGCCGCTGCCGGCAATGACGATCAGGGGGCCCCGGCGCTGCGCCAACGCGCGCGATTCGCGGCTATCGCGTACGAGGTGGTACTTGCGGCAGCACAACGGACAGCGTTTCTCGTCCATGAGCAGCGTCATGTCGAGATCGTGATCCTCGGGATGTTGGCAATAGACCTCGGTGACGTTGATGGCCATCGGACTGTCGATGAACACCGGCAATGCGGGGATACGCCCGGCGTCCTCCAGTTGCCGCAGCGTCCAGATCAGCTCCTGCGTCCGTCCAATCGCGAACGCCGGCACGATGATGACACCGCCCCGCGCCGCGGCTTCGTTGACGACCTGCGCCAGCTGCGCGGCCGCATCGCCCGAATGGAGGCGATCGCCGTAGGTCGATTCGACGAGTACGACATCCGCTTCCGGAACGAACTCGGGGTCGCGCAGGATCGGCCGGCCCCAGCGGCCGAGATCCCCGGAAAAGACCACGCGCAGCGGTGCGGCGCCGGCGCCATTGGACAGCTCGACATCGACACTGGCTGAACCCAGGATGTGTCCGGCGCGGCGAAACAGAGCGGTCGCGGACGGCGTCGCTCGAAAACGCTCGCCGTAGGCGTGCGATTGGAGCAGTGTCAACGCCTGCTCGACATCGTCGAGCGTGAAGAGCGGCAGCGCCGGCGCATGCCGCGTATAGCCGGCGCGGTTGGCATCGTCGGCATCCTCCTGCTGCAGCCGGGCCGCATCGCGCAGAACGATCGCGACGATATCCGCGGTCGCCGGCGTGCAGTGGACCGCGCCGGAATACCCGTGTCGGACGAGCAGCGGCAGATACCCGCAGTGGTCAAGGTGGCCGTGGCTGAGCACGACGGCGCCGAGCGAAGCCGGGTCGAAGGGCGGCGGCGCCCAGTTGCGCTGGCGCAGCTCCTTGAGCCCCTGGAACAGTCCGCAGTCGAGCAGAAGGGTTTCGCCGCCCAGCGCCAACAGATGCTTGGACCCGGTCACCGTGCCCGCGGCGCCGGCAAAGGTGAGCGTCACGGCGCGCGCCTCATCGTGGCGCGATACCTCCAGCACCGGGTATTCGGTGACGGTCAGGTATCCATTGACGCGCAGATAGGCTTCGACGAGGGCGACAGCGGTATCCATGGCCGCACGTTAAGGCGCAGCCAGTCGGTGCGGCAATGATGCAGGTCATCAGCGCCGACGATCACATGATTCATCCCGGTCAATGCCCGGTCATGCCGCATCAGCGACGCTGAAACGGTGCGGCAGATTCCGCCGAACGAAAGACCCGATGGTGCTCCGCGCGTGTTCGCGGAGCACGGCCAGTCTGTGGGCACGCCGTGAAGCGCTGCGCCTCGTTCATCAGCTGTGTCGCTTCGCGCATGCGCTCATGTGCCCGAGCCTGGACTTGCGCGCGCCTTTCCAGCGGCAGATCGGGCAATTCCATCAGGGCCGGATACACCGGCTTGACGCCCGACGCACCCATGCCGGGCATGTTCTGCATCATCGCACCCATGCCCTGCATCATTGCGTCCGGTCCCGGTGCCATTACAGGCTCGGCGGTCGCGGACGACAGGGGCGACGATGTAGCGCCCGGTAGCGCCACGGCACCCTGCGTCTACGTGTTGGACGGAGGCGCCGGAGCGGGAGCGGCGCCGGGGTGGTGCGAGGCGTGCTCGTCGGGTGTGACCGCGCCGACGCCGGCCACAGCCAGCAAGAAAAAAACTCCGGCTGCAGCGCGCATGAAGTTCATTTTGCCTTCTTGGATGGCAAGAGTCTGCGCCGCTCAGCGCGGTCCGTCACCACCACAGGCGCAGGCCGGCCACGAACCGACGCTCGATCACCGGATCACCTTCCGCGCGCCGGCGGTCCGCGGTGCCGGCAAGTGATCGTTCCCAGACGTACCCAGCGTATGGCGCGAACTTGCGGTGAAGCTCGTAGCGAAGCCGCAAGCCGGCCTCGACGTTGCCCAGTCCGACGCCGAGATTGCGCTCGTTCTCCTGACGGCTGTAAGCGTTGGCCTCAAGACCTGGCGTGAGAATGAGCCGGTTCGTAATGCGGAGGTCGTACGAACCCCTGAACCGCGCGGACAGGCGACCATCCTCGCCCACATAAGCGGTTGCCTGTATCTCGAACCAGTACGGCGCCAAGCCTTCGACACCCGCGGCTGCATAGGTGTGCGAGCCGGGCCCGAAGTCCTGGCGTAGCCCGAGCAGCGTCCCCCAGAACGCCGTATAGGGACGCCACCACATCGCCTCGCCACTGGTTGTGGGATCAAGTTCACCGGGCACCTTCAGGCCCTGGGACCGCAGCCAGAGTTTGTCGGCATCGTTGCCATAGTTGGCCTGCGCGCTCCAGGCATAACCCTCGCCTTCATTGCCCGACAAAAACTCGAGCTCGTCGATCAGCACCTTGCCGAACACGACGCGATCGGTTTCCTCCCACCCGGCCATGCCGGTGTATTCGTAGCCGTCGGCGTAGACATGGGGATCCCTGGCGTCAGGTGGCGCCGTGCCTCCCTGCATGGAGCCCATGTCCATGGCCCTGTCGCTTGGCGTCCCGGGCGCAGCACCGCCATGCGCAGCATGCCCTTGGGGACCAGCGGAACTCGGCGCTGGCCCCGCATGATCAGCATGCGGATCAGCGGGCATTTCTGAATTCACAGCTGGGGGATGAGCCTCGTGCGAGGACGTCTGCGCTTCGTGCCCGGCCTCGTGCGTCCCGTGATCGATCACAACGGCATCCTGCCCGGCGGCAGCGCCGCTCAGAAGCAGAAGTACGAGGGCCAAGCTGTGACTCGTACCTTGAGGGGCCAGCGTGTTCATGCGACCACCACCTCGCGGAACATGCCGGCTGCCATGTGATACAGAAGATGGCAATGAAACGCCCAGCGCCCCGGCGCGTCCGCCGTCACCGCAAAAGCCACGCGCTGCGCCGGCTGCACGGAGATGGTGTGCTTGCGAACCTGGAAACGGGCGTCGGCCTCGAGGTCGCTCCACATCCCGTGCAGATGCATGGGATGGGTCATCGTCGTGTCGTTGTGGAGGATGACGCGCAGCCGTTCGCCCTGGCGGAAATGAATCGGCTTCGCGTCGTTCAGCTTGAGCCCATCAATCGACCATTCGAAGCGCTCCATGTTGCCGGTGAGATGTAACTCGATCTCCCGTTCCGGCGCCCGGCGATCGTGCGCATCGCCGACACTGCGCAGATCGGCGTAAGTCAGCACCTTGCGGCCGTTGTTGCGCAGGTTGACGCCTGGGTCGTCCAGATTCGTGCGCGCGTAGTCCACACGCATATCCACACCAGGTCCGTATTCGGTCCGCGCGTGGCGCGCGGGCTTGCCCATGTCCATTCCCGGCATGTCCGTCATGCCGGCCATGGCGCCCATCATGTCGGTTTCCGTCAGCCACACCGGCGAATCCGGTGCCGGCACTTCTGCCTGCATGCCGACGTTCGGGGCCAAGGTTCCGCGGGCAAAGCCGGTGCGGTCCATGGATTGCGCGAAGATCGTGTAGGCGCGCTCATCGGGCATCCGCACGATGACGTCGTAGGTTTCGCCGGGACCGATTCGAAACTCGTCCACTTCCACCGGCTCCACCTCCTGGCCGTCGGTGGAAACGACCGTCATCTTCAGGCCCGGAATACGTACATCGAAGAACGTCGCCGTGCCCGCGCCGACGAAGCGCAGACGCACGCGCTCCCCCGACCGGGCGATCGCGGTCCAGTTTTCGGCCGGCGCCGACCCGTTCATCAGATATGTGTAGGTCGCCGCCGAGACGTCGCTGTAATCGGTGGGATTCATCCGCGACCGGTTCCACATGCTGCGCCGCGCAAGGGTCCTGCTCATCCCCAGACGCGACAGGTCGTCCGCCAGTCCAGAAAAGGTCGGCAGGCCGTAGTTGTAGTAGCTGCCGAGTTTTTTCAGGTTCAGATAGACCTGCAGGGGATCTTCGTCCGTCCAGTCGCTGAGCACGACGGCATAGTCGCGGTCGGCAGTAGCGCGCCCGTGCGAGTGTCGGGGCTCGATGACGATGGCGCCATACAGGCCGGTCTGCTCGTGCAGCGTGTGTGCGTGATACCAGTAGGTTCCCGCCTGCCTGAGCTGGAAGCGGTAAGTGAACGTTTCTCCGGGCGCGATCCCTGGAAAGCTGATGCCGGGGACACCATCCATTTCTGGTGGCAGGATCAATCCGTGCCAGTGAATCGCCGTCGGCTCATGCAGCTTGTTCGTCACACGAAGCGTGACCGTGTCGCCCTCGCGCATTCGTAGTACAGGTGCCGGTACCTGGCCGTTCACCGCCGTCGCGATGCTGGCTCGGCCGGTGTAATTGACCGGCACCTCGCTAATCTCGAGATTAAAGTCGGTGCCACTCAGTTCGACCGGCTCTCCGGAGCCTGCACCGGCCAAGAGGCGGCTTGGCCACGAGCCGGCCAGCCCGAGTGCAGCGCCTGCTGCCAGTCCCTGAACAAAACAACGGCGTGTCGCAAATAACTGTCTGGTCACGATCGAGGCCCCGCCCTCTCGTGCGTGTGCTTGTGCGACTGCGACCGATCATCGGTCTGTTGTTCAGAGTTCCCGTCGGAACTTCGGTGATGCGCGCCATGGCGCCCGTGCCCGAACAGATGCATCAGCGGGCAAGCGAGGATCAGCAGCCATGTCGCCGCTAGCGCGACGTGGCTGCGGTGCTCGGTCGCATACCAGTAGCAGGCTCCAGCGAGCGCCAGCAGCACCACCGTTGCCGCCCACCGGAGCAGGCTGCGGTTCCTCGGCACCGAAGCACCCTGTGAATCATTCATTCACCTCTCCGGTTCGGAAGGCGGGAGCCCCGCTCCTGGCTGGCAGCGAGGCGCACATCGTTACATGTGTCCCATGCTGTCCGGCTTATCGGCATCCGGGGGCGGCATTTCCTTGGAATCGTCCATGTCGTCCTTGGGCTCCATGGACTTGTCCATGTCCATCATGCCCATGCCTTTCTGCATGCCCTTCTTGCCCATGCCCGTGCCGGACTTGGTCTTGTCGCCCTGTCCGTCGGCTGCCGAGTGCTTCTGAGCCGGGCTCGCTTTCTGTGCTTCCTGGAGCTGCCGAACCTGCTCGCGCAGAGATTCGACCTCCTTTTGCAGCTCTGCATTGGTTGGAGCGGTCGCGTCGGCTGGTGCCGAGGGTTTGCTCTGGACGGTGGTCTGCGCGCCAGCCACAGCGCTCATCCCGAGAAAGCCCGCGATCACAAAGGTTGCGGCGAGTTGCATTGAACGGTTACGCATCTGGGAATCTCCTATGTTGGGGTCGGATCAGCCGCCACTGCCGGGCGTCTTGTGCTGGTGCTGGCCGGACTTGGGCGGGGAAAGCGCGTCCGAGCTGACGCAGTCCTCCATGTGCTGCGCCGGATCCATGCCCTTCATGCCCTTGGTCTCTGGCATCGGATGGCCTTCCGGCGCGTGGGCCATGTGCTCCATGCCGGCCTTGGGCGTGCAGTTGACCGTCGGCTTGTTCGCCGGGTCGTGAAACTTCGGGTCCATGCCTTGCATGCCGCGGGTCTGAGGCATCGTGGTGGCGTCGTCAGCGGCTGATACCGCGCCGGTAACGGCCCAGCACATGGCGGCAAGGCCGAGGGACAGTTTGTTCATCACATCACTCCAAGTATGAGAGCTTGCGGCAGAGCAGTACCGGCCACCGCGGTCCGGTCTTCGTCGGCACATAAGTTCGCAACAAAGGGCACAGGCCACATTGATCTCAGTCAATCTCATCAGGATCCCGGACGGTCGGGCCGTTCACGGGGCCTCGCCATCAATGGTCGCAACGCGTCGCGCATCCAACGGTTCCTTCCTCTGACGCTCATTAGAAGTGGGACAAGGAAGGCCAGCAGGATCCGTACAAGGACTGCAAGCCCAGCGCAGAAAAGGCCGCACAGATGAATGAGCATCCGATGCCCGACACGAAGGGCATGAAGGGCATGGATCCGAAGGCGCACGAAGTCGAGTGCCCAGAGCCGGTGATCGCGACCCCCGATCCGAATGCGCCGCCCAAACATGCCTCGCGACGACCGAACCGACGCCGAGCCCGCTGCGGCGCTGGACCCGGTCAGCGGCAACCCGGTGCGTGTACCGACCGCGCCCCACGGCGGTGTTCGACGGGCGCGCCTACCAGTTCGAGTCGGAGTACGCTCGCAGGCGTTTCGAGGCCGAGCCGCCGCCCGAGTACCGGTCGTGCCGGCGCGGCGGCGCGGCGGCGCGGCGGCTGTTGAAGGCGCTGGGCGATTGAAGTTCGAGAATTCAGTACTGGAGAAGCGTGATGGCGAAAGATCCGGTGTGTGGGATGCTGGTGGACGAGTCGAGGACCGCGGCGCGTGTGGAGTATCAGGGCGTGACCTACTACTTCTGCTCCACCATTTGCCAGAAGGCATTCAAGGCCGAACCGCAGAAGTACATTGGAACCGCGCCCCGATCCAAGCCCGGTGACCCAACACCCGGCTCCTGACCGCAAGCGATCCGTTACATCGGCGCAGCCGATGCCGAGTGCGTCAGCACCGCAACCGGTTGGACATTCCCATGACTCAGCATGCCGCTCCTTCAGTTGCTGCCGAGGCAACGACTCTGGACTCTGGCGCTATCAGCAGAACAGCTCCGCTGTGTCGACGCCAACTGGCGCGTCACCAATTACCTCGCGGGATCGGCCAGATCGACCTCCCTGCTTGCGCGGCCCCGCTGCAGGCCGGGCACGTTAAGCGACGCCTGCTCGGATAGTGGGGAACGTCGCCATGGCGGCGCAGCGCTGGTTGCGAACACCTGGCTCGAAAGCACGTACAGCGAGCTCCACCCGGACGTGAGCGAGGACGAAGCCGGACTGCGCAAATTGTTCCGGTAGTTCTCGTTCCCGGGTGGCGTCGGCAGCGACGTCACTGCGGAGACGTCGGGCTCGATCCACGAAGGCGGCGAGCTGGTATGCGCTGTACCGAAGGAGGAAAGCCCCCTACCCTCGGGTCGAATGCGCCGTACGATAAAGGGCCCGTCCCGGGCGATCTCAATGGAGTAATGCGGAATGGCCACGGCCACGAAGAAACCAGCGACACGCAAAGCACCTGCCAAGAAAGTGGCGAAGAAGCC
>JBAZXW010000066.1:0-11222 GCA_041659605.1 Sinimarinibacterium sp. | reverse complement strand
GCCCACCACTGCATCGCCAGCGATCCCTGCCACTCCGGTAGCGTTGCCGGCGGCGGGTAATGCGCTGGGGCAGGATGCGCTGGTCGCCTACCAGCAGACGATGCGCCAGTTCCTCGCGCTGCAGGAGCGCGTGATGCAACAGGTGCTCGGTGGCGGAGCGGTGGCACTCGGCCAGGCGCCGACCCAGGCCATTTCCGTCATGCCCGCGCAGGCGGGCATCCAGAGCGTTGAACCGCAGGGCATTCTATCGACCCTGGATTCCCGCGTGCGCGGGAATGACATTGTTCGACAGATTCCGAACACCGCTGTCGCTGCGCCGGCCTTCGACCCGCGCGCGACGCTGCTCGGCATCGTCGCCGAACGCACCGGCTATCCCGCAGAGATGCTGCGGCTCGACGCCGATCTCGAAGCGGATCTGGGCATCGACTCGATCAAGCGCGTCGAAATCCTCGGCGCGCTGCAGAACGCGGTGCCGGACGCGCTCGCACAGGCGCTGCGCCAGCAGATGGAGCGCTACACCAAGGCACGCACGCTCGCCGCGATCCTCGCCGAGCTCGACGCCGCGGCGCCGGCCGCAACCGTGGTCGCGACTGCAGCCACGACCGCCGCGCCGGCCGCAGTCCATGCCTTCGACGCACGCGCGACGCTGCTGGGCATCGTCGCCGAGCGCACCGGCTACCCGGCCGAGATGCTGCGGCTCGACGCCGATCTCGAAGCGGACCTGGGCATCGACTCGATCAAGCGTGTCGAAATCCTCGGCGCGCTGCAGAACGCGGTGCCGGACGCGCTCGCGCAGACGCTGCGCCAGCAGATGGAGCGCTACACCAAGGCACGCACGCTCGCCGCGATCCTCGCCGAGCTCGACGACGCGGCGCCGACCGCAGCCACCGTCACGCCAGCCGCAACCGCGACGACTGCGCGGGCGGACGCGCCGACGCCGCGCTACGTGATCCGTTCGCGTCCGGCGCCGCTGCCGCCGCCCACCGCTGCGCTGTCGGGCCTCGCGCTGCTGCTCGGCGGACCCGATGCGATCGCCCTGCCCTTGCAGCAGTTGCTGCAGTCGCGGGGCATGCAGACCCTGCGCATCGCCGTCGACGATCCAGCGGCGCTGCGCGACGCCGTCGGCGCTGCGCAGCGCCAGCACGGCCCGATGCGCGCGCTGCTGCACCTGAGCGGCCTCGAACCGTCGCGGCCGGACGATCTCGCCGCCTGGCGCGCGGCCTGGCGGCGCGACGCGATGAGCCTGTTCCACGCGCTGCAAGCGCTCGACGGCGAGTTGGCGACAGCGCGCGTACTCGCCGCCAGCCGCCTAGGCGGCAGCATGGGCCGCGACGCGATCGGCTGCGGCTCGGCGACCGGCGGCGGCGCCAACGGCCTGTTCAACTGCCTGCGCCAGGAGTATCCGCAGGCGCGGCTGCGTGCGGTCGACTTCGACGGCCAGGCTGATGACGAGATCGCGCGGCTGCTGGTCGAGGAGCTGGCCAGCAACTGCGCCGAACCGGAAGTGGGTTACGTCGGCGAGCAGCGCCTGGGTTACGTCACCGCCGACCAGCCGCTGACGGCGAGCCCGTTCCCGGCGGTCTCGGTGACGCCCAGCGGCGACTGGGTGATGCTGGTCACCGGCGGCGCGCGAGGCATCACCGCGCAGATCGTCGAAGAATTGGTGCGTCCGGGCATGCGCGTCGTCCTGCTCGGTCGTAGTGCTGCGCCCAGGGCGGAGGCTGCCGAAACGGCGGCGCTCGCCGATGCCGCGCTGCTCAAGGCCGGCCTGCTCAAGCAGCGCCTCGCGCGCGGCGAAACGCCGCGACCGGTCGACATCGACCGCGACGTCGCGCGCATCCTCGCCGACCGCGAGATCCGCGCGAACCTCGCCCGGCTGGCCGACGCCGGCGCCCGCGTCGAGTACGTCGCCTGCGACGTGCGCGACGACGACGCGCTGCGCGCGCTGATCGAGGACCTCTACGCGAAGTACGGCAACATCGACGCCGTACTGCACGGTGCCGGCGTGATCGAGGACAAGCTGTTCGCAGACAAGACCGCCGAGTCCTTCGAGCGCGTGCTCGGCACCAAGCTCGACGCCGCTTTCGTGCTGTCGCAACAGCTGCGCCCGCAGCGTCTCAAGCTGCTGGCCTTCTTCACCTCGGTCGCCGGTCGCTACGGCAATCGCGGCCAGGGCGACTATGCCGCCGCCAATGAGACGCTCAACCGCCTCGCCTGGCAGCTGCACCGCGAGTGGCCGCACACGCGCGTGGTCGCGATCAACTGGGGCCCGTGGGACGCGGGCATGGCCAGCGAAGCGGTGCGCCGCGCGCTGCGCGAACGCGGCATCGAGGTGATCCCGGTCGCCGCCGGCCGCCGTTTCTTCGTCGACGAAATCATGTACGGCCCGCGCCACGACGTCGAAATCGTCGCCGGCGCCGGTCCGTGGTCGGACGGCGCAACGGCAGACGACGCACCGGGCCAGCCACCGGCCGGCAGCGCCGGAGTACAGGAGACGCTGAAGCGCGCATGAGCAGCCGGCTTGAGATCGCGATCGTCGGGCTCGCCGGCATCTATCCCGGTGCCGGCAATGCGCGGCAGTACTGGCAGAACATCCTCGACAAGGTCGACGCCGTGCGCGAGGCCGACCCCGAGTGGGTCGGCCCGTTCTATGCGCCCGATTCGAGCGACGACGACCGCATCTACACGACACGCGGCGGCTTTCTCGGCGAGCACGCACGCGTCGACCCGACGCTCTACGGCATCTCGCCGAGCATGGCCGCGGGCGCCGATCCGGACCACCTGCTGACGCTCAAGTGCGCGCACGACGCGCTCGCCGACGCCGGCTACCTGAACAAGTCCTTTGACCGCGAGCGTGCCGGCGTCGTCATCGGCCGCGGCACGTACGGCAACCGCGGCATGCTCGGCACGATGTCGCGCACCGTGTTCCTCGAACAGGCCATGGATCTGATCCGCGGCCTGCGCCCGGATTTCAGCAGCACCGACATCTGTGCGCTGCAGAACGCGCTGAAGAGCCAGCTGCCGCCGTTCCAGGCCGAGCACATCGGCGTGCTGACGCCCAACGTCATCGCCGGCCTGATCGCCAACCGCCTCAACCTGATGGGGCCCAGCTTCATCGTCGACGCCGCCTGCGCGACGACGCTGATCGCTCTCGAGTCGGCGGTGCGCGAGCTGCTCAGCGGGCGCTGCGATCTGATGCTGGTCGGCGGCGCGCAATCGCACACGCCGCCGCAGATCTTCATGCAGTTCTGCCGCATCAACGCGCTGTCGCGCGACCGCATCCGGCCGTTCCAGCAGGGCGCGGACGGCACGCTGATCGGCGAAGGCGTCGGCGTGCTGGTGCTCAAGCGCCTGGCCGATGCCGAACGCGACGGCGATCGTATCTATGCCGTCGTGCAGGGCATCGGCACCGCGTCCGACGGCCGCGCCAAGGGCCTGCTGGCGCCGCGTCTCGAAGGCGAAGTGCTGGCGCTGCGTCGCGCCTACGAAAGCAGCGGTCTCGACCCCGCGACCGTCGACCTGATCGAAGCGCACGGCACCGGCACCGCAATCGGCGACAAGACCGAGATCGAGGCGCTGGCACAGGTGTTCGGCGCGCGCGGCACGGACCCCGAGGTCGCGATCACCGCGGTCAAGTCGATGATCGGCCACTGCATGCCCGCGAGCGGCGGCGCCGCGCTGATCAAGACCGCGCTGGCGCTGCACCACAAGGTGCTGCCGCCGATGCTGTGCGGCACGCCGGACCCGGCGCTGGAACTCCACAAGACGCCGTTCTACATCAACACCGAGACGCGCCCCTGGGTGCACGGCAAGGACCACCCGCGCCGCGCCGGCGTCAACGCCTTCGGTTTTGGCGGCATCAACTCGCACGTGATTCTCGAAGAGTATCGCGAGCGCCGCCCGGTGCAGGCGCAGGTGCTGCATGCGCCCGCCGGTTCCGAGCTGGTGACGCTCGCCGCCGATACGCGCGAGCAGCTGCTCGCCCTCGCCCGCGCCGCGCGCGCGCGGCTGGACGGCGCCACGCTCGCGGAAGTCGCCAGCGCCTGTGCGGTACATGCCCGCGGTGTGCAGCGCCTGGCGATCGCCTGCACCGGCGCCGACGACCTGCGGCGCAAGCTCGATCAGGTCGTCGAAAAGCTCGGTGACACCGCTGTGCAGCCATTCAAGACGCGCAGCGGCATCCACTACGGCCGCGGCGCGCCGGCGGGCAAGCTGTGCCTGCTGTTTCCCGGCGAGGGCTCGCAATATCCGAACATGCTCGCCGAACTGTGCGTGCACTTCCCGCAGGTGCGCGATTGGTTCGATTTCATCGAGCGCAACGCCCAGCGCCGCGGCAGTGCGTCGCGCGTGCCGGCGCTGTTTCCGCCGCCGACCGTGCTCGACGACGCCGCACGCGAGGCGCTGGAGGCGCGGCTGTACGAGATGGATATCGCCGCCGAGAGCGTGTTCGCCGCAAGCCTGGGCCTGCATGCACTGCTGCAGGATCTGGGCATCAAGGCGGACGCGATGCTCGGCCACAGCACCGGCGAGAACACCGTGCTGACCGCCGCCGGCGTCAATCGCGTGCGCGACCGCGAGCAGACAGCGGCTGCAGTGCAGGACTTCCACCGCATCTACCGCGAGCTCGAAGCCGCCGGGCTGATCGCCGAGGGCACGCTGCTGACGGTCGGCGGCCTGACGCCGGAGGTGCGCGCCGCGCTGCTCGCCGACCTCGGCCCGATGTTGCTGGCGATGGACAACTGCCCGAACCAGCTGGTGCTGTTCGGACCGCCGGAGGCGGCGCAGCGCCTGCGCGAGCGTCTGAGTGCCGAAGGTGCGATCTGCCAGCAACTGCCGTTCGGTCGCGCCTATCACACGGCGTTGTTCAAGCCGCTCGCCGACGCCTTCCGTCGTTACTTCCAGTCGCTCGACTTCGGCGCCGGAGACACCACCGTCTACAGCGCGTCGAGCTGCGCACCTTTCCCTGACGATGCTGACGGCATCCGCGAGTTGGCGGCGCGGCAGTGGGAACATCCGGTGCGCTTCACCGACACGACCGAACGGCTGTACGCCGACGGCTATCGCACCTTCGTCGAGGTCGGACCCAGCGGCAACCTCAGCGCGTTCGTCAGCGACACGCTGCGCGGCCGCGACGACGTGCTCGCGCTGTCCTGCAACAGCCGCCGCAAGCCCGGCCTCGCACAGCTGCACCAGACGCTGGCGCAGCTGTTCGCCACCGGTGTCGCGTTCGAGCCGGCACGGCTGTACGCGCACCGCGCGATTGCGTCGATTGATCTGATGGCCGAACCGCCGGCGCCGCCGCGCAGCGTGCCGCCGCTGAAACTGATCACGCCAGTGTGGAAACTGCCCGAGGCTTTCCGCCGGCCGTTGCCGACTGCTCCCTCTCCCCACGACAGTGGGGAGAGGGCTGGGGTGAGGGGCCTGGTGAATGACGGCGCTCCCCCTCACCCGCGTTTGGACAAGCTGGGGAATGACTCAATGTCATTCCCCAGTAGCCAAACGCCTCTCCCCCACATGCGTGGGGGAGAGGGAGTATCTGAATCTGCCACGCCGATCGATCCGCGCATGGCCGCGCTCAAAGCGCACTTCGCGCTGATGCAGGATTTCCTCGACAGCCAGGCGCGCGTGCTTGGCCTCGTGACGGGCGCTACGCCCGCTCCGGTTGCGGCGACGCCGCCGCTGGCTGCTGCGCCTATCGCCACAGGCGACGGCATCGATGCTTCGTTCCCGCTGCTCGGCCGCATCGTCGAGCAGACTCCGGGACGCCTGGTGATCGAACGCCGCTACGACCTCGAGCACGACCTGTTCCTACGCGACCATGTGCTCGCGCCCGCGCCGAGCGTCGCCGACCCGTCGCTGACCGGGCTCGCGGTGATGCCGTTCACCTTCAGCATGGAGCTGATCGCGCAGGCGGCGGTGCGCCTCGCCGGCCGCAGCGATCACGTCGTCGTCGCCATCGACAACGCGCGCGGCAGCCGCTGGCTGTCGCTGGACGACGGCACGCTGGCGCTGCGCATCGTCGCCGAAACGATCGCCGGTGACGACGCGCGCATCGCCTGCCGGGTGTTTCTGCCCGGCGACGGCACGCCGCCCGGCCTCCTCGTCTTCGAAGGCCAGGTCACGCTCGCCGCCGCCTACCCGGCTGCGCCGCCGCAGCAGCCGCTGGCGGCCGCACGCCTGCAGCCACCGCACCTGCACCGACCCGGCGAAATCTACGCGCACGGCATGTTCCACGGGCCGCGCCTGCAGGGCTGCACGCGCATCGACGGCTTCGGTGACGACGGCATGGTCGCCGAGCTGACGGCGATTGCCACGCAGGACTACTTCACCGGCACCGCGGCGCCGCGCTTCCAGTTCGACGCCGCGCTGCTCGATGCCGCCGGCCAGCTCGCCGGCTTCTGGCTGCACGAGCGCGATCCGGCGGCGCCGAGTTGCTTTCCGTTCCGCGTGCGCCGGCTGACGCTGTACGCGCCGCCGCCACCCGCGGGCGCACGCGTGCACTGCCACGGCGCGATCGCGATGCTCGGCGAGACGCAGCTTGAAGCGCGCTGGGACGTGATCGCTGCCGATGGGCGCCTGCTGATGCGCGCAGAAGGCTGGGAGGACCGCGTGTTCCGCGGCGACGCACGCCTGGCGGCGCTGCGCCGCGAGCCGCTACAGGCGCAGCTGTCGACGCCGGCGCTGGCCGATCAGCTGCCTGCGGAGCTGTGCCTGCGCGGCATCGAGCCGCTGCCCGAGGGCCAGCTCGACGAGGGCGGCGCGGTGTTCAAGCGCATGCTCGCGCACATGCTGCTCGCGCGCAGCGAACGCGCGGCGTTCCACGCGCTGCCGGCGTCGGGCCCGCGCCGTGAGGAGTGGCTGATGGGCCGCATCGCCGCGAAAGACGCGGCGCGCGACTGGTACCGCCGCGCCGCCGGCGTCGAACTCGCGCCGGCCGATGTCGAGATTCATCGCGACGACGCCGGCCGGCCGTTCGTGCGTTGCGCCGCGGTTCCCGGCATCACGCCGCCGGCGATCTCGATCGCGCACAGCCGGCGCTGGGCCTGCGCGGTCGCCGCCGACGCCAGCGTCGCCGTCGGACTCGACTATCAGCGCGCCGAACGCGTGCGCACCGAGGACCTGGTCAGCGGCGCCTTCGGCCCCGGAGAGCAGCCCTGGTTGACGACGGGCGACGAAGCCGAGCGCAGCCGCTGCGCACTGGCGCTCTGGTGCGCGAAAGAGGCGGCGGCCAAGGCCGCCGGCAGCGGCCTGCTCGGCCGCCCGCTCGACTGGCGCATCACCGCCGCGCAGCTCGACCGCCGCAGCGGCGGCCCGACCGTCGCGCGCGTCTCCCACGACGGCCGCGACTACGATGTCTCCCTGCACTTCGAAACAGACCGGTCGGTGCTCGCGCTGTGCGTGACAGCGGCGGTGCACACGGCCGGACGGCCCCACTCCCCCGCAGACAGCGAACCACGAGCATGACCCCGACCCGGACCCGGACTCTCTTCATCGGCCTCGACGGCTGCACCTTCACCGTGCTCGACGAGCTGACCCGCGACCGGCCCGGCGAAGGCGTGACGATGCCGTTCCTGAAGTCGCTGATGGAACGCGGCGTGCGCGCCCAGCTACGCTCGACGCCCAATCCGCTGACGCCACCGGCGTGGACCAGCATCATGACCGGCAAGAACCCGGGCGAGCACGGCGTGTTCGAGTTCATCCGCGCCGAGGACCGCGGCGCCGAGGTGTACTGGACGCTCTACGACGCGCGCGACGTCGATGCCGAGACGATCTGGTCGATCGCCTCGCGCCAGAAGCGTCGCATCGCCGCGCTCAATTTCCCGTTGACCGCGCCGGCGTCCGAGGGCATCGTCGGCGCGATCGTGCCAGGCTTCATCCCGGCCAAGCACCTGCGCCGCAACACCCATCCGCGCGAGCTGTTCGAGCGCATCCGCACGGAGGTGCCGGGCTTCGACGCGAAGGAGCTGGCCTGGGACTTCGACAAGGAAAAGCAGGCGATGGAGTCGCTGTCCGCCGACGAGACCGCGCGCTGGGTGCGTTACCACCTGCCGCGCGAAGGACAGTGGTTCAAGGTCGCCGAGTACCTGCTCGACCGCGACACGCCGGACTTGATGGCGGTGATGTTCGACGGCACCGACAAGATCCAGCACCAGGCTTGGCCGTGGCTGGACCCGCAGCTGGTGCCGCACAACCCGCAGGGTCACGACAAGGAGATGCGCGACGTCTGCCTCGAGTACTTCCACAACCTCGACGGCTACATCGAAAAGCTGGTGACGATGGCCGGTCCGGACACGCAGGTGTTCTTCGCCTCCGACCACGGATTCACCGCGTCGACCTTCGTGCTGCGCATCAACACCTTCCTCGGCGAGAAGGGCTATCTGGTCTGGGGCACCAACGACGGCAGCGAGCAGGCGGTGCGCCGCGAGGCGTCCGACTTCGCCAACCTCGACTGGGCGAAGACGCTGGCCTACTGCCAGACGCCGTCGTCGAACGGCATCTGCATCCGCGTCGCCCAGAAGCCGGGCGACCCCGGGATCAGGCCGGAGGAGTACGAGGCCTTCCGCGAAAAACTCATTGCCGACCTGTACACGATCCAGGACCCGAAGACCGGCGAGCCGGTCGTGATCGACGTGCTCAAGCGCGAGGACTGGTTCCCCGGCCGCCACATGAAGCGCGCGCCGGACCTGACGCTGGTGCTGCGCGACCACGGCTTCGTGTCGATCCGAAACTTCGAGCCGGTCATCGCGCACCGCCCTTCGGCGATCGGTACGCACCACCCCGACGGCATCTTCATGGCCTGCGGTCCCGGCATCGCCGCGTCGGGCATGGTCGGAATGCGGCGCATCGTCGACGTCGCGCCGACGCTGCTGCACAGCCTGGAGTTGCCAGTGCCGTCCGATTTCGAAGGCAGCGTCGCCGAGAGCTTCTTCACGCCGGACTTCCTGGCGACGCGCCCGGTGCGAACCGGCACAGCGACGCAGCGGCCCGAAGGCCGTCGCGTGGAAAACGAGATGGACGCCGGCGAGAAGCGCCAGCTGATCGAGCAGCTGCAGATGCTCGGCTACATGGAATGAGCCGGTGGGAAACGGAGCGGACCATCCAGTTGACGTCATTCCCGCGCAAGCGGGAATCCAGGAATCGTCAAAGGCAATGAATGCCCGCCTGCGCGGGCATGACGACAATCCTTTGAGCGAGCCCGAACTCGAGGCCCAGGGCCTGCTGCTGCGCGCGCCGCACGGCATCGATGGTGAGCTGCGCTACGAGCGGCCGGCCTATCCGTTCGGACACCGCCTCAAGCACTGCACGCTCGGCGCCTTTGCGTTCTTCAACCCCAACGGCGTCACCAGTGCGTACCGGGTGCGCTTCGGCCGCTACACGCAGATCGGCGAGTCGTCGATCATCGGCCCGCCCGAACACCCGCACGACTGGTTCAGCAGCCATCCGTTCGCGTTCACGCGCCCGCGCCACATGCCCAACATCTACCGGCTGCCGGACTTCGCGCGCCTGGCGCCGGACGAGGACGCCGGGCCGGCGTGGGCCGAGCTTGCGCCGCAGGAGACCGTCATCGGGCACGAGGCGTATCTGGGCGCCGGCAGCTTCGTGAAACGCGGCGTGCGCATCGGCGACGGCGCGGTCGTCGGCGCGCGCAGCGTGGTGACGCGCGACATTCCCGACTACGCGATCGCCGTCGGCGCGCCGGCGCGCGTGCTGCGGCTGCGCTTCGCCGACGCGATCGTCGAGCGCTTCCTGCGCCTGCAGTGGTGGCGCTACGATCTGGCGCCGTTCAAGCGCGACGTCGACTTCGCGCGCGTCGAGGCGACACTGGACTTCTTCGAGCAGGCGCTCGCCGACAAGCGACTGCAAGCGCTGCAGCCCGCCAGCTTCCGCCTCGCGCCGACCGACAGCGGCCTGATGCTGACTCCCCTGTCTTCGCCCCTGTATTTTTCATGATCATGGCCGCAACCCGCGATACCCTGCTCGCACAGCTCATCACCCTGCTCGACGATTTCACGCTCGACTGGGATCACGACTTCGCCGGTCGCATCGCCGGCGATACGCGGCTGCTCGCCGACCTCGGCTTCGAATCGATCGACATCATCCAGCTGATGGTCGCGATCCAGGAAGAGGTCATCCGCCGCCGCCAGTCGTTCGATGCGCTGCTGATGAAGGACGGCCGTTACGTCGACGACCTGAGCGTCGGCCAGATCGCGGACTATCTCGCCGTACGCGTCTGATGGCCTACGCCGAGGTCAACGGCGCGCGACTGGCCTGGCAGCAGCTCGGCGAGGGTCCGGACCTCATCCTCGTGCACGGCCTGGCGACCAACCGCGCTTTCTGGTTCGAGATGGCGACTCAGCTCCAGGACCGTTGGCGCGTCACGCTGTTCGACCTGCGCGGGCACGGCTACAGCAGCCGTCCGGCCAGCGGCTATCGGTCGCTGGACTTCGCCCAGGACCTGCTCGGCCTGATGGACCGTCTGGGCATCGCGCGCGCGGCGCTGGTCGGTCACAGCTACGGCGGTGCGGCCGCGCTCGAAGCTGCCGGCCTCGCGCCGGAGCGCGTCAGCCATCTCGGATTGCTGGATGCACGCATCGCCCGCCTGCAACCCTTGATGCGCCTGCACGACACGCCCCGCATCAGCGATGTCGAACGCGAGATCGCGACGACGCAGGACGTCGACTGGGAGAAGTTGCCGCAAGTCGGCTATCTGTTTCTCGAAACCGCAGCGCGCCTGCGCCTGGCCGGAGGCCGCATCAGCGCGCGCGACGACTTTGCGCCGTTCGGCGAAGGTCGCGGCGCAGCGCGCGCAGCGCAGGCATGGCTGGATCTGCTGGATCAGACGACTGCGCGCGACCAACTCGACGAGCCGGGCATGTCCGCGGATGCGCTCTCCGCGCTGCGCCTGCCGGTGCTGCTGATGTACGGCGAGCACTCGCGCTGCGTGCATTCCGGCCACGCGCTGCGTGCGCTGTGGCCGCACGCGCGCTACGTCGAGCTGGCGCAGGCCGGGCACTTCTTCCCGCGCAGCCAACCGCAAGCCGTGCTGCAGGAACTGCGTCGGCTGCTCGAAATGCAACTGTAGGAGCGGCCCATGGCCGCGATGCGGCGCGCACACCGCACGAGAAAGAATCGCGGCCATGGGCCGCTTGTATGTTAGTGGGGTCAGGCGAAAGCCTGTCGGGGTGGAGGGACCAAGGCCGCATCTGGCGATTGCACAGACC
>JBAZXW010000065.1:0-11662 GCA_041659605.1 Sinimarinibacterium sp. | reverse complement strand
GATACGAGGAACAAATCTCGCCGTGCACGCGTCGTTTTCCCGCAGCCTATGACGCAAGGCGCAGATCTGCAAAGGGAAAATGTGGGGAATCCTCAGGGGCAGACCACGATTCTTCGCGCTGGAGAATGTAGATGATCATGATCACCACCCGTGAAGCCGCGCGCTCCGGAATCGGTTTCGGCTCCGCCCTGGCAATCGCGATTTCATGGAGCGCGAACCACTCGATCGTGTGGGCGATCCTGCACGGGATCTTTTCGTGGTTCTATGTCGTTTATTACGCCATCACGCGGTGACACCCACCCGCGGCACTCGAAGCGGATTCAGGCCCCTGTAACAGCCGAGTAAAGCCCAAGGTGCTCTACGAACGGATCGAAGTCGCGATCGCTGTACAGCAGGACAGCGTCGACGTTCGTGACGCCCCCTCACAGAGGGCTCCAAAAGCCGCCGTCTGACGAGATTTCCTGCTCCGAGGAACGGGTGTAGGCTGCATCCGCCGCACCTCACCCGCGGCAGGGAGAAGCGCTATGAAACTACGGATAGTTGCACTGCTGGGCGCGATCGCCGCAGCGGCGGCCTTGTCTTCACCCGCTTTCGCAGGATCTCTGGACGGCCAGATATTTACCGGCCAGATGACGCCCAAGGGCGAAACCAAAGGCGACCCGGACGACTTTGAGTTCAAGGACGGCAAGTTCCACTCCACCGCCTGCGACAAGTACGGATTCGATTCTTCGGCGTACACCGCCACCGAATCCGGCAAGTCGGTGCTTTTCGCGGCCACCACGCACAGCGGCGAATCTACGATCACCTGGAAGGGAGAAGCTGCCGGCGGTCGTGTCAGCGGCACGGCGGTTCTGAGCGAAAAGGGCAAGACCACGGAATATGTGTTTGCAGGCGACCTCAAGAAATAGACCGCTGTCGCCAGACAACCCTTGGAGGGGACGCACCGGTTTCGCCGGTGCGTCCCCTCGCACCACGTTCTGAATTCTCCATGGTTACCGCCACCCCAAGTATCGAGACTCGCGCTGTACAGGCCGAGAAATTCTGGTCGCAGGGCGACGCTGCCCTTGCGGCGGGAGACCGCGAGCTCGCGTACCGGCAATACACGAACGCGCATGACCTCATCACCGATTGCCCGGCGCTGCACGAGCGCGCGCACCGGAAGCTCAAGGCCGTCACGAAGCAGCACGGGGAGCGTGGCGAGTACCTGACCGATTCGGTCCTGCTGGCTCTCGCGCCCTTTGGGATCTTCCGGCTGATCGCCATCGCACTCCGCTCGAAGGTCGGCGGCTCGGAATTGTGCCGGACGCGCGCCTGACAAGTTCGCCGCAGCTGCGCCGCACGCGGAGCACCCTCGCAGTGGCCGTTGCGGCCGCGATTCTGGTCGCGGTGAGCATCGCTGGATGCTATTCGCGAGTGACCGTCACCAATCCACGCGGCACGACGACCCAGGATCTCGCGCTTGGACAGGACATCGAGGTCGTGCTTCGCGACGGCCGCGAAATCAAGACAGTGTATCGCGGGATGAAGGACGGCTATTTGCTCACCGATTCGGGCCGTTACGCGCTCGATCAGGTGCACAGGCTGTCTTACTGGATCGACGACGACAGCGCGCCCCTGCCCATCTTTTGCTGCCCCGTCATGAACATGGGTCCGCTCGTTCCGATCCCATAGCCGGGTTTCAGCTCCCGCCGACACGGCGACGGGACAGGTTGGCCGCCACAGAACCATCCCGCGGCGCTACGATGGGCCGCCTCCAATGGAGAACTGTCATGCACCCGAGCTTCAGATTCACGCTGGCCTCTGCCCTGTTCTGTTTCGGCACTTCGGTCTTCGCCGCGAGCGGCAACGTCGTGGCATCCGCTGGCGCGCGCTATCTGGACAAGGACGAGTGGAGTCCGGTCGAGGATCAGGGACAGATCGGCGTACTCGCGGACTTCCAGATCGGACAGGGTCCGCTTTACGTCACGGCCGGGGTTCAGATTTCGGGCAAGGAAGAGGACGAATCGGACGGCGACCTGACGGCGTCGGTCATCGATTTTTCGCTCGGCGCGAAGTTCATGCCGACCTTCGGACAGGTCCGTCCGTACGTGGGGGCCGGCATCGCCTCGGTCGGCGCCGCGTATGAGTTCGAGTCCGACTTCGGTCCGGATGAGGACGACGACGATGGCTCGCTCGGCTACTACTACGGCGCCGGCGTGCTGGTGCGGATCGGGCGCTTCGACATCGGCGCGGACGTGCGCCGCATCGACGGGACCGATCTGGAACTCGGCGGCTTCGACACGAACGCCGATTCGACGGTGGTCAGCGCGCTGTTCGGGTGGGGTTGGGGGGAGTAGCCGACTGCGTCGGCGGCCCCTCACCCCAACCCTCTCCCCGCTTCGCGGGGCGAGGGGGAACAACTTACGAGCGCGCCTTGGCCTGGTTGGCGACCGCCTCCGCGGCCTTCTTCGCCGCTTCGGCGTCGCCGAGATAACGGTGGGACTTCACCGTCAGGTCTTCGCGCAGGTCGAACATCAGCGGGATGCCGGTCGGGATGTTGAGGTCGATGATGTCCTTGTCGGACACCTGGTTCAGGTACTTGTAGAGCGCGCGCAGCGAATTGCCGTGCGCGGTGACGAGCACGGTCTGGCCGGACTTGAGCTGCGGCGCGATGGCGTCATGCCAGTACGGCAGCACGCGGTCGAGCGTGGTCTTGAGCGACTCGGTCGCCGGCAGCACAGCCTGGTCGAGCTTGGCGTAGCGGCGGTCGTACTTGGGATGGCCGCCGTCGTGATCGTCGAGCGGCGGCGGTGGAATGTCGTAGGAACGGCGCCAGACTTTGACCTGCGCCTCGCCGTGCTTGGCGGTGGTTTCGGCCTTGTCGAGGCCCTGCAGCGCGCCGTAGTGACGCTCGTTGAGGCGCCAGGTCTTCTGCACCGGCAGCCACAGCTGGTCCATGACGCCGAGCGCGGTGTACAGCGTGTTGATCGCGCGGCGCAGCACCGAGGTGTGGGCGACGTCGAACAGCAGGCCTTCGTCGCGCATCAGCTCGCCGGCCTTCACCGCCTCCTGGCGGCCCTGCTCGGTAATGTCGACGTCGACCCAACCGGTGAAGCGGTTGTCGAGATTCCACTGGCTCTGGCCGTGGCGGAGGAGTACGAGCTTGCGCATGGTGTGGGCGCCTCTGAACGAACGACGGTGACGAGGGCGAATTATGCCAAGACCGGACAGCCCGTCATGGCGCGGATGTCATCGGACGTGACGCCGGGCGCGCATTCGACGAGCTTGAGGCCTTGCGGCGTCACGTCGAGCACGCCCAGATCGGTGATGATGCGATCGACGACGCCGACGCCGGTCAGCGGCAGCGTGCATGCAGGCAGGATCTTGGCCTCGCCCTTGGCGGTGTGCTCCATCAGCACGACGACGCGCTGCACGCCGGCGACGAGGTCCATCGCGCCGCCCATGCCCTTGACCATCTTGCCGGGGATCATCCAGTTGGCGAGGTCGCCCTTCTCGGACACCTGCATCGCGCCGAGGATCGACAGGTTGATGTGTCCGCCGCGGATCATCGCGAAGGAATCGGCCGAGCTGAAGAACGCCGAGCCCGGCAGCGTCGTGATGGTCTGCTTTCCGGCGTTGATCAGATCGGCGTCGACCTCGTCCTCCTTCGGGAACGGGCCGATGCCGAGCAGGCCATTCTCGGACTGCAGCCACACGTCCATGCCTTGTGGAATGAAGTTGGCGACGAGCGTCGGCAGGCCGATACCCAGGTTCACGTAGAAGCCATCGCGCAGCTCGGCGGCCGCGCGCTGTGCCATTTGGTCTTTGGTCCAGCTCATATCTGTCTCCTGGATCCCCGCGTCCGCGGGGATGACGCCTTCGGCGTCACTTGCTGACGGTGCGTTGTTCGATGCGCTTCTCGGGCGCGGCGTTGACGACGATGCGATCGACGTAGATGCCGGGCGTGTGAATCTGGTCCGGGTCAAACGTGCCGGTCTCGACCAGCTCCTCGACCTCGGCGACGCAGATCTTGCCGGCGGCGGCGATCATCGGATTGAAGTTGCGAGCGGTCTTGCGGTAGACGAGGTTGCCGGACTTGTCCGCCTTCCAGGCCTTGACCAGCGACACGTCGGCCTTGAGCGCGCGCTCCATCACGTAGGTCTCGCCGTCGAACTCGCGCAGCTCCTTGCCCTCGGCGACGATGGTGCCGACGCCGGTCTTGGTGAAGAAGGCCGGGATGCCGGCGCCGCCGGCGCGCAGCTTCTCGGCGAGCGTACCCTGCGGCGTGAACTCCAGTTCGAGTTCGCCGCCCAGATACTGGCGCTCGAACTCCTTGTTCTCGCCGACGTAGCTCGAAATCATCTTCCGGATCTGCCGCGTCGTCAGCAGCATGCCCAGGCCGAAGCCGTCGACGCCGGCGTTGTTGCTGATCACGGTCAGCTGCTTCCTGCCGGTGTCGCGCAGTGCGGCGATCAGGGCCTCGGGAATGCCGCACAGGCCGAAGCCGCCGACCGCCAGCGTCTGTCCGTCGGTAATCAGTCCGGCCAGCGCCGCGCTGGCGCTGGGATAGAGCTTGTTCAATGCCATCCTCCGTAACGTCTACTTGCTGTTGATGCGGGCGAGCTTGCTCGACGGCGGCCGTCCCAGTTCCGCGGAAATCCAGCGCGCGACCTCGCACAGCGACGCCAGATCCACGCCGGTTTGCAGGCCCAGTCCGTGCAACTGGTAAACGAGATCCTCGGTCGCGAGGTTGCCGCTCGCACCCTGGGCGTAGGGGCAGCCGCCGAGTCCGGCGACGCTGGCATCGACCACGCGCACACCCTCTTCCAGGCAGGCGTAGACGTTCGCCAGCGCCTGTCCGTAGGTGTCGTGAAAATGCACCGCCAGCCGCTCCATCCCCACCTCGCTCGCGACCGCCCTGAGCATCGCGGCCGCCGCACGCGCCGTGCCGACGCCGATGGTGTCGCCCAGGCTGATCTCGTAGCAGCCCATGTCCGCGACCGCCCTGGCGACGCGCACGACTTCGCTCAGCGGAACTTCGCCCTGGTAAGGGCAGCCCAGAGCGGTGGAAACGTAGGCGCGCACCTTCATGCGCCGCGCGAGCGCCTCCTGCACCACGGGGGCGAGCCGCGCCAGCGACTCGTCGACCGAGGCATTGATGTTCTTGCGGGTGAACGCATCGCTCGCCGCGGTGAACACGGCGATCTCCTCGACACCGGCGGCCAGCGCGCGCTCCAGCCCCGGCAGGTTCGGCACCAGCACTGGATAGGCGACGCCGTCCCGGCGCTTGAGCCCGGCCAGCACCTCGGCGGCGTCGGCCATCTGCGGCACCCATTTGGGTGAAACGAAGCTGGTGGCTTCGATGGTCGTCAGGCCGCAGGCAGCGAGGCGCTCGATCAGCTCGATCTTGATCGCCGCCGGCACCAGCTGCTTTTCGTTCTGCAGGCCGTCGCGCGGACCGACCTCGACGACGCGAACCGCGCCGGACCCTTCGGCAGCGCTCATTCGCCGTCCTCCAGGTAGTGATTCTTCAAGCGTACGTAATGATGTGCCGAATACAGCAGCTGCTCGCGCTCCTGCGTGCTCAGCTCGCGCGCAGGCTGCGCCGGCGAGCCGCGGTAGAGCCAGCCGGACTTGAGCGTCTTGCCCGGCGGCACGACGCTGCCGGCGGCGACGAAGACCTCGTCCTCGATCACGACCTTGTCCATCACGATCGCGCCCATGCCGATCAGGCAGCGGTTGCCGATCGTGCAGGCGTGCAGGATCACGTTGTGGCCGACGGTGACGTCGTCGCCCAGCGTCAGCGCCGCGCCACCCGGCGAGTACGGCCCGTCGTGGGTCACGTGCAGCACGCTGTTGTCCTGGACGTTGGTGCGCGCGCCGATGCGCACGCGGTTGACGTCGCCGCGGATCGACACCAGAGGCCACACCGACGCGTCGTCACCCAGCTCGACGTCGCCGATGACCTGCGCCGACGGATCGACCCACGCGGCCGTCCCCAGGCGCGGCAGGTGCTTGCGGTAAGACCGGATCATGGACTCGGCGCGGCATCCGGGGCTGCGTCCGCAGGCGGCAGTGCCTGAGGCGTCGTCGAGTCGACTTCGGGCACCGGCACCGGCTCCGGCGTCGGCAGCGGCTGCGCGCTCAGGCCCTCGACATTGTCCTGGGCCAGCGGCGTCGCGCGGAGTTCGATCTGCCGGCGCGCGCGCGGCTTCTTCGAGATGCGGGTGACGAACTCTTCGATGTTTTCGAGCACATCGGCGCGGCCGCGCAGGTAGGACGCCAGCGAACCGATGATCATGTTGTGCGACAGCGAATCGTAGATCACCGTCTCGACCGCGCCGCCGGCCTTGGCAACCGAGCGCGCAAGGTTCTCGGTGTTGCTGACGGACAGCACATCGTCGTTGCGGCCGTGGATCAGCATCAGCGGCGGGTTCTGTCCGTCCGTGTAGAAGATCGGCTGCGAATACTGGAAGCGGTCGACCGGGCCGAACAGGTCGCGCAGATCCGGCGCGGTGATCGGCATGAAGTCATAGGCACCGGCCAGGCCGATCATGCCGCGCAGCCAGGCGCGGCTGCCGCCGGCTTTCTTCAGATAGGCCTCGTTGAGCGCGAGCATCGCGGCGATGTGTGCGCCCGACGAATGCCCCATGACGAACAGCTTGTCGGTATCGCCGCCGTAGGTCGGCGCGTTCTCGCGCGTCCAGCGCACGGCCCGCGCCGCGTCGTCGACGAAGTCCGGGAAACGCACGTCCGGGTACTTGCGCACGTTCGGCAGCACGGCGATGAAGCCGCGCGAGGCCAGCGCCTGCCCGACGAATTCGAACTCGGACTTGTCGCGCAGGCTCCAGCGTCCGCCGTAGAAGAACACGATCACCGGAGCGCCGGTCGCCTGCGGCGGATAGTAGATGTCCAGATCGAGGCCGAGCGTGCGCTCGTACGGCAGGTTGACCGCGACCTTGTAGCCGTTATCGGACGCGAAGCGGTTGACGACCTGCGGCGAGCTGCATGCGGACAACATCAGCAGCACCAGGGAGAGCGGAGCAAGGCAGCGTGAAATCATCGTGTTGCGTCGGTTCATGGTTCGCGTATGGTAGCGCGCACCGGCGATATGCCGCATGCTTTGCCGCTTCGCAGCGATTCGACCGGTTCTGGGGGCTGGTCCCATGCTCACGACTTTCATCTGGATTGCGATCGTTGCCGCGCTCGGCGTGTACGTCGTCATCCTCTACAACGGCCTGGTCACGCTCAAGCACGGCGTGGGCAAGGCATGGAGCAACATCGACGTGCTGCTCAAGCAGCGCCACGACGAATTGCCGAAACTCGTCGAGACCTGCAGGCAATACATGCAGTTCGAGCGCGACACGCTGGAAAAAGTCATGGCGGCGCGCGGTGCCGCCAACAGCGCGCGCGAACACGGCGACGTGAAGGGCGTCGGGCAGGCGGAAAACGCGATGCGCCTGGGCCTGGGCAACATCACCGCCACCGTCGAAGCCTATCCCGAGCTCAAGGCCAATCAGTCGATCCAGCAGCTGCTGGGCCGCATCACCGGCCTCGAAAATGCGATCGCCGACCGTCGCGAGTTCTACAACGAGGCGGTGAATCTCAACAATGTGCGCATCGAGCAGTTTCCCGACGTAATCGTCGCGCGCCTGTTCGCGTTCAAGGCCGCCGATCTGCTGGTGTTCGGCAGCGACGAAAAGAAGGACGTGGACCTGCGCGAGCTGTTCAAGAACTAAGCGCCCATCGGCCTGCGCATGGCTGCGTACGACGGAGCTCTGGGGACTTTCGCACAACAGATCGCCGCTGCGCCGGTCGAAGATTTCTGGCTGTGGACCCTGGGCGCCGCCATCGCGTCGGTCGCCAGCTTCGTCGCCGCCTTCGTCTCCCTGCACAAGGCGCGGCTGATCGAAAACACGCCGACCTCGCGCATCCGCTCGGCTGCGCAAGGTTACGTCGAGCTCGACGGCACCGCGCGCATGCTGCCGGGCGAGGAAATCCGCGCGCCGCTGAGCGGCAGGCCGTGCTGCTGGTGGAGCTATCGTGTGCAGAAGCACGAGACCCGCTGGCACAACGGCCGCAGCAGCAGCCGTTGGCGCACGATCGATTCCGGCACATCGGATGCGCTGTTCCTGCTCTCGGACCCGACCGGCGACTGCATCGTCGATCCCGAGGGCGCCAGCGTGCATCCGGGCGTCCGCCAGAGCTGGCGCGGCCATACGCCCCGTCCGGCTTTTGCGCCCGAGAAGGCTTCGTGGCTGCAATTCGGCGATTACCGCTACGAGGAGCAGCGGCTGCAGGTCGGCGATGCGCTGTACGCGCTCGGCGGTTTCCGCACGCAGACCGCCCATTTGCAGATCGACGAGACGGTCGATGCGGGCGAGCTGTTGCGCGACTGGAAGGCCGACCAGAAAACGCTGCTGGCGCGCTTCGACGCCAACGGCGACGGCCGCATCGATCTGCAGGAATGGGAGATCGTCCGCCGCGCGGCCCTGGACCAGGTCCGGCAGGAACACCTTGCGCGCTCGACGGACCCGGACATCCATGTGCTGGCGCGCCCCGCGGACGGCCGGCCGTTTCTGCTGTCGACGCTGCCGCAACAGCACCTGGTCCGGCGTTACCGGCTCACCGGCGCCGCTGCGCTGGCGTTCTCGATCGCCGCCGGCACCGGCAGCGTGTTCGCGCTGACCGCCCGCGGCCTGTTCTAGCGGCCCGTTCAAAGACTCCCGCAATCAGCGGCTTAGGAAAAACTCACTGGAAAACAGGGGCCTTCGTCCCCACGATAGCTGTCCATCCCCCCTCTTTCCGTCCTTCCGTTCATGGACAACGCCCTGCTTTCCGCCGGCGCCGGCAACACCCTGCCGGCCTTCGACCGCATCCGTCCCGATCAGGCCGAACCCGCACTGGACCGCGTGCTGGAGGACAACCGCGCCGCGCTGCAGGCCTTGCTGGAGCAGCAGGCCGCGCCGAGCCGGACGCATACATGGGACGGGTTGGTCGAGCCGCTCGAAGAGCTTGGCGACCGCTTGCAGCGGGTCTGGGGTCCGGTGTCGCACCTGTTCAGCGTGTGCAGCACCGCCGAGTGGCGCAAAGCCTATAACGAGTGCCTGCCCAAGCTGACCGCCTACAGCATCGAGATGTCGCAGTCTGAACCGCTGTTCCGCGCCTACCAGGCGCTCGCGGACCAGCCGGATTTTTCGAAGGCCAGCGCGGCGCGACGCAAGGTTGTCAACGACGCGCTGCGCGATTTCCGCCTGTCCGGCATCGGCCTGCCCGACGATCAGAAGGCGCGCTACAAGGAACTGTCGCTGCGCCTGTCGGAGCTGCAGACCAAGTTCGAAGAACACCTGATGGACGCGATCCAGGCTTGGAGCAAGCTCGTCGCCGACGAGACCCGGCTGGCCGGCATGAGCGAGTCGGCGCGGCAAGCGGCGCGCGAAAAGGCGCGGGCGAAGAACCTCGATGGCTGGCTACTGACGCTGGACTTTCCCAGTTACGACGCCGTCATCACCTACGCCGACGACCGCGCGCTGCGCCACGAGATCTACACCGCCTACGCGACGCGCGCTTCCGACCAGGGTCCGCAGGCCGGCCAGTTCGACAACGGCGCACTGATCGACGAAATCCTGTCGCTGCGCCACCAGCTGGCGACCTTGCTGGGCTTCAAGAGTTACGCCGAGCTGTCGCTGGCAACCAAGATGGCGGAGTCGCCCCAGCAGGTCGACGACTTCCTGTCCGACCTCGCGCGCCGCGCCAAGACGCGCGCGCAGGCCGAGCTGGACGAGCTGCGCGCCTTCGCGCAGCGCCGCGACAACCTGACCGACTTCCAGCCCTGGGATGCCGCGTATTACTCCGAGAAGCTCAAGACCGAGTCGCTGGGCCTCGCCGAAGAGGAGCTGCGGCCCTACTTCCCGCTGCCGGCCGTACTGCGCGGCATGTTTACGCTGGTCGAGCGCCTCTACGGCATCCACATCGAAGAAGCGCCCGGCATCGCCACCTGGCATGCGGACGTCGGCACCTGGGCGCTCAAGGACGCCAAGGGCGAGCGCTTCGGCCTGTTCTATCTTGACCCCTACGCACGCCCGGAAAAGCGCAGCGGCGCGTGGATGGACGAGTGCCTGGGCCGGCGCCGCCATGATGGCGGGCTGCAGCATCCGTCCGCATATCTGGTCTGCAACTTCACGCCGCCGCTCTCCGGCAAGCCGGCGCTGCTGACCCACGACGAGGTCGTGACCCTGTTCCACGAATTCGGTCATGGCCTGCACCACCTGATGACCCAGGTCGACGAGGCTTCGGTGTCCGGCATCCGCGGCGTCGCTTGGGATGCGGTCGAACTGCCGAGTCAGTTCATGGAGAACTGGGCTTTCGACCCGGCGACGCTGCGCGGCTTCGCCCGCCACTGGCAAAGCGGCGAGGCGCTGCCCGACGCGATGATCGAAAAGCTGCGCGCCTCGCGCATGTTCCAGTCCGGTCTCGCCACCGTGCGCCAGCTCGAATTCGCGCTGTTCGACCTGCGCCTGCACCGCGACTACGACGCCACGCGCGGCGCGCGCGTGCTCGAAACCATCGACGCGGTGCGCGACGAAGTCGCAGTGGTCAAGCCGCCGGCGTTCAACCGCATGCCGTGGAGCTTCTCGCACATCTTCGCCGGCGGCTATGCCGCCGGCTATTACAGCTACAAGTGGGCCGAGGTGCTGTCCGCCGACGCCTTCGCCGCGTTCGAGGAAACCGGCTTCGCGCCCGAGACCGGCATCCGCTTCCGCGACACCGTGCTCGCGCAGGGCGGCTCGAAGGAGGCGATGGAGCTGTTCATCGAGTTCCGCGGCCGCAAGCCCAGCGTCGATGCACTGCTGCGCCATAGCGGGCTGAGCGAATCCGCGACAGCGTGAAGAACTCTCCCTCTCCCGCTTGCGGGAGAGGGCCGGGGTGAGGGCCGCGCACAGCACCGAAACGCCGGCTGCGCCCGCCTGACCTGGATCATGTTGCCGGCCACGCCGCCGGCGGTATGGTGTGCGCATGGATTCGGCGCACTTCCCGGGCCGCGGCAAGGAACGGCTGACCCGCTGGCTGCTGCTGGCCTGCCTCGTCGCTGCGCCGGCAGGCGCGGCCGAGATATCCCCGGCCGCGCCTGCCGACGCCCAATTCGGCACCTGGGTGCGGATGATGAAGGGCGAACTGCTCGGGCCGTTCCTGGGCGTGCGCTGGTTCTGCGCCGACGGGACGATCCAGCCGCCCCGCGAATATGGCTGCCGCGAACATGGCAACAGCGGACGCCAGTCCGGCCAGCGCGACGCGCGCACCGAGGCGATGCGTGCCGCCGGCATCCCGCTGGCGAACGTACTCTCCGAGCTGACGCCCGAATCCGCGCTGGACGACGACGCACGACTGCTCAAAGCGGTGCTGGTCGAGCAGTTCCTGATCGGGATCGACGACGGCTGGATCCTGCGCCGCGCGCGCTACGTCCGCGGCACGTTCCAGGCCGAAGACGAGGCGCTCGCCGCACGCCGCATCCTGCTCGAACTAGCACGCGATCCGCGCGTGACCGGCCCGCACTACACGCTGCTGCGCGAAGCGGTGCGCCTGCTGCCGCGCCCGATCGCCGCCGGCAGCTTTCGCGAGGTCCGCGCACTGGCCGACGAGCTGGGGCAGCGCGACGCGGACTTCGTCGACCTGCGCAACCTGA
>JBAZXW010000064.1:0-12999 GCA_041659605.1 Sinimarinibacterium sp. | reverse complement strand
CGAAGTCGGCATCGAGGATGCGGCTGCGCGAGGACGACAGGTTTTCCGACGTCGTCTGCAGGTTCGCCACCACCGAGCTGAAGCGGTTCTGCACCGCGCCCATGTCGGCGCGCGCCGAGTTCACCGCGGTCAGCGCGGTATCGACGATCTGCATGGCCTTCTGCGAGCCGCTGAAGCTGGAGATGTCCAGCGAGCTGGTATAGGTCGGCGCGGACGCGGCGGCAGTCACAGCGGCAATGCCGCTGAAGTCGACGGTGATGCCGCTGGCGGCGGTCGCGGTCGCGGCCGTCCAGGTGAAGTCCTTGTCCTTGGTGACCGAGGTCAGCGTCAGCTTGTTGGTCGCGTCCAGCGTGGCGTACACGCCGGTCTGGTCGAACTTGGCATTGACTGCGTTGGCGACGCCCTTGGCGACGTCCGCGCCGGTCGCGCCGACCGCGTAGCTGACCGCGTCGATGTTGACTCCGTTGACTACCATGCCCGAGACCGAGCCGACCGCCGTGGCCGTGCCTGCAACCGCAGGGTTGGTGCTGGTCTGCGCGGCGGCGAACTTGGTGGCGCCCAGCGCAGCGGCGTTGGCGTCGACGATGCTGTTGACGGCGATCGTCTGGCCGGCGTCGGCGCCGATCTGGAACAGCGCGCCGGCGAAGCTGCCGTCCAGCAGCTTGGTGCCGTTGAAGCTGGTCTGGTTGGCGACGCGGTCGATTTCGGAAACCAGCTGCTCGACTTCCGCCTGCAGTGCGTCACGGTCCGACTGCGAGTTCGTCGCGTTGGCCGACTGCACCGACAGTTCGCGGATACGCTGCAGGTTGTTGCCGATCTCGTTCATCGCGCCTTCGGCCGTCTGCGCCAGCGAAATGCCATCGTTGGCATTGCGCGCCGCCTGGTCGAGACCGCGAATCTGGGTGGTGAAACGCTGCGAAATCGCGAGACCCGCCGCGTCGTCCTTTGCGCTGTTGATGCGCAGACCCGACGACAGACGCTGGATCGACGTCGCCAGTGCGCTGGACGAGGTCGACAGGTTGCGCTGGGCGTTCAGCGACATCACATTGGTGTTGATAACTTGCATGGAATGCTCCTAGGTTGAACTTGAACCGGACCCGATGCCTTCAAGGCCCGGTCCTACCCAGCGGTCCCGTCGCCGGGATCGTGATTCCGCTGTTGACCCCTTATCGGGCGGCGCCGGGCGAAACTTAGGGTTGCGCCGGGGCAGCGGATGAACGGTCGCCAGCGGGGGGAAGAACGGCGGAGCCCGGACCACCGGCCACGGAGCGTCCGGGCCTTGTCGGGGACTTTCCGACCGTTGTTCGCGCGCCGAGTCCCGTTTGTCCCCACCACCGCCCGGTCTTTCGGCGCATCTCTTAACGTGGCAACACCCCATGAGAAGGAGTCGCCATGTTTCGCAGAACCCGGATCCTCGCCGCAGTCGGACTTGCAGCGGCATTGCCGTTGAGCGCGACGGCCGCGACCGCACCCGGCACGCTGGCGGTATCGGCCACGGTGCTCAATGTCTGTACGGTCGTTGCGCTGCCGATGGCATTCGGCAACGTCACACCAGGCGCAAGCCCAGCGGATTCGACGGCGACGATCACTGTGCTGTGCACAAGCGGCACGGGATACAACGTCCTGCTCGGCCAGGGCGCCAACGGCACGGCGGTGACCGACCGCAAGATGAAGGATGTCGGCACCAACACGCTGAACTATTCGCTGTACAGCAACGCCGGCTATACGACGAACTGGGGCGAGACGATCGGCACCGACACCGTGACCGGTACCGGTACCGGACTCGGCGTCGTCCACACCGTCTACGGTCGCATCGCGGCATCGCAGTACGTGGCTCCGGGCGTATACACTGACACGGTCGCCATCACCGTCGATTACTGAATGCGCCCAAGCGGCTACCTAGTCGCACTGCTGATCGCGCTGTTCACCACACCGCCCGCGCTCGCCGAGCCGGGCGGTGTTTCCGTGAGCCCGGTCCGAGTCGATCTCGACGCCGGCCAGCGCACCGGCGCGCTGACGCTGCACAATTCCACCGAGCGACGCTACCGCTTCCAGGTCGAAGTGATGCGCTGGACGCAGACACCGCAAGGCGACGACGTCTACGCGCCCGCCACCGGCGTGCTCGCCAACCCGCCGCTGTTCGAACTCGTGCCGCAGGCGCAGCAGATCGTGCGCGTCGGCCTGCTCGGCGAGGTTCCGGCCAGCATCGAGGCGAGCTATCGCATCTATTTCAATGAGATCGAGCTGCCGCGCCCCACGGCCGGGTCCGGGCTCAACGTGCTGCTGCGCCTGGGCGTGCCGATGTTCGTCGCGCCCGTGGGCGCAGCGCAGCATCGCCTGGAGTGGAGCGCCCGGCTGCAGGACGGCGCGCTGCGTCTGCAGGCCGACAACCGCGGCAACGTGCACGAACGCCGCGCGCAGCTGCGCGTCCTGGATGCCGAGCGCGGCACGGCGCTGCATGCGGACACGGGCTTTCGCGACATCCTGCCGGGCAGCCGCTGGCAGTGGACCTTTCCCGCCGGCACGACCGCGCCGGCGCAGCTGAAGATCGAGGCCAACACGCATGAAAACCACGAAGACGTGGTGGTCCGCGTGGATCGGCCTTGAGTTCCTGATTCTCTGCCAGCCACCCGCCGCGGCCGCGCCGCCGGCGAGCGGCTGGTTCGCGTCCGACTGCCCGACCGGCGTCGAACTGCATCCGGCGCAACCGCTGCCGATGCTGCTGCGCGTGCTGACGCGCCCAGACGATCCCGGTGAGGACGCGCTGCTGCTGCGGCTGCCCGACGGCAGCCTGTATGCGCCGCGCGCGGTATTTACAGCGCTGGATCTGCCGCCGCCGGGTACGCCGCTGCACTACACCGGCGACGAGTACCACGCCCTCGACCGCATCCCCGGATTGCGCTACGCCATCGACGCCTGCCGACAGGTCGTGTCGCTCGACCGCGCCGGTGTCGGCGCGACGTCGACGCGGCGGTTGACGCCGCGCGCCGCCACGATCGCCGGACCGCCGGAGCCCGGCGCCTACCTTCAGACGCAGGCCCTGTACGTGCGCAGCGAATCGGCCGACGCCGTCTCGGCGCTGATCGACGGCGGCCTGTTCGGCAGCGGCGGACTGGTGCGCAACAGCCTGCTGCAGGACGATGGCCGCACGGTGCGCCTCGACACCTCCTGGATGCACGACGACCCGAAAAGCCTGACGCGGCTAACCCTGGGCGACGGCATCACGCGCGGCGGCAGCTTCGGCCGCTCGCTGCGCTTCGGCGGCGTGCAGTGGGGCCGCGAGTTCGCGCTGCGCCCGGACCTGGTGACGTTTCCGCTGCCGCAGATCGGCGACGCCACCGCCCTGCCGAGCGCCGTCGACGTCTATGTGAACAACAGCCTGCGTGCGACCGACGACGTCCCGGCCGGCCCGTTCGCGCTGACCGAGGTGCCGGTGATGTCGGGCGCCGGCGAGATCCAGCTGGTGATCACCGATCTGCTCGGCCGCAGCCGAATCGTCAGCTACGAGTTCTACGCCGCGCCCAACCTGCTGCGCCCGGGCCTGAGCGACTACACCGTCGAAACGGGATTCGAGCGCCGCGCCTACGGCGTCAACAGCCTCGACTACGGCGCCGGCTTTGGCGCGGCCACCTGGCGCTACGGCGTCAACGAGCGCCTGACCGTCGAAGGCCACGTTGAAACCAGCCATCGCCTGCAGGTCGCCGGCGTCGGCTACGCGCTGCTGCTACCGCGCATCGGCGTGCTCGGGAGCGGCATCGCGCGCGGCAGCGGCCAAGGCAACGGTGGGAGCGACGGCGGCGAGATGTTCGTCACGCTGGACCGCCAGGCGCCGCGCTGGAGCTACGGCGCGCAGTACCTCGTCGCCAGCGAGCGCTTCGTCCGCCTGGGCGAACAGCGACCGCCGAGCCTGCGGCGCAGCGTCGTGCGCACGAGCTGGCATCTCGATTCCGGTGCCAGCCTGAGCCTGGGCTGGTTCGACAATCGCAGCGCCGACGGGCACGTCAACCTGCTCTCCCTCGGTTACAGCCAGCAGCTGCTGTCGGGCGTGTTCGCCAGCCTGGGGGCATCGCTCGACCTCGGCGGCCGAGACGACAACATCGCATTCCTGACGCTGTCCTACGTAATGGGACGGACGCTGAGCGCCTACGCCTATGGGCAGCGCGCCGATGCCGGCATGCTCGGCCGCGTCGGCATGCAAAAAAATCCTCTCGACGCACTCGACTGGTCGGCGCGTGCGGCCGTCGACACCGGCCTGACCGAACGCATCAGCGCCGGCGGCGACTGGCGCACGACGCGCGCCGTGCTTCACGCGGACGTCGAGGACGCCAGCGAAAGCGCGCTGCGCCTGGGTGTCGATACCGGCGTCGTCGCGCTTGGCCGCGAATCGATCTGGACGCGGCCTCTGAGCGGACCGTTCGCGCTGGTCGAAACCAGCGCGACATCGCCGGTCGACGTGTCCTTCGAGAACCGCCACGCCGGCACGACGCAGGTCGGCGCCCCGCTGCTGCTGCCCGACCTGCTGCCCTATCAGTCCAACCGCATTTCCGTCGCGCAGGCGGACTTCGGCATCGACCAGCGGCTCGACCGCTTCGAACAGACGATCGCCGCGCCCGGCTACGGCGGCGTGCGCGTGCGCTTCGCCGCCGACGCGCGCGTCGAACGCCGGCTGCGCCTGGTCCGGCCCGACGGGACGCCGGTGCCGTCCGGCAGCGACGTCGCCATCACCGGCACGGACGCAACCACCTTCGTCGGCCACCGCGGCGAAACCGTGCTCACGCAGAGCCCGGGCCGCCACCGGCTGCAAGTGAGCTGGAGCGACGGCGCCTGCGAAGCTGACGTAAGCCTCGGTCCCGACGACACCCTGCTGCAACCGATGCAGACCGTCGTATGCTCGGCAGGGTCACACACGGACAACGAAACGCGATGATGCGGCGCCGACTGATTCCACTGGCAGTGCTGGCGGCGATGACGCCGCAGACCGCGCATGCGCTGCTCGAAGTCTGCACCGTGTCCACGAGCCCGCTCGTGTTCGGCAACTACAACCCGACCTCCGGCGCCGCCGTCGACAGCACCGGCACCGTCACGGTGACCTGCACCGCCGTCATCAGCATCTCGGTGAATTACACGATTGCCCTCGGCACCGGCCTGGGCGGCTCGTTCTCGCCGCGCCAGATGAGCAGCGGCCTCAACGCCCTGCCCTACAACCTGTACACCAATGCCAGCCACAGCACCGTCTGGGGCGACGGCAGCGGCGGCACCTCTACGGTGTCGGACGGCTACGCGCTTGGGCTGCTGGTCGTGACGCGCGACTACACCGTCTACGGCCGTATCCCCGGATCGCAGAACGTCGCCGCCGGCGCTTATGCCGACACCGTCGTCGTCACGGTGACGTACTGACCTGCGATTTTCCCACCCAGGAATTTCCCTCCCCCGCTTGCGGGGGAGGACTGGGGTGTACAAGAGTGCGTTTAACCGCGCCCCACCACCGTACCCGGCGCTTCCTTCAAGCTGCTTTGGGTTACCCACAATGGGTTTGCGGTAGCTACGACCGCGGTTTCAGACTGGAAAGCTCTTGTTTCCTGATGGCCGGGCCCAACGGAGTACGATCGATGGGAACCATGACTGCCGCTGCTCTGAAGCGGATCACGCTCGGCTTTGAGGCCTTCCGCAAAGCGGCCGGTTTCGGCGCGATCCGCAGCGAGGCCGACTACGACCGCGCGCTGGCGCTCGTGGAAGCCATCATGGCCGCGACGCGTGACAAGCCTGAGCGCGAGGACGCGGGGCATCCGCTCTCTGCCCCTCTGGATCTGCTGGTGCCGGCGATCCACGAATACGAGGTGGTTCATCACCCCATTCCGCAGGCGGCGCCCCAGAAGTGCTCGCCTACCTGATGGAGAGCCATCAGCTGCGCCAGGCCGATCTTCCGGAAGTCGGTAATCAGCCCGTCGTGTCGCAGGTGCTTTCCGGCAAGCGCCGGCTGAATGCGCGCCAGATCGCCGCGCTGGCGCGGCGCTTCAATGTGTCTGCGGATGTGTTTTTGGATGAGGCGCGCGCGGCGGCCTGGCGCCGGATTCGTTACAGCATGCGAGGGGGCAAGGCCCAGCGTGCCCACACGCGCCACGACGCGCACACCGCGTGCGCAAGCCGGTTACACCGTTTGCACGCCCTACGGAACTGCGCCCGCGAAGGCGTTACAGATAGTTGAACAGACTCAGCCCCTGCACCTTGACGTAAGCGCTCTGTGCGGCCTGCAGGGCCAGCAGTTCCTGCTGCAGCCGGGTCGCCGCTTCGGCGATGTCGAGATCGCGCAGACCGGACAGCGTCGACTGGGCGTCGATCGAAGCCGCGTCGAGTGTGTCGACCGTGTCCTCGACGTTGCCCAGGCGGATGCCGGCACTGGTCTGGAAGGACAGCAGGTGCACTTCGGCGCGGTCGAGTTCGGTCAGTGCCTGCTGGATGCCAGTCTGGGCAATGCCGCGCTGGCTCGCGCTGCCCTGCGGAGAGGCCACGATGTTCGCCAACTTGTCGAGCAATGCGACGACGTCCTGCTGCTGGCTCGGCTGCAGCGTGAAGCTGTCACCGTCTGCGGGTGAATTGGAGAACGTCAGCTCGAAGCCACGCGCGCGGATCGCCGCGCCGTCGGTGTACGCACCAGAGTCGACAACGACGCTCGCGGAATCGCGCACTTCGTAGTTGCCGCCGCTGAAGCTGACCGTGTAGGTGTCGCCGTCGTACTGCGAGGCGTCGTAGACCGTCGCCGTCTTCAGACTGATGCCGCCGGTGTTGCCGGCGGATGCGCTGACCTGGTACGTGCCGTTGCCATTGCGCACGCGCTGGAACACTTCGCTGCCGGCGTCACCGTCGGCGATGCTGCGCGCGTTGCCGATCTGCAGCTCGCGCACCTGCTGGTCGCCGCCGTAGCTGAGACTGGCGCCGTTCCAAGTGAACGGCGCATTGCCGTCGTCGGTGCCGGCAAAGATGTAACGGCCCTGGCCGTCGTCGCGGTTGGCCATCGCCAGCATCGCGTCGCGCAGCCCGCGCAGTTCCTGCGCGATGGTCGCGCGCGACGAATCCGACTGCGAACCGCTGTTGGCCTGGATCGCCAGCACGCGGGCCCGCGACAGGATGTCGATGCCCTCGCCCAGCGCGTTTTCCTCCAGCGCGAGCCGGTGCTGCGCGGTCGCGGCATTGGCCTGGAAGCGTTCGGTCTGCGCGAGCAGATCCTCGATGCCCATGCCGGCCGCCCAGTCGGCCGGCGCGTCGGCCGCGGACAGGTACTTCTGCTGCGTCGCCAGCTGCGTCTGCACGCGCAGCAACGAAAGCTGCTGGCTCTGCATCCGGTTGATGGCGGATTGGTGAAGCAAAGCGGTGGACACCCTCATGTCAGCCTCCCGCCGCGCGGATCAGCGTCTGGAAAATCGTGTCGGCCACTTGCACGACGCGCGCGGCCGCCTGGTAGGCCTGCTGGAGGCGGATCAGGTCGGCCGCTTCCTCGTCGAGGTTCACGCCCGACTGCGATTCGCGCTCGGCGATGGTCTGGGCGCTGATCGCCGCCTGCGCGTCGAGCCGCATGCCCGCCTGTTGTGCGCGCAGTCCCGCCGATGCGACGAGACCGGCATGCGCCTGCAGTGCCGAACCGCGGCCGCCGCCGAAGATGCTCTGGCTGCTCAGACCGGCCAGGGCCTGCGCATTGGTGTTGTCGCCGTTGTTGGCGCCGGCGGCGGACACGGTGAAACTGTCACCTGCGGCCGGCGTGCCGGTCAGATTCAACGACCAGCCGTTGACGCTGATCGGCGTCCCGGGCGTGAACGTGAAGCTGCCGCTGCCGTTGATCTGGTAGGTGTTCGGACCGGTGAAGGTGATGTCGACCGCATCGAGCAGGTCGACGTTCGCCGCGTCGTCGATCGTCGGCGTCGAGGCCGTCGCCGATCCGCTGTTGGCGACATTGGCCGCGGCACGCAGCGGGCTCGCCGCGGCGACGCGCGACGGGTCGGAGATCGAGACCTGGATGTCGCCGGCCGCAAGCGCCGTCGGCCGCACCAGGAAGCGGTCGCCCGCGCTTGCGCTGCCGCTGATCGTGAGTTCCAGTCCGTCGCCAACCAGCGGATCGCCTGGCGCGCCGGTGCCGGTCAGTGCCACCGCCGATCCGGTGCGCAGATCCCTGAGGCTCCAGCTGGCGCCGTCGTAGCGCAACTCGTAGTCGCCGTCGCCCAGCTGCGAGAAATCACCGTAGCCGACGCTGACCGACGCGCTGCCGCCGTTCGCGGTCGCGGCGAGCGCGACGCCCTGGGGCGGCACGAAGAAGTCGCCGCCCAGATCGCCGTACAGGTCCATGCCCTCGGCGTGCTGCGCATTGAAGCTTTCTGCGATGCCCACCGCCAGGCGGCCAAGCTCCGCGCGCGCCGGATCGATGACCTCGCGGCGCACGTCGATCAGGCCGCCGAGCGCGCCGCCGCTCAGTTGTGCGGTGATCGGCGCGCTGCTGGTGCCGTAGACGATGTCGAGGCGCCCGCTGTTGTACGCATCCGGCGCAACACCGAGGTCGGTGCTCTGCTGGCCGATCACCAAGGATTGCCCGCTGCCGGTGAAGACATTGATGCTGCCGTCTTCCTGCGCGACGGTGAAGACGCCGACGCGCGACGACAGCTCCTGCAGCAACTGATCGCGGCGATCGAGCAGGTCGTTGGGCGGTTGCCCCGAGAACTGGCCGTAGTTGAACGCGATCTCGCCGTTCAGATCGGCAATCGACTGCGTGAGGTTGTTGATTTCCTCGACGGTCATGCGCAGGCGCGTGTCGACTTCGCCGTCCATCTGGTCAAGCTGCGACTGCGTCTCGCGCATGCGCGTGGCCAGCGTCTCGGACGTGCCGATGAAGGCCTGCCGCGCCGCCAGCGAGGTGGGGTTCTGCGCCACGGTGTTCGCGGCATCGTAGAGACCCTTCAAAGGCTGGCTCAGGCCCGCCGCCGGGTCCGACAGCAGACTGTCGACCCGCGACGCGAAGCCGGAGAACACCTCGAGCCGCGAGTACGACGAGGCGTCGGACTGCAGGCGGGTGTTGACGATCCCGTCGGTGAGACGGCGGATCGTCGCGACCTCCACGCCGGTGCCGATGAAGCCGAAGCCGGCGCCGATGCCCGGCGTCGAAACCAACTCCGCACGCTGGCGGGTGTAGCCGGGCGTGTTGGCGTTGGCAATGTTGTTGCTGGTGGTGTCCAGCGCGCGCCGGTAGGCGAGCAGGCCGGAGACACCGATGGAAAGAAGGTCGGCCATGGCTTACACGGTCAGGGTGCGCGGCGCGGACGCCGCCTGGGCCAGGGCCAGTTTCATCGTCCGACCCTCGGCAATGCGCATGATCTTCTGCGCGTAGTCGGGATCCGTGGCGTAGCCGGCCTTCTGCAGGCCGCCGACGAACTGGCGCGCATCGCCGCCATGGCGCAGCGCCTGCGCGTAACGCGGATTGGAGCGCAGGAAGCCCACGTAGTCGTCGAAAGCGGCGCCGACGGAGTCGTAGGCGCGGAAGCTCGCCTTCTCCGACTGCATCTGGCCACCTTGGTACTCGTGGGTCATGGTCTGCACTTCCTCGCCTGTCCACCGGTTATCGGCCTTGATGCCGAAAAAGTTGAGGGCCTTTTGTCCGTCTTCACGGCGGATGGCGTGGCGCCCCCAGCCGGTTTCGAGAGCGGCCTGGGCCACCAACACCTTGGCCGGGATGCCCAGCTCGGCCGCGGCCCGCTCGGCGTGCGGCAAGACCGCGCGAACGAATTCCTGCGGATTAGACGCCGCGCGCGACGCGGACGAACGGCTCGCTTGATCCGACGAAGGGACTGCCGCGCTTGCGGCCAACGGGCCAGACCCCGCCGTTGGAACGGCATCCGCAACGCGCTCGACCTTGAATGATTCCTGCACCTTGGGTGGCGTCGTCTGACTGCCCTGCAACTGCCGCACCAGCATGTCGGCCACGCCCAGTCCCCGCCCCGCCACCATGTGCTGCGCGATCTGCGCGTCGAACATGTCCTGGTAGAACTGCGTCTGCTCGCCGCCCATGACGTCGTCGCCGAGGCTCGCCGCACGCATGCTCTTGAGCATCTGCTGCAGCATCAGCGACTCGAACTGCTTTGCGGTATTGCGCAGCGCGTCCGGGCTGTCGCTGCGCGCATCGGCGCGCAGCTGGGCGAACTGCGAGAAGTCGGTGGCGGAAACCGGGCGCATGGGACTCAGATGACGACCAGTTCGGCGCGCAGCGCGCCGGCTTCCTTGAGCGCTTCGAGAATCGCGACCAGGTCGCCGGGCGCCGCGCCCACCTGGTTGACCGCACGCACGATGTCGTCGAGCGACACGCCGGATTCGAACAGGAACATGCGTCCCTCGCCCTGCTGCGTGACCTCGATCGACGTGTTCGGCAAGACGACGGTCTGGCCTTCGGAGAATGGCGCCGGCTGGCTGACGCGCGGCTTTTCGGAAATGGTCACGGCCAGCGAGCCGTGCGACACGGCCGCCGGCATCACGCGCACGTGATTGCCGATGACCACGGTGCCGGTGCGTGAGTTGATGACGACCTTGGCGGCCGCCTCGCCCGGCGTGAACTCGATGTTCTCGAGCGCGGCGAGAAACGACACGCGCTGGTTGGCGTCGGCAGGTGCCGCGACTGCGACGGTCACCGCGTCCACCGCCTGCGCGAACTCGCCTTGCAGGGTCGTGTTGATCGTCTGCGCCAGGCGCGCCGCTGTCGTGAAGTCCGGCGTGTGCAGATTCAGCTTGATGTCCGGTGCCGATGCGAAACTGTTGGGCACCACGCGCTCGACCATCGCGCCATTGGGAATGCGTCCGGCACTGGGGATGTTGATCGACACGCGTGAGCCATCCTTGCCCGAGACCCCGAGCCCGCCGACGACGACATTGCCCTGGGCGACCGCGTAGATCTGGCCGTCCGCGCCCTTGAGCGGCGTCATCAGCAGCGACCCCCCGCGCAGCGAGCCGGCATTGCCGATCGACGACACCGTGATGTCGATCGTCTGGCCGGTCTTGGCGAAGGCCGGCAGCTCGGCGTGGATGGCGACGGCCGCAACGTTCTTCAGCTGCGGGTTGACGTTGGCCGGCACGACGACGCCGAGCTGGCTCAGCATCGCCTTGAGGCTCTGCGTCGTGAACGGCGCCTGCGTGGTCTGGTCGCCGGTGCCGTCGAGACCGACGACCAGGCCGTAGCCGACCAGCGGGTTGCCGCGCACGCCCTGGATGCTGGCGAGATCCTTGATGCGCTCGGCCTGCGCCGGCAGCGCGACGAGCAGAGCGAACAGCACAGCGAGTGACTTGCGCATGTCGGGACTCAGAATGGGAACCAGGCGGAATTGAAGACGCGCGTCAGCCAGCCTTGCGCGCTGGCGTCGGCGACGGCGCCCTTGCCGCCGTAGTGGATGCGCGCGTTGGCGACGCGATCCGAACGCACTGTGTTGTCGGCACCGATGTCGGCCGGCCGCACGATGCCTTCGATCGCGACCATCTCCGAACCCTGGTTGAGCGCCAGCAGCTTCTCGCCGCGCACGACCAGGTTGCCGTTGGGCAGCACGCGCGTGATCAGCACCGACACCGAACCGGTCAGCGCGTTGGACTGCGTACTGCCGCCGGCGCCCGTGAAGGATTGCTCGGTGCCGACGTCAAAGTTCAGGATATCGGTGCCGCCGATCGTGATCGGGCGACCGAGCATCGTCGGCGCTTCGATGCCGATCGAGGTTTCCTTGCTGGTGTTGGTCGCGGCGGCCTTCTTGGCGTCGGTCTTCTCGACCAGCAACACGGTCAGCACATCGCCGATCTGCCGCGCCTTGCGGTCTTCGAACAGCGCGATGTTGTGACCGGCCTGGAAGATCGAGCCATCGGCCGCCGCTTCCGGCTCCATGACGGCTTCGGGCGGCAGCTCGTAAGGATCGCGCTGAGGCGCGCCGGCGCAGCCGGCAAGCGCGAGAACGCAAAAGGCAAGGAGCACACGCATCGACGGTCTCACAGATTGTTGGATACGTAGGCGAGCATCTGGTCGGTGGTCGAGATCGCCTTGGAATTCATCTCGTAGGCGCGCTGCGTCTCGATCATGTTGACCAGTTCCTCGACGACGTTGACGTTCGAGGATTCGAGCGATCCTTGCAGCAGACGCCCGAGACCGCTCTGGCCCGGCGCGCCGGTCTGCGGCGCACCGCTGGCGGCGGTCTCCGCGAACAGGTTCTCGCCGTTGGCCTGCAGGCCGGCGGGGTTGATGAAGTCGGCGATGGTCAGGCTGCCGACCTGCTGCGGCGCGGCGTCGCCGGCGATCTGCACGCTGACCGTGCCGTCGGCGCCGATCGTGACCGACTGCGCGTTCGACGGGATGTTGATGCCCGGCTGCACCGGGTAACCGCTGGAGGTCACCAGCTGGCCCTGGCTGTCGATCTGGAACGAGCCGTCGCGCGTGTACTGGACCGTGCCGTCCGGCATCTGGATCTGGAAGAAGCCGCGGCCGTTGATCGACAGATCGAACGGGTTGTTGGTCTGCAGGAAATTGCCCTGCGTGAACATCTTTTCGGTCGCGACGACGCGCGTGCCGGTACCGACCATCAGACCGCTCGGCGACTGCGTCTGCTGCGAGGTCTGCCCGCCCGGCTGGCGCACGGTCTGGTACATCAGATCCTCGAAGTTCGCGCGCCCGCGCTTGAAGCCGGTCGTGTTGACGTTGGCGAGGTTGTTGGAGATCACGGTCATGCGCGTCTGCTGCGCGTCCAGACCGGTCTTCGCGACCCACAGGGCTTGGTTCATCGGCTGCCTCCTGCGGCGGGAATCCGCCTTTGGCAGAGGCCTTACAAGTTCCGGACCAGACCGGGGTGGCGGGATATTGTCGCGGCGACGAACGGTGTAGGAGATTCTATGTTGGCCCTCAAGTCGGAGAGGCAGCGAGCGCAGGCTGGTAATTGGACTGGTTTTTCATGAGTGCGAAGGCGATCCGAGCGAGTTTTCGCGCAAGGATGACGAGGACTTGGG
>JBAZXW010000063.1:0-13395 GCA_041659605.1 Sinimarinibacterium sp. | reverse complement strand
TGATCCTGTTCGGCGGTGGGATCGGCGGCTGGTGTCTGTGGCTCGCATGGAAAGCCCGTGTCGGCGGCGTCCGCTACCGCACGGACGGGGCCGCCAGAGTGGACTAGAAGTGATTCATCCGTTCGCAGCGCGGGTCTCGCGCTGCTCGAATCCTCCACTCAAGCAGGCCGTACACCCATGAAATCTTCCACCATCACACCGCCGATCCTCGCAACGGTCGACGAAGACGTTGCCAAGCAGGCCCGTCCTGGTCACGGCATTCCGTCGCAGGACCCGAACCCCAAGGCCCAGTTCCCACAGGAGCCTGCGGACGTGCAGCGCGAGGTCAAGTCGGTGATGGTGGTCGGGGGCGTGTTGGCCGGTGCGGCCACGGGCGCCACGATCGGCGTCGCGGTGGCCGGCCCCGTCGGCGTAGTGGTCGGCGCCGCGGCGGGCGCGGTTGCCGGCGCAATGGGTGGCGCTGCCGCTGGGGCTGCGGTGAACACCGAGGACTCGAGCAAGGCCCATACGGCGCCGGCGAATGACACCGTACAGTTGCACATCGAAGACAGCGGCGGCACTGGCCGACCGGTGGTGCTGATCCATGGCTGGCCGCTGTCGGCCCAGGCCTGGGAGCCGCAGGTGGCGGTGCTGCGTGACGCTGGCTTCCGCGTGGTGGCCTACGACCGCCGGGGCTTCGGCCGCTCGGAGAAGCCGGAGTCCGGCTATGACTACGACACGCTGGCGGACGACCTGCAGCGCGTGATGGACCAGTGCGGCCTGCAGGACGTGACGCTGGTCGGCTTCTCGATGGGCGGCGGCGAGGTGGCGCGCTATGTCGGACGGCACGGCGAGTCACGCCTGCACAGCTTGGTGTTCGCCTCTGCGGTGCCGCCTTGCCTGATGAAGTCGCCCGACAACCCCAACGGGCCGTTGACGCCCGAGAAGGCACAACAGAAGAAAGCGGCGCTCGAGCAGGACCGCGGCGCCTACTTCGAAAACTTCACCCGTGACTTCTTCTCGGCCAATGGAACGCTGCAGGTGACAGAGTCTCAGCGCCAGGCTGCGATCGAGCTGTGCCTGCAGTCGGCGCAGCATGCGGCGCTGGCCTGCATGGACTCGTTCGGCACGACCGACTTCCGCGGCGACTTGAAGATGGTGAAGGGGCCCACGCTGGTGATCCATGGCGACGCGGACGCGATCGTGCCCATCGCGGGCTCGGGTCAGCGCACCCACCGCGCCGTTGCGCACAGCACGATGGTGACGATCAGTGGTGCACCGCACGGGCTCAACGTGTCCCATACGCAGGCGTTCAACGACGCGCTGTTGTCGTTCTTGCGGGAAAGACCCTCGTTGGCTTCAAGAGCCGCATGACGCGCTCAGTCGCGTTCCGGTGCACTTAGGGGGAAGTAGTTCCGATAGGGCCTGGCCTCATCGACAGCTCTCGCGAATGCTGGCCAGGCGAGGAGGCGCGACCGGTACGCCCGTGCCCGGGGAAAGGCATCGGCAATGGGATGAACCCAGTCGGCGTAGAAGAGCGAGGGCGCCGCCGCGCCGGCCGGATCCGGGGCTGTTGCGGCTCGGGCGCCGAACACGGGGCGAAGCCCGCGAACGCGATTTCGCCCTGACGCGCGGCGTCTGGCGATGCTCGCAGCTTGATGCACGCCAGACTGCTGGCGGCAGGGCTCAAGACCTGAGCCTTGCCTCCCTCCGCGCCAAACGAGAAAAGCCGGGTTCGACGCCCGGCCCTTCCGTTACAGTTTGAGTAACGCGGTGATCAGATCAGTTCACGCGCTCCAGCACCGTCGCCACGCCCTGGCCCATGCCAATGCACATAATCGCGACGCCGAACTGGGCGTTCTGCTCGTTGAGCACGTGCGCCAGGGCGCCAGTGATGCGCGCGCCGGAGCAGCCCAGCGGGTGGCCCAGTGCGATGGCGCCGCCCTTGATGTTGACGCGGTCCATGCGCTCGAGCAGCTTGAGGTCCTTCATCACCGCGAGCGACTGCGCGGCGAAGGCCTCGTTGAGTTCGACGTAGTCGATGTTGTCGATCGACAGGCCCGCGCGCTTGAGCGCCTTCTGCGTCGCCGGTACAGGACCGATGCCCATGATCGACGGATTGCAGCCGGCGGCAGCGACGCTGACGATGCGCGCCAGCGGCTTGAGGCCCAGGGCCTTGGCCTTGTCGGCCGCCATCACCAGCGTGCAGCTCGCGCCATCCGAGATCGCCGAGCTGTTGCCGGCGGTGACGCCGCCCTTCGGGCGTAGGCCCCGCGATGCGACTTCATGCGCGCAGCTGAATCGTCGCGGTGAGCAGCCGCGTGCGGTCGGCGCAGGGGCCGGCCAGTACCTCGACTTCGCCTGGCTCGAGAACCGGGACCAGATCCGCTCCGGGAAACGAAAGCTCGGCCGCCGGCAACGTCATGCTGACAGTTCCCGTCTGGCCGGGGTTCAGTGCGATCCGGGAAACCCTCTTGAGCTCCAGCAGCGGTCGCGTGACGCTGGCGACTTTGTCGTGCACGAACAGGAAGACGGTTTCCTCGCCGGATACCTTGCCGATGTTGGTGACGTCGACGCGGACCTCGATGTGCTGATCTGCCGTCAAGGTGTGGGGCGTCACGACGAGATTGGAAAGCGTGAAGCGCCCATAGCTCAGGCCGTGACCGAAGGGATAGAGCGGTTCGTTCGGCGCGTCGAGGTACTTACTGGTGAATTGGTCGTCAGGGTTCGCCGGCCTGCCGGACGGTCGTTGTGCGAAGAACACCGGCACCTGCCCCAGTGCGCGCGGCCAGCTGATCGGCGTGCGCCCGCTCGCCGACACGCGTCCGGTCACGACGTCGGCGATGGCGTTGCCGGCTTCGACGCCCAGGAACCACGCGGCGAGCAGAGCGTCAGCCTGCTCGGCCAGCCAGGGCACGACGAGCGGTCTGCCCGAGAACAGCACGACGACGACGGGAATGCGACGGCTACGGGCGCGGGCGAACACCGCTTCGGCGAGCGCGCGCTGCCGCCCCGGCAGCCCGAGGTGCGCACGGCTCGCCGCCTCGCCGCTCATGGTGGCGGTCTCGCCCAGGCACAGCACGACGGCCTGGGCGTCATCACAGAGGTCAACGGCGCCGGCGATGCTGCTTTCGTCTGCGTCTTCGATGCCGACCCCAGCGGCGTGACGGATTTCGGTGTCGCTCATCGCGGCGCGCAGGCCGGCCAGGGCGCTGACGTGCGGCTCGCGCCGGCCGGCGGCCCACCAGGGGCCGCACATCTCGGCTGCGGCGTCGGCGAGCGGGCCAATCACGGCGAGGCGGCGGACGGATGCGGGCAGCGGCAGCGTGTCGGCGTCGTTCTTGAGCAGCACGATGGCGCGCGCGGCGACCGCGCGGGCGAACCGGCGGCGGCGGGTGATGGTCTCGGCGCTCTCCGGCTTCGCTCCGCGCCGGTAGGGATCGTCAAACAGGCCCAGCCGTCGCTTGAGCCGCAGCACCCGGCGCACGCTGGCGTCGATCTCTGCCATCGTCACGCGGCCGCGCTCGAGCGCCACTGGCAGGCCCTTGCGGTAGGCGCCGGACATCATGTCGATGTCGACGCCGGCCTTGAGCGCCAGCACCGCTGCATCGACCAGGTCGGCGGCGACGCCGTGCTTGACCAGCTCGGCGATCGCGTTGTAGTCGCTGATCAGCACGCCGTCGAAGCCCAGCTCCCCGCGCAGATAATCGCGCAGCAGCGGGACGTGGGCGGTCATCGGCACGCCAGCCAAGTCATTGAAGGCCGGCATCAGCGTCGCCACGCCTGCGGCGACGGCGGCGGCGAAAGGCGGCAGGTAGACCTCGCGCAGCGTGCGCTCGGACACGTCGACCGAGGCGTAGTCGCGTCCTGCCGTCGCCGCGCCGTAGGCGCAGAAGTGCTTGGCGCAGGCGGCGATGGCATCGGCAGCGGCCAGATCGGCGCCCTGGAAACCGCGCACCTTCGCTTGCGCCAGCCGCGCGCCGACCCAGGGATCTTCGCCAGGCCCCTCGGCGGTGCGGCCCCAGCGCGGCTCTCGAGACACATCGAGCATCGGCGCGAAGGTCAGTGCCAGGCCGTCGGCTGCGGCCTCGACGGCCGCCTCGCGTGCGGTCTGCGCCCAGGTGTCCGGGTCGAACAGTGCCGCCTCGGCCAGCGGGATCGGGAACAGGGTGCGGTGGCCGTGAATGATGTCGAAGCCAATCAGCAACGGTATGCCGAGCCGCGATCCTTCCACCGCCAGCCGCTGCATGTCGTGCACCGGTCCAGTCCCGACCAGGTTGAGCAGGTTGCCGACGGTGCCGTCGCGGATGGCGTCGGTGGAGTCGCCGGCGAGCACGGGCCCGGTTACCGCATGGCCGGCGGCGGTCATCGTGAGCTGGCCGATCTTTTCGGCCAGGGTCATCTCGGCGATGAGTTCGTCCATGATCTCTCTCGATGCGGCTCATCCACTTTCAGGCGTCGGAACACGTGCCCTGCAGGGCGGGTTGACGCCGGCGAAACGGTGGCCGGGGGTGACTGACCCTGATGCTGATTATGCGTCATGCTATGGCATCTTCCGACGTGAAAGGTCGACTGACCCGTTGACCTGCCGGCAGACGCTTGACGGCACCATCTTCACGTGCCCCCGTGGGCCGATGTGTGGGACCCGCGCGGCGGACCAGGACGTCCACGGAGGAATCGCCGATGCCGATTTCCGACAAGCCTGCAGGGCACGCCGCGCTGGCCGCGCTGCCCGACGACCCGCTGATCGAGGCCGTCCAGCGCCAGACTTTTCGCTACTTCTGGGACGGCGCGCATCCCATCAGCGGCCTGGCGTTCGATCGCTGCCGGGCCGGCGGACAGGGCGCGTCGGAGGACGATCCGGTCACGATCGGCGGCTCGGGCTTCGGCGTCATGGCGCTGATCGTCGGCGTCGAGCACGGCTGGGTGACGCGCGCGGCCGGCGTCGAGCGACTCCGGCGGATGCTGGACCTGCTGCACCGCGCGCCTTGCTATCACGGCGCCTTCCCGCACTTCATGAACGGCCGCAGCGGCGCGACGATCCCGTTCAGACGCAAGGACGATGGCGGCGACCTGGTCGAGACCGCGATGCTGATCCAGGGGCTGCTGTGCGCGCGCCAATATTTCGGGCGCGACACCCCCGGGGAGTCAGCGCTGCGCAGGTGGATCGACCTGCTGTGGAATGAGGTCGAGTGGAACTGGTACACGCAGGGCGGCCGCCAGGTGCTGTACTGGCACTGGAGCCCCTACAATGGCTGGGCGAAGAATCGCGAGATTCGCGGCTGGGACGAGTGCCTGATCGCCTACGTCCTGGCGGCCTCATCGAAGCACTACGCCATCGATCCGCAGGTCTACCACCGCGGCTTCGCTGACGGCCGCAACTTCTTCAACGGCAGACGCTATCACGGCGTCGAGCTGCCGCTCGGCAGGCCCTTCGGCGGGCCGCTGTATTTCGCGCACTATTCCTTTTGCGGCCTCGACCCACGCGGCCTGAAGGACCGCTATGCCGATTACTGGCAACAGAGCCTGGCGCACGTGCACATCAACCGCGCCCACTGCATCGCCAATCCGCACGGCCACGCCGGCTACTGCGCGAGCTGCTGGGGACTGACCGCCAGCGACGACCCGAACGGCTATGCCGCGCACGCGCCGGACCACGACAACGGCACGATCGCGCCGACCGCGGCGCTGGCCAGCCTGCCGTATGCACCGGCCGAGGCGATGCAGGTGCTGCGCCATCTGCTGGCCCACTACGGCGACCGGATCTGGCGCGACTACGGTTTCGTCGATGCATTCTGCGAGCGCCTCGACTGGTACGCCGACACCCACCTGGCGATCGACCAGGGACCGATTGTGGTCATGATGGAGAACCACCGCAGCGGCCTGCTGTGGAAGCTGTTCATGAGCGCACCGGAAGTGCGCGACGGCCTGCGGCGGCTCGATTTCACCAGTGCCGGAGACGCGCGTTGAGCGAATCGCTCGATCACTGGCTGGCGCGGACGTACGACTACGCCGCGCGCACGATGCTGCACAGCGTATCGCGCACCGAGCTGGTCAAGACGCGGCCCGGCTTCGACCAGACGGTGCGGCCGGTGGCGGGCGCGATCGTCGCTTCGCCGGTGATCGGCGCATGGGATCCGGACCCCGACTACTTCTTTCACTGGTACCGCGACTCGGCAATGGTGATCGACGCGCTGCGGCTGCTGTACGAAAGCGGCGATGTCGGCGCCGAGGCGCTCGCCCACCTGGCCGACTTCGTCCGTTTCAGCACCTCGCTGCAGGCGCTGGACGGCCGCATGCTGGTGACGCAATCCGCCTGGCGCAGCGCCGTCGCCGCCGACCACCGCCGCTTCCTGCGTGACGACGCCGAGCTGGCCGCGGTGCACGGCGACGCCGTGGCCGCCGACGTGCGCGTGAATCCCGACGGCACGCTCGACATCTCGCGCTGGAGCCGCCCGCAATACGACGGCGCGCCGCTGCGCGCGCTGGCGCTACTGCGCTGGACGCACGCGGCGGCGTTCGACCCCGGACTCGCCGAGGACATTGCGACGCTGATCCGCGCCGACCTTGCGCTGACCGCTCATCACTGGGACGCACCCGGCTACGACATCTGGGAGGAGGAGCAAGGCTCGCACTACTACGTGCTCTGCGTGTCGGCGGCGGCGCTCGACGCGGGCGCCGACTGGCTGCACGGTCATGGCGGCGAGTCGCTGGCGAGCGTCTACCGGGCCCAGGCCGCGGAGATCCGCTATCGGCTCGATGCCTTCTGGCTGCAGGACGAAGGCCATTACCGCTCGCGCATCCTGCCGGCCGGACGCTCGGCCAAGGAGCTGGACATCTCGGTGGTCCTGGCGGCGATTCATGCAAAGCGGCAAGGCGCGCATTCGCCGCACGACCCGCGCATTCACGCCACGCTGGACCGGCTCGACGCGCTGTTCGACGCGGCTTATCCGATCAACCGCGACCGTCATGCAACCGGGCGCGGACCGGCCCTGGGGCGCTATCCAGGCGACCGCTACTATTCCGGCGGCGCGTATTACTTCTCGACACTCGGCGCTGCCGAGCTGTGCTATCGCGCGGCGGCAGGCGCCGACGCCGCGCGCGCCTGGGGCGCGCGCGGCGACGCCTACCTGGCAACGGTGCGGGCCTATACGCCGGCCAGCGGCGAGCTGTCCGAACAGTTCGACCAGGCCACCGGTGCGCAGGCTTCCGCCAGGCACCTGGCCTGGAGCTACGCGGCGCTGATCACCTGCGCCGCGGCACGGCGTGCGGCTGCGGCCGCATGAGGCGCCTGCGGTCATGAGTCCGGCAAGCACTGCAGGCGATCAGACGGAGCAGCGGCGCGGGCTGACCGCGCAGGCCGAAGCGGCGATCGACGCCGGCGTGCGCGCGCACGTGGCCCAGGTGCTGCAGGCGCTGCGCCGCTCGCCTGCCGCCAAGACATTGGCGGTGCTGGCCGGCGGGATTGTCATCGTCGTGTTGCTGGCCGTCTACGGTCAGATCTGGCTCAACCGCTGGAACAAGCCGTTCTTCGACGCCCTGTCTCGGCGCGACCTCGACGACTTTGTCACGCAGCTCGGCGTGTTCTTCCTCATCGCCGGCGCGCTGCTGGTGCTCAATGTCGCGGAGCGCTGGCTGGTGGAAACGCTGAAGCTGCGCATGCGTGAAGGCCTGGTCGAGGACCTGACCGAACACTGGATGACACCGCGTCGCGCGTTCTGGCTCGCCCACACCGGCTCGATCGGCGTCAACCCGGACCAGCGCATGCACGAGGATGCAAACAAGCTGTGCGAGCTGTCGAGCAGCCTCAGTGTCGGCCTGTTGCGGGCCTCGATCGCGTTCGTGTCCTTTGCCGGCGTGCTGTGGGGCCTGTCGCGCGGATTCACCATCCCGATCGCAGGCCGCGACTATGCGGTGCCCGGATACATGGTGTGGGCCGCCATCCTTTACGCAGGAGCAGGCTCGGCGCTGAGCTACTTCGTCGGGAGCAACCTGATCCGCCGCAACGCCGAGCGCTACGCGCGCGAGGCCGACCTGCGCTACTCGCTGGTGCGCATCAACGAACATCTCGACGGCATTTCACTGGCCTCGGGCGAGGCCGACGAGCGTCGGCGCGTGCGGATTGATCTGGCGGCCGTGGTCAACGCCATGCGCCTGCTGGTGCGCAGCCACACCAACCTGACCTGGGTCACGGCCGGCTTCGGCTGGATCACCAACGTGTTCCCGGTGCTGGCCGCGGCGCCGCTGTATTTCACCGGCAAGATCTCGTTCGGCGGCTTGATCATGGCGGCGGCGGCGTTCACCCATGTCGAGGTGTCGCTACGCTGGTACGTCGACCAGTTCGGCACGCTCGCCGACTGGCGCGCGACCCTGCTGCGCGTCGCCAGCTTCCGCCAGGCGCTGACCACTATCGACCCGGAGCACGATCCCGACAGTCACATCAACTACGCCGACGGCGAGCCCGGCCGCCTGCGCATCCAGAATCTCGAAGTGCAGGCGCCCGGCGGACGCGACCAACTGCAGGAGCGGGACCTGGTCCTGACGGCAGGCGAACGCGTGCTGATCGTTGCCGGACCCGGTGCCGAGACGACGCCGCTGTTTCGTGCGCTTGCCGGTCTGTGGCCCTGGGGTTCCGGGCGCATCGAGCGCCCGCACGGCGAGCGGATCCTGTACGTGCCGCGCGGCACGCCGTACCTGCCGCGCGGTCCGCTGCGTGCGGTGCTGGCCTATCCCCTGAGCGTGGAGGATTTCGCCGACAGCGCATTCGCCCACGCGTTGAAGCGGCTGGGACTGGATCGGCTGGTGCCGCTGATCGATGAAACCCGCCGCTGGGAGAGCGAGCTGAGCCAGGACGAGCAACTGAGCCTGGCTTTCGCGCGCCTCGTGCTGCAGACGCCGCCTTGGGTGTTGATCGACGACGCCTTCGGCGCGCTCAGCGAGGAGGCGCTGGGGCGCTTCGTCGATGTGCTGTCCTCCGAACTTGGGCACAGCAGCATCATCCACATCGGCCGCGCCGTGGAGGGACGCGATCCGATGTTTTCCCGCGTGCTGCACTTCGTCCGGATGCGCGCCGTCGCCGACGAGCGGCCGGGCGCGGCAGCCGGGTCCCCCGCCGAACCCGACCCCACACCCGGACCCGAACCCGGACCCGAACCGCGATGATCAGACGCGCCGCCAGATTGTCGGGATTACTGCTGCTGCTGTTCATGCTACGGCCGTGCGCGGCACAGACCCAGACCTTCAAGTTTGCGGCTCCGGCCGGCGCAGCCGACCCGCAAGTGCCCGCACTGATGCGCGATCTGGCCGAGCGCATCCTGCCGGTGTACGCAGACAACGATCAGCTGCGTTATCTGGGCAACCTGTCCATGCTGCAGCTGACTGCCGGCGCTTACGAGGCCGCGCAGGACACGCGCGAGACGCTGCAGAAGCGACGGAACGGTGCCAACGCCACGCCGCCGGTCGACTGGCCGCTGCTGGACGTCTACGCGCAGGCGAAAGCGGCACTCGCGCGCAACGAGGCCGACTTCGCGCCCGCCTTCGGCAAGCTCCTGCAGCAGACGGTATCCCGGCTCAGCGACGAGGATGCCTACGCGCTGACGACCTGGCACGGCGCCGCGCCGGAGACATTTCGAATCGAACTGCAGGCGGCGCTCGACAGCACGCGCGGTACGCAGAAAGTTGCGCTGCCGCAGGCGCTGGACCTGGTGCGCCTGTATCTCCGCTACCAGATGCAACGCGAAACCGGATCGCTGGTCGACGCGACCGGCCAGGCGGACGCCCGCCGACGCTACGTCATTGATGACGACGTCAGCATCAGGACCGCCTACGGTGTTGTCCTGCATGCCCGAGTGGTGCGCCCGAAGAAGCCCGGTCAACGGCCGACACTGCTGCAGTTCACGATAGACCGCACGCAGGATGGTGCCGTCGCCTGCGCGGCCCACGGCTACGTCGGCGTCACGGCCCTCACGCGCGACACCAGTCGCGAACGCGGCCGCGTCACGCCGTTCCGGCACGACGGCGAGGATGCGCGTGCGGTGATCCGCTGGATCGCCGGGCAGCCGTGGAGCGACGGCCGCGTCGGCATGTACGGCAGCGACTACAGCGGCTTCGCCGCCTGGGCCGCCGCCAAGCACCCGCCTGGGGCGCTGAAGGCCATCGCCACGTCAAACCCGATTGCACCTGGCATCGACTTTCCCACCACTGGCCGCATCTACCGCAACTCGGCTTACCGCTGGGCAACCAACCACACCCACGGCGTGGATGAGGCCGGCGTGGAGGATCCGGCGTTCTGGCGCGCGTTGGACCTGAGCTGGTACAGGAGCGGCAGGGACTACCGCGCGCTCGACAGCCTGGCGAAGCGGCCCAACAGCGTCTTCCGCCTGTGGCTCGGTCACCCCAGCTACGACCGCTACTGGCAGAAGATGGTGCCTTTCGACAAGGAATTTGCCCGGATCGACATCCCGGTGCTGACCATCGCCGGCTACTACGCGGACAACGGAGCCGGCAGCCTTTACTACTTCACCCAGCACAGCCGCCACCGGGCCAACGCCGACGACACGCTCCTGATCGGCCCGTACGACGATGCCGCGCTACGCAGCAACCCGTCGGAGATCCTGCGCAACCACGCCATCGACCCGGGTGCGCGCATCGACCTTCAGGCGCTGCGTTTCCAGTGGTTCGACCATGTCTTCAGAAGCGGCGAAAAGCCGGCTTTGCTGCAGGGCCGGGTGAACTACCAAGTCATGGGCGCCGACCGCTGGGCGCATGCGCCGTCGCTCGAGGCAATCGCGAACGCCAGGCTCAGGTTCTACCTGGCGGCAACAAAGCCCGGGGGGCGTCAGCGTCTGGCGCCGGCCCCGCCGAGCGATGGCAGCTACGTGGAGCAGACCGTCAATTTCGCCGGCCGCGGCGACGCCGACCGGTGGCAGTCGCAGACGGACATCGTGCGCAGCCAGCCCGCCGCGCGGCACGGCGTCGTATTTGTCAGCGCGCCGCTGGAGCACGCCACAGAAATCAGCGGCCCGCTGTCGCTGCGGCTCGATTTTTTGGTCAACAAGATGGACGTGGACCTGTACGTCGCCGCCTACGAGCAGCGGCCCGACGGCAGCTACCTGCTGCTGTCCGACCCGTACGAGCAGCGTGCCAGCTACGCCCGCGACCGCAAGCATCGCCATCTGCTCAAGGCCGGCAAGCGCCAGCAGCTGACGCTCACCAGCACGCGGATGATGAGCCGCAGACTCGAAGCGGGCGCTCGCCTGGTGCTGGTGCTGGGCATCAACAAGCGACCGGACCGGGAACTCAACTACGGCACCGGCAAGGACGTCAGCGTGGAATCGATCGCCGACGCCGGGCATCCGTTGAAGCTGCGCTGGTACGGCGACAGCTACGTCGAGATTCCGCTGCGCCAGTAGAATCCGCCGCCAGTCATCCTAGTGTCGTGAGTCGGAAATTCGCATGCGAAATCGCCAGTCTTTTTCGCGCCTGACCGCGTTGCTCCTCCTCGCCATAGTTCGACTATGACTCGTCGTCGCGCCTTGCCAGTCACGAAAAATCCTCGCCGATTTCATCAAGGAATCTCCGACTCACGACACTAGCCCGGCGAGCACGGCCGGCGTATCGTGCTCCGGAAGGTCGCCGACCTCGGCAAGCTTGGCATCGAGCTTTGCGAGCATGTCGCGCACGACACCGGCCTTGGCCGGATCGTGAAACACGTTGCAGACCTCGAGCGGATCGGCCTGGCAGTCGAACAGTTCCCACTCCGGTGGCTCGTCGCCGGCGTTGGCGCCCGGCTGATCCAGCGGTTGGTTGTACCAGTAGATCAGCTTGTGGCGCCGGTCGCGGATACCGTAGTGGGCGAACGCGTTGTGGATGCTGTCCTTGTGCATCCAGTAGCGATGGTAGGCGACTTGCGGCCAGTTCTCCGGCACCCGGCCGTTCAGGACCGGGCGCAGGCTGCGTCCCTGCATGTAGGTCGGAACCACCAGCCCGGCGTAGTCGAGGAAAGTGGGGGCAAAATCCACGTTGGTCGCGATTGCGTCCGCCACGCCCGGTCCGAAGCCCGCCGGGTAGCGGATCAGGAACGGCATCTGCAGGGATTCCTCGTAGATGAACCGCTTGTCGAACCAGCCGTGCTCGCCAAGGAAGAAGCCCTGGTCCGAGGTGTAGACGACGATCGTGTCCTCGGCGATGCCGGCGTCGTCGAGCCAGTCGAGAAGCCGCCCGACGGACTCGTCGATACCGACGATCGTTCCCAGGTAGCGCTTGATGTAGCGCTGGTACTTGAACTGATCCAGCTCGTGCTTCGAGGCGAAGGTGAAGCGCTCGCCCGTGTTGCGGTCGAACAGCACCAGGCCCGTCGGGTCCTCGAGGTCGGGCACCTTGGCGCGGTCCGGCCGGCCGGTCTCGTCGTCCCAGTAGTGGGCCGGCCCTTCCGGCTGGACCAGACCCAGGTCCTGGTAGGTCATGTCGACACGCACGCGCATCCTGGCGGCAGCCGCGGCACGTGCCCGGTTCCTGTAGTCATCGTCGAAGGTCTCCGGCACCGGAATGGTCCGGCCCTCGAACAGGCGAGCGTGTCGGGGCGCTGGCTCGAAGGCGCGATGCGGTGCCTTGTGATGACACATGAGGAAGAACGGCTTCTGCCGATCGCGTGCCTCGAGCCAGTCGAGACAGAGGTCGGTGATCAGATCGGTGACGTAGCCGCGATGGTGGCGCATACCCTCGGGGCTGATCATCATCGGGTCGAAATAGTCGCCCTGATCGGGCAGTACGCACCAGTCGTCGAAACCGGTGGGGCAGTGGCGCGGCCCCTCCCCCAGGTGCCACTTGCCGAAGATCGCCGTCGCGTAGCCGCCGGCGCGCAGGCTCTTGGCGACGTTCGGCCAGCGGTTGTCCAACAGCGTTGCGAGCGTGGTGACGCCGTTGACGTGGTTGTAGGTCCCGGTGAGGATCGTCGCACGGCTCGGCGTGCAGATCGAATTGGTGACGTAACAGTGGTCGAGGCGGACGCCCGCCTCGGCGATCCGGTCGATCGAGGGCGTCGTGACGATACGCGAGCCGTAGGCGCTGATCGCCTTGGCGGCATGGTCGTCGGCCATGATGAAAAGGATGTTCGGCTGTCGGCGCACGGCATTCCAGTGTAGCGCGACGATCGCCCCTATCCATGGCTGCGCCAACGCAGAAGGCCGGGACTAGCCCGGCCTTCTGGTTACTACTTGATGCGCGATGCCGCGATCAGTTCACGCGCTCCAGCACCGTCGCCACACCCTGGCCCATGCCGATGCACATGGTCGCGACGCCGAACTGGGCGTTCTGCTCGTTGAGCACGTGCGCCAGGGCGCCAGTGATGCGCGCGCCGGAGCAGCCCAGCGGGTGGCCCAGTGCGATGGCGCCGCCCTTGATGTTGACGCGGTCCAT
>JBAZXW010000062.1:0-15257 GCA_041659605.1 Sinimarinibacterium sp. | reverse complement strand
ACTTCTAGTCCCATCTGGCGGCCCCGTCCGTGCGGTAGCGGACGCCGCCGACACGGGCTTTCCATGCGAGCCACAGACACCAGCCGCCGATCCCACCGCCGAACAGGATCACTTGCAGGTCCCGCTGCGTCCATGCGTCCATGCGTCCATGAGCCCGCGCCGCCAGCCGCAGCATCGCGATGATCGCCGTCAGCGTGAGCGGCACGACGCCAAGCGCCAGCCACACCGCCATGAGAACAGCGCTCCTGGCCGGCGCGAACGACTGAACACGAGACGCCAGCCCGCCTGTGCGCAGAATCCCCACACCACCACCAGCATCAACTGGAAGATCATCTCCGAGCTCGTAGCGGGCGCGATGGATTGCCCGTCCGACCATCGCCGGATCAGGTCGAGGCCGGGAAAGACCGCCAACCCGACCGCCGCGATCAACAGGACTACGCCCACCGCTCGTGACCATGAGACTGGCACCGGCGTGAGGTACAGGTCGGAGTCATCGCGATCGTCATCATCCGGCATTCAAGCAGATACTCGAACACTTCGAAAAGAAGGGCGCGCTGTCGCAAGCGCATTACCGCCCCGCGCCGCGTGCACCGCCGCGCAAGACCGCGGCGGTACGATAGCGACGCTCAAACAAGGGCAGGAGCAGGGGAAGGTGATGCGGTGTGTCCCGCGGCTCGATGCCGGAAATCGCCCTGGGAACCGTCGGATCGGCCCCGCGCGGACGGGTTACGGACCCCCTGATGACCCATAGTGAACGCCGGCGGGAATGGTCGCCGGGCTCCACGCATCGGCAACAGCGGAACCAAAGGGCGTTTGAATTACCTATACCCTCTCCACCGGCAAGACGATGACGCCAGTCGCGGTCGCCAAGCGCGCGCGCCTGCTGGGCGCGATCAGCAGCGCCTGTCCGCCGGTGCACGTCTGACGGAAGCCGCCATGCTGAGCGAAATGAAGGATCTACACGAGCTGTAGTGCCCCGCTGGATTTTTCACAGGGCCGCCAGGTGGCGGGAGCAGCGTTAAGTACGTTGCCGCACGGATGGATTGGGGCGACCGGGCGCAAGCTGATGGTTCGCTGGCGCTTCCGGGCAGGAACCCGAAGACCTTCCCCCATGCTCGAATCCATCGCGCGACCCACCGCCACGCTCGTGAATGGGTCCAGCCCATTGCACAACTTCCTGCTTGCCGCGCTTCCGGCCGCCGACCTTGCGCGCCTGGAGCCGAACCTGGAGCTGGTGCCCATGAAATTGGGCGCGGTGCTCTACGAATCCGGCGAGCGCATGCAACACGCCTATTTCCCGACCACCTCGATCATTTCCCTGCATTACGTGATGGAAGATGGCGCTTCCGCCGAAATTGCCGGGGTCGGCAACGAAGGAATCCTGGGGATTTCCCTCTTCATGGGCGGCAACACCACGCCCAGCCGGGCCCTGGTGCAGACCGCGGGCGAGGCGTACCGGCTGAAATCGCAGATCCTGGTCGATGAATTCAACCGCTGCGGCCCCCTGCTGCGCCTGCTGCTGCGCTATACGCAGGCCCTGATCACGCAGATGGCGCAGACCGGGGCCTGCAACCGGCACCATTCGACGGTACAGCAACTCTGCCGCTGGCTGCTGCTGACACTGGATCGCATGCCGACCGCCGACCTGGTGATGACGCAGGAACTGATCGCCAGCATGCTCGGCGTGCGCCGCGAGAGCGTGACTGAAGCCGCCGGAAAGCTGAAGCAGATGGGCGTGATCAGCTATCGCCGCGGCCATATCCAGGTCCTCGACCGGGCCGGGCTGAACACGCACGTCTGCGAATGCTACGAAGTAGTAAAGGCTGAATTCGGCCGCTTGCTCCACGATGTCCAACGCCCCTGATGGCAACGACCATGAACTCTGCAAATTCCGACGCCCGCGGTGGCGACGCCGTAACGGTCGATGCCACGAGCGAGGCGCGCCGTGAGGCCGTCCTGCTCCAGACCACCGCGTTGCAGAACGCCATCCTTCACAGCGCCACCTTTTCGATCATTGCGACCGACGAGAAAGGCATCATCCAGCTGTTCAACGCCGGCGCCGAGCGCATGCTCGGCTACAGCGCCGCCGATGTGGTCAACCGCATCAAGCCCAGCGACATCCACGACCCCCAGGAAGTGGAGGCGCGGGCGCGGTCCCTGAGCGTGGAGCTGGATACGCCGATCACCGCCGGATTCGAAGCCCTCGCGTTCAAGGCTTCGCGCGGAATCGACGACAGCTATGACCTGACCTTCATCTGCAAGGACGGCGGCCGCTTTCCCGCGACGATCTCCATCACCGCATTGCGCGATGACTACGAGGCGATCATCGGCTACCTGCTGATCGGCGCCGACAATTCCGTGCGCAAGCAGGTCGAGGGCGAACTGATCAAGGCCAAGGCCGCGGCGGAGAAGGCCAACCAGGCCAAGTCGGACTTCCTGTCCAACATGAGCCATGAATTGCGCTCGCCGCTTAACGCGATCCTCGGATTCGCGCAGCTGATGGAGTCCGACGCCACGCCGCAAACCACGGTGCAGAAGGAAAGCACCGACCAGATTCTCCAGGCCGGATGGTACCTGCTGGCGCTGATCAACGAGATCCTCGACCTGGCGCTGATCGAGTCCGGCAAACTGCTGCTGTCCATGGAGCCGATGTCGCTGGACGAGGTCATGCGCGAATGCCAGGCCATGATCGAGCCGCAGGCGCAGAAGCATGGAATCACGATGACGTTCTGCCATATGCAGGAACCGTGCTTCCTGAACGCCGATCGCACGCGGGTCAAGCAGGTCCTCATCAACCTGTTGTCCAACGCGATCAAGTACAACCGTACCGGGGGGACGGTGAGCATGGGGTGCAGCGCGGGATGTCCGGAACGTATCCGCATCAGCGTCACCGACACTGGGCCGGGCCTCGCACCCGGACAGCTGGCGCAGTTGTTCCAGCCGTTCAACCGCCTGGGCCAGGAGTCCAGCGGCGAGGAAGGCACCGGGATCGGCCTGGTGATGACCAAGCGGCTGGTGGAACTGATGGGCGGCGAGATCGGCGTCGAGAGCACCGTCGGCACGGGCAGCGTGTTCTGGGTGGAATTGATGAGGGCCGACGATGTCGATCTGCCGGCTGCGGCCGACGAAGCCACGGTGGGCGCCGCGACCCGTGCCCAGGGCGGTCCGGCGCAGCGGACGGTGCTTTACGTCGAAGACAATCCGGCCAACCTGAAGCTGGTCGAACAACTCATCGCGCGCCGGGCAAACCTGCGTCTGCTGAGCGCGCGCGACGCGACGCTTGGCATCGAGCTTGCCCGCTCCTGCCAGCCGGAGCTGATCCTGATGGACATCAACCTGCCGGGAATCAGCGGCATCAAGGCGCTGCGGATCCTGCAGGAAGACCCGCTGACCCAGCGGATTCCGGTCGTGGCGATCAGCGCCAATGCCATGCCGCACGACATCCACAAGGGCCTGGAAGCCGGTTTCTTCCGCTACATCACCAAGCCGATCAAGGTCGATGCGTTCATGGAAGTTCTGGACATTGCGCTGGATCAGGCCAAGACCGGTCGTGGCGCAAGGTCGGGAGAATGCCAATGATCACCGCTGCCGAGATACTCGCTGCACGGATCCTGGTCGTCGACGACCTGGAGGCCAATATCCGCCTGCTGGAGAAAATGCTGGCCGGTGCCGGGTACACGTCGGTGACGTCGACGATGGATCCCAAAGCCGTGTGTGCGCTGCACCGAGAGCACCGCTACGACCTGATCCTGCTGGACCTGCTGATGCCGGGCATGGACGGGTTCGCCGTGCTGGAAGGTCTCAAGGCGATTGAGCCCGAGGGTTACGTGCCCGTGCTCGTGGTCACCGCGCAGCCGGGTCACAAGCTGCGTGCCCTGGAGGCCGGCGCCAAGGATTTCATCAGCAAGCCATTCGATCTGGTCGAACTCAAGGCGCGCATCCACAACCTGCTCGAAGTGCGGCTCCTGTATCAGTTGATCGCGCAGCACAACAAGTTGCTGGAACAGACGGTCCTCGAGCGCACCGCCGAGCTGCGCGAAAGCGAGGAGCGGTTCCGGCGGCTGACCGAGCTGTCGTCGGACTGGTACTGGGAGCAGGCCGACGACGGCCGGGTGACCAAGGTTTCCGGTCCCGCGCTGGAAATGCTCGGCATTCGCGCGGACGGATCAACCAACCCCGGCACCGATGGCAACGGGGCACGCTGGAATGAGGCCGAACGCGCCGAGCTGGAGGCCAACATTGCCGCACGCAAGCCGTTCCTGGACTACATCTACAGCCGCGCCAACCCGGACGGTACGGTCCAGTATTTCCAGGTCAGCGCGGAACCGATGTTCAACGCGTCGGGCCGCTACCTGGGCTACCGCGGGATTGGCATGGAAGTCACTGGACGCATGGGGCGCCAGTAGCATCCTGCGGCGTGATTCAGCGGCGCGAATTCCTGCGAGTTGCCGGGCTGGCCGTCGGGGCGGGCAGGCCGACCGGCACCGAGGCGAGGATCGACTTCTTCGGCAGCGCGTTGTGCCCGATGAGGTAGCGTCGCACGACGCCGCCGACCAGTCCTGGCAGCGCGTCGTGCGCCGAAACGTTGGCCGCGTCGGCGACTGCCTTCACGCGCTTCAGGTCCAGGATCTGCGTGCCTGCGCTTCCTGTTCGCCGTTCACCCCGAAACGCTCGCTTCCGGTGCTCGGGATCGTCTATCGCGCGATTGAGGGCCATCTGACGGACCCAGGCCCGCGTCGCCTGCGCGTCGGCACGGTGCGGGGCGGTGACGCTGATCCAGCGCTTCGGCAGCGCACTGAACCTCAATATCCTGGAAGGACAGCTTTAGTCCACGCAATCATGTAGCGCCTACCAGCCCTCCGACCGAATAAAGGCCGCCACCTGCTGCGCGATGATCGCGTAGCCGGCCTCGTTCAGATGGACGTCGTCATTTCGCAGCGAGCTGGGCGTAACGTCGTTTCTGTGGTCAATCACGTCCTGCGGTTGGGAGCTGTCGTAGCTGTCGACGAGGATCTTTCGGATGTTGATGAAGTTGTTCGGGTACCCACCCGCCAGGTCCGCGTTGAGTTGCGTGATCAGAGCGTAGGAATCGCTGCCGATCGGTTCGGACCCGGCGTTCAACAGGCCCAGCACGATGTACTTGTTGCTGAACAGAAACGCAACGGATTTTGCGATGTCGGATTTTACTGCTGCGGGATCGTAGAAATTATTGCCGCCCAACCAGAACACATTGATTTCGCTCTGGCTGCCGTAGGTGTCGGGATCGAAAGGGCTTTGCGCGGGCACCGCAACCGGAGCACCTGAATCATCGCGCTCGAACACCAGATTGCCGTTGAAGCTCAGCATGCCGTGAACGCCGCCTAGCGTTCCGGTGATCGGCCCCGGGCCTTCCGCTGAAACCGGAAAGGTAGATTGGTTCTGAATCGTCACTGGCCCGGAGCCGGGAATCATATTGCCCGGCAAGGTCAGCAGCGCCGGCGCGCCGCCCTGCCGCGCAGCAATCTGATCGCTGGTCTGCCCGGACACTCCGCCGTTGTAGACCGTGCGGCCGGTCAGGGATTGCAGCTGATCGGGAAAACTCTCGCCATCGATTGCGCCGACGCCGGAAGTCCAGCTGTCCCCCCATGCGAAGATCGCACCCGAAGACGATCCGTCCGGCCCGCCCGCGCCGTCCGGGTCGTCCGGGCCGTTCGAGCCGTCGCAGGCGGACAGCGACACCGACAGAATCGAGCAGACCGCGGTCCAGAAGACTCGCGTCGCCGCCGACCGGGGCCATTGTTTTTTCATCTGCGCACTCTCTCAAGACATGAACCGCCCCGGGAACCCCGGAGCCCGCGCGACGCGCGGGACCGATCGTTGGTCAATTGCCGAGATGCTGAATCAGCGCATCGCTGCCATCACGCTGCAGGATCAATATGCTGAGTGGTGATGCGAAAGCCACGTTGGTGTTATCCAAGAGGGCGAACTGCTCGCCATCGGCCGCGGGTAGCGCAATGCCGGTGGGGCCGCTATCGAACAGCACGCTCGTAGGATTGCCCAGCGGCGTCACACGGATTCGATAGCTTCCCTGGTTGACCAGAGTGGGCGGGCTGGTCGCCTTGAAAGCAAGGCTGGAGATCGGCGACGACTCGGAGAGCACGGCGTCCGGTGCGGTGAGATAAATATCCAGGTCGGTCACCGGCTGCGAAGCCGCATTGACGAATTGCACTTCTGACTTGTCGCTGGCCACATTGGTGATCGGCGTTTCGACGGCAAATCCCGATTGGGTAGCGTCGGTCATTCGGCCGACTGCATAGACCGTCGTGATGTTGTCCTTGTCCACAGGCGTCGACGCGACGGAGAACTCGACCTGACTGGCATTGACGGTCGTGGTCATTCGTACCGTGTAACTGCCCTCGGGTACGTCCTTGAGTCCGCTGGCATCGCCGAAGGCGATGTTCTCGATGCTCGCGGGAACATTGGCGATGGTGGCATCGATGGGGTTTGAATCGGAGATCGCGTTGACGAGGCGCAACTGTCCGACCGGTAGATCGAGCGGATTATTGGCGTCGTTGCCGCAAGCCGATGCCGCGAGGGCAGTGGCGATGACGATGCTGCTGGCGAGAATGCGCCTTGCTGTGTGCCCGAGGCGAACTGCGGGCTGAGTGCGTGGTTGCATGTTGGAAATCCTCCATCGTGACGGTCAGCGAAGTCACCTCGGATTCCGGGCGTCCTCGCAGTGGTTGCGACCCGATCAGGAATGCCACAACCGCGACTGCGAAGAACTGACCAGACAGAAGATAGATGTCTTGACCACCGTGTTCTGTTCGCTGGGTGACATAGCAGTTCGCCGGAATTCGCGTTCCTGTATGGCTCAGCGCCCGGACAGGACTTGCGGGGGAAGGGAGTTTGTTCTTCCTACGCCCCACCGCACAGACTCGGATGGAGGTCGACGATATGGTTTGACCTGAGTTTTTCCGGATGGATGGGTCGCCATGGCCGCGCTGTCGAATCGCCTGGATGGAACACATACGCCAAGCCCGGCTCGCGTCCCGCATCTCTCGATCAACCCGGTGACGTTCGCCGCCGACTTCGACCGGCGGCCGTTTTACTTGGAACACCGCCTGCGCTCGCACCCGCTGTTCGAGCTCCCGGCGATGGCCGCACTTTCTGAACGCCTGTATCCGCACCTGGTCGAGTGGAACGCGGGCCACGCCGGCGCCTACGGCAAGCCCGATCAGATCAAGCCGCCGGCGCTCCCGTGCAAAGAGGCTATCCTTGCCGTGGGCGAGCGGCCCGCCTGGATACTGCTGCGGCAGATCGAGCACGACCCGCCCTATAAAGCGCTGGTCGACGAGCTTCTTGACGAGATCAAGCCATTTTCGGAGCAGTCACGTCCGGGCATGTATCAGCGCGAAGCATTCTTGTTCATCAGTTCGCGCGAAGCGGTGACGCCGTTCCACTTCGACCCCGAGCACAATTTTCTGCTGCAGGTGCGGGGTCGCAAGACGGTGCATATGTGGGATGCGAATAATCGCGTCGTTCTGCCTGAGATTGCGCTCGATGAGTTCTACGCCAACGTGCGCAGCAACCGCGATCAGCCTTACCGCGACGACTTTCTGGCGAGCGCCTGGGTGCTGCCGCTGAACGCGGGGCAAGGTGTGCATTTTCCGCTGCACGCTGCCCACTGGGTGAAGACCGAGAGCGACGTGTCCGTCTCGCTGAGCATCACGTTCCGAACGCGGCTGTCCAAATTCTCCGCGGGCGTGCATTGTGCAAATGGCCACGTCCGCAGGTTCGGGCTGGTGCCTCCGGCGCCCGGCACCTCGCGTCTGTGGGATATCGCCGCCCAGTTCGCCTATTTCCTCGACCGCCGGCTACGGCAGGGCTACAGCGTGCTCCGCGAGGCTGGCAGGTTCGCGGCGAGCTTTTGGGCCCGTCTCAGCGGTCGCAGCTAAAGCGCGGACAAGTGTGCGGGCGCGCGCTACTCGGAACTGCCCGCGGCACCCATTGGCGTATCTGCGGGTGACCGGAAAAACTGCCGGTCCAGCAGATTCACGGTTTCCACGTAGAGTTCGTCGAACCGTTGCCGGACGCCGAGGACGAACTCGCGGCGCGTCGTGCTCTTTTCGGCGTCGGCCAGCGCTTGCGCGAGGAATCGGAGCTGATTCAGGGCGCCCGACTCCGTGAGCAGCAAGGTGCGCTCGAAGTCTGCGCCGTGCGCGCCGACCAGCGGCAGCAACGTCTTCGCGCGATCGATCTGCTGCGCCTTGCGCTTGTTCTTCTCCAACAGCGGCAAGCCGTCATCGTCAAGCGACAGCGAAGGATAATTCCGCGCCAGTTCTTCCAGCTGCACTTTCAGCTGCGCAGAGTACGTCGCAAGGTCGTCGATCACCTTTCGTGTCGCGTTCGATTCGAACTTCACCAGCAGGAAGTCGTCCAGCCAGCGCAAACCGTTGGCAGCGGCGTAAAGCTGCGCGTAGCCCTGGCTGAGTACACGGTTGCGGTCCGCTTCCGGCAGCTTTTCAAGATCGTCGGATCGTGCGGCCGCGGCGTGATCGCGCGCCGGCGCCCCATGACCGAGCCCGGCGCATCCGCTGAGCAGGAGGGTAAGGGCTGATGCAACGAGGAGCAGAGCAGGTTTGTTCGAGCGCATTGCACACCGACCGCAATGGGCCGAAGCCCGGATGATGTCGCTCAATGCGATAAGGCGCTGTGCGGTAACGCACGCTGTGCGCCCGAGCAGGAATCGCATCCGCCGGAACTGCTTTTCGTATGAGGCAGTCGAGGTGGAATTCATGCTGAGGGCGGCGTAGTCGTCGCCTGGGGTCTTGTAAGATCAAACGATGTCCGGCATCGAGCACTTCGGCGTTTTCATCGCGGCGGCGGTGCTGCTGATCCTGACGCCGGGCACGGATACGGCGTACATCGTCGGCCGCAGCATGGCGCAGGGTCGTCGGGTCGGCATCGCCGCGGCGCTGGGGATCAACGCCGGCTGCGTCTGCCACACCATCGCGGCGGCGCTGGGCTTGTCCGCGTTTCTGGCGACGACGGCGTGGGCGTTCACGGCGGTGAAGCTGCTCGGAGCGGCGTACCTGATTGTTCAGGGCATCCGTTACCTGCTGCAACGCGCCGCGCCGCTGGAGCTGCCGTCGCAGTTCTCTGGACGCAGCGCGACGGTCGCGTTTCGGCAGGGTGTGATCACGAATGTGCTCAATCCGAAGGTGGCGCTGTTCTTTCTCGCGTTCCTGCCGCAGTTCATCCATGCCGATGCACCGTCTCCAGCGCAGTCGTTCTTGTTGCTCGGCTTCACCTTTGTCATCGCGGGCACGCTGTGGTGCATCACGCTGGCGTGGTGCGCGGCGGCCGTCAGCGATCGCCTGCGCGGTAGCGCAACCGTGGGCGCGTTACTGAACCGTACCGTCGGCGCGCTGTTCGTCGGGCTGGGTGTCCGGCTCGCGCTAGCGAAGTGAAGTGCGGAGTGGCGAGTCAGTCGGTCCTCCCGCCACGTCCGTGTCAGGTTTTACCTCACGGCGTATTTACCATTGGGCAGCAACCAAGCTTCTGGGTAGCGTTGTTCCCGAAACACGCGAGAAAGCCCGTCGCGGCCGTGTCAACTAGCCGGATGGCCAATGGCGAGGTCCGGGAATCTCGCGGTAGCCTGTGATGACCTGAGCATGAGGCCTGCCCGCAGGCGGTTGTCGGTCTCAGGATCACCGAGACGCTGAGACACAGGCGTCCGCAAAACGACAGTCAGAGAGAGGGAAGCACCATGAAGTTCATTCGATCCGGGCTCGGCATGGCCGGCGTTCTGCTGGGCCTGACGATGGCCGCGTGCACGGGCGGCGGTGGCGGCGACTCGGGCCATCCGGGTGCGCCGGACGGAAAGGCTCGGGAAGCGACGATCGAAGAGGGCGAGGTTCAGGTCGTCCAAGGGTCCAGTGTCATCGGCGGCATTTCCGTGCCGGACGGCACCTACACCGCGACCCAGGTCGTCACGATCAGCAATGACGACGGCGGTGCGTCAAGCGGGCGCGTATCGCTCACGACGCTGGCCGGGGATATCAGCGCCACGCCTTCGGCCGGAGGTTACAAGATCACGGTCTCGCTGCGTGCGACAGGTGATTCGGAGGAGGCGGCGCGGGACGGGCTGGCGGCGATGCAGGTCGTCCACAGCGACGAGCTGGGTGGCGGCGTGCTCGCGCTGGGCACCGAAGTGCAGTTCGCCAACAACAACGCCAACAACCAGAGCGCGGAGATTGCCGCGGAGCTGCCTGCCGCGCTGAGCTACGAACTGCGGCAACGGGCCACGGGCGGCAACCTTGGCGCGACGGGCCTGAATGGCACCGAGCTGGACCTCAGCAACACCGGCGGCAACCTTGAGGCGGATGGCGTCTGGAATGTATTCGCGGTCGACTCCACGTCGGGCGATATCAGCTTCGACGGCGACAGCGGCGACGTGACCGTGGCCACGACCTCCGGAGACGTGACGCTGGTGCTGGCTTCGGAACTCGGCGGCAGCGTGGTCGTCGACAGCACGAACGGCACGGCGGACATACAGGTTGATTCGTCGATCGCGGGCATCGGGTTCGACCTCGAGGCCTCGACGACATCCGGCGCGCTGAGCATCGACGTCGCCGGCACCGAGGCCGTTGGCGAGCAGAGCGAGACCAACGCGCACTACCGGTCGTCGGCCTACTCCAGCGCCGACCCGCAGTTGCAGGTCTACGCCGACACTACGTCGGGCAGCATCATTATTCACGACTGATGGTGGAATAAAACGACAGAGACAGCCGTTCTTTAGAGGAGCGGCAGACGCGATTGCGCGAGGTTCGACCGCTTGAACGCGATGGGTGCGCATTTAGCACGGTGAGCGAGGGAGAAACGATGATGGCGATCAAAAAGGCGGGCTTGGCTGCCGTTGCGGCAGCGGTGTTCGTGGCGGGTTGTGGCGATGACTCGGATTCGTCCGGAGCGTTCTGCGACAGCATCGCCGGCGGTGGATCGCAACTGACTTCGGAGTGTACGGGATGTACGGTCTCTAGGGAGGGTGCGGCCGCAGACGGCAACCTGTCGAGCGCGGCGGAGGTCATTCCCGACGCCGTGTCTCCGAGCATCACGGCCAGCATTCGCGCAAGCGCGCGGGACGGCGCCGTCTTTCCGGCGGGCAACCTGGCGGGCGTATTTTTCACCGGATACACGACGTGCGAAAACTGCACGGTCACCATCAGCACCTATCTGGACGGCGCACTGCAGGAGAGCGGCTCCGGCCTCACGACGTACGACGTCGACGGACGCGGAAGTCCGGCCAGCATCTTCTCGGGCGTTGAGACGACCCGACCATTCGATGCGGTCGAGATCGTGGACAGCGGCACAACCACGCCGGGCAACGGCCCGGTAGCGCTGCAGGTGTTTGAGATCTGCAGCAACGGAGGTGTCCGGGATTGATCGCTTGTCGCGAACGCGGGCTCTTCGAGGTCACGCAGCGAAGTCGGGTCTTGTTTAGCGGGTGAGATATGAAGCGGTATACGAAAGTGTGGGTGCTGTGCGTGGTGCTCGGGCTCGGGGCCTGCGAAGACGATACGCAACGCGGCGACGTCAACGGGTTGCCCGTCTATTGCGACCCCCTGGGTGGCGCGACGGCGGAGATTGCCGAAACCTGCGTCGGCTGCGGAATTGAGAACGTCGAAGCCGCTGCCGATGGTGACTTTCGCAGCGCCGCGACCGTGACTGCGCTGACGTCGCCGGATGAAGGTGGCGCGGCGATCCATTCGTCGACCTTGTTCATCTTTGGCGGGCATGCCGGTAGCAAGCCGGGGGCGTTCATCCGCCTGCCGCGGGACCCGAGCGGTATCGTGAGCTGGACCACCGTGCGAATCCGCACGTACGACTCGTTCGCCCTCGTGGGGAGCGAAAGCGCCCAGCTTGGCTCCGAGCTCGGACTGATCGAGGGCGGGTTGCAGCGCGCGGACCTGCCTGCGAACGGCGACCCCTCGCTGCCCGAGACTTACGTCTTCTTCGAGGCGACCCAGAACTTCGACGCCATGGAAATCGAGTTCGCGGCGCCGGGCCTGCGAACCGACCCGGCCGTCGTCGAGGTATTTGCGCTCTGCGAAGACGGTGGCCTGCTGTAATGGCCGAGCTTGTCGCCTGTGGTCGCACCACGGTGCCGTGAGCCGGCGGCGGGTGGTAGACGCCAGCCTTGCCGAAGGTTCTGTCTTACCGTAGTTTTACCTCCATGAAGTCTGCGGAAACCACACAGCTTTCGAGCAAGGGCCAGCTCGTGCTCCCGCAGCGCGTGCGCAAGGCGCGTGGCTGGCGGCCGGGGACGGTGTTCAGGGTCAAGGAGCTGCCGGAAGGCGTCCTGCTTTCGCCGGTGCTTGACGACCGTGTTTTTGCGCCCACCTCGATTGACGACGTGTTTGGCATCGGCAAGGGCAAGGGTCCGGCGCTGACCCTCGACGAGATGGACGCCGGCGTACGGACGGAAGCTGCGCGACGCAAATGAGTCGCGGGCGTATTGCGCTCGACACCAACGTCGTCTCCGTTTCCTGATGGCGGACGATGCAGCGCAGGCACGTCGAGCCCATGCCCTCATCTCGAAGCGCCTCGTTTACGTCACGCCGACCGTGCTGCTGGAGTCGGAGTGGGTCCTGCGCAGCGGGTACAGGGTCAGGTAATGCCCATGAGTTCGCCACTTTTGATCGGCGTTTGATCAAGAAGGGCAAAGCCGTCCAGCGGCGGCGGCTCAGAACACCATAGCCTGACTCCGCCTCAGCTCGCCTGCTTGAGTGCCAGCACCGCCTGATTGCGTAGGGTACGCAGCAGCGCCAGTTCCTTTTCCGTCAACCGGATGCCGCCGATCTCGCTGTGGTCGGCGTAGAGCATCGCCGCCGGGAAGCCGCGCAGTTTCATCGGGAAGACGATGAACGAGGCGGCGTTGAAGTCGCGACGGTACCAGTCGGGCAGGTGTTTCTGAACCTTGGGCTCGGCGGTGTTGGAGATGAGAATGTCGACGTCGCGGGTCAGGATCAGGTTGAACAGGTCGGCGCCGCCGATGGGAAAGCCGAAACGCGCGACGGTGTCCTGGACACAGGCGCCCAGGCAGAAGCGGGCACGCATCTGCGAAGTCGCCGCGTCGCGGGTGCAGATGAGCACGCGCTGGCAGGGGATGGCACGGAACAGGGTTTCGGCGACGATGCGCAGCAGGTCGTCGAGCGAGACGTCTTCGATCAGCGCCTGCGTGAGATCCTGGATACCGGCGGACAGTACCGCTTCGACACGGTCGGCGGCCGCAGCGGCCGCCGGGCCACTCGTCGCGGGTTCGTCGAGGCGTCCGGGAATCGGCGTCGCGGTTTTCTCAGGGTCGGCAGCGGCAGGTAACAGGCGCTTGCCAAACGCGGACTCGCGCAGGTCGATGCCCAGCGCATTGGCCAGTTCCTTGATACGCGTCAGCGAGCATTCGATTGCATCGGCGACCCGCTGCGGGCGCGTCGAGACGGCGCGGGTATAGCGACTGTCGAGCGCCAGCAGGACCGACGCGCGCCTCATCGCATCGGTGATTTCACAGGCGACCGCCAATTCGGAAGCGTAGGCACTGATGGCGCCTAGCGCTTCATCCGTGTCGGCTGGCTTCGCGAGCGGTCCCGGCCGCGGATGACGCATGCTGCGCAGCATGCCGGCTGGAAACTCCCAGCTTTCGGCGACGCCGATGCCCAGCTGCTCATAGCTCAAGCCGAGGATGCGGCGCGAGGCGGCCTCTTCGGACAAATTCTCCGACGTTGTCAGGCGCTCGATCGCGTCTGCCTCCTCGTGCAGGTAGTAGCGCGCCAGCAGGCGGCCGAGGTTGTGGAACAGTGCGCAAATGAAGGCTTCTTCTTCGGTGGCCCCGACCGTGGGCGCCAGCTCGCGCGCCAGCATGCCGGCGAGGTTGGCGCGCAGGAATTCGTCGCGCAGCGCCACCGCCTGTTTGCGGTCCTGCATGTGCTCGAACAGCATCAGCGAGATGGCGATGCTGCGCACCGTGTCGAAGCCCAGAATCACAACGGCGCGCGACACGGTGCTCACGCGGCTGCCTTGTGCCTGCGGATAGATCGAGGAGTTGGCGAGGCGCAGGATCTTGTTGGTCAGCGCAAAGTCCTTGAGGACCGTCGCCGCCAGCTGGTTGGCGCTGCTGTCCGACGCGGCCGCAAGCCGGTTGATCGTGCTGATCGCCGCGGACATCGCCGGAAAGTCGCTTTTCTGACGCATGCGCCGCAGCAGGAACTCCAGTGTGCTTGCACGCGACTTGGTTCCCTCGGGCGTCGTGTCGCCGGGCTTGAGGTAGGTCTGCAGCGCGTCCCGCATCTTGCCCGCGCTGGCGTAGCGCATTTGCGGATCGCGGGCCGTGGCCTTGGCGAGAATGTCGAGCAGGGTTTCGTCGAGACCGGGCGGCAGGGCGAGCGGCGTGTTGGCGATCAGGTGCATCGCCTGGAAGGGATTGTCAGCGGCGATGGCCGGCTTGCCGGTCAGCATCTCGATCAGGACCAGGCCGGCGGCGAAGACATCGCCCTGCGGGCCGATCGAGCCGTCGCGGATGTACTCCGGCGCCATGTAGCCGGGCGTGCCACTGAGTTCCCGACTGCCGGGTTCGGCGGCGATCCGCGCGGCGATGCCGAAGTCGGTGACGTGCGGTGCACCGTCTGCGGAGATCAGGATGTTGGAAGGCTTGAGATCGCGGTGGACGAGGCCGGCGTCGTGCGCGTGCTGCAGGGCGTCGAGAATTCCGCACATCAACTGAGCGGCCTGCGCGGCGGGCAGCGCGCCCTGAGCGCGCAGCAGGCTGGCCAGGGTGGTTCCTTCGACGTACTCGAAAGCGAGATACGGCCGTCCGCCCGACTCTCCGGCCTCGTAGACCGGGACGATGTGCGGATGCTTGAGCTGACCGCAGGCGCGCGCCTCGTTGAGCAGCGCACCCACACCGGTGGCCGATCCGGCGGTCAAGCTGGTCTTCAGCAGCTTGAGCGCTACCGGGCGCTGCAGCACCGGGTCGGAAGCGAGGTAGACGACGGCGCTGGCGCCACGCCCCAGAACTTTCTCGATTGCGAACTTGCCGACCGTCTGCATGGGTGTCCCTGAGAACCCCGCATGTTAGGCAGCGCCCTTGGGTCGCCTGCGTCGCACGGCGACGGACGGTGGGCGCTCGCCGGGCCGGCGTCGCAGCCTGTCGGGCAAAGCCCGACAGGCTGCTAGACTCGGCACGAGAAAAAGCGCCCAGGCGTCGAATAGCGAGAACTGCA
>JBAZXW010000061.1:0-15564 GCA_041659605.1 Sinimarinibacterium sp. | reverse complement strand
CTATTGCTACGGCACGGTCTCTCAGACCCAGGGCGGCTCGGGCTCTCCGACTGCACAGCTAACAACTACCGCAGAAAAAGCATTACACAAGGGCGGCCCACGGCCGCGGGTACGGCCCGCCCTACATTCGGTAGGCGCTGAATTTCATCACGCGGGCGATCTGGCGCATCAGCTGCCGGATGGGCTCGGGCAGCGGGCGTCCGCCGGCCTCGCGGGCTTCGCGACCATGCCGCTCTTCGTCGGCACGCATTTGTTCCAGGATCGCACGGCTGCGCCGGTCGTCGGCCGGCAGCTGGTCGATGTGTTCGCCCAGGTGCTCGGACACCTGGCGCTCGGTTTCATCGACAAAGCCGAAGCTCCAGGCATCGCCCGCCAGCCCGGCGGCGGCACCGATCGCGAACGAGCCCGCGTACCACAGTGGCTGCAGCCGGCTCGGCTGGTCGCCCAGCTCGCGCAGGCGGTCTTCGCACCAGCGCAGGTGGTCTTGTTCCTCGCGGGCCGCGTCGAGCAGGTGCTGGCGCGTCCGCGCGTCGCGTGTCACCAGAGCCTGGCCGTGATAGAGCGCCTGTGCCGCCACTTCGCCGGCGTGGTTGATGCGCATCAGGCCGGCGACATGGGCCCGCGTGCGTTCGTCGAGAGCGGGTTCCATACCGCCGGGGGCCGGATTCGCGCGCTCGGGCGCGCCCGCGACCGGCGCGGCCAGCTGCGCCAGGCCGCGGTTCAGCGCGGACAGCAGGCGGTCGGTCGGCGAGAGCTGGCGGGACATGCGTTCAATTTTATCTCTCCCCGGTAGAATCGGCCTCCGCCGACCTTCGAACGCCCCGTGCAGCTCAAACCGACCCAGATCGACGCCCATCTCGCCAAGGGCCTTGCGCCCCTGTATCTGGTCGCGGGCGAGGAGCCCTTGCTGATCCAGGAGGCACTGGATGCGATCCGCGCCAAGGCGCGCGCGGAAGGCTACAGCGAGCGCGAGGTGCTGGACGCCGAGCGCGGCTTCGAATGGCAGCGCCTGGTCGACAGCTGCGCCAGCCTGTCGCTGTTTGCCAGCCGGCGCATCGTCGAGGTGCGCATGGCGGCCGGCCCCGACGATGCAGGACGCAAGCTGCTGCAGGAAGTCGCGCAGCGACCGCCGCAGGACGTGCTGCTGCTGGTGGTCTGCGGCGCGCTCGACAGCCGCACCCGCGAGGCGGCCTGGTACAAGGCGCTGGATGCCGCTGGCGTCAGCGTGTACGCGTGGCCGGTCAAGCCCAACGAATTTCCCACCTGGCTCGAAGCACGCTGCCGCGCCGTGGGCGTGGTCCTGGAGGTCGATGCGATCCGTCTGCTGGCCGAACGCACCGAGGGCAATCTGCTCGCGGCCGCCCAGGATGTCGCCAAGCTGGCCCTGCTGTTTCCGGGCCGGCGCGTGACGGTCGCGGACCTGGCGCAGGCGGTGGCCGACAGCGCGCGCTTCGAGGCCTTCGATCTCAACGATCGCGTGCTCGACGGCGATGCGGCCGGTGCGGTGCGCAGCCTGGAGCGGCTGCGCGAGGAAGGCGTCGCCCCGCTGGAAGTGCTGGGGGCCTTGCTGTGGGCGCTGCGCCAGCTGATCAAGGCGGCGCTGGCCTACGCGCGCACGCGCGATGCGCCTTCCGCTTGCGATGCGGCCGGCATCCGCCGCTTCCAGCAAGCCCGCTATATCAAGGCCTTGCCGCGCACGCGGCCCGGTGAGGCGATGGGCTGGCTGCGCCGCGCAGCACGGATCGACCGCATGGTCAAGACCGGGCAGGAGTCTGCGGCCTGGGAAGAATTGCTAACATTGACCCTCGCCGCCAGTGGCGCGGCCTTACGCAAGACCCGATGAGCCCCGCACCCCCCGCCAAGTCCTCGAAGGCCAAGACCGACAGCATCGCTGCCTACATGCGCGAGCGCGGCGAAAAAGCGCGCGCCGCAGCGCGCGCGATGGCGCGGGCCGACACCGGCATCAAGAACGCCTGCCTGTTCTCGCTGGCGCAGATCCTGCGCGACGAGGCCGCGGCGATCCAGTCCGCGAACGCGGCGGACATGCGCGACGGGCGCAGCGCCAAGCTCGACGAGTCGATGCTCGATCGCCTGGAGCTGAACCCGGCCCGCATCGCGGCGATGGCCGACGGCGTGCAGCAGATCGCCAATCTGCCGGACCCGGTCGGCGAGCTGTACGAACTCAAGCAGCGCCCGTCGGGCATCCAGGTCGGCCGCATGCGCGTGCCGCTGGGCGTCGTCGGCATCATTTACGAGTCGCGGCCCAACGTCACCGCGGACGCTGCCGCGCTGTGCCTGAAGTCCGGCAATGCCGCGATCCTGCGCGGCGGTTCCGAAGCCCTGCGCTCGAATCTGGCAATCGCACGCTGCATCGAGCGCGCGCTGACCAACGCCGGCCTGCCGCGCGAAACGGTACAGGTGCTCGACATCACCGACCGCCGCACCGTGACCGAAATGGTGGCGATGCCCGAGTACATCGACGTGGTCATTCCGCGTGGTGGCAAGGGATTGGTTGCCGCCGTGTCCGAAGCGGCCAAGGTTCCGGTGATCAAGCACCTCGACGGCATCTGCCACGTCTACATCGACGGCGAGGCCGATGCCGAGAAGGCGATCGCCATCGCGGTCAATGCCAAGACCCAGCGCTACGGCACCTGCAACACGATGGAGACGCTGCTGGTCGACAAGCCGATCGCGGCGCGCGTGCTGCCCGAGCTGGGCCGCATCTATCTGGAGGCCGGAGTCGAGCTGCGCGGCTGCCCGGCGACCTGCAAGCTGATCAGCGAGGCGGGGCCCGCCACCGAAGACGACTGGCGCACGGAGTATCTGGCGCCGATCCTGTCGATCCGCGTTGTCGACGGTCTTGATGCCGCGATCGAGCACATCGAGACCTACGGCTCGCATCACACCGACGCCATCGTCACCGAGAACTACAGCAAGGTTCGCCGCTTCCTGCGCGAAGTCGATTCGAGTTCGGTGATGGTCAACGCTTCGACGCGCTTCGCCGACGGCTACGAGTACGGCCTCGGCGCGGAGATCGGCATCAGCACCGACAAATTCCACGCCCGCGGTCCGGTCGGTCTCGAAGGCCTGACGACGCTCAAGTGGATCGTGCTCGGCGACGGCAACGTGCGTTAGTCATGCGCGCCGGCGCATGAAGGCCATCGGCATCTTCGGCGGCGCGTTCGCGCCGTTCCACAATGGCCATCTGCGCCTGGCGATCGAGGCGCGCGAGCGTCTCGGGCTGCAGCAACTGCGTCTGATTCCTACGGCGCACCCGCCGCACCGGCCCGACTCGCGGGTATCGCCGCAGCGACGGCTGGAGTGGGTGCGCATGGCGGTGCGCCGCGAGCGCGGCCTGATCGCCGACGACCGCGAAATCCTGCGCGAAGGGCCGTCGTTCACAGTCGATACCCTGGCCGAGCTGCGCGAGGAGTATCCGCGCGCCTCGCTGGTGCTGCTGATGGGGGCCGACGCGTTCCAGCATCTGCACACCTGGCATCGCTGGCCGGAGCTGCTCGAACTCGCGCATCTGGCGGTGGTTGCGCGGCCGGGCTCGCTGCTCGATCCGTCGAACGAGACGCGTCAGGCCCTCGGGCCGCGGCGCGCCTATGACGCGGCAGAGCTGCGCGCGCTCCCGAACGGGCGCTGGTTCCAGTTCGAGGTGCCGATGCTCGACATCTCCTCGACCCGCATTCGCCGCCTGCTCAAACAGGGCCACTCGGTGCGCGGTCTGGTTCCCGATGCCATACTTAATATCATGACGGCTGCGGATTTCGCGGCCCTGATCCAGGACGACGATGCCACTACGCACTAAGCACCCCAAGCTGTCCAAGCTTGCCAAGATCACGGTCGAAGCGCTTGAGGACCTCAAAGGGCAGGACATCCGGGTGCTCGATGTCCAGAAGCTGACGACGGTCACCGATACGATGATCGTCTGTACCGGCACCTCGAATCGCCACGTCAAGTCGCTGGCGCAGAACGTCTGGCAGGAAGCCAAGAAGGCCGGTTACACGCCGATGGGGATCGAAGGCGAGGACGCCGGCGAATGGGTGCTGGTCGATCTGGGCGGTGTCGTCGCGCATGTGATGCAGGCGCAGGCGCGCGTGCACTACCAGCTGGAAAAGCTCTGGACGGTCGACGAGGACCTGCCGGTCGTCGAGTCCAAGCCGCGCAAGGCGGCGAAGAAAGCGGCGGGCAAGCCCGCAGCGAAGAAATCGACCAAGAAAGCACCGGCCAAGAAGGCACCGGCCAGAAAGAAGTCCGCGGCGAAACCGGCGGCAAGGAAGTCCGCGCCGGCAAAGGCGCCGCGAAAGGCCGCGACCAAGGGCAAGACCACCCGCTGAGTCGGTCCGGCGTCCATGCGCATCCACCTGATCGCGGTCGGGACGCGCATGCCCGGGTGGGTCGAGACGGCGTACGCGGACTACGCCGCACGCCTGCCGCATGAGTGCCGCCTGGAGCTGATCGAGATCGCCCCGGCGCAACGCGGCAAGAACGCCGACATCGCCCGCGCCAAGCAGCAGGAGGGCGAGAAGATCCTCAAGGCCGTACCTCGCGACAGCCTGGTCGTTGCACTCGACGAACACGGAAGACAGCTCGGCAGCGTCGACTGGTCGGTCGAGCTGAAAACCTGGATGCAGTCCGGCCGCGATACCTGTCTGCTGGTCGGCGGCCCCGACGGTCATGCCCCCGAGGTGCTGGCGCGCGCACACCAGAAATGGAGCCTGTCACGCCTGACGCTACCGCACGCGCTGGTGCGCGTTCTCGTCGCCGAGCAGTTGTTCCGCGCATGGAGCCTGCTGGCGAATCACCCGTATCACCGCGCCTAGACGGACTTTCCATTGTAGCGGCCATGGGCCGCTCCTACGCGTCGTGCTGATCTTCCGGCGTTTCGTCCGGGATGCTGCGCTCGCCGGAGAACCACGCGCCCAGATCCATCAGTTTGCAGCGTTCGCTGCAGAACGGACGCCACGGGTTCTGTGAATCGAGGCGGGTCGACTTGCCGCATTGCGGACACGCGGCGATGCGCCCGGAACGGGCGGTGCTTGCGGAGTGACTCACAGCGTGCAGAACTGGATGCGAAACGGGATGTCGTTGGTCGCCTGCTGCGCGCGTGCAGCGGCATTGCGGGCGTTCATGAAGCGGACCGTGCAGCGGTGCTTGCCGGCACTGATTTCGGGATAGACGCCGCAGTCCTGCGCAACCAGCACGCGGATCAGCTGGCAGGGGCCGGGCGGAGCGATCACATACATGCCGGCGCGTGCGTCGACTGCCTGCGGCTCGACACTGGAGCGGAGCATGCGCAGGTACACGTTGATCGCGTCTTCGTAGGCCTTGATATCCGCATGCCAGGCATCAAGGTCGCGCCGCACCAGATCGTAGGGCTGCGACAGCCAGAAGTGGTAGTGCGGCAGATCGAAACCGCAGGTGCCGCCGGGAATGCCGGAGCGGTTGAGGATGCCGTTGAGGAAATCGCTTTCCCGAAGCAGCGAGCCTGCAAACTGCGTCGTCAGCTGCTGCAGGCCGTTCTGCGCGCGGCGAATGTCCGTTAGCGCGCCTTCCAAGCGTTGCTGGTCGATCCCGGGCCGCGCGGCAAGGCGCGCCAGATGCCCGCGCTGGTCACTCAGCTCTTTGAGAATGTCATTCTTCAGGTCCGACCGCGACAACACGACCAGCGTGTCGAGGAGCGTCGTCAGCATCGCGCGGATGCCGAATTCGCTCGTGTCGCGCCGATGGTGAGCGTGCTGGGCGAACAGAAATTCCAGACGCAGAAACGTACGGACCCGCTCGGTCAGAGGCTGCTCGAATGCGGTCAGTGCTCCCGCCTGGGTCACGCAGTAGGCCCGTGCTGAGGTAAAAAAAGCATTGTGACTTAGATCACGGGGTCGGGCAAACGAAGGCCGGGCGCCTTGTATGCCCCGCGCGCGGCGAGGTCCAGGTAGAACCGGTGCAGGTGTTCGACGCAGCGGATCAAGCTGGCCAGATCGCTCGTGTTGACGACGACGTCGTCCGCTGCGGCGAGCCGCCGCTGCCGGGGGAGCTGGGCGGCCAGCATCTGTGCGGCCAGGTCGGCGGCGATGCCGTCGCGCGCGCAGAGCCGCTGTTCCTGCACGGATTCGGGGACGTCGACGACCAGAATGCGGTCGACCAAGGTCTGCATGCCGGCTTCGAGCAGGATCGCAACGCTGAGCATGCAGTAAGGGCCGGTCTGCGCGGACTTCCAGGCCTGCATGCGTGCGCGGATATAGGGATGTGTGATCGCTTCCAGGCGCCTGCGCTCGGCGGGGGCCGCGAACACCCGCTCGCGCATGCGCCGGCGGTCGAGCGTGCCGTCTGCCATGAGCATGTCCGCACCGAACTCCGCGGCGATCTGCGCCAGCGCCGGCTCTCCGGGCGCAACCACCTCCCGCGCGACCAGATCGGCGTCCAGCACCGGGACGCCCAGCGCAAGGAACGCGTTCTGAACGGTCGACTTGCCGCTGGCCACTCCCCCGGTCAGACCGACGGTGAGCATCGGGGTATCCGTCAGAGTCCGGACGCGCGGAAATAGGCCGACTGCAGCGCGTCGCCGTACATCAGGGCCAGCCAGCCGGCGGCCGCGAGATAGGGGCCGAATGGAATGGGTACGCGCCGGTCATGGCGCAGGAATACCACCATGCCGATGCCAACTGCGGCGCCGACCAGCGAAGATAGCAGGATCACGGTTGGCAGCGCCTGCCAACCGAGCCACGCGCCGATCGCGGCGAGCAGCTTGAAGTCGCCGTAGCCCATGCCTTCCTTGCCGGTGACCAGGCGGAACAACTGGAAGACGCTCCACAGGCTCAAGTAACCGGCCATGGCGCCGACGATGGCGGACTGCGGCGAAGCAAAGACCGCAAACAGACTCAGGCCGAGGCCCAGCCACAGCAGGGGCAGGGTCAGGTCATCCGGCAGTAGCTGCGTGCGCAGGTCGATCACCGCGAGCGCCAGCAGCATCCAGGTGAAGACCAGTGCCGCAGCCAGCTGCGGTCCCCAGCCGAAATGCACGGCGCACAACGCGCTGAGGACACCGGACGCCAGCTCGACCAAGGGGTACTGCATCGAGATCGGCGCGCGACACGCTGCGCAGCGCCCGCGCAGCCACAGCCAGCCCAGGACCGGCACGTTGTGCCATGGCTTGATCACCTCGCCGCAGTGCGGGCAGGAGGAGGATGCGGGCTTCGTGAGCGACAGCGGCGCTTCGTCGGCTGGCGCCAGTTCCAGCAGTTCGCGTGCCTCCTTGCGCCAAGCGAGCTCCATCATCCGCGGCAGCCGCAGAATCACCACATTGAGGAAGCTTCCGATCACCGAGCCCAGCACCGCGGATGCGAACACGAGCAGGCCGGGGCTGCTTTGCAGCCCAGTGATAAGTTCCATGCCCGTGGATTAGATCGCTTGACCGAGCTTGAAGATCGGCAGGTACATGGCGACAACGAGGCCGCCGACGAGGACGCCGAGAATCGACATGATCATCGGCTCAAGCAGGCTGGACAGCGCGTCCACCAGATTGTCCACCTCGGCCTCGTAGAAGTCGGCGACTTTGGCGCACATCGCATCCAGCGAACCCGATTCCTCGCCGATCGCGACCATCTGCGTCGCCATATTCGGGAAAATTCCGGCCTGCTGCATTGTGAGCTGCAGCTGCTGCCCGGTTGAAACCTGGTCGCGCATCACCAGGATCGCGTCCTCGAAAACGATGTTGCCTGCAGCCTTGGCAACCGGCCCCATCGCTTCGACCAGCGGAACACCCGCGGCGAACATCGTCGACAGGGTTCGCGCGTAGCGCGCGACGGCAGATTTATAAAGGATGTCGCCGATGACAGGGACCTTCAGTATCACGCGGTCCATCAGTCGCCGGAACGCGGCAGACCGGCGCTTGGCCTCGAAAAAACCGTAGCCGGTGCCTCCAACTACGCCGAGGATGACCCACCACTTGTCTTGCACGAAGTGCGACATGTTGATGACCATCATCGTGAACGCTGGCAGATCGGCACCGAAGCCCTGGAACAGGTCCTGGAATTGCGGGACGACGAAATACAGCAGGATGCCCGTCACGATGAAGGCGACGACCAGCACCGCTGTGGGATACGTCAGCGCTTTCTTGACCTTCTTCTTGATCGCCTCGGTCTTTTCCTTGTAGGTGGCGACCTTGTCGAGCAGGGCTTCCAGCGTGCCTGACTTCTCGCCGGCGTCGACCAGGTTGACGACCAGATCGTCGAACTGAAGCGGAAACTTGGCCAGGCTGGCGGCGAAGGAGTTGCCGGCTTCGATGTGCGCTTTCACGCCCATGATCAGCTCGCCCATGCTTGGGTTGTCATGCCCGCGGCCGACGATCTCCAGCGACTGCACCAGCGGCACGCCGGCGGACATCATCGTTGACATCTGGCGCAGGAAGATCGCAATGTCGCCCGGGGTTACTTTTCGCTTGCCTTGGAGAAGCGTCGACTTCTTGCGCACCGCGACAGGATTGATCCCCTGCTTGCGCAGTTGCGACTTGATGAAGGCTTCGCTCGGCCCTTGGGTTTCCCCCTTGATCCGGTTTCCCTTCTTGTCGGTGCCTTCCCACCGGAACTTGAATTCCTTGACGGCAACTGCTTGGGCCATTGTTGCTCTCGGTTACTCGTCTTATTCGCCAATGGTGCAGGCATTGGCCTGCAACAGATCAATCACGCCATTCTTCACTTTCAGCAATGCCGACTGGCGCATGTCCTTGACGCCTTCCTTGCGGGCCTGATCGGCGACGTCGATGGCATTGCCACCTTCCATGATGATCCGTCCCATGGCGTCCGAAAAGGGCATGACCTGATAGATGCCGGTTCGTCCCTTGTAGCCGCTGTTGCTGCACTGATCGCAGCCCACGGCCTGATAGATCTTGAAGTTGGGGTCGTTGACCTCTGCCTCGGAGAATCCCTGTCGCAGCAATTCGGCCTTGGGAATATCCGCCAGACCCTTGCATTCCTTGCACAGTTTGCGTGCCAGTCGCTGCGCAATGATCAGGGTCAGGGTCGACGCCAGGTTGTACGCGGGAACACCCATGTTCATCATGCGCACGATGGTCTGCGGCGCATCATTGGTATGCAGCGTCGACAGCACCAAGTGGCCGGTCTGCGCCGCCTTGATCGCAATCTCCGCGGTTTCCAGGTCACGGACTTCGCCGACCATGATCACGTCCGGATCCTGGCGCAGAAAGGCTTTGAGCGCGGCGGCGAAGGTCAGGCCGACCCTCGGGTTGACGTTGACCTGATTGATGCCCGGCAGATTGATTTCCGCAGGATCCTCGGCCGTCGAGATGTTGATATCGTCGGTATTGAGGATGTTCAGGCCGGTATACAGGGACACGGTCTTGCCCGAGCCTGTCGGGCCGGTCACCAGAATCATGCCCTGCGGCTGCTGCAGCGCCTTCATGTAGGCGTCCTTCTGCTCGGGTTCATAGCCCAGGGCGTCGATGCCAAGCTGCGCGCTGGACGGATCGAGAATACGGCAGACGATCTTCTCGCCAAACAGCGTCGGACAGGTGCTGACGCGAAAATCGATGGCCCGCGTTTTCGACAGGTACAGCTTGATGCGTCCGTCCTGGGGGACGCGCCGCTCGGCGAGGTCGAGGCGGGACATCACCTTGACGCGCGCGGCGAGGCGGTTTGCCTGAGAAGTGGGCGGCTGTGCCACGGTGTGCAGTTCGCCGTCCGCGCGATACCGGATCCGATACGACTTTTCGTAGGGCTCGAAATGTATGTCCGAACAGCCCTGGTTGATGGCGTCGACCATGATCTTGTTGATGTAGCGGATGATCGGCGCATCTTCGGCGTCGACCTTGGTGACATCGACGCTGCCGCTGTCTGCTTCGTCCCCTCCGACCACATCGAGATTCTCGAGGTCGCTGTCCCCGCCCTCCATCTTCTGGGATTCGGTGGCGCGGATCGCGGCGTCGATCGCGCGCGCCAGCTTGTCGTCTTCGACCAGGATTGCTTCGGTCTGGTTGCCGGTAGCGAACTTGATTTCGTCGAGGGCCTGCAGGTTGGTCGGATCCGACACCGCGACATAAATCTTCTTGCCGCGCTTGAAGATTGGCAAGGCGTGGGCTTTTCGAAGAATTTTCTCGCCGACATCCGTGGCGACGGTGGGATCGACTTCCAGGGCCGCCAAGTCGAGCAACGGCACGCCGAACTCGATACTCGCGGCTTCCGCGATCGCCATCGGTTTGGCGGCCTTGGCCTCTACGAGCAGCGAAACCAGCGGGGTGCCGGTTTTCAGTGCCTTCTGTTGCTGCTCCCGGGCAACCGATTCGCTGATCAGGCCGTCAGCGGCCAACCGGCGGGCCAAGCCACCCAAGAAAACGTTGCTGCTCGGGGCGGCAGGATTAATGGCCATTGTTGAGTCTCGCATTGCGGATTCGGCCACTATAGGCGCTCAAGACGGCCAGTCAAACGGGGTCGTGCATCCAGCGGATGTGTCAACTCCACTTCGGCTCGAGCATGGTGATCCGGATGATTTCTGCTGTGCGCGCATCGACGATGACGGCACCGTCTTTGCTCTTCGCACGTAGCGGAAGATAGCCGAGTTCTGTTTCCTGACGGTTCAGGCTGCCGAGAAAGTCTGCCCAGGCGACTTCGTCCATGCCATTGACCTTCCGCAATTCGGACAGCGGGCGGACGTGTTTGGCCACATCGTCCTTGCCGTTCTCATAAGGTTCGTACCACTCCGCCATCTGTGGCAGATCGGACCCGCCAACAACGGCCTGGAACATCAACTCTTGCCGCTTGTCGCGGTCGCTAGGCAGCTGCGCGTAGACGATCCGCGGCCGCAGCCACGGCAGTCCCGCCTTCCCGGCGCCGATGCTGCGCTCCAAGCTTTGGCGATCTACGTCCTGCGCCTGCACTACGTCGAAACGGTCCACGTTGTACGCGATGATGGCCGGCCGTCCTGCAAAAATCGCGTGCAGGCCGTACAACAGAAACGCCAGCTGGCAGCAGGCGATCACGGCGAGGTCGAACGACAGCGACTTCTTGGCGCGGTCGAAGATCAGCACGGTGATCAGCGGCCCAACGGTTACATCCACTGCGACGAGGATCAGGAGCAGCCGGCTCACGCCCTGCGCCTGTGCGAGTGGTGCCGGGTACCAGCCCAGGAAGATCAGCGCCATCGTCAGCAGGGCGATGACGCTGCAGACGGCCAGATGAGTGCCCCCGGCGCGAAGGCGATCGCGCATGGAGCTGCGTGCCAAGGTGTTCATGTCGTGAGGCTGCACGGCTGACTCAGAGTGCCATCGAAGAACAAGCCCCTCCGGAGAGGGGCTTGCGTGACGAGTGACAGAAGAGTCACTCGCTTCTCGACTGCTACAGTGATCAGGACTGCGAGCCGCGGCACTGCGCCGGAGCATACTTCGACGCCACCGTGCCGGCAGTGCCGACCGGATAGGTCGAACCGGCCGACTTGCAATGCCAGTCGATCGTGCCGGTAATGCCGCCACCGAGTACCGCGTCACCGGCCGATCCCGCCGTATTGGTCGGATCGATGGTCGGAACGAGCACCATGAGGGGGCCGCCGGTCGTGGCCAGCTGCGGGATACCGCCCAAGGCGGCGTTGGTATTGAACGTGACCTGGATTTCGCCGTTGCCATCGTCGAGATTGGTACCCGCGCCGTTGATCACGATCGACGAAACGAACTTGGTCTGCGTGAAGCAGTAGCTGTCGGTGACGGCGCAGGCCACACTGGGCGCGTTCTGGACGAACGTAACGAGGTTGCCTTCCGACTCGTAGGCCTCGGCCACTGCAATCTTGGCGGAGGCGGCCGTGTTCAGGCCTTCAGTCACCTTCGAGCGCACCGTGTAGTCCTGGTAGGCCGGAATGGCGATGGCGGCCAGAATGCCGATGATCGCGACGACGATCATCAGTTCGATCAGCGTAAAGCCCTGCTGCTTTCTCATTTGAAACTCTCCAATTGGATAGTGGTTGCACCGAAACGTCTTCCTGTGCGCCTTTTCTTACGCAGGCCTCGTGCCGAGACTCGATGCTGCACTGCAACCTTGAAAAAGCATGTAGTTAGTCATATTTCTCTACAAGGCCGCATGCGATGTGGCGGACAAGTTACGTCATAAAGTGACATGAGGTGTCGAGTGTGGGCAGTGCGACCCGATGCATGTCCCCCTTTTCCAACTACCAGCGAAAGGGTCTGCAGTTCTCCGGGATCCACCGCCGACGTGGCGGCCCTTGAGGCCTTTGTTCGAAGAGACGTGGGCGCTGCGAATCGGACGAGCGGGCAGCGGCTGATAAACTAGTCCGCTTAACTCGCCACCTCCAGGCCACCTCCAGCACCATGCACGAGCAGTACGATCCCGCCGCCGTCGAGCGCGCGGTACAGGCCCATTGGCAGGCACAGAAATCCTTCGAAGCGAAGGAAGGTCCGACGCATGAGTCCGACGGGCGCGAGAAGTACTACTGCCTGTCGATGTTCCCGTACCCCAGCGGCAAGCTGCACATGGGGCACGTGCGCAACTACACGATCGGCGACGTGATCAGCCGCTACCAGCGCATGCTCGGCAAGAACGTGCTGCAGCCGATGGGCTTCGATGCGTTTGGCCTGCCGGCGGAGAACGCGGCGATCGCGAACAACACGCAGCCGGCGAAGTGGACCTACGCCAACATGGAGTACATGGTCGGCCAGCTCCAGCGCCTGGGCTTCGCCTACGACTGGTCGCGCCGGCTCGACACCTGCCGACCCGGGTACTACCGCTGGGAGCAGCTGCTGTTCACGCGGCTGATGAAGAAGGGCCTGGTCTACCGCAAGAACGCGGTCGTGAACTGGGACCCGGTCGACCAGACCGTGCTCGCCAACGAGCAGGTTGTCGACGGCCGCGGCTGGCGTTCGGGCGCGCTGGTCGAGCGCAAGGAAATTCCGCAGTGGTTTCTCAAGATCACCGCCTACGCCCAGGAATTGCTCGACGATCTGGACCGGTTGCCCGGCTGGCCGGATGCGGTCAAGACCATGCAGCGCAACTGGATCGGCCGCTCGGAAGGTCTGGAACTGCAGTTTGCCGTCGAGGGCGAAGCGGATCCCTTGACGGTCTACACGACGCGCCCGGACACGCTGATGGGCGTGACCTATATGGCGGTCGCCGCCGAGCATCCGCTGGCGGTGAAGGCAGGCGCGCGCAATCCCGAGCTGGCGGCCTTCCTCAAGGACGCCGTGCGCAGCGGTGTCGCCGAGGCCGAGCTGGAGACCGCCGAGAAGAAGGGCATGCCGCTGGGCATCCACGCGATCCATCCGATCACCGGCGAGAAAGTGCCGGTGTGGGCCGCGAACTTCGTGCTGATGGGTTACGGCACCGGCGCGGTGATGGCAGTACCGGGACACGACGAGCGCGATTTCGCCTTCGCGCACAAGTACGGCCTGCCGATCAGGCAGGTCATCGCGATCGGCGATGAGCCCTACGACGCCGACCGCTGGCAGGACTGGTACGCCGACAAGACGCATCCGCAGGTGCGTGTCGTCAATTCCGGTGCAATCGACGGGATGAATTACGCGCAGGCTTTCAACGCGATCGCCGCGCGCTTCGAGCAGGCCGGCACTGGTAGCCGCCGCGTGAATTTCCGCCTGCGCGACTGGGGCGTGTCGCGCCAGCGCTATTGGGGCTGCCCGATCCCGGTGATCTACTGCGCCAAGTGCGACGCGGTGCCGGTACCCGAGGACCAGCTGCCGGTCGTGCTGCCGGAGGACGTTGAATTCACCGGCGTGAAATCGCCGATCAAGGCCGACCCGGCCTGGGCGAAGACGAGCTGCCCGTGCTGTGGCGGTCCGGCAACGCGCGAGACCGACACCTTCGACACCTTCATGGAGTCGAGCTGGTACTACGCGCGCTACGCCTGCCCGGACAACACCGAACAGATGCTCGACGCGCGCGCTGACTACTGGCTGCCGGTCGATCAGTACATTGGCGGTATCGAACACGCGATCCTGCATCTGCTGTACGCGCGCTTTGTCCACAAGCTGATGCGCGACGAGGGCATGGTCGCCAGCGACGAGCCGTTCACGAACCTGCTGACGCAGGGCATGGTCGTCAAGGAGACCTACTACCGCGAGTCGGCCGACGGCAAGAAGCTGTGGATCAACCCGGTCGACGTCGATCTGGAGCTCGATGCCAAGGGCCAGCCACTCAGCGCGAAGCTGCACGCAGACGGCCAGCCGGTGACGATCGGCGGCGTCGAGAAGATGTCGAAATCGAAGAACAACGGCGTCGACCCGCAGGCACTGATCGATGCCTATGGCGCCGACACGGTGCGTCTGTTCGCGATGTTCGCCGCACCGCCGGATGCCTCGCTCGACTGGCGCGACGATGGTGTCGATGGCGCCTCGCGCTTCCTGCGTCGTCTGTGGCGCGGCGTGCAGCAGCATGTCGCCGCGGGCCCGGTCGTCGTGCTCGACACCGCGGCGCTGACGGCCGCGCAGAAGACGCTGCGACGAAAGCTGCACGAGACGCTCGCCAAGGTCAGCGACGACTATGGCCGGCGCAAGACCTTCAATACCGCGATCGCCGCGGTCATGGAACTGATCAACGAGATCGCGCGCTTCGACGATGCTTCGCCGCAGGGCCGCGGCGTGCAGCAGGAAGTATGGGAGGCGGTCACGCTGATGCTGCAGCCGATCGTCCCGCACGTCTGCCACGCGCTGTGGCAGGGGCTGCGCGGCGCCGACGATCTGCTCGACCGGCGCTGGCCTGCGGTCGACCAATCGGCGCTGGCCAAGGACAGCCTTGTGATCGTCGTCCAGGTCAACGGCAAGCTGCGCGCGAATATCGAGGTGCCGGTCAGCGCGAGCAAGGACGAGATTGCGCAGATCGCGCTGGCCGACGAGAACGTGCAGCGCTTCATTGCCGGACAGCCGATCAAGAAGCAGATCGTCGTGCCGGGCAAGCTCGTCAACTTCGTGATCTGACGTGCGCGCCCTTGCCGCACTGGTCGCGCTGAGCCTGAGTGCCTGCGGCTTTCATCTGGCCGGCACGCGGCCGTTGCCGCAACCGCTGCAGAGCGTCTACATCGAAGTGATTGCGCCGTACCGGGTGTTGCAGCCGCCGCTGGAAACGGCGCTGCGCTCCGGATTGCAGCGCCGGGGCGCCGACGTGCGCAGCAGCCCCAACGACGGAACGACGCTGATTCGCCTGAGCGAGCTCAAGGAGACGCGCGAGGTCCTGTCAGTCGGCATCGACGGCAAGGCGCTGGAATACCGCCTGGTGACCAGCGTGCACTACGAGATTATCGGCGGCGGCAAGGCGCTGATCGAGCCTGGCGATCTGCGGCTGACGCGCGACTACAGCTTCCAGCCCGAGCAGGTGCTCGCCAAGGAAGCCGAGGAGGTGCGATTGCGCGAGTTCATCCAGGCCGAGATGGCGCAACTGATCCTGCTGCGCCTCGAAGCGCAGCTGGGGCGCCTGGCGACTTCCGGCTGAAGCTGTCGTAGGAGATTCTATGTTCACCCTCAAGCGGCTGGGCTGAGGATCTGTGGTTGATAGTCGGTTTGGTTTTTCATCAGCGCGAAGGCAATGCGTGCGAGTT
>JBAZXW010000060.1:0-15925 GCA_041659605.1 Sinimarinibacterium sp. | reverse complement strand
CCGTGCCGGCGGGAAACGCGGCGAGATCGGCTTCCGCGCGCGCCAGGTCCTCGGGAAGCACCAGTTCGGTCCAGGCGTTCTCGGTCGAGGCGAGCCCGTCTTCCGCATAGCCGAGAATCGCCAGGTATTCGCTTGAGTAGAAGACTTCGCCGGTGTCGACGCGCCAGTCCCAGAGGCCGACGCCGAGCCCGTCCATCGCATGGCGCCACATCTCGCCGTCGTCGGTCGGCGGCGCTGGCGACGCTGCGGGCGACGCTACGGTACTGGGGGTGCCGGCCACGGGCGTCCTTGCGGTGTGGATGGGGGTGCGGTCCGTTTCCGACCCTAGCGCCCGGCGTTGAGTCCGGCGGGGCGGCCGCGACGAGCGGGCGTTTCGCCCGGACCGGCGTGAGCGTGCCCGTTGACGTGAACGTCGCGTAGCGACGCCAATGCCCCTCGCCCCGCGTAGCGGGGAGAGGGGGGGGACCGTCCGCGGCTGCGGGCGGTGGGGTGAGGGCGGTCATGCCGAACGCGGCATGGCCGTTACAATGGCCGCCCCACGAGCGGGCACTTCCATGGCCTCAGACAAGAAACCCGGCTACACGCACTTCGGCTACGAGCAGGTGCCGGTCGGCGACAAGCAGAAGCGCGTTGCCGGCGTGTTCACCTCGGTCGCGCGCCGCTACGATCTGATGAACGACCTGATGTCGATGGGCGTCCACCGGCTGTGGAAGCGTTTCGTCATCGACCTGGCCGGCGTGCGCTCCGGCGAGCGGGTGCTCGACGTCGCCGGCGGCACCGGCGACCTCACGCGGGAGTTCGCGCGCGCGGTCGGGCCGAGCGGCCTGGCGGTCCTTTCGGACATCAATGCGGCGATGCTCGGCGAAGGACGGCGACGCCTGCTCGACAAGGGCGTGGTCAGCGTGCCGGTGGTGCAGGCCAATGCCGAGAGGCTGCCGTTCGAGGAAGCCAGCTTCGATTGCATCACCATCGGCTTCGGCTTGCGCAACGTCACCGACAAGGATGCGGCGCTGCGCTCGATGACGCGCTGCCTCAAGCCCGGCGGACGCCTGCTGGTGCTGGAGTTCTCCAAGCCCCTCTACGAGCCCTTGTCGCGCGTCTACGACCAGTACTCGTTCAAGCTGCTACCCCTGATGGGGCGCCTGGTTGCCAACGACGAGGATTCCTACCGCTACCTGGCCGAATCGATCCGCATGCATCCGGACCAGGCCACGCTCAAGAACATGATGGAGGCGGCGGGCCTGAGCCGCGTGCAGGTGTACAACCTCACCGGCGGCATCGTCGCCGTGCACCGCGGGTTTCGCCTGGCATGAGCGCGCCGGCGTTGCTGTGCGCGGCAATCGAGGTCGCGCTCAACCGTTATCTGGGCCTCGAGGCGAGCGCGCTGGAAGCCTGCGCGCAGATGAGCGGGCGCACGATCGAGCTGCGTACGCAGGCGCCGGACGGATCGTTCTTCATCGAGTTTCATGGCGGCGGCGTGCGCGTCGCGCCCGAGTGCGATCGCCCGGCCGACGTGGCGGTCAGCGGCCGCGCGGCGACGCTGATGCGCCTGGCGTGGACGCTGGCGCAAGGGCAAGGCGACGACGGCATTCCGCAGGGCCTGCAGGTCGAGGGCGATGTCGAGCTGCTGCACCGCTTCAATCGCGTGCTCGCGCGCGTCGGCTTTGATCCAGAGGAACTCGCGGCACGCTTCGTCGGCGATGCTGCGGGTCATCGGCTGGTCGGCGGCTTGCGCAGTCTGCTGTCCTGGGGCCGCCGCAGTGCCGGCACGCTCGGCCTCGACACCGCGGAGTACCTGCGCGAGGAGACGCGCGATCTGGCGCACGCCGCCGACGTCGAAGCCTGGCAGTCGGACGTTGAGCGCCTGCGCGACGATGTCGCGCGTTTCGAAGCACGGCTGCGCCGCGCGGAGGCGCGGGTCAACGCATGACCAATTTCCTGAGTTTTTCGCGCCTGCGGCGCGTGCTGCAGATCCGCCGCGTCGCCGCGCGCTACGAGCTGCGCGAGTTCGTCAATCCGGCGCATCGTGCGCGCAGCCCGCGTCCGCGCGGCGAGCGCCTGCGCCTGGCGCTGGAAGAACTGGGGCCCGTGTTCATCAAGTTCGGCCAGGCGCTGTCGACGCGCCCGGACATCGTGCCGCCCGACATCGCCGAAGAGCTCACCAAGCTGCAGGACCGTGTGCCGCCGTTTCCAGGTGAGCAGGCGCGCGCCGTGGTCGAGGCGGAGCTGGGCAAGCCGGTCGAAGAACTGTTCGCCGAATTCGATCCGGTGCCGCTGGCCTCGGCGTCCGTGGCGCAGGTGCATACCGCGCGTCTGAAACCGGCCGAAGACGGCAGCCCGGGCCTGGAGGTCGTCGTCAAGATCCTGCGGCCGGGCGTCGAGGCGGCCATCGAGGCCGACATCGAACTGCTGCGCACGCTCGCGCAGCTGGCGCATCGCTATTCGGCGATGGCGCGGCGCCTGCGGCCACGCGAGGTCGTTGCGGAATACGAGAAGGTGCTGCGCGACGAGCTCGATTTGATGCGCGAAGGTGCCAATTGCGCGCAGCTGCGCCGCAACTGGCTCGGATCGGAGCTGATCTACCACCCGCTGGTGTACTGGGACTTCACGCGCACGCGCGTGCTGGTGATGGAGCGCATCCACGGCGTCTCGATCCGCGAGCTGGGCCACCTGCGCGAACTGGGCGTCGACTTCGGCGTGCTGTCCGAGCGCGGCGTCGAGATCTTCTTCAAGCAGACCTTCCGCGACAATTTCTTCCACGCGGACATGCACCCCGGCAACATCTTCGTCGATGCCTCCGATCCGAAGAAGCCGAGCTACCTGGCCGTGGATTTCGGCATCGTCGGCCAGCTGACGCCGTCGGACCAGCGCTACCTCGCCGAAAACTTCTACGCCTTCTTCAACCGCGACTACCGGCGCGTCGCCGAGCTGCACGTCGAGAGCCAATGGATCCCGTCGGATACGCGCGTCGAGGAGTTCGAGTCGGCGATCCGCACCGTCTGCGAGCCGATCTTCCAGCGCCCTCTCAAGGAAATCTCCTTCGGCTTCTTCCTGCTGCGCCTGTTCCAGATCGCCCGGCGTTTCAACTACCAGGTGCAGCCGCAGCTGGTGCTGCTACAGAAGACGCTGCTGCAGATCGAAGGCCTGGGTCGCCAGCTCAATCCGGACCTCGACCTGTGGAAGACGGCCAAGCCGATCATGGAAGAGTGGATGCGCAAGCGGCTCGGCCCGGCGGCGACGCTGGAGCGTATGCGCGGCAATCTGCCGGCGCTGGTCGAGACGCTGCCCGAACTGGCCCAGCAACTGTTGCGCCAGTTCGCGCGCGGCGAGGGCCTGGGCGGCGTGTCGCGCAAGGACCTCGATGCGCTGCGCATCGAACTGGATGCGGCGCATCGCCGCCAGCTGCGCATGATTGCCGCGGCGACACTGGGGATCTGCGCGGTGCTGACTTACGTCGCCGGCAAGGGCTGGATGCTGGCCGGTGCGCCGCTGCTCAGCTGGCTGCTCGGCGGCGCGGCACTGCTGTTCGCCCTCAGGGCATTGCCGCCGCGCTGACCGGCGGCTGTGGCGGCGACAGCGCAGTCGCCAGGCGTAACGCCACCGGCTGCAGCAGCGGCTGCCGTTCGATGCGGCGGATCAGTTGCGAGGGCTGCACCAACTCGACACCGTATTCGCCGATCCGCGGCAGGATCTGCGCCAGGACCGCGAGCGTTTCCGGATACGGGTGGCCGATCGCCAGCGCACCGCCGTTCTGCTTCGCGAGGCGGACCAGGCGTTGGAACTGCGCGCGGGTTTCGGCCTCGCCGCGCACATGGTCGAGGAATACGCGTCGCCGCGTGGCCGGGATGCCATAGGCGCGGGCCAGCGGATAGGCGACGCTGTCGGCGCTGGTCATGCTGTCGACGAAATAGCCGGTGCCGCGTGTCGAAAGTTCGCGCATCAGCCAGTGCATCGCGCCGCGGCTGGCCGTCGTCAGGCTGCCCTGGTGGTTGTTGACGCCCACGGCAAATGGCACTGCGGCCAGCATCAGGCCGAGCCGATCGCTGCGATCCGTCGCCGCCTGCTGCGCGGATAGCGCCATGGGATGCGCCTTGCCGGCTGCCGGCTCCAGCGGCAGGTGCACGAGGATTTCCTTGCGTGCCGTGTGCGCTCGCTCCGCCAGCCGTCGCGTGTGCGGCGACTCCGGCAGGAAAGCGCAGGCCACGGGTCCGGGCAGGTCGATCGCGGACAGGCCCTCGTTCCAGTTGTCGCCGAGGTCGTCGATGACGATGCTGATCAGCGGCACGGACGCTGCGGCGGCGGTGGATGCGACCCCGAGCAGAACCGCCAGCAGCGTGCCCCGAAGCCGCTGGATCATTTACTGCGCCTTCGCGATCACGAGTCCTTTGAGCAGGTTCAGCGCTTCGTAGAGCGCGTAGTCGGTTTCGGCAAGCTCGCGCGCCAGCTTCTCCTGCTTTTCAGCGGCGTCGCGCTTCTTGGCGATTTCATCCTTGTGCGCGGGATCGCCGTTCTCGTTGGCGAGGCTCTTGGCCAGGTCGGCTTCGGAAATCGGCTCGAAGGTCTTGTCCGCACCGTCTTCCGCCTTCTGCACGCGCAGCGGGCGGATCGAGACATCCGGCTCGATGCCTTCGGCCTGGATCGAGCGGCCGGACGGCGTGTAGTAGCGCGCCGTCGTGATCTTGATCGCCCCTTCGTTCGACAGCGGCAGGATGGTCTGCACCGAGCCCTTGCCGAAGCTGCGCGAGCCGACCAGGACGCCGCGTTTGTGGTCCTGCAGCGCACCGGCGACGATCTCCGACGCCGACGCGGAGCCGGCGTTGATCATCACCACCAGCGGGTTGCCGTCGAGCAGGTCGCCGGCGCTGGCGTCGAACTCGCGGCCGCCGTTGCCGTTGCGACCGCGAATGCTGACGATCGCGCCGTCGTTGAGGAAGGCGTCGCTGACCTTCACTGCGGCATCGAGCACGCCGCCCGGATTGTTGCGCAGGTCCAGGATCACGCCCTTGAGCGGGGCCTTGGCCTCGTTCTTCAGGCGCGCGATCTCCTTGTCCAGCGTCGGTCCGGTTTCGGTCGTGAAGCTGGAGATGCGCAGGTAGGCCATGCCCGGTTCGAGCATGCGGCCGCGCACGCTGGCGACCTTGATGACGTCGCGCTTGAGTTCCAGCACCTTGGGGCCGGTCTCGCCTTCGCGCACCAGCGTCAACGTGACCTTGGTGCCGGGATCACCGCGCATCTTGGTCACGGCATCGCTCAGCGTCAGGCCTTTCACCGGCGTCTCGTCGATCTTGACGATCAGGTCGCCGGGTTGGATACCGGCTTTTGCCGCCGGCGTCTCGTCGATCGGCGCGACCACGCGCACGAAGCCGTCCTGCATCTGCACTTCGATGCCCAGTCCGCCGAACTTGCCGGACGTGGCGATGTTCATTTCCTTGAACTCGTCCTTGTCCAGGTACGCAGAGTGCGGATCCAGGCCGGTGAGCATGCCGCGCACCGCGTTTTCCAGCAGGGTCTTGTCGTCGACCGGCTCGACATAGTCGGTCTTCACGCGGTTAAGGATTTCGACGAAGGTCTGCAGATCCTTGACCGGCACGGTTTCGGCGGTCTTGGACTTGTCGGCGAGGACGCCCGAGGTCAGGCTGACCGAGGCGCCGATGAGGATGCCGGCGAGCAGGGCCAGCGGTACGCGATGCGGGAGGGACATGAGTAAGCGCTTGAGGCGAAACGATGAGGGCAAGATAACAACTGTATGACTGTGCGGACAGCGGCCGGTTCCAAGCGGCGGACGAGACGGCCGTGGCGGGCGACGGATGGCGCTGACCTGCCGCCGGGAGTCTACATGGAGCGGCGCGGGGGTGCTGCGGTGCTCAGCGCGCCAGCCATTTGCGCGGGTCGATCGGTTCGGTGCCCTTGCGCAGCTCGAAATAGACGCCGGACTGCTCGTGTCCGCCGGTGCTGCCGGCGCGCGCCACGACCTGGCCGGCGCGGATCGGGTCGCCGACCGCTACCGTAGCCGATTGCGCATGCCCATAGAGACTGTAGTAGCTGCCTTCGTGTTCGAGCAGAACGATCAGGCCATAACGGTGCATCCAGCCGACGTAGGCCACGCGCCCGCGCGCCACCGCCTTGACCGCGGCGCCTTCCTGCGCGGCGATCCAGTGGCCCTTCCAGGCCAGCTTGCCGCCGGCCTTGACCTCGCCGTACTCGGCCAGCAGCTTGCCGCGCAAGGGCCACGGCAGCTTGCCGCGCAGGCCGACGAAGGGTTGGTCGGAGTAGCCGGTTTCCGGCGGGACTTCGGCGAGGGCGTCCTGCAGGCGCTCGATCAGTTCGGTAATCGAACGCTCATCGTCGCGCAGGCGCTGCAGCTCGCCCTGTTCGTCGGCGATGCGCTCGCGCAGCTGCGCCAGCATTTCCTTGCGCTCGGCGTTCGACTCGCGCAGCTGCGCCAGCGAGGCCTCCTGCTTCTTCTTCAGCTCCGCGAGCCGCGTCACCTCCGATTGCATGTGCGCGGTCAGGCCCTCAAGCGCGTTGACGCGGCCGCGGATGCTGGCGATGGCGGTGGACTGCGCGCGCTGCAGGTAGTCGTAGTACACCAGCACGCGCCCGACCTTGTGCACGTTGTTCTGGTTCAGCAGCAGCTGGGTCTGGCCCTGGCGGCCGATGATGTAGGCCGCGCGGACCTGCCGGCGCAGCCCGTCGCTGCGCTTTTCGACCGACTTGTTCGCGGTCGCGATCTCCTTTTCGCCGTCCTGGATGCGGCTGCGCTGCTCGACGGACTGCTTCTGCAGCGACCGGACTTCGGCCTTGATCGCGGCAATGCGGCGTTCGGTGGCCTGCAGGTCGCGCGCCAGTGCGTCGCGTTCGGACTGGCTGGCCTCGACCGACTTCGACAGCGCCTCGATCCGCGTCCGCACCCCGGCCAGCGCATCCTGCTTTTCGCGCAGCGACGCGTCGGCCGCCGCCGCGGCTGGCGCGACGATGAGGGTGCCGATCAGCGTCAGGGTGGCGGCGAGGCGGTTCATGCGATAATCCTACCTTCTTCCTCCCGGCTTCCGCAGCGTTTTTGAGATGCCCCAGTTCGTCGAATTCTTTGGCAACCATGTCGGTCTGTTTGTCGCCCTGGGCGTCGTCGCGCTCGTGATGATCGCCAACGAAGTGCACGGCGCGCTGACCGGCGGCAAGCGCCTGTCGGTGCCGGAGGCGATCCGGCTGATCAACGACCGCGACCCGATCATCCTCGACGTGCGCACGCCCGCCGACTTCAAGAAGGGCCACCTGCTGCATGCGCAGAACGCGCCGCTGACCAAGCTCGACGAGAGCCTGGGGACTGCCGGCAAGGACAAGTCCAAGCCGGTGCTGGTCTATTGCGCGATGGGGCCCAGCTCGGTCAACGCGGCCGAACGTCTGCGCAAACTTGGCTTCGCCGAGGTCTATCCGCTGCGCGGTGGCCTCAACGCCTGGCTCGGCGCGAGCCTGCCGGTGACCGCAAAATGAAAGCGGTGCGCATGTACAGCACGCATTACTGTCCGTTCTGCGTGATGGCCAAGCGCCTGCTGTCCGCCAAGGGCGTGAAGATCGAGGAAGTACGCGTCGACGAAACGCCCGAGCGTCGCGACGAGATGGTCCGCATCACCGGCCGGCGCACCGTGCCGCAGATTTTCGTCGGCGACGTCCACGTGGGCGGATTCGACGACCTCCACGCCCTCGATCGCGCAGGGCGACTCGACCCACTTCTCAACGACTGAAACAGATGAGCGACAAGCAAAGCCCGAATGCCGGGAATACGAATGCGGGTGCCGCTGCGGCGCCCGGGGCTGCGCAGCGCCAGGTGCTGCTGCAGAAGATCTACGTCAAGGACGCTTCGCTGGAAGTGCCGCTGGCGCCGCAAATCTTCGCGCGCCAGTGGCAGCCGCAGATGGACATCCAGGTCAATGCCGACATCAAGCCGCTCGACGGCGACAATTTCCATGTCGTGCTCGCGGTCACGGTGACCGCGAAGCTGGGCGAAGACGTCGCCTTCCTGGCCGAAGTGCACCAGGGTGGTCTGTTCGTCGTGCGCGGCTTTGCGAACAACGACGAGCGTGCGGCAGTGCTCGGCGGCTATTGCCCCGGCCTGATTTTCCCGTTCGCGCGCGAGACCATTGCCGACCTGGTGCAGCGCGCCGGTTTCCCGCAGCTGCTCCTGCAGCCGATCAACTTCGAGGCGCTGTACCTCGAACACCAGAACCGCGCCCGCGCCCAGGCCAAGCAGCCGGCTCCAGCGACTGCCGCAGCCACCCACTGAGCAGGCCTCCGATCGCGCATGGCCGTCCCGCAGACCCCCATGCAGCCACGGTCCGGCTTGCACCCGGTCAGCGTGATCGGCGCGGGTTCGTTCGGCACTGCACTGGCGATCCATATTGCGCGGCGCGGCGCCGGGGCTTTGCTGTGGGGGCGTGACGCCGGGCGTGTCGCGGCGATGCAGGCGGCGCGCGAGAACGCGCAATACCTGCCCGGCTGCAGCTTCCCGCTGATGCTCGAAGCGACGGCCGACCTGGCGCGCCTGGTGGCTGAGTCCGAGGATCTGCTGATCGCGACGCCGTCCTACGCGCTGCGCCAGACCCTGGATGCGCTGGCACCGCTGCTGCGCCCTGGACAGGGACTGGTCGCGGCCTGCAAGGGTCTGGAGCCGGGCAGCGGCAAGCTGGTGCACGAGGTCATCGCCGACCGCTTCGGGCCGATGGTGCCCATGGCGGTGCTGTCGGGTCCGACTTTCGCCAAGGAACTGGGCATCGGTCTGCCGACGGCGGTGACCATCGCGTCGCCGGACCAGGTCTTCGCCGAGAAGATCGCGATGCGCCTGCACGGCGGCGGCTTCCGCGCCTACTGGACAGACGATCTGCCCGGCGTCGAGATCGGCGGCGCGGCCAAGAACGTCATGGCAATCGGTGTCGGCATCGCCGACGGCCTGCAACTCGGCGCCAACACGCGCGCCGCGCTGATCACGCGCGGCATGGCCGAGATCATGCGCCTGGCCGAATCGCTGGGCGCGCGCGCCGAGACGCTGATGGGCCTGGCCGGCATGGGCGACCTGGTGCTGACCTGCACCGACAACCAGTCGCGCAACCGCCGTCTCGGCCTGCTGCTGGCGCAGGGCAAGTCGGTCGCGGACGCGAGCCACGAGATCCGCCAGGTCGTCGAAGGCGTCAAGGCCGCGCCGGAAGTCCTGCGCTTGGCACAGCGCCGCGGCGTCGAAATGCCGATCACCGAGGCGGTGACGGCGGTGCTCGAAGGCCGCATGAGCCCGGTTGAGGCAGTGCGCGCGCTGGCGACGCGGCCGGCGAAGCCGGAAGCCGGCTGACGTCAGCGTCGAAATCCGAGCTGGCGCCAGGCTTCGTAGACCGCCACAGCAACCGTGTTCGAAAGGTTGAGGCTGCGGCTGGTTGTCAGCATCGGCAGATAGAGACGATGTTCCGGCAACAGGCTGTCGAGCAGCGAATCCGGCAGGCCGCGCGTTTCCGGGCCGAATAGCAGCACATCGCCGTCGCGGTAGGCAGCCTGGTCATAGCGCGTCGTGGCCTTGGTGCTGAATGCAAACTGCCGCGCCTCCGGCCGGGCGGCGCAGAAATCGGCGTAGCTGCGGTGCTGGCTGATCCCGGCCAGATCGTGATAGTCGAGCCCGGCGCGGCGCAGGGCCTTGTCGGTCAACTGAAAGCCCAGCGGATGGATCAGATGCAGTTGCGCACCGGTGTTGGCGCACAGGCGGATGATGTTGCCGGTGTTGGGCGGGATCTCCGGCTCGAACAGCGCGATGTGGAGCATGCGTGGGGGTCAGGCCGGCCGCTCGATGCCGCAGGCCCAGCAGGTTTCGAAGGTCACCGGCGACTCCTCGCCGCAGGCACAGCGCCATAGCGCGTGCGCATGGCGGCGACGTTCGTACAGGCGCAGCAGATCGCGGGCGCGGGCATCATCGCGGTCGTCGCACAGGACCAGTCGCGGATAGGCGTCGGCCGGCAGCTCGCCACGTGCGCCCCACAGCGATGCGCCGATCACCCGGGCAGCAATGTCGTGCGCGGCCAGATAGGCGCGCAGGATCTCGGCTTCGATCGGATCGGCGGCGGTGTACACAGTCTGGCTGGGCGTCTGCATGGCCGCCTGCGTGCGCGTCTGCATGCGTCATTGTAGGCGCTGCCCCGACTTCGTTGACAGCTTCGGCTTTGCTGCCTAAGCTGCTGTCCGGCTTGGTAAAAACGCGGGGGTTGCTATGAAAGGGATGAAGCTGCTGGCCGTGGCCGCCGCGTTGCTGATGGCGTCGTCGAATGCGGCGGCGCAGGTCACCGGCGATACCGTCGACGAAGCCCCGTCGGCGATGGCGATGGCCTTCGATCTGTTGATCGTGCGCCCGCTGAGCTTTGTCGGGCTGGTCGCAGGCACCGGCCTGTTCGTGGCCTCGCTGCCGCTGTCGCTGATCCAGTTCGAGGCACCGGTCAATCCGGCCAGGAAATTCATCGTCGAGCCGGCCAAGTACACGTTCACGCGCCCGCTCGGCGAGATGCGTTGATTTCCGGGCGCTGACGCCCGACACCGATTCCCAGAGGCATTGACTCGCGCCGCTGCTCCGCAGCGGCGCTTTTTTGTGTTCTTGTGTCCGTCCTGGACAAGCCGGCGCCATCCATGGCGCCGATTTTCAAAACAAGCAGATCAGCGGACGGTGTTGCCGTCTGTGTCCAGCACGGTGACTTCGGCCCACTTCAGCTCGCGGATGGGCTGTTCGATGCGCGCCAGATCGCCGACGACGATCCAGGTCAGCGCGTCGGGCTGGATCAGGCGCCGGGTTGCGGCATTGACGGCTTCGGTCGTCAGCGCCGTGGCCTTGTCGACGAACTCATTCCAGTAGCTGTCCGCAAGTCCGTACACGAGGATGCTCGAAACCGAGGCGCCGATCTCCGCGGTGGTCTCGTTGTCGCCGGGCAGCGCGCGCACCAGGCTGTCGCGCGCGAAGCTGATTTCGTCATCGCTCAACGGCGTCTTGCTGCCGACCGAGATCAACTCGTTGCGCATTTCGCGCATCGACTCGATGGTCTTGTCGCTTTGCACCGGCGCGTAGGCGAAGAACGGGCGCTGCGCCTTTGCACCCGAGATCACGCTGCCGGCGCCGTAGCTCCAGTGCTTGTCCTCGCGCAGGTTCATGTTCAGGCGCGAGACGAAGTTGCCGCCCAGCGCGGTGTTTGCCAGCTGCATGGCCAGGTCGTCGGGGTCCGACTTGGGCGGCGCCAGGTGTGCGGCCAGGATCAGCGACTGCTCCGCCGCGGTGCGGTTGACCAGGTAGATGCGCTGCATTTGCGGCAGCGCGACGCTCGCCAGGTTCTTCTGCGGCTTGGAGGCGTCGCCGGCCTTCCAGTTGCCGAAGCGGCGTTCGAGCGCCGGGCGGATTTCGTCCAGCGTCGTGTCGCCGACGATCAGCAGCGTGGCATTGTCCGGGCGCAGCCAGGCTGAATAGAACGCGCGCAGGTCGTCGACGCCGATCGAGGCGACGCTCGCCTCGGTGCCCGTACCGCTGCGCGGGTTGGCGTATGCGTGTCCTTCGCCGTAGATCAGGCGCGGATACAGGCGGGTGGCGATGCCGTAGGGCTGCACCTTCTCCTGCTGGATGGTCGAGAGTTGCAGCTTGCGCAGGCGCTCCAGTTCCTTGGGCGGGAAGCGCGGACGCAGCAGCACGTCGGTGTACAGGTCGAGACTCGGATCGAGCTTGGCCTTGAGCGCATTGAGATTGACGAAGGAGCTGTCGAGGGTCGAGCCGGCAGCGATCTGCGCGCCCAGTTCCTCGGCGCGCGCCGACAGACCGAGCGCGTCGTACTGTCCGGCGCCTTCGTCGAGCATGTCGAGCGTCAGCTTCGCGGTGCCGGCCTTGGTGCCGGCATCCGCCGCATAGCCCGCATCGGCGATCAGCGACAATTGCACGATCGGTGCAGCGTGAGTTTCCGCCAGCACCAGCTTGAGGCCGTTGGAGAGCGTCGCGCGCTGCAGCCCCGGCAGCTTGAGCGCCGGCGGCTCGCCGGTCGCGGGAAGCTTGGAGCGGTCGACGCCGACCTTTGCCGCGGCGTATTCCGACAGCGGCTCGACGCTCAGCGTGAACACGCCGTCCGCCAGCCAGCGCTGGGCGACCTCGCGGATCTGCTGCGACGTCGCGTCGCGGATCTCGCGCAGTTCCTCGGTATAGCGGTCCGGCGTGCCGCAGTAGACCTGGTATTGCGCCAACTGCGCCGACTTGCCGCCGAAGCCGTCGATACGTTCGAGGCCGCGCACCGCAGCTGCAAAGACCTTGGTGCGCGCGCGGTCGAGTTCCGGCTTGGTCGGGCCGTCTTTGAGGAAACGGGCGAGCTCTTCGTCGATCGCACGCTCCACCGCGGCGGCGTCGCCACCCGGCTTGACCATCACGTCAATCTGGAACTGCGAGCCGATCTCGAACGGCCCGAGCCCGACGCTGACGTCCGTCGCCGTCTGGTCGCGGTAGACCAGGCGCTCGTAAAGGCGGCTGTTCTTGCCGCTGCCGAGTACATCCGATGCGAGGCTGAGCAGGTTGGCGTCGGTTTCGCAGAAGCCGGGGATGTTCCAGGTTTTGAACAGGCGCGTCTGCGGCACGCGATCCTGCAGCGTCGCGCGCTTGTCGCCGCTCATCTTGGCGACCCAGGCGCCGTGGCGCTTGAGCGCCGGACCCGGCGCGATATCGCCGAAGTAGTGTTCGACCTTGTCCTTGATCTGTTTCGGATCGATGTCGCCGGCGATCACCAGTACCGCGTTGGCGGCGCCGTAGTGGTCACGGAACCACTGCTTGACGTCGTCGAGCGAGGCCGCATTGAGGTCATCGGAAGAGCCGATCGTCGTCCACGAGTACGGATGGCCGGCCGGATAGGTCGCTGCGGCGATCAGGTCCTCGACCTTGCCGTAGGGCTCGTTCTCGCCCTGGCGCTTTTCGTTGAGCACGACCTCGCGCTGCTCGTCGAGGCGCTTCTGGTCGATCACGCCGAGCAGGTGTCCCATGCGGTCCGATTCCAGCCACAGCGTCAGGTCGAGCGCGCTGGTCGGCACGTTCTGGAAGTAGTTGGTGCGGTCGTACCAGGTGGTGCCATTCATCTTGGTCGCGCCGGCCGGTTCGAGCGGGCGGAAGAACTCGTCGTTGTGATTTTCCGAGCCGTTGAACATCAGGTGCTCGAACAGGTGCGCAAAGCCGGTCCGGCCCGGGCGTTCGTCCTTGCTGCCGACGTGGTACCAGACATTGACGGCGACGATCGGCGCCTTGTGGTCCTCGTGCAACAGCAGCGTCAGGCCGTTGGGCAGGACATGGCGCTCGTAGGGAATGCGCACGTCCGGGAAACTGTTCGGGTTGGCCGCGGTAGTGGCCGCCTGCGCCGGCAGCGCGGACAGCAGAGAGACCGCCAGAGCCTGACAGGCGAGCAAGCACTGCTTCATGATGTTCCCCAGTTCGAATGGTCGGGTTTGCCCCGAATGATGAAAAAGACGCCGTCCGGCCGCAAAGGTTCCCGCCCGCTCGCCGGTGACATCGACGGCGACGGTTGGCTCGCCGGCGCGCGGCGCGTGCCTTCGCCCAATTGCGACGCGCGCGCGGACGCCGACGATATCAGCTTGCTGGTGATTCACGGTATCTCGCTGCCGCCGGGCCGCTTCGGCGGGCCGTGGATCGAAGCGCTGTTCACCAACCGTCTCGACCCCGCCGCCGATCCGTACTTCGCGTCGATCGCCGCGCTGCGCGTGTCCGCTCATTTGCTGATCCGGCGCGATGGCGCCGTCCTGCAGTTCGTGCCGTTTGCGCGCTGCGCCTGGCACGCCGGCGTCTCCCGTTTCGAAGGCCGCGAGCGCTGCAACGATTTTTCGATCGGCATCGAGCTCGAAGGCACGGACCTGCGACCGTACACCGCGAAACAGTACCGGCGCCTGGCGCGCATCACCGATCGCCTGCTCCGGCACTACCCGCGCATCACGCCGGCACGCATCGTCGGCCACAGCGACATTGCAGCAGGGCGCAAGACCGATCCGGGCCCGGCGTTCGACTGGGCGCGCCTACGCTCTTTGCTAGAGTGCAATTCCCCATGACGCTCATCGGAATTCTGCTGGCCCTGGTGCTGGAACGCCTGCTTGGCCATCTGCCGGGCTGGGGGCGGCCGGTCGTGTTCCTGTGGTTGATGCGCACGCTGCGCGTGCTGCTGCCGGAGGCGCTGTGGCGGTCGCCGCTGCTGCCGCTGGCGGTCGTCGCGGTGCCAGCCGGCCTGGCCTGGTGGGCCATGGGCGAGATCGAAGGCCCGATCGTCGTACTGGGTGCGTCGGCGCTGATTCTGTTGCTGTGCCTGGGGCCGCGCGACCTGGCCGAGGATGTGCACGAGCTGCTGCGCGCACGCGAACAAAACGACGAGGTGCGGGTAGGGCAGCTGCAACGCGCACTGCAGCAGGGCCCGAATCCCGGCGACGGCCATCGTTCTCTGGTCGGCGCCCTGTTCATCCAGTCGCACGAGAAGCTGCTGGGTGTGTTGCTGTGGTTTTTCGCGCTCGGCCCTGCGGGGGCGATCGCCTATCGCCTCGCCAGCCGTCTACCGCGTTTCCTTTCCGAAACCGCCCCGGAGTCGGCCGCCTTGAAGACCGCGGACTGGCTGCACGCGGCGCTGGCCTGGGCGCCGGCGCGCATCACGGCGCTGGTCTACGGCCTTGCCGGCAGCCTCGACGACTCCCTGTCGACCTGGCGCCGCCTGCTGCGCGATCCCGAACACGAATGGCGCACGCAGACCTGGGCGGTGCTGGCCGAAGTGCCGTTGGCCTCTCTGGGCATGGAGGAAGCCGATGGCGCAGCGGTCGTGCCGGCGAGCCTCGAAGCGATGCTCGGCGAAGTGCTGCGCATGCAATGGCGAGCACTGCTGATTCTGCTCGCGGCGTTCGCGCTGTTCGCGACCGGCACCCTGCTGTGAAGTGGATCGGGTTGCTGCTCGTGCTGTGGGGCACGGGGGTGGCGGCGGCCGAGCGCATCGTCACGCTGGCGCCGCACCTGGCCGAGCTGGTTTGCGCGGTCGGTCGCTGCGAACAGCTGGTGGGCGTCGCCGCCTATACCGATGCGCCGGCAGCGGCTGCGGCGCGACCGCAAATCGGCGATGCCTTCAACGTCAATCTCGAAGCGGTGCTGCAGCTGCAACCGGATCTGATCCTGGCCTGGGACGGCGGTACGCCGGCGGCGTATGTGCCGCGCCTGCGCGAACTGGGGCTGCGCGTGGAATCGATCGCGGTGCGCAGCCTCGACGATATCGGCGCTGCGCTGCGCACCACCGGGCGCCTGACTGGCGCGGTCGCGGGCGGCGAGGACGCGGCGCGGCAGTTCGAGGCGCGACTGTTCGCGCTGCGCGCGCGCTACCGCGACCGCCCGCGCTTGCGTGCTTTCTACCAGACCGAAACGGAACCGGCGTTCAGCATCAACCGCCGCAGTCCGATTCACGAGGCGCTCGATCTGTGCGGCGCGGACAATGTCTTCGCCGATCTGCCGACGCTGGCGGCCGCGGTGGGCGCCGAGTCGGTGCTCGCAGCCCGTCCCGACGTTGTGGTCTATTCGCGGCAGGAGAACCCGGCGGCGATGGCGCGCTACTGGGCGCGCCTGCCGGGCCTGCAACCGACCGACGCCCGCTACCGCGTCGTCGTCGACGGCAACACGCTGACGCGGCAGTCGCCGCGTGTGCTCGACGGCATCGAGGAACTGTGTGGGGGACTCGATCGCGTGCGAACGCTCAGCAGCGGCGCCAGGTAACTTCCGCGCCGTGTGCGCGCGCGAAATGGCGCGCGAACACGAACAGCAGGTCAGAGAGCCGGTTCAGATAGCGCAGCGACGCGGCATTGACCGGCGCCCCCGTTGGCGTTGCTTCGTTGACGCGCCACAGGCTGCGCTCCGCCCGACGCG
>JBAZXW010000059.1:0-16518 GCA_041659605.1 Sinimarinibacterium sp. | reverse complement strand
TTCTCGTACGGGCCCTTGTAGTGCGGCTCGTTGAGATACAGCACCATCAGCAAGTGCGTCAGGTCGGGCGTGTCCCAGCAGTCGTCCAGATAGGCTTCGCCGAAGCCGACTTCACCGGCGCGCAGCACGTGGCGAACCAGCGCCGCCGAGCGGATGTGCATCACGCCGTGCGGTCCCGGCTCGCTGCCGCGGAAACTGCGCGCTTCGCCGTTGGGCAGCGTCACGTCGAGCGAGCCGATGCGCAGGCCTCTGAGCATGTACATCAGGACGCGCAGACCCCACGACATTCGCCCGGACAACTGATCGCCGGGCGCCGGCGTCAATGCGCTGGGCAGGTCCGGCGAGAAGCCGTCCCGCGACAGGATGCGCTGCAGTTCGGTGTTCGGATCCAGATCGTCTTCTTTCATCTGCGCCTGCCCCCGTTGCTCTTGTCGGCTTCAGCTCACGTCCGGTTGCAGCGGCTCCGGCTTGGAATGGAACTTCGCGCCGCGCAGCCAGATCTTCAGCGCTTCCCAGTGGATGCCGGCGACGACCTTGAGCGTCATCCACGGCATCGTCAGCACCTGGCCGAGAATCGCGCGATCGTTCAGCTCGCGCCGCTCGCCGGCCAGCGTCGCATCCAGGACCGGGTGGCCGTCGCGCGTTTCGTGAATCACCACGCGCACGCGGTCGTCCGGTGCGTTGAACGTGAAGCGGTAACGCCCGGTCTGGTCGAAGAAAGGCGAGACGTGAAAGCGCTTGTCCTTCTCGACGACCTGTTCATACGCAGACGGCGGCGCCGCGGATGCAAGCACGTAGCTGTGGCGCTCGCCGAAGGTGTTGCGCACCTCGGCGATCACGGCCTGCAGGCTGCTGTCGCCGCGCTCGCAGTACCACAGGCTGATCGGATTGAACGCGAAGCCGAGCACGCGAGGAAACGCGAGCAGGCGGATGCGACCGCCGTCGGGTTCGAGGCCCTGGCCGCGCAACGTGCTTTCCGCCCAGGCGCGCAGGCCGCGGCCGTCGCCGTGATCGCGGTCGTGCAGAGAGAACAGGTTGAAGCGGTTGTACGAGAAGCAGCGCAGGCGCGCGGCCAGTGCATCGAGCCGGTCGACGTCCACCAGCAGGTAGAACACGCGGTAGACGAAGCGGTAGTACGGCGGCACGCGACGCCGGTGCATGACGCGCGCCGGGTACAGCGCCCCGTCCGCATCGGCGTTCCCGCTCACAGTTGTACCCACCGTGGAAGACATTCGCGATCGATCCCCGCCACCGCGCGCAGGCCCGACTTGAGCCCGTCCTCGTGGAAACCATAGCCGTTCCAGGCCCCTGCCCACCAGAGGCCGCCGGCATTCTGGATCCGATTCAGCTCCGCGTGCGTGATCAAGCTCTCAGGGCCGTAGTGCGGATGCTCGTAGACCGTGTCGTAGAGAATTCTGTCGGCCGGAATCCCGCGGGTCGGATTGAGCGTGACGACGTAGGTCACCGGCCCGGGGATGCCCTGCAGCAGGTTCATCCAGTAGCTGCCGGAGATCGGGCGGTCGTGGATCTCGCGTGTGAGATCTGCGGCGGCGAAATCGGCGTCATCATTGATGTAATTCCACGCCGCCCAGGCACTGCGCCGACGCGGCAGGTAACCGTCGTCGGTGTGCAACACCACGCGGCTGGCGTTGTACGGCATGCCTCCGAGCACGCGCCTTTCTTCCGCGCTCGGGTCCGACAGCAGGCGCAGCGCCTGATCGGCATGTGTCGCGCAGACCACACGTTCGTAGCGTTCGTGCCCCGCCGAGGTGAGGAGCTCGACGCCACCGTCGACGCGCCGCAAGCCTTCGACTGCCGTGCTCAGGCGCAGCGTGCCGCGGAAGCTTGCCAGCAGTTTCTTGACGTAGCTGTGGCTGCCGCCGATCACCGTGCGCCAGGTCGGCTGCTGTGTCGCCGTGAACAGGCTGTGCGCGTCGAAGAAGCGCATGAAGTCCGCGGCCGGATATTCCATCGCCTTGCGCGGCGAGCAGCTCCAGATCAGGCCGGCCATCGGCAGCAGGTAGCGCGCGGCCAGTTCTGGCGAAAAGCGCGCATCGCGCAGGAAGTCGCCGAGCGAGCCGCGCGGCAGGATCCCGGAGTGCAGCAACTCGTTGCAGTGACGGTTGAGACGCAGGATGTCGATCAGCAGGCGCAGGTGCGCAGCGCGGAAGAGGTTCGACGGCTGCGCGAACACCGTATAGAGCCGGTCGCTGCCTTTCCACTCGTAGGCGCCGCGGCCGAGCGAGACCGCGAAGGACATGTTGGTCGGTCGCGTCTGCACGCCCAGCTCGTCGAACAGCGCCGTCAGGTTCGGATAGTTGATGCCGTTGTAGACGATCCAGCCGGTGTCGACGGGCTGCTCGCCTTCCGGCGTCGGCACGGCAATCGTGTGCGTGTGCCCGCCGACACGGCTGTCCTGCTCGTAGAGCGTGACCTCATGCCGCTGGGCGAGGAAATACGCCGCTGAAAGTCCGGATATACCGGAGCCGATGACCGCGATATTCATGGGCGATGATGGCTGGGGAGTAGTCCCGTGCGTGCTATACGGACGGCGCGCTCAAGGAGATGCGGTGATCTTCAATTCCTTTTTCAGCGTCGGCCAGACCGCGTCGAGCAGGGTCGTCTGCACCGCCGCCGTCGGGTGCAGGCCGTCGTCCTGGAAAGCCGCCGGGTCGGTCGCGATTGCGCCGAGGAAGAACGGGACCAGCGGCGCCTTGGCAGCGCGCGCGACCTCGGCGAAGCTGGCGCTGAATCCGTTCGCGTACTCGGCACCGTAGTTGGTGGGGATGCGCATTTCGAAGAACACCGGCCGGGCGCCGGCCTTGCGGCTCAGGACGCTGATCTGCCTGAGGTTGTCGCGCAGGCGCGGCAGCGGCAGCGCGCGCAATCCGTCGTTGCCGCCCAGCTCGACCAGCACCCAGCGCGGGCGATAACGTTCGAGCAGAGCCGGCAGGCGCGCGAGGCCGCCTGCGGTGGTTTCCCCGCTGACGCTGGCGTTCACGACCCGTGCCGGATAGCCTGCCCGGTCGAGGCGCTGCTGCAGCAGGGCGACCCAGCCCTGTTCCGCGGGAATGCCGTAAGCGGCGCCGAGGCTGTCGCCGAGGACCAGCATGACCGGAACTGTGGCCGGTCGTGGGTCCGGCGCTGCATTCGCGCCCGGCGCGCTCAGCGCGGCAAGGCCCAGGCCCAGCGAAATCACGAGACGAAGGAAAAACGATGTCATGAGTCGGTTCAGTGCGGTGTTGGCGCGCGGAGTGGTCAAGGAGGTTAGCAGCGGCGGACAGGCGCTGACGATTCTCGCCGGGGTCGATCTCGACGTCGCCGCCGGCGAGACGGTGGCGATCGTCGGCGCCAGCGGTTCGGGCAAGACGACCCTGCTGTCGCTGCTTGCGGGACTCGACCTGCCGACGCGCGGTGAAATCCGCATCGACGGCCAGAGCCTGGATGGTCTAGGCGAGGACGCGCGTGCCGGGCTGCGCGCTGGGCGCATCGGTTTCGTGTTCCAGTCGTTCCAGCTGCTGGCCGGGTTCACCGCGCTGGAGAACGTGATGCTGCCGGCCGAGCTGGCGGGTCGCAAGGACGCACCGGCGCGCGCCCGCGCGGCGCTGGAGCATGTGGGCCTGGGCGCGCGCCTCGGCCATTACCCGCAGCAGCTGTCCGGCGGCGAGCAGCAGCGCGTCGCCATTGCGCGCGCGTTCTGCAGCGAGCCGAAAATCCTGTTCGCCGACGAGCCGACCGGCAATCTCGACACCACGACCGGCGCGCGCATCATCGACCTGCTGTTCGAGATGAACCGCGCGCAGGGCACCACCCTCGTACTGGTGACGCACGACGTTGCGCTCGCCGAGCGCTGCCAGCGCACGCTGCATTTGCGCGAGGGCACCCTGCATGGCTAGCGCAACGCCCAGTGCAGCCAAGTTCGCCGCGCGCCGCCTGCGGCGCGGCTGGCGCAGCGGCGAACTGCTGATTCTCACACTCGCGCTGACCGTCGCCGTGGCCGCGGTCGGCGCCGTCAACCTGTTCACCGAACGCGTGCGCGCCGCGCTGTCGGCGCAGACCGGCGAATCCCTGGGCGGCGATCTCCTCTACAGCGGTCGCAAGCCGCTGCCCGACACGCTGCGCGACGCGGCCGGCGAACTCGGCCTCTACACGACGCGGGTCGTCAGTTTCACCAGCGTCGTCTTCCAGGGCGACGAGAACACGCTTGCGTCGGTCAAGGCGGTCGAGCACGGCTATCCCTTGCGCGGGCGACCGTGGATCGCCGACGAGCCCTATGGCGAGCTGCGCGCGGCGACCGGTGTCCCCGCGCCCGGCGAGGCATGGACCGATGCGCGCCTGTGGCAGGCGCTGCATCTGGCGCCCGAAGCGACGATCAAGGTTGGCGCGCTGCAGCTGCGCGTGAGCGCGGTGATCGTCACCGAGCCGGACCGCGGCAACGGCTTCGCCGACCTTGCGCCGCGCGTGATGATCAACGCGGCTGACCTCGCCGCCAGCGGCCTGCTCGGACCGGGCAGCCGGGCGCAGTACAACCTGCTGGTCGCCGGCCCCGCGGACGCGGTTGCCCAGCTGGCCGCGCAGCCGCCACCGGAGGGCGCACGCCGCCAGAGTCCGCAGGACGCGCGCCCCGAGATCCGCAACGCCCTGGAGCGTGCCGGACAGTTTCTCGACATCGCGATCCTCGCGGCGACGCTGCTGTCGGCAGCCGCCGTTGCACTGGCGGCACGACAGTACGGCGAGAAGCTGCGCGACGAGATCGCCTTGCTCAAATGCCTGGGCGCCCGGCAGGGATTTCTCGTGCGCGCACTGCTGCTGCAACTCGCGTTGCTCGGTGCGCTTGGCGCCGCGCTCGGCGCCGCCATTGCCTACGGCGCGCAGGAAGTCCTGACGCGCATCCTCAGCGAACTGATCCAGCTGCAGCTGCCGCGGCCGTCGCTGACCCCATTGCTCACCGCCAGTGCGCTCGGCCTGCTGATGCTGGTCGGCTTTGCCGCACCGCCGATGCTCGACGCGCGGCGCGCGCCGCCGCTGCGGGTGTTCCAGCGCAATCTCGACGGATTCGCCGGCTCGCGCATCGTCTGGCTGATCGCAGTGGCGGCCGGTGCATCGTTGCTGTGGCTGGCGACCGGCGATGCGCAGCTGGCGCTGTTCGTGCTCGGCGGCGCTGCCGCCACACTGCTGGCGCTGGCACTGCTCGCCACCTTGCTCGTGCTGGCGCTGCGTCCCTTGCGCGGCCGCGTCGGCATGTCCTGGCGCTTTGGCTTGGGCAATGTCGGCCGTCGCCGCGCGGCGACGGTGGCGCAGGTGACGACGCTCGGCCTGGCGCTGCTCGCGCTGCTGCTGGTGTCGGTGGTGCGCGAGGACTTGCTCAAGTCCTGGCAGCGCAAGCTGCCGGCGGACACGCCCAACCAGTTCCTGATCAACATCCAGTCCGGACAGGTCGAGGCCTTGCGGCGCTTCTTTGCGGAGCGCGGCTATCGCGATCTGGAGCTGTGGCCGATGGCACGCGGGCGCCTGGTCGAACTCAACGGCGTTCCGGTGACCGCCGACTCTTTCGACGATCTGGAAACGCAGCGCTGGATCAACCGCGACTTCAACCTGTCGTGGACGGCGAACCTGGGTGCAGACAACCGCATCACGCAAGGCGAGTGGTGGGGCGAGGCCGGCACAGGCAAACCCTGGCTGTCGGCCGACGAGTACGCGATCAAGCGTCTGAACCTGAAATTGGGCGACACGATGACGCTGGACTTCGCCGGCGAACGGCTGGCGCTGACGGTGCACAGCTTCCGCACCGTCGAGTGGGACAGCTTCCGTCCGAACTTCTTCCTACTCGTGCCGCCGGGCGCGGTGCCGGAGTCGGTACCGGCGCAGTGGCTGACGAGCTTCTACATGCCACGGGACAATCGCACGCTGCTGCGCGAGCTGAGTGAGCAGTTCCCGAACGTCACGGCACTCGACATCGAAGCAGTGATGAACCAGGTGCGCGGCATCGTCGAACGCATCATCACCGCGGTGGAGTTCATCTTCCTGTTCACGCTCGCGGCGGGCCTGACGGTGCTGCTCGCCGCGATTGAAGGCACGCGCGCCGAGCGCGTGCGCGAAACCGCGCTGCTGCGCGCGCTTGGCGCCAGCTCGGGCCTGATCGCGCGCGGCCTGATCGCCGAATACGCGGTGCTCGGCGCGCTTGCCGGCCTGGTCGCCGCGATCGCCGCGCAGAGCTTGGCCTGGGTGCTGGCCGAGCAGGTCTTCCGGATTCCCTACGGCCCGCGCCCGCTGCTGTGGCTGATTGGCACGCTCGCCGGCGCGGTCATCGTCGCGGCACTGGGCTGGCTGTCACTGCGCCACGTGCTGCGCACGCCGCCGCGGCTGGTGCTGCAGGCCAACGGGTGAGGCTCGGCCTCGCCGCGACCATGCCGGCGTGCGTGGCGCGGCTTCTTCGAAAGTCTTACTGGACTCCAATCGGCGGCTGGGACGAATTGCAGCCAGCAATCAAGGCCGCTCCATTCTCGCCTGAATCCTCCGGAACGAACTCAACAGCACCTCGCGATTGACGGGCCTGCGATTAACGAATACGGGGCTTGGGTGGGGACACGACTCGACGAACAGGTTCGGCCGGAGGGTTCTGATGTGCGCTTCAGCCTTTTGAGCCTTTCTGCCAAGCAAGGCGACCCCACGAATCTGCGGCAATAAGCTGAGAAGCTCATCCAGTGATTCGATACCGGACGATATATCGCCCGCGCTCGCAGGCCTGATTCGCGCTCCCGCTCCTATGTACCACGGCACAACATTCCAGAGGATGGTCCTCGTTCTCGCTATGTTTGCTTCCTTCGTCAGCTCGAACAAGTTGCTGGCTGTCACATCCGGATTGTTGCGAGACACGAACCCTGAATTTCGCGCCTGCGGCCCTGGCGCTTCAAGCAGCAATAGAACTTCCGCGCCAACGCCACCGTCCCATGGATCAAAGAACGGTATTGAAGCCTGAGGCCCCGCTCTTTCTCTCAGCCTTCGCACAAAGGCTGTAAGCGGAGCTATATGCGCCTGTTCGATCTCGCCCAATCGAGAAGCAAGCGCCTCTGGGTCGCGGAGGAGCCGAGGGCGGTCTTCGTACTTCAAACATGACCTCCTGCCAACGGGAAAGGTCTAAGACGGACGCCCGTGCATCAGTTGCCGCCGCCTATTGTTCGGCACGCAGATGGCGTGTAACTAGCTCAGCGAATTCAGACGTATCGGCAGCATCAGGCACGTAGCTGGGATGGCGTATTCCAACGATGAGGCAGGAAAGTCGACCTCCATTGATGTCGAAAGTCATCTCAGTAGACTTGAAGGATGGAAATTTTCGCCCAGCGGTGAACGAACTTACAGGGGTCACCAATCCCCCTGCCGCTTTCCGGCTAAATAACGAGTATGCGCTACCGCCTTGCTGGTAGCCGAGGCATAGAATAATGCTCGGGCGAACAATGGACAGAAAATACTTGTGCAACGGCCAGCACACGTCGAATGCCTGTGCCATCGATAGCCCATTTTCCTTTTGGAAGCTGGATGCGCTGGCCGATCGAGCAAATACGGCATTCGTAGCGAAAAGCCGGGCCAGATCAAAACCCGGACGGGCGCGTTCCATCAATCGTCGAACAGCCATCTGGTGGCGGTCGGTGCCCCGTTCGTGAGTGCATTGGAGGGAATGTTGAAGCCCATAGCAGTCAACATTCCAGCAGGTCTTGTTCCAACATTGGTGCAAGAAGGCGGAGAAAGAATCCAGCCTCCAATCGGCGATGTGGTCACGAAGCGTTGGGTAGCGACTTCCCGCCATCGGATTCAATCCAGCCAAGTAGAAATCTCCCGGAGTCAGGGCCGACAGTCCCGAAGAAAATATCTCGCCTGGTAGATTGGCAAAACTTCCCGGCATTTCGTTCAGCAGACGCACGATGTCCGCCTTTTGCGAACTGTGCATACGACACTTCTCCAGTCGCCTAGCTAGCTGGCGACGCTACGGGTCTACCATTGCAGATGAAGCAACGTGATCTGCCCATTTTGTTCGGCCTGAACCGTAATAGGGCGATGGACAGAGGTGCCCTTCTCCGCGTCCACTGTTTCGATCCCGCTTCGAACGTGACTCTCGTCGATACAGCATCCTAGAAAGGTCAATGAGCCCACTGTCCCTGGCCTGCTGTCACAGAGGTGATCCAGCGCCTCGATGTTGCACGCTGCGACGTCCCTGTGAAATCGACCGGATGCGGACAGATGGGACAGCGCTGGTAGTCGAGAACCCCATCTGGACGTAGCGAAAAAAAGGGATTCGTAAGTAACGTTGTAATAAAAGTCCCTATACGGCTTGCCAAAATAGGGCTCTGCAAACTGCCTATAGCATTCGGACGACTCTGCCGGCGCCAAGATTACGCCTCGAAGCCCAGGGACTCCATCCCGCGGCCATCGACTGCTTATAGCGATCGCAGTCACCCGCCGATTCTCAAAGTGGTTCCAAGCCGCGAGTTGTTTTATTTCTTCCTCGGGAACCCCCAGCTCCCGAGAGATCGTCAAGCGATCACGGCCAAGCGGACTGAATCCGTCTTCCGTGGATACGACGTATGAGTCAACGCACCCACCTCGCACCAAGCCTGTCAAGCCGGCCTGAACAAAGCAAATTGACGGGCCACCCTCTCCAGAACCTCGATGTGCAATCGTCTTCACGACAAACCTTCACTTCTCGGCGAGGTCAGGCAATGATTCGGTAGAGCGAATCAACTAACTGTCGGTGACTCGCATCAAGCTTGATCATTGCTTGTTCTAGTATCGTATCTCCAATGCTAAACAGCGCCTCGGCAACCCCACCGGCAATCGCGCCGATGGTATCGGAGTCGCCTCCGATCGAGATTGCAAAGTTCTTGGTCTTGATGTTGTCAAATTCGTAGATCGATCCGACGATGTCTCCGATAATTGCACCAAGCATTGCACTCCTCCCGTTATTAGTCTTTGGAACCTTAGCGCGCTTCCGGCTCAGAACATGAGCTATCCACCAATAGCGGAGATGCGCTCGCCTGTGACTTCGATCGAATCGAGCTGAGCCGGCGGGCTCGTAGACCGCTCCGTCGGCGTTCGGCGCATTCAGGTACTCGTCACTGCTGACGCGCGCAATATCGCGGTCGTAGTCCGGCTGCTCAGGTCGCATTGCCAAGTGCGTCCGGCTTGGACCGACGCACGCGAGCAGTTGGGGGTCAGCGACGGATCAGCGCCGCCGCGCCCAGTCCTAGCACGGTAAAGATCGCCCCGGCGATGAACGTCGCAGGGCCGCCGAACTGCTGCCAGAGTGCCCCGGCGATCACGCTGGCCGCGAGCAGCGCCAGGCCATTGCCGAGATGGAACAGGCCGAAGGCGGTGCCGCGGCGATCTGCGGGCGCAATCTCGGCGACCAGCGTCGCGAACAGGCCCTGGGTCATGCCCATGTGCAGGCCCCAGAGGGCGACACCGAGCAGCGCCACGGCCCAGGTCTGCGCCGCCGCGAGCACCAGGTCGGCGACGATCAGCACGCAGAAGCCCAGGCCGAGCAGCACGCGCGGATTGCTTCGGTCGGCTAGCACGCCGACCGGGTAGGCCGATGCGCTGTAGACAAGATTCATGATCACCAGCGCGAGCGGTAGCAGTGCTAGCGCCAGCCCCAGTTCCTGCACGCGCAGCAGCAGGAAGGCTTCGCTGAAGCGCGCCAGCGTCAGCAGCGAAGCGACGATGACCAGGCGCCAGTAGGCCGGGCCGAGGCGGCGCAGTTCGTCGAGATGAATCGGCGAGCGCGGCCGTGACGGGGCTGCCCGCTGCGGCTCCTTGACTGCGAAGACCAGCACGACGACGGCGATCAGCGCCGGAATGACCGCGACCCAGAACACGAAGCGGAAATCGTCGCCGCTGGCAGACATCAACAGAATCGCCAGCAGCGGTCCGCAGAACGCACCGACCGTGTCCAGCGACTGGCGCAGGCCGAAGGCGGCGCCGCGCACTTCGGGCGGCGTCAGATCGGCGACCAAGGCGTCGCGTGGGGCGCCGCGGATGCCCTTGCCGATGCGGTCGATGAAGCGCGCGCCGAAGATCGGCAACGCGGAGGTGGCGAGCGGGAACAGCGGTTTGGTAAGCGCGCTCAGGCCATAACCGATGACCGCGAGCAGCTTGCGCCGGTTCAACGCATCGCTGATCGCGCCGGAAAACACTTTGACGATCGAGGCGGTGGCCTCGGCGATGCCTTCGATCAGGCCCACGGTGAGCGCGCTGGCGCCGACCACGGTGACCAGGAAGGCCGGCAGCAGCGCGTGGATCATCTCCGAGGAGATGTCCATGAACAGGCTGACGAAGCCCAGCGCCCACACACCCTTGGGGATGCCGCGCCGGGCGGCCAGGGGGCGTGATTCGTCGTGCGGCATGGGATCTGGCTCAGGCGAGGCGCGGTGCCGGATCATAGCCATCCGCCGCCATGCTGGCCGGAACAGGCTAAAATCGCGGCCCCTTCCACCGTCCCGCACCGATTCTTGGGGAGTTCCCGGACATGAAAAAACCCGTCAAGGTCGCGATCACCGGCGCCGCCGGCCAGATCGCCTACTCGCTCATCTTCCGCGTCGCCTCCGGCTCGTTGCTGGGTCCGGATCAGCCGGTGATCCTGCAGTTGCTCGAAGTGCCGGTGCCGGAAGTGCTGGAGAAGCTCAAGGGCACGGTCATGGAAGTCGACGACTGCGCCTTCCCGCTGGTGCACAGCGTCGAGATCCACTCCGACCCGATGTCGGGATTCGAGGGCACGGACTACGCCCTGCTGGTCGGCGCGCGTCCGCGCGGCCCCGGCATGGAGCGCAAGGATCTGCTGACCGCCAACGGCGGCATCTTCGGCCCGCAGGGCAAGGCGATCGCGGCCAAGGCGAGCAAGGACGTGCGTGTGCTGGTCGTCGGCAACCCGGCGAACACCAACTCGCTGATCGCCGCCACCGCCGCCAAGGGCCTCGACCCGAAGCAGTTCCACGCGATGGTGCGCCTCGACCACAACCGCGCGCTGTCGCAGCTTGCCGCCAAGACCGGCGCGCACTCGACCGACATCGAGAAGATGATCATCTGGGGCAACCACAGCTCCACGCAGTACCCGGACATCAGCCACTGCACCGTCAAGAACAAGCCGGCGAAATCGCTGGTTGACCAGGCCTGGGTCGAGAAGGACTTCATCCCGACCGTGCAGCAGCGCGGCGCCGCGGTGATCAAGGCGCGCGGCCTGTCGTCCGCCGCCTCGGCTGCCTCGGCCGCCGTCGATCACATGCACGACTGGGCGCTGGGCTCCAACGGCAAGTGGGTGTCGATGGGCGTGCCCTCAGACGGCAGCTACGGCATCAAGCCGGGCATCGTCTACGGCTACCCCTGCATCTGCAAGAACGGCCAGTACGAGATCGTGCAGGGCCTGAGCGTCGATGAGTTCAGCCGCGGCCGCATGACCGCCACCGAGAACGAGCTGCGCGAAGAGCGTGCGGCGATCGAAGAACTGCTGAAGTAAGGTCCGCACCTGCGGTATTGCCAGGCCCGCTGACATTTCGGTCAGCGGGCCTGCTATTTTCCGGTCCATGGATCTCCATCACTTCGTCAACGGCCAGAAACCGCGCGCGCTCGATCCGCAGGCGCCGCTGCCGGACGAGGGTTTCGTCTGGGTCGACTTCATCCGCGAGCAGTCGCGCGACTGGACGTGCTGGGTTGAGCCGCTGGTCGGCGCGGCCGTCGAGCAGCAGCATCTCGAAGACAGCCTCAACCCGACGCACCCGTCGTTCTTCGACGGCACTGCCGAGTACGACATGGTCGTGTTCGAAGGCCTGGCGCCGCAGGAGGAGATCTTTCCGATCGAGGCGTGCGTGGCCGCACTGTTCATCTTCGATCGCATGCTGGTCACGGTGCGTGCCGTCGACAACGTCAGCGTCGATCAGGTGCGTGAACGCCTGCTCGATGGCCGTCTCAAGGCGCCGCCCTCGCCGCTGCGCCTCGCGCATCTGCTGGTCGACACGATGGTCGATCGCTTCCTGGCGATCCGCGAGCCGATGAATCGGCACCTGACCGAGCTGCAGGATGCGCTGCTCGATTCGCATTCGACGCTGGACTGGCGCGAGCTGCTGGTCGGCCGCCGCGAAACACGTCGGCTCGAAGCGCTGTCCGAACGCCAGCTCGAGGCGCTCGACGTCTGGCATCGCAACAGCCGCTTCGACTGGGACCAGGCCGACGAGGTGCACTATCGCGATGTCGTCCACCATGTGGGACGCGTGCTGGCGCATGCCGGCGACCTGGAGCGCGATCTCGAAGCGGCCGTGCAGCTGCATTTCGCCGCCGTGACTCACCGCACCAACCGCGTCATGCAGGCGCTGACGGTGCTGTCAGCGATCTTCTTCCCGCTGACCTTCATTGTCGGTGTCTACGGCATGAACTTCGATTACATGCCCGAGCTGCGCTGGCGCCACGGCTACTTCGGCGTGCTCGCGCTGCTGGCCGTCATCGCCGGTGCTCTGGTGCTCTACTTCAAGCGCAAGCGGTTGCTCTGAACGGATTCTCGATGCGCCGAAACGTCCGCTCGGTGGCGGGGGCAGACTGACGGGCGGACTCGTCATCGGGTGGCCGCGACCGACGATCGATCAAAGCTCAACGTCTCACCCTGTCTGCCGTTACAGCCCCTGATTACGAGACAAGGGAGGCGTGGCGAAGATGCTGTACCTGTGGCTGACCGTCGTCGATGCGCTGGGCCGCGACGAGCTGAACCTGCCGACACTGCCGGACGTGGCGCTGCGCGTCAGCCGGCTGTGCGCCGATCCGACGGTTTCGGTTGCACGCCTGGCCCGCGAAATCGCGACCGACCCTGCCACAGCGGCGCGGCTGATGCGCGTCGCCAACAGCGCGGCCTACGGCGGCAGGCCGCTCGACAACTTGCCGCAGGCGGTGATGCGGCTCGGCCTGCAGCTGACCCGCACGCTGGTCAATCGCTTCGTGCTCGAGCAGATGTACGTCGCGCGCACGCCGGCGCTGGCGCAGATCCTGCGCACGTCGTGGGCGCGCAGCCTCGAAGTGGCAGCCATCGCAGCGGTGCTCGCGCGCAGCCGGACAAAGCTGAATCCGGCCACGGCGATGCTCGCCGGTCTGTTGCATGAAATCGGCCTGCTGCCGCTGGCCAGCCTGGTCGAATCGCGGTCGGAGCTGGTCGATCATCCGGCGGCGCTGCGCGAAGGACTGATGCGGCTGCAGGCGCGTGTCGGCACACACCTGCTGCAAGCCTGGAACTTTCCGCCGGAACTGGCCCAGGTTCCGACCCTCAGCGCCGACCCGGCGCGGTGGCACGAAGGCCCGGCGGACTACGCCGACGTGGTCTGCGTCGCCGCGCTGCAGGAGCAACGCGCGCGCGCCGGGCTGCTGGCGCGACTCGTGAATCCCCATGTTCCCGCATACGATCAACTCGGACTGAATGCGCGCTTCGACCTGCGCCGCGACGCCGCGTCGATCGCGCAGCTCGAAGCCGAACGGCAGCTGCTGGTCGCCTGAGCCGCCGCGCGCTACGCTCAGGATTGTGAGCGCCGGCGCTGCACCGAGGAGCGCAGCGACGCCGGGTGTCCTCTCGCAAGGAGGGAGCAATGAAATACAGATTTGTGTGGGCTGTCGTGGGCGCTGCGCTGGCGGCGTGCGGCGGCGGTGGCGGCGGAAGCGCGGCGCCGGAGCCCGATGAGCTGCAGCCGACGATCGAGTCGATCCAGGCACAGGTGTTCTCGCCGCGCTGCGCGACGTCCGGTTGTCATCGAGGCGTCGGCGCGCAGGAGGGTCTGCGCCTGGAGGACGCGCAGACCAGCTACGACAATCTCGTCGACGTTGCGAGCCGCCAGGCGCCGTCATTGCGTCGCGTCGAACCCGGCAGTCCGGACACCAGCTACCTGATCGACAAGCTCGAAGGCACGCAGACGTCCGGCGACCGCATGCCGCAAGGCCAGGCGTCGCTGTCGGCCGACACGATCGCGGTCATCCGCCAGTGGATCGCCGACGGCGCCCCGCCACCCGGAAGCACCGCGAAGCGCGACGCGCTGTTCCTGCCGCCGGTGGAACTGGGTACGTCGCGCTAGTCGTCGGCGGCGCCGAAGATCGAGGTCGATCGGCCGAGCACGACCAGGATGGTCGGCCAGAACAGGGTATTGAGAATGTCATGGACGCTATCGGTCCAGTGCCATGCACCCAGTCCCATCAGGCCGTCGCGCAGGTCCATGGCCTCGCCGAACAGGGCGACGACGAGCACCGCGAGCCACGGCAGAATCGAGCGGGCCGAGCGGCGCGACAGCACCGCGATGGCGAAGAAAACGCCGAGGCCGACGTAGATGTGCAGGGCATCCTTCTCCAGCCCGGTGAAGGATGCGACCGCGAGCTTGGCGGCCTGGAATGTCGACAGAGGCATGCGTGATCGTCAGATCATGTGTCGCGCTTCTTCGGCACCCAGGCCCAGCGCAGTTCGCAGCGGATCGGCTCCTCGCCGGACTCGTCGGTCACCCGCACCGGCACGACCAGGTCGCCGCGTTCCTCGCTGGCGATGCGGTCGCGGGCTGCGACGTCGAGCGTCGCGGTCGCGCGCAGCGCGCCTTGCGCGCGCTTGAGGTAATCGACACGCATCGACTTGAGCAGCGGCAATGCAGGGTCCGGCACGTTCATGCCGAACACGGCGCCGGTCGCGGTTTCGGCGAGCAGCGCCATCGCCGCCGCATGGACGCCGCCGATATGGTTCTGCACCTTGCGCCGGTTGCGGATCACGACGATCGCGCGGTCCGCCGACAGCTCTTCGAAGCGCAGCCCGCCGGTGCCGGCGAAGCGCACCCGCGAGTTGAACAGCAGCGTGGTCGCGCGGCGGGCGAGGGGCGCGGGCAGGACATCGAGCGCGGCGACGGCGCGGGACAGCAGGTTGCGGCTCATCGGGGTGCTCCGGGTTGGATGTCGCGTGCTTTGCGCCAGGCGGTGAACGCGGCCTGGCTGGAGTATTTCGGTACGTAGCCGAGTTGTGTTTTCAGACGCGCATTGTCGAGCACCGGCCTGTAGGCCAGAAAATCGACCTGGCCGGCGCTGAAACCGCTCAGGCGCAGCGCATGTGCGACCCGCAGGCCGGCGCGCAGCAGCGCCGGCGGTAGCCGCCGGATGCGCGCGCCGAGCTCGACGGCGATCTGGTCGAGCGTCAGCCAGCCGTCGCCGGAGACGTTGTAGGTGCCGCTCGCTTCGCGCTCCAGCCCGGCGACGATTGCGCCGACAACGTCGTCCCGATGCACGAAGCAGAACGGGCTGTCATGGCCGCGCAGGCCGAGCATTGGCGCGCGCTCGAACAACGCCGTCACCGGTGTCGAGCGCCCGGGCGCGAGCACGGTGCACAAGCGCAGCACCAGCGTCGCCGGTGGCGCCGGCTGAGCCGCGAGCCAGTGCTCGATCTCGGCCTTGTGCGCGGCGTAGGGAAAGTCCGGATGCGGGCGCAGCGGGAAGTCCTCCGCGACCGGCACCGGCAGATCCGCGGCGTAGCCGTAGGCGGCGCCGCTGGATGCGACGATGAACTGCCTCACGCCGGCGTCGTGGCACGCCGCAAACAGCGTCTGTGTGCCACCGACCTCGATCGCATGCACGCGTTCGGCGGCGCGCCCGGCCTGCGTCGCGACCACCGCGGCCAGATGCACGACACGCTCGACGCCGTGCTCGCGCAGCAGCGCCGGCCAGTCTGCGGTCAGCAGGTCTGCCGCGATGAAGGGCACTTGTGCGAGCCAGTCGGCCGGCGCGCGCAGATCGCTGGCGATCACGCGCCAGCGCGGATCCCGGGCCAGGGTTTCGACCAGGGCGCGGCCGACCAGACCGGCGGCACCGGTGACGAGGACGGGAACGGTTGCTGCGTTCATGAGCGGATGGTGATCAGAGGCCGCGCTGCAAAGGCAGCCAGAGGAAGAACCAGGCCGAGACCAGTGCCGCAGTCACGCCGTCGGCCAGCGGATTGTCGAGCAGCGGCGCGATGCGGCGGTCGAAGAATCGCAGGCTTTGCCCATCGCCGCGCGACAGATCGCGCAGCAGCGCGAGCTGCCAGCTGTTCTCTCGCACCAGGCGGCCGCACTGCCAGAACACATCCAGTACCTCGCGCGGGCGGTGCCGCGTCAGAATCTCGCGCAGCAAACGCCGGAACGGGGCCAGTTGCAGGCGCGCCGCTTCGTGCTGCGCCACATACAGCTGCGGCGCCTCGCGGATGAACTCGTGCAGTCCCGCGGCATGCGCGCCCATCATGATCGCCATCAGCGTGTGCCGGGCGCGGTGACCCTCCGCTTCGAAGCGCCGCGCCGAAGTGACCAGTTTCCCCGGCAGCAACACCCAGCGCCCACAGGCGAAGATGCGCGCGGCCATGCGCTGGTCCTCGAAGATCGGCAGGGACTCGTCGAAGCCGCCGAGCATGTCGAAATGCCGGTGCGCGATCAGCAGCCCCTGGTCGCCGTTGATGGTGTACGGACGATTGCTGGCGCTCTTGGCTTCGAGGAAGCGGAAGAACCC
>JBAZXW010000058.1:13365-17247 GCA_041659605.1 Sinimarinibacterium sp. | reverse complement strand
GACGTGCGGGATACAGTTTTCCGACGTGCAGATTTGAACGATCTCCACACCGTATAGGCGGCGGACTTCGTTCCGGAACGCGACGTTCTCCGTGACGTACTTCAGGAATCCCCGGATCGCGCCCTGTGCGTATTCCGCGAATGTCGGTCCACGATTCCGCGCGATGTCGGTCCAGCAATCCGCGGCATGCCGGTCCAGTGGTGATCGGGACGGAAATACTCTGATTGGTTGGTGGATGGGCGTCAATTCGGCGTAGCCGACTTGGTCGTCTTTCTCTTGCGCATGGACTCGCCGGTGAGGTTGAGCCGGTAGCTGTTGTGCACCAGCCGATCGAGGATCGCGTCGGCCAGCGTGGGATCGCCGAGATAGGCGTGCCACTGCTCGACCGGAAGCTGACTGGTGATCAGCGTGGACTTCTTGTCGTAGCGATCGTCGAGGACCTCGAGCAGATCGCGGCGCGTCTGCTCGGTGAGTGGCGCGAGGCCGAAATCGTCGAGGATCAGAAGGTCCACCTTGGCGATCTGGCGGAAGAAGCCGGAGCGATTGCTCATGGCGGTGGCACGCGCCAGCTCGTCGATCAGTCGCGGCATGCGGAAGAAGCGCACCGAGTGATCGGCGCGACACACCGAGTGCCCGATGGCGCAGGCGATCCAGGACTTGCCGACACCGGTGGGCCCGCAGAGCAGGACGTTGAGCCGCTCTCGTATCCAGGCCAGGTCCGTGACCTGGCCAAGCACGATCTTCTGCAGGCCGCGCGGCGTCTTGGTGTCGAGGTCTTCCAGGCAGGCGCTCTGCGCGAGCTTGGCCCAGCGCAGTCGCTGGCCGAGCTTCTGGGCTTTGCGGTCGTGGACCTCGTGCTGCAGAAGCAGCGCAAGACGATCCTCGAAGGACAGGTCCACTGCGTCGGGACGCGTGAGCTGGTGCTCGAGTGCTGCGGCCATGCCGCGCAGGCGCAGGGCGTGGAGCTGGTCAAACAGGGGATGCTGTAGCAAGGCGTCGATTCCTCATTGGTAGTACGTGGGCCCGCGCAGATTGCCGTGCGCGGGAAGGGACAAAGCGGGAATCTCTTTCTGCACCGGCGCCTTGATCAGCGCGCGCAGCGTGCGGTAATTGGTGCTGCCGAGAATCAGAGCACGCTCACTGGCCGCTTCCAGTCGCGCGGCGTCGAAATCCTTGGCCAGGCGCAGGATGCCGAGCGATCGGCGTAGGGTCTGCTCGGGATGGACGCGCGCGTGGACTTGCTGACGCACGACGCTGGCCGTGGCCGGCCCGATGGCCGTCGCCTCGCGCAGCAGGCGCTCATGCGAAAGCTCGACGACGGCCTTGTGCCGAGGCGGACGATGATCCGGCAACGTCGTGAAGCTGCCGCGGATGCGCGAGCGCAGGTGCGCCGCCACGCGCTGGCCGCGCAGGAAGACCTCGATCGTGGAGACGGTCAGTCGGACCTCGACGGTCCGCCCGATCAGCGCAAACGGCACCGAGTAGTACCGGCGCTCGACCTCGACGTGATAGTCGAGATGGACCTTGGCCTTCTTCCAGGTCGCGTACTCGTAGGGCGACGCTGGCAATGGCCTCAGCGCCGGCTTCTCGCTGCTGGCGAAGACGCTGGCGCGCGTGCCCTCGCGCTTCTGGAACGGCTTGGCGTTGAGCTCGGCGACGAGCGCGCGAATGGCGGCATTGAGGGCGGCCAGGGAGAAGAAGGTCGCGTTGCGCAGCCGCGCCAGAATCCACCGCTCGACCAGCAGCACGCCGCTCTCGACCGCGGCCTTGTCGCGCGGCTTGCGCACCCGAGCCGGCAGGATGGCGAGCCCGTAGTGCCGGGAGAATTCCTGGTAGGCGGGATTCAGGTCTGGGTCGTAGCGGTCCGGCTTGGTGACGCCGGCCTTGAGATTGTCCGGCACCGTCGCCGCCGGGCTGCCGTCGAGGAAATCAAAGGTGCGGACGTGCGAGGCGATCCAGTCCGGCGCCGATTGCGTCCACGTCGCCTCCGCGTAGGTGTAGCTCGAATGGCCGAGTACGGCGACGAAGACCTGCGCTTCCCGGATCTCGCCCGTCGCCGGGTCGACCACCTGCGCGGTCTGGCCGGCGTAATCGACGAAGAGCTTGTCGCCCGGCGCGTGGGTCTGGCGCAACACCGCGTCCTGGGTCGACAGCCAGGCGCGATAGTGATCGCAGAAGGCGCTGTACTCGCAGCCGTCCGGATGGCCGAGTCGGTACTCCTGCCAGAGCAGCAGGCGCGTCACGCCCTTGCGCTTCAGCTCGGCGTGGACGTGCTCGAAGTCGGGTTTCGGAAATGTCGGCGCGACGTGCCCGACCGGATACAGCCGCGCCTCCAGCGCCGCGTCATCGGCATCACCTGGCAGCGGCCAGGAAAGCCCGGCTTCGCGGACGCGGCGCAGGCACTCCTGCACCGTGGATCGCGCCATCGACAGCGCCACGCCGATCTGCCGCTCCGACACGCCGGCCTCGAACCGCAGGCGCAGCACCTCTCGAATCTTGCGCACGGATAACCTCGGTTGCGCCACCTCGACCCCCTTCCAATTGGAAAAAGGGCGCGAGCGTAGCGGGGTTATCCCGCATCACCTACTGGACCGACATGCCGCGGAATCGTGGACCGACTTGCCGCGGAACACTGGACCGACATGCGGCGGAATCATGGACCGGCATGGCGCGGAATACGCAGCCGGGCGCGCGAACTGCGATTGCACATCGCCCTCGCGCTCGTCCGGCGCGACCAGAAAGTAGGCGGAGCACTGGTACATCCGCGTGCACCTTTCGCTCCCGTCAGGCTCCGTAGAGACGCGCTTTGATGGCCAGGAACTGATCCAGATTCGCCAGGAACAAATCGACAAGCGCCGGATCGAAATGTTGTCCGCGCTGCTCCTCGAAGTAGTCGATGACTTTCTGCATAGGCCAAGGATCCTTGTAGCAACGCGCCGTGCTCAATGCGTCAAAGACATCGGCGATCGCGGCGACGCGGCCGAAGATGTGAATCTGTTCGCCGCGGAGGCGACTGGGATAACCGTTGCCATCCCAACGCTCGTGATGTTCGCTGACGACGATGCCCGCCATCTTGAGCAGATGGGCGTTTTGCCCTTCGAGCATCTGGCGCCCCCGCTCGACGTGGGTTTCCATGACCGCCCGCTCATCGGCGTTATACAGACCGGGCTTGTTGAGGATGGCATCCGGAACCGCAATCTTCCCGAGATCGTGCATGGCGGCTGCGACAGCCAGCGCGTCCAGATCCTCCTCTTCCAAGCCGGCGAGCCGCCCCAGGTTGACGGAGTATTCGGAAACCCGCTTGACGTGATTGCGCAACTCCCTCGAACGCTCCTCGATTGCCGAGCTGAGCAGCAGGATCAGCTGCTGCTGCGAGCTGATGATCTCCTGGTGCAGATCGATGTTTTCGAAGGCGATGGCGACATTGCGGCAGAACAGCTCCACCAGCCGGGTGTCGGCCGGACTGAACCGCGTCTCGCTGGTGAGGTAGACCACGTGCTGGATGCTGGACTTCGTGACGAACTGCACGGCGAAGTGATGGTCGGCCATCAGCGGCCCGTTGTGCTGGAGGGCCTTCTGGATATGGGCCAGCGCTTCGGCGTCGAGAACCTCCTTCGCCAGGCGCCCTTCGTATGCTGAATATCCACCGGTTCCGGCCACGATCTTGAAGTCGCCGTTGTCCCGCGTCGCCGCAAATCCGGCGGCCTGGACGATGACGGCATCCCGATGGGCATAGAGCAGCGCCGCGAGCTGCTGCAGAACCCCCCGCGCGAACCGCATGAATGTCTGCAACTCGAAAAGCGCGCTTGAGGCGTGAATCACCTTCTCGAGCCCCACGCGCGACTGCTCCATCGCCACGAGTTCCCGGTAGTGATTGATGCC
>JBAZXW010000058.1:0-13355 GCA_041659605.1 Sinimarinibacterium sp. | reverse complement strand
GGTATGCACCAGCGTGAACAGCTTCTTGCCGGTCAGCTCGGTCTTCTCCTTGTAGTCGTTGATGTCGAAGGACCGCACCACGTCTTTTTCCGGCGCCTGTCCGGGCTGCCCGGTCCTGAGAACGATACGTACGAAACGGTTGGCGAGTTCCGAGCGGATCGCGCGGATGGCGTCCAGACCGGCATGCTCGGTTTCCATGACCACGTCCATCAACACCAACGCGATATCACGTTCGCGGCGCATGATCTCGACCGACTCCGCGCCGCTGTAAGCATGCAGGAACTGCAAGGACCGGCCATGGAGCGAAAAATCATCGAGCGCGAGCCTCGTGCCGGTATGCACATCGGCCTCGTCGTCGACGATCAGGACTTTCCAGGCCTCCCCCGTCGCTTCCCGCGGTGCCGCAACCGCCTCGGCGAAGATCATCGGTCCATCGTTCATCTGCGTCGTCGTAGTCATGGTGTGCGCTCCTCCGCGCGCAACGGCGCGGGAAATGAAATCGTGAAGACGGCACCCTCACCCGGTGAGCTGGCGACGTCGATGCTGCCCCCAAGCGTCTGGTGTACGAGGCTGAAGACGATGCTCAGCCCAAGACCGGTTCCGCCCTGCCCGCGCCGCGTGGTGAAGAACGGGACGAAGATCTGCTGCAGGTGCTCGGGCGGAATGCCGACCCCGTCGTCGGCGAACTTCATCGTGACCTTGTTCTCGTCGGCCGCGACCGCAATCGTCATCGTGCCCGGATGCTCGGGGGTGAACGCGTGGATCAGCGCGTTGACGACGAGATTGGTCACGATCTGCGACAAGGCCCCCGGGACCGTGTCGATCTGAAGATCGTCCGGGCAGTCGACGACGATGCGGTGTTGCGTATGCTTCGTTTTCGGCCGCAGGCTGATCAGAATCTCGTCGATGTACGACTTCACGTTGATGCGGCGGTGTTCCTCCGTGGATTGGTCCACGGCGATACGTTTGAAACTTCGAATCAGTTCCGCGGCCCGGCCCAGGTTGCGCAGGAGAATTGCGGCGGCCTCTTCGCTGTTGTGCATGAACTTCTCGAACTGATCGCGCGTCAGCGCGCCCGCCCGGCTCGCGGCAACGATCGCATGCACCTCGTCCTGCAAGTGCGAAGCGGCCGTGATGCCGATGCCCACCGGCGTGTTGATCTCGTGCGACACGCCTGCGACGAGATCGCCCAGGGCCGCCAGCTTTTCGGCCTGCAAGAGCTGATCCTGTGTGTCCTGCAGCCGCGCCATGGCTTGCTGCGTCTCCTCCACTTGGCCGGCGAGCGAGCGGTTTGCGTCGGTCAGCGCCCGCTCGGCTTGCCGGCGCTGCGTTATATCCAGGATCGAAGCAAGCACGACGATGCCCTCGTCGGTGTGGATGGGACTGAGTCCGATCTCCACCGGAACCGTCGAGCCGTCTTTAGTTATGCAATAAAGCTCTCGCCGCGCGCTCATCGTGCGGGGTGCGACCGACGAGAAGTAGCCGGCACGGGAGCGCACGTGCCCGGACTTGGCACCGTCTGGCACCAGCATTTCGACCGACCGGCCTAGCATCTCGTCCCGCCGGTAGCGAAACAATCGTTCCGCCTCGGTATTGACCTGAGTGATCAGCCCCCGCTGATCGACGATGATCATCGCGCTGGGCGCCGCCTCGACCGTCAGGCGGAATCGTTCGTCGGCTTTGGCCCGCTCGTTCATCAGGCGCCTGACGTGTATCGCCCGACCCGTAACGGCGAGCAGGAAGGCGCCCAGCAGACTCGTGAACAGCATGCCGCCCGCGAGCACGACCCAGGCCACGAGGCTGCGCTGACCGGCGGCGGCGGCGACGGTCGGTGCCTGCCGCAGCACCCATTCACGTCCGCCGAACTCGATCGACTTCACGGACCACGGACCTCCGGCCTCAGGCGACGACTGCGAATCGGGTGCATCGCCTATCCGTAGCGGAGCGAGCAGCTGTTGCTCCGCGTCAAGTGCTGCCGCGTCGTCCAAGGCGACAATCAGGCCCGCCGCAGATGAAGTGCGCCAGACATCAGCCATCATGTCGCCGATGCGCAGGACCATGACGAGGTATCCGGCTAGCTCTGCGCGGCGCTCGCCGCCGATGGCTTCGGCAGGCTGACGGGTCACGGCCAGCGCAACCAAAACACCGCGCTGGAGACCGGTCTCCTGGACCAGGGTTAAAGGCGGACTCGCTGTCGGTTGGCCAGTCAGTTGGGCGCCGCGCAACGTAGCCAGGCGAATCGGATCGGCCCCCAGGTCATAACCCAGCGCGGACTCGTTCCCCGCGTACGGCTCGACATAGTAGACGGGAAAGTATTCGTCGCGTGCCCCTGCGGCGCGCAGCCCCGGTGCCCCTGTTTCCGTAATCTGGAATTGGCGGTATCCATCGGTTCGTGCGGCCCGCTCGAATTCCGCGCGCTGGGCCTGCGTCACTCTCGGACACCACTCCATGGCCTGCACACCGCTCAGGCGAGGCAATACTCGGTCGGTCAGCTTCCTGAACTCGGATCGCGAAATCCGCGGATTGATTTCCAAAGCGCCCGCCATGAATTCCATCAGATCGCGCTTATGCTCAAGGCTGCTCTGTACTGCTGCTGCCAAGCCCTCCGTTTGACGATCCGCTGTGTCGGTGATGTGCGCCTGCTCGACACGGCTCGAATAGATGAAGAACAGGATGGCGACGCCGAACGCTGCGACCAACGGCAGGCCGACCGACAAGACCCGGCCGCGCCACACGTCTTTGGGCTCGGCCAGCGCGATCAGCAGCAGCGGCATGATCACCAGCACGCCGATGGTGTCGCCGATCCACCATGTCCACCACTGGAAGGGCGCGACCGACGGCGGCATGATCCCGAAGCCAACCAGCGTGCCGATCCCTGCGGTGGGCGCGATGACGCAGCTCAGCGGCCCGCCAAGGAGCAGGAACAGGATGATGTCCTTCTCGAACAGCAGCCCATTGGGGAATCCGACCCAGCGGCGGATCAGCCGTGCTCCGACCAGCGCCTGCGCGGTCGAGCCCAGGGCAATGCATCCGGCAACAACCGCTGCGCGCGTCCAGTCGGCGATCGGCCCCGACTGTTCGGCGATGAAGATGTTCATCGCAAACGAACCCAGCCAGACGCCAAGCCAGATGCGCTCACCGAACAGAAGCACAGCACCCAAGGCGATCCCGGAAGGCGGCCAGACCGCCGTCGAGAATCCAGGAGGAAGGGCCAGCAGCAGCCCCAGACGCCCGGAAACGTAGTTGGCAACAGCAACAGCAACGATCAACCCAGCCCATCGCAGCCATGGTCGGCCGGGTACAACCGTTGCGTCGCCACTCACACTGGTCACCTCGTTACCTCAGTCTAAATCGAGTAACACAGGCTTTCGCAAGCGCGATATAGACAACTTAGGCCCCCGGCTGTGCATGTTTTCCAGACACTCGGGACCAGTTCTGCATGCGCGTTACTGAGCGTCGACGATTCGGCGCAGTCCGGGACCTCAGGAGCGCAGCGCCATGTCATTTCTTCGCAGAGAAATCCGCAGCTTGGGTCCGATTCTGCTGGCCGGCGCGGCGATGGTCTCTCATGCCGTTCCCTGCCCGGCCGCGGATTGGAGCGACACGCTGCTCGGCTATCGCTTCGGCACGCAGTATCGTGAACCGGCCAATGACTCGGATATCGCCAAGAGCATCGTGACCGTTCAGCACGTCAGCGGATACACGTACGGCACCAACTTCTTCAATCTGGACCTGCTGCTCTCCGACAGCGCCGATCCTGCTGCGGACGGCGGAGGTGGCGCGGCCGAAGCCTATTTCGTTTACCGCCACGGCCTGAGTCTCGGCGCCTTGCTGGGAGCGCCCCTGAAGCTGGGGCCGGTTCGCGATCTAGGGATGACTGCCGGACTCGACCTGAATACCAAGAATGATGCGTTCGGGTCGAGAAAGAGAAAGTTCGCGATTGGCCCCACGCTGCATTTCGATGTCGCCGATGTCCTCAACGTCAGCCTGCTCTACCAGACCGAACGCAACCGCAACGGCATCGTCGGCACGGAAGTCAGGTTCAGAGACACTTACGATCTCAACATAGTCTGGAACATTCCCTTTAACGTAGGGTTGCCCGCCAGATGGAAGGGCTTCGTCGACTACATCGGGGCAAAGGGCAAGGACGGCTTTGGGCAGAGCACCGAGCCCGAAACGCTGATAGAAACCGCCGTCCTCTTGGACATCGGGGCAATCGCAGCACGCAAGGGCGTCTTATACGGCGGTGTCGGTTACCAGTACTGGCGCAACAAGTTTGGGAACCCACCCAGTGCCGGCACGACGGCCTCGGTTCCACAGCTGGCGGTGGAGGCCCATTTTTAGACCCCTACCCGTCGTACGGCATCGCCAAGACAAAAACTGCGGTCGTTGATCGTGACCGGGCAGCCACAAACCACTCCCGATACAAGCGCACCGCCTAATGACTGCGCTAACCGGAGGAGCTCGGACACCAGCATGCCATGCGCCATGGTCACTTCCTGATCGCCGACCTTTCCGCCCTGCGGGGTTCAATCCGCTCCCGCAAATAATCCAAGTGCGCGGGTCGACAATTTCCGTCATGCCAACGACTTCACAAGCGAAGCCACGCTGTGCGCTGTGTTGCGCGCGAACGGTTTCGATCCTCCGTTGCTGGAGCGCATCACAATACGGCGCCACTTTCCTTATCCGCGCGCACTCCTTGCCAGCGTGCACGAGCTCGGTGCCAGCCGCGTTACCGCGCGCAACCGCCGCACCAGTCTGATGGGAAGGTGCGCTTGGCGGCGCTTCGCCGACATTTTCGAGCGCATGCGCACGGCGCGGGGCCTACCGCTGACCTATGAGCCTTACTTTTTTCCTGGCTCGTCGGGCCGATGTGTCGTGTTGCCTCACGTAAACGCTCGCTGCCCAACACAGATGATCGTAGTCATCTTGCGCAATTTGATCTATGTCAAGTCCGCGTGAGCTCGGGCGGATACCCTGCCACAGTCCTACTGGGAAATGCGGCTACTATGAAGACGCGAAGGATTGCGGCGCTGTGGACCTTTCTCGCCCTTGCCGCTGCACCTCCTGCAGCACAAGCCGGAGGCGCCGATCGCGCGATCAATGCCTGTGCCGCCGCGTTCGTGGACCAGCAGTTGTCCAATCGGACCGTCGTGGTGAAAAAGTTGAACCCGGCGCCGAGCCTAATTGACATGCTGGCGCGCAAGAAACACTACACGGTCGATCTCGAAGCGCGTGTCAAGAGCGGCAAGATCGCGCAGGCGCGCTGCATCGCGAGTCTGCAAGGCAAGGTGATCAAGCTCGACAGCCTGTCGGCAGGCGTAAAGAAAGCGTCCGGCGAAGCTCCTCCGGTGGAAGATGAATGGCTACGACCGACCTGTGGACCAAGCGTGATATGCCAAGATCATCAGCGTACAAGCAGCGCATACCCCTAAGCCACCAGCCGTCGAAGGAACGCTGCTTCACGTCCGCTGCGGCTTCGGATGTCCCGCACTCTCCCTATTAACTTTCAGAACCATTCGGCTTATTCGAGGGCACTCTTCCAAAAAGTGCGCGCACGTCCCGCCAATCGCTCAACGTTATCCGTTCCGATTGCGGTCGGTCGAAGACCTCGTCTGCCGTTGGGCAAGAAAGCGTATCGCGCGCCATTGCCGATCCTGCGCCGTCACGGAATCCTGTCCTCGCTCGCCCTGTGGGCGGCGCTGGCGCAGCTGTGGCTGGGCACACTGCACGCCAACATGGGCACTGCCGCGTTCTGCGGCGACGGAAGCACCGGCCGCTCGGCGGCCTTGCAGCAGCAGCTGCCGCCGGAGCTGCGCCTGCCGCTCGAACGCTTGGACCGCGCCGCGCAACCGGAATGCGAGCAATGCGCGCTGGGCTCCGGCGGGGCGTTGCCGCCTTCGACTGCGGCCACGATGCGGGCGGATCGGGCTGCAGTCGTCCAGTCCGTCGCGGCATCGCCGGTCCAGGTCTCGGCGCACGAGATCCTGCTGCCGCCCAGCCGTGGCCCACCCGCGACGCGCTGACTCCCGCTTTCGCGTTTCCCTTCCCCCTATCTTTGCGCGCCGGCCCGCACGCCGCGGCCGGCGCCGGAGTCATCGTATGCGTCCTTTCGTCCATGGCGGGCTTGTGCTCGCCTGCGCCCTCGCCGCCACCGCAGCATCCGCCGCATCCCCGCCCGAACCCACACCACCGGTTGAAGCTGCAGCGCAGAAATCCGATCCGCAGCCGCTCGACCCCATCGTCGTCACCGCACCGGAAACACGGGCACCGCTGACGATCCGCCTCGATCCGACGGTGCCGCAGCAGCCGCTTCCGGCCACCGACGGCGCGAGCTTCCTGCGCAACATTCCCGGCTTCAACCTGATCCGCAAGGGCGGCGCCGACGGCGACCCGGTGCTGCGCGGCCTCGCCGGCTCGCGCCTGACGATTCTCAGCGACGGCCAGGAGCTGTACGGCGGCTGCGGAATGCGCATGGATCCGCCGACCGCCTACCTCTATCCCGAAACCTTCGACGAGGTCGTGATCGTCAAGGGCCCGCAGACCGTGCGCCACGGCAACGGCAACCTGGCCGGCGTGGTCCGCTTCGAGCACGACGACCCGGCGCCCGGCAGCGCTTACCGCATCAGTGGCGTCGCCGGCAGCTTCGGCCGCACGGACACCGCCGGCAGCGCGCGATGGCAGAACGCGGGCGGCGGGCTGCGCATCGACGGCAGCCACGCGCAGATGGACGACTACGCGGATGGCGACGGCAACGACGTCCACAGCGAGTACCGCCGCTGGAATCTGCGCGCCAGCGCAAACTGGACGCCGACCGCGGACCAGCGCCTGACACTCGGCGCCGAGCGCTCCGACGGCGAGGCCGCCTACGCCGACCGCGCGATGGACGGGGTGATGTTCGAGCGCGACGGCCTGTTCCTGCGCTACGCGATCGCGCAGCCGTTCGCGCGTGCCGAAAAGGCCGAAGTCGAGGTCTACCGCAACGCCGTCGATCACGTTATGGACAACTACAGCCTGCGCACGCACGCACCGGGCACGATGGCGATGGTGTCGAACCCGGATCGCGAGACCTGGGGGCTGCGTGCCAGCATCGACCTCGCGCCCGCGCCGGCGCTCGCGGTCGCGATCGGCTCCGACCATCGAGCTGACGAGCACCGCGTGCGCAGCGCATCATCAATGATGGGCGAGCCGGACTACCTTTCGCTGCCGCGAACGCCGGACATGGACGCGCAGATCAGCGGCCTGTTCGCCGAGTCGACCTGGAGCTACGTGACCGACCGGCGCTTCGTCGGCGGCCTGCGCTACGACCGCTACGACGCCGACAATCTCCTAACCAGCGGCGACTTCGCCGGCGACACGCAGACCGACGATCTGTTCAGCGGCTTTGCGCGCCTCGAGGCCGATCGCGGCCCGTACACCGCCTACGCCGGCATCGGCCACGCGCAGCGCCCGGCCGACTACTGGGAGCGCATCAGCTACAACGCCTTCGGTCTCGACTCCGAGCGCAACAGCGAGCTCGACCTGGGCGTCGTGCGCGAGGCCAACAGCTGGCGTGGCAGCGTCGCGCTGTTCTACAGCCGCATCGACGACTACATCCTCACTCGCAGCGACCGCACGGCGCGCAATATCGACGCGCGGCGCTGGGGCGGCGAAGCCGAACTGAGTCGCGCCCTCGGAACGGACTGGCGCGTCGGCACCGCGCTGTCCTGGGTGCACGGCGAAAACCACAGCGACGGTACCGCGCTGGCGCAGACGCCGCCACTCGAAGGCCGGCTGACGCTCGACTGGCAACATCAAGCCTGGGCCGCCGGCGCAGTCTGGCGCGTCGCCGACCAGCAGGATCGCGTGCAGATCGGCTACGGCAACATCGTCGGCCAGGACGTCGGCACGACACCGGGCTACGGCACGCTCGCGCTGCATGCCGGCTGGCGCGGCCTCGACGGCCTGCGCGTCATTCTGGGCGTCGACAACGTCTTCGACCGCGCCTACACCGAGCACCTGAGTCGCTCTGCCGGCGCGGTGCCGGGCTACCCGACGCTCACGCGCGTGAACGAGCCGGGACTACAAGCGTGGCTGCGTCTGAGCTGGGAACTCCTGGACTGAGCGGTCGCAAGACTTAAAAACATGCGCGCAGTAGGCGCGAATCGTGCCGGCCATAGGCGACCCAGCTCGTCGCAGGAGCGTCCGTTCGATCGATGGGCAAGTGCAATGACGTCGATCCGGCCATCTGAAAGCGGCGCGCCGATCGGGTCTTGCTCAGGGGGCTGTCCGCAGCGCGCAGCACGCCCTCGCGGCGCGTCTTTCCGCCGACGCGCTCGCCCCGCGTTTGATCGTTCCACGATTCTGGGGATAGCGGCCAATGATCTGGATCAAGAACTTTCAGGTAACTCGCATGCATATTTCGGCTCGGTTTCCGCATTTGCGGCGTACTGACACGGGAGAAGCACCATGGCAAACAAACCCATCGAAACCGCGGCCGTCCCCAGGCAGGTGGACCAATCGCGGCGCGAGTTCCTCAATCACGCCGGCCTTGCCGGCATTGCCGGCGTTGCGCTGCCGTTCGCGCTGAGCGCATGCCGGGAACCCGGGTCCGCGACCGGGGCGGCGCCTGTCGCCGCGACTGCTGCGGGGTCGCAGTCTCACGAGCACGGCGTCGCTCCGGGTCAGCTCGACGACTACTACGGCCTGTGGAGCGGCGGCCACTCCGGCGAGGTGCGCGTGCTCGGCATGCCGTCAGGTCGCGAGATCAAGCGCATCCCGGTGTTCAATCGCTGCGCCCTCACCGGTTGGGGGCAGACGAACGAGTCGAAGGCGATCCTCGGCACCAAGGGCGACGGTTCGATGAAGTACTCGACCGGCGACACGCACCACGTGCACGCCTCGTACACGGACGGCACCTACGACGGCAAGTACGCCTGGGTCAACGACAAGATCCACGGCCGCATCGCGCGCATCCGCCTCGACACCTTCGAGGTGGACAAGATCACCGAGATCCCGCACATCCAGGGTTTCCACGGCATCTTTCCGGACAAGCGCGACCCGTTGAAGGCGGACGTGAACCACACCACGCGCGTGTTCTGCGGCTCGGAGTTCGCGATCCCGCAGCCCAATGACGGCCGCGATCTCGACGATCCGACCAAGTACTACTCGGTGTTCACCTGCGTCGACGCCGAGACCATGGACGTGCGCTGGCAGTGCAAGGTCAAGGGCAACATGGATCTGGTCGCCACTTCCTACAGCGGCAAGCTCGCCGCCGCCAACCAATACAACACAGAGAACGGCGCGATGCTTGTCGACATGATGTCGGCCGAACGTGACGCCTGCGTGTTCTTCAACGTCGCGCGCATCGAGCGGGCGATCAGCGACGGCAGGTTCTACACGCTGTCCGACTCCAAGGTGCCGATCGTCGATGGCACGCCGGAGAAGAACACCGACCCGAAAACCGCGCTGACAGCCTATGTGCCGGTGCCGAAGAATCCGCACGGCGTCAACGCCAGCCCCGACGGTAAGTACTTCATCTGCGCCGGCAAGCTGTCGCCGACGGCAACGGTGATCGATGTCGCCGCGGTGGAGCGCTGGTTCGAGGGCGAGGTAGCCGAGATTGCGCAGACCATCGTCGCCGAAGTCGAGCTGGGCCTCGGACCTCTGCACACCGCCTTCGACGGCCGCGGCAACGCCTTCACGACGCTGTTCCTCGACAGCCAGATCGTGAAGTGGAACGTCGAGAAGGCGATCGCCTTCTACAAGGGCGACAAGAACGCCGCTTATGTCGTCGACCGGCTCGACGTGACGTATCAGCCCGGCCACCTCAATGCCTCGATGAGCGAGACCCGGGAAGCCGACGGCAAGTGGCTGATCACCGGCTGCAAGTTCTCCAAGGACCGCTTCCTGCCGGTGGGTCCGCTGCATCCCGAGAACGAGCAGATCATCGACATCTCGGGCGAGAAGATGAAGCTGATCGCTGATCACCCGGTATGGCCGGAGCCGCACGACTTCATCGTCATGCGCCGCGACATCGCCAAGCCGCGCCAGATCTACGACCTCGCCGAGTTTCCGAACACGGTGACCGAATCCAAGGTCGTGCGCGAGGGCAGGAAGGTCACGGTGCATCTGATCTCGGTCGCGCCCTCGTTCAGCATGCCCGAGGTGCGGATCAAGAAAGGCGACGAGGTCACCGTCGTGCTGACCAACATGGACAAGGTCGAGGACCTGACCCACGGTTTCGCGCTGCCCAAGTACGACATCAACTTTATCGTCAACCCTCAGGAGACCAAGTCCGTCACGTTCAAGGCCGACAAGCCCGGCGTGTACTGGTTCTACTGTTCGCACTTCTGCCACGCGCTGCACCTGGAGATGCGCGCGCGGCTGCTGGTCGAAGCCTAGCGCGCCGCAGTGGGACGGACCCGCGGCGGCCCGGCTCCGCCGCGGGTCTTTTCATGTCGACGTGTATGTTGATTTGCATCATCGAACGATCGACGCCCCCGTGAGAGCCTGTACCCCATGACATGCGGAGTCCGTTCATGAAGGCGCTGGCGCGCATCGTCGCGCTGCTCGCATTTGCATTTGCTGGCGTCCTCGCCGCCTCGTCTTATGAGGCGCCGCTGCCGGCGCAGCTGGCCACCGATCCCGACTTGTGCGCCCACCTGCCCTGCGGCGAGGTGCTGCCGGGCGCCGCGAATTTTTCGCCACGCAAGGGACGGCCGACCTATGTCGAGGGCTACCGTGACGAAGGTGGACAGCGGCAATTGCTCGGCTACGTGTTCCTGTCGACCGACATCGTCGATATCCCGGCGTACTCGGGAAAGCCCGTCGTCACGCTAATCGGCATGGACGCCGCCGGCCGCATCACCGGCGTGAAGATCCTGCGCCACTCCGAGCCGATCCTGCTGCTGGGCATTCCCGAAGCCGAGCTGACGCGCTTCATCAAGCAGTACGAAGGCAAGTTCGTCGGCGACAAGATCGAGATCGGCCGATCGCGAGAGGCCGATGGTTACATCGGTCTGGACGCGATCAGCGGCGCGACGGTCACGGTGATCGCCGAAAATCAGGTCGTGCTGCGCTCGGGCCTGCAGATCGCGCGCCAGGTCGGCATCCTCAAGCCCACGATCCGCCCGCCGGCGCGCTTCACGGCGGTCGCGGATAAGCGCGACTGGGCGGCGCTGGTCGACGAAGGCAGCATCCACCGCCTGACCGTTCAGCCCGCCGAGGTCGGCATCGCCGACACCGGCGCGCCCTACATCGACCTGCACTTCGGTTACCTCAATGCGCCGGCGGTGGGCCGCAGCGTGCTCGGCGACCGCGGCTACGAAAACCTGATGTCGCGGCTCGCGCCCGGCGAGCACGCGATCTTCGTGATCGGCAGCGGCGCGTCCTCGTTCAAGGGCTCCGGCTTTGTACGTGGTGGCATCTACGACCGCGTGCAGGTGGCGCAGGATCTCGATACTTTCACCTTCCGCGATCTCGACTATCTCAACCTCTACGGCATCGAGGCCGCAGGTGCGCCAGCCTACCGCGAGTCGGCGATCTTCATCATCCGCTCGCCTGCGTTCTCGCCGGCCTACCCCTGGAACCTGGTGTTTCTCGGCAACCGCATGGACCCGGCCAGCGGCGCCAGAACCTTCGTCAGCTTCGACCGGGAGTACTGGCTGCCGGCGCGCTACCTCGAAGGGGGCCGCCCCGCGGTCGATCGCCCCGAGGCGCCGTGGGTGCAGGCGTGGAAGGCTAAGGCCTTCGAAATCGCTGCCTTCGTGCTGCTGCTGCTGCTCGCTGGCGCCAGCTACGCGATGCGCGACCGCCTGACGCGCGCGTCCAGCCGCAAGGACAAGACGCCGGTCAACGCGACCAAGTACCTGTTCTGGTCGGTCAGCGTCGTCGCCGTCGGCTTCTACGCGATGGCGCAGCCCAGCATCACGCACGTGCTGACCTGGTTCCACTCGCTGATCTTCCACTGGAACTGGGAGCTGTTCCTGTCGGACCCGCTGATCTTCGTGTTCTGGTGGTTCATCATCCTGACCGTGTTCCTGTGGGGCCGCGGCCTGTTCTGCGGCTGGCTGTGTCCCTTCGGCGCCTTCCACGAGATTCTCTACAAGATCGCGGGCAGCCTGGGCCTCAAGCGCTTCCAGTTCGCGCTGCCCAAGCCGCTGCACGACAAGCTCAAGTGGGTCAAGTACGGCGTCTTCGCCGGCCTGCTCGGCGTATCGTTCTACTCGATGCCGCTTGCCGAGAAGCTCGCCGAGATCGAGCCGTTCAAAACGACGTTTCTCGTCGGCGTCTGGAACCGCTCCTGGCCGTACGCGGCGTGGTGGACGCTGCTCGCTGGCCTGGCGCTATTCATGGACCGGCCGTTCTGCAAGTACCTGTGTCCGCTGGGCGCTGCGCTGGCGGTGCCGACGACGTTTCGCTTCTTCGGTCTCAAGCGCAAGAGCGAGTGCGGCCCCTGCGACGCCTGCGCCGTCGGCTGCTCGCAGCTGGCCATCGACAGCAAGGGCCGCATCGACCCGCGCGAATGCCTGCTGTGCCTCGACTGCATGGTGATGTACTACGACGCGCACGCCTGTCCGCCACTGTCGAAGGAGCGCAAGCGCCGCGCCAAGGCCGGCGAGCCGCTGACCGCGATCGGCGCGGACGGTTACTACGCACCGCAATCTAGGCCGATCTCGTTGGCGGCACTGACCTCGGGCGCGCACAAGCCGGCGGCGCCCAAACCCGTGCTGTTCCACAACGGCCGGCCGCAGCCCACCGACGCGGCTACGCTGCCGCAATGGCTGTGGCAGGAACTGGCCTTCCATCTGCTGCCGTGGAACCGCCGCTTCTGGGCGCAGGCCTTCGGCCCGACCGCGGTCAGCGCGGCCACTGCGGTGGTCGTCACTGTCGCCTGGCTGCTGACCGCGACCGGGGCGCTCGCGCCCGCGGTGACGCTGGCCTGGTGGCTCGGGTGGAGCGTCTACGAAATCCTCACGCGCCAGCGCTACAAGCCCTGGGTCAAGGACGGTCCGTGGTGGCGGCGCGACTACCGCGACGCGACTGCGGCCGATCTGATCGCCTACGTCGCAACCAAGAACCTGCTGATCGGCGCGGCACTGTTCCTGATCGCGAAGGCGATGCAATGATAAGCGACCATCCACAGCGCGTAGGATGGTCGGGGTGCCAGCGAAGTCCATCATGGTTCTCGCGGCGCGCGATGGGCTTCGCTGCGCTCAGCCCATCCTACGGAGTCCTGTTCGCTCTATGCGGATTGCCAGCCGTCGTGCTGGCATCGGAATGGACCGTACACCCCGGCGAGTCGATCGCGAGCACGATCGCGAGCGCCGCGGCGGGTGACACCGTTCTGGTCGAGCGCGGGCGCTATGAAGAGA
>JBAZXW010000057.1:0-17710 GCA_041659605.1 Sinimarinibacterium sp. | reverse complement strand
CGCTGGCTCTGGACGTACAACAACGAACGCCCGAACATGGCGCTCGGCGGCATCACGCCCATTCAGAAACTGGCCATGGCCGCATAGCTCCACTTTTAGCCGCAGCTAAAAATGGGGGGATTACCCCGCGCTTCCAGCACCATCCACACGAGCACCGCGAGCAGCAGGAAAAACAGGTCCGCTGTAATTGAGCGGCTGGCCGGGTTGACCAGCGTGTCCGACCAGAACCTCGTGTTTGCGTCGATGAAGCCGGCATCGAGATAGGCGACGTTGTTTCCCCACGTGCCGATCAGCGCGAGGATCGCGATGAGGCCGTAGGCTGTGCACAAGTCTGTGCGCGATACATTCATCGATCTGCTCCGAAGTAGTTGCCCAAGACGGTCATGATCACCGGCTGACGATCGCGAATCTGCCGTCCGGTTTGTCGATCAGGCTGAAGAAGCGCACGAGATCGAGGCGACTGCCTTTCACCGACAGCTCGTCGCCCATCAGCATGTCCTTGGCGCCGGCGCTGCCGACCATCATTTTCAGGAACAGGTTCTTGGTCAGCTCCAGCGTCGCGTTGGCGGCGGAATCCGGCGGCGCGGCGCGGTGGTGCAGCACGGCGTTCTCCAGCCACAGCACATAGGACTGGCCGCTATCGCTGAACACCAGGTTGATCTTCAGATTCAGGTCGGCAGCTGCGGGGCCGTCGAGATTGCCCGCCATCGCGTCGAGGAAGCGCTCGACGGGCGTCTGCGCGAGCACGTCGAGCAGTTTCGTACGGTCGAGGCCGCCGGCTTCCGGAACGCCGTTGCGTAGCTCGCTCGCGGCGGTCAGGTAGCTGTTGCGCCACGTCGACGACTCCGCCATGTAGCCCATCTGTTCGTAGGTGTCGGCGAGCAGCGCGGCGGCACCGTTCGCGCCGGGCTCGGCGAACATCACGTGGTTGAGCAGTTCCGCGGCCCAGCGGTACTCGCCGCCCGCGTAGGCGCTCTGCGCGGTCGCGACCACCTTGGCCGCGCCGCCCATCGCCTCGACATAACGGCGCGACACGTCTTCCGGCGGCAGCGGGTCGAGATGCGCCGGGTTGCCGTCGTAGATGCCCAGATAGTGCTGGTACACGGCCTTGACGTTATGGCGCAGGTCGCCGTAGTAGCCGCGTGCGCCAAAATAGCTGGCCAGCGACTCCGGCAGTTTCACCTGCTCGGCGATCTCCGGTGCGGTGTAGCCGGCGTTCATCAGGCGCACGGTCTGGTCGTGGGTGTAGCGATAGACGTCGCGGTGCTTGGTGACGAACTCGGCGATGCGGTCGTTGCCCCACACCGGCCAGTTGTGCGACGTGAAGGAGACCTCGGCTTTCGCGACATGGTCGAGTGCCTGATCGAGATAGTTGCTCCACAGCAGCGTGTCGCGCACCTTGGCGCCGCGGATCGGCAGCAGGTTGTGCATTGTCTGCGCGAGGATCTCGGCGCCGCAGTAGGCCTTCAGTTCGGGAATCGAGAAGGTCAGTTCGGCCGGCGCTTCGGAATTCGGCACGTTGTGGAAGACCAGCTTGAGCCCGTCGACCTCCAGCTCCTGTGTCGCCTGCGAAACCGTCTGTGTCGGCGTGAGAATGCCGAAAGTGCCGTAGACGACGGCGCGCCCCAGGCCGGCGTCGACCAGCCCGGTCGCGGAGCGCGGCAGCGTGCGGCCGAACTGGTAGCTGGAGCGCCGGCCCATCGCGGCGCCGACGAGCACGTTCTCGCTGGTGGCCTCTTCGAGAAAGCCCTCCGGCGCGATCACCGGCACCGCGCGCGCCGCGGCATCCTCGGCCGTGAGCACGCCGAGCACGCCGCCGAAGTGATCGATGTGGCTGTGAGTGAAAATCACTGCGGACACCGGCTTGTCGCCCAGATGCTTGCGCGCGAACGCGATCGCCGCGGCGGCGCTTTCCTTCGCGGTGAGCGGATCGACGACGATCCAGCCGGAGCGGCCGTCGATCAGCGTCATGTTGGCGATGTCGAAGCCGCGCAGCTGGTGGATGCCCTCGGCGACTTTGAACAGCCCGATCTGGCCGTTGAGCTGCGCGTGCCGCCACAGGCTCGGATTGACGGTCGCCGGTGCCGGGCCCTGGATGTAGCTCCAGGCGTCGAAATCCATCAGCACCGAGCCGTCGGCGGCGGTGATCTTCCCCTGTGGACGCGCGATCAGACCGCGCGCGGCGTCGTCGAAGTCCTGGCGGTCGTCGAGCTTGAGGGTCTTCGCAAAGGAGGCGTTGACTTCGCGCGTCGTCGCGCTGGCCTCGCCGGCAGCGACCGGTTCGTTCCGTTTGCACGCGGACACGCTGAGCAGCGCGGCCACGCCGGCGAGCAGCAGCTGGGTCTTCATCGACGATCTCCTCTCGTTCTGGCTTTAGCGGGTCTTTATAGTCGATCCCGTGTGCAAACGGGGACAGGCATGAACACTTGCGCGAAGGGGGCCCGCATCCTGCTGATCGGTGCCTCGATGGCCGTGTCCGCTGCCTGCGTGACCGTGCCGAATTCGGCCGGCGGCACAAGGGATGCGCAGATCGACGCCGTCCTGCAGCAGGTTTCCGCGCCGCGGATCGAGTCCAGCGTGCGCTCGCTGGCCGGCTTCGGCACGCGTCACACCCTGTCCGATACGACGAACGATTCGCGCGGCATCGGCGCGGCGCGGCGCTGGATCAAGGCCGAGTTCGAGCGCGCCAGCGCGGCATCGGGCGGTCGGCTGCGGGTCGAGGAGGATGCTTTCGTGCAGCCGCCGGGACCGCGCAATCCGCAGGCGGTCGAGTTGGTCAACGTCGTCGCCACTCTGCCCGGCGTGCAGCCCGAGGCGCGCGAGCGCATCTATGTTGTCTCGGGCCACTACGATTCGCGCGCGAGCGACGTGATGGACGCGGACCGCGACGCGCCCGGCGCCAACGACGATGCCTCCGGCGTTGCCGCGGTGCTCGAACTGGCGCGGGTGATGTCGCAGTTCGAGTGGGAAGCGACGCTCGTGTTCATGGCCGTCGCCGGCGAGGAACAGGGGCTGCTCGGCGCCAGGCACTGGGCGCAGCGCGCCCGCGCGCAGAACCTGAACATCGCCGGCATGATCACCAACGACATCATCGGCAGTTCGCGCGCCGAAGACGGCGCGGTGCACGACCGCGAGGTGCGCCTGTTCGCCGAAGGCGTGCCGCCGGACGCGCCGCTGACGGACGAACTCGTCGCGCGCCTGAAGACCGGCGGCGAAAACGATTCGCCGGCGCGCGAGCTGGGTCGCTTCATCGTGGACGCGGCCGGCGCGCAGCTGCCGGACATGCGCGTGACTTTGATCTACCGGCGCGACCGGTTCCTGCGCGGCGGCGATCACACGCCATTTCTGCAGGCGGGCTACGCCGCCGTGCGCCTGACCGAGCCGAACGAGGACTTCCGTCACCAGCACCAGGATGTGCGCAGCGAGGGCGGCGTGCAGTTCGGCGATCTGCCGGTGTTCTGCGACTTCGAGTACGTCGCGCGCGTGACGCGGGTCAACGCCGCCGCACTCGGATCGCTCGCACTGGCGCCGGCGCAGCCGTCGGGTGTGCGCGTCGACACGGGGGCACTCACCAACGCCACGACGCTGTACTGGGACGCGAACCGCGAGCCTGACCTGGCCGGCTACGAAGTGGTCTGGCGCGATACGACCTCACCAACTTGGCAGCACACCGCGCCGGCGGGCCCGGCGACGCAGATCACGCTGCCGGTGTCCAAGGACAACGTCATCTTCGGCGTGCGCGCCGTCGATCGCGACGGCCATCGCAGCCCAGCGGTGTATCCGACGCCGGGCGTGCTCGCGCGTGATGGTCGTTAGATCAACATTGTGAATCGCGCAGTTTCGTAGCCCGGGCGCAGCCCGGGGCGTCGCGGTACCGCCCCGGACTGCGTCCTGCTACGGCCACGCACCATTGGTCAGGCGCACGGCGTAGAAGCCGCTGAAGACGTCGCTGAACCAGATCTCGCGCCGTTCCGGCACGAACGACGGGCTGGACATCGCGTAGCCGCTGGCTTCGAGGTAGGGCGTCAGGCGCGGCTGCATCGGCGGGTTGAAATAGGCCACTTCGCGCGGGTGCAGCGGATCGCGGATGTCGAACACGCGCAGGCCCGACGCGATCATGCTGCAGGCGACGATCGGCGGGTCAGTGCGGGTCGGCACGTTGCAGTAGTGGCCGGCGTAACCCTGGCCGATGAACTGGTTGCCCGGATCATCGGCGACGGCTTCGAAGTTCTCCGGGTTGTGCACTTCCAGGCGCAGGTCGGAGACGACCTTGGGCTGGGTTTCGTCGCCGATGTCGATGATGCGCGCTGCGCCGACTTCGCCGCCGCGCGCGAACTCGTCGATCTCGACCAGGTACGGATGCCCGTTGTTCGTGAACGGGATCGCGTTCTGCGGAATGCTCATCGGGCTCCAGGTCAGTCGCGAGATTTCGCGCACCGACGGGTTGGCTTTGCGCGCCTGGATCTCGGAGACGTCGAGAATCACCAGTGCCCGATCCATGTTCGGATCGGGCACGCTGCAGGTCACCGCGAAGGCGCAGGCCGCACCTGGCACGCCGACGCCGGCCAGATACGCGCGATTGCCGTCGTCGCTGATCGACAGGCCGTGCGAGTAGTAGGGCAGGATCGCCAGCGGTTTCGGCAGTGCCGGATCGCTGATGTCGATCGCGACGATCGTCGGCGTGCCCGGCGAGGCGACATAGAACGTGCGACCGTCCGGCGCCATGCCGCTCTCGTGCCCGGCCGGCGCCAGCGGCAGCGAGGCTTTCAGCACCGGGTGGCGGCAATCCTGCGAGATGTCGTAGAGGTCGACGACGCCGGGATAGAGCGCGGCGTTGCCGGCGACCGCGGCGAGCAGGCCGCGCGCGTGGCTCACCACCAGCGATTCATGCGGCGACAGCATCGCGATCGTCAGCAGGCGCTCGGTCAGCACCGGGTTCGCCGGGTCGGCCATGTCCAGCACGTTGACACCGGCCTCGCCGTCGAAGACGTTGGTCGGGAATGTCAGCGTCGTGTCGTAGTAGGCGCAGTCGTGGCCGGCGGCGTCGACGTAGCGTTCGACCTTGAAGCCGCCGACGGTACCGACCGCGTCGGGAATCGTGTGCGTTCCGACCACCTCGACATTGCAGCGGTAGCCCTCGGCGGCGCGGCCGCTCTCGTGCTCGGCGCGGCTGACGCGCCCCTGGATGCCGATTTCCGGATGCGAGCCCGGGCCGCACACCGCCTTGTCGCTGGCGGCGGCGCCGGTCGGCGCGGGGGCGGCCGGCGCTTCGGAACGCGAGCATCCGCTCAGGCCCAAGCACACAATCATGGCCGCGGCGATGCGGATGCGCAGGTGCGTCATGATGTATCTCCCCCAAGCGGACTGGCCCGATCTTAGCCGACGTTTGTTCCGCCCTCCCGCAAGCGTCCGCAGCACCGGACAAACCGAATGACCGACAAGTCCTTTTCAGCCGCCTGTGAGCGCAATCGCGAGCCGATCCTCGCCGTGCTGCGCGAGCACTTCCGCGACCGCCGGCGCGTCCTCGAGATCGGCAGCGGCACCGGCCAGCACGCCGTGCATTTCGCAGCGGGACTCCCGCACCTGGTCTGGCAAACCGCCGACCTGCCGGCCAGTCATGGCAGCATCCGCGCGTGGCTGGATGAAGCAAAGCTGCCCAACACCTTGCCGCCGCTGGCGCTCGACGTGAACGGACCATGGCCACCGCAGCGCTTCGACGCAATCTTCACCGCCAACACGCTGCACATCATGAGCTGGCCCGAGGTCGAGACCTTGTTCGCGCGCCTGCCCGACGTGCTGGCCGCCGATGCCAGGCTCGTCGTCTACGGGCCGTTCAACTACGGCGGCGAGTTCACCAGCCCGAGCAACGCGCAGTTCAACATCACGCTGAAGAGCTGGGGCCCGCACATGGGCATCCGCGACTTCGAAGCCGTGGATACCCTTGCGCGCGCGGCGGGCCTCGCGTTGATCGAAGACCGAGCGATGCCGGCCAACAATCGATGCCTGGTGTGGGGCCGGTAGCGGCCACGCCATTTCCGTAGAGGAAATCTTCCATACGCGGGCTGTCATGGCCGCTTTGGCGACTGCTCGGGCGTTGCGAGGTTGCGACGTTTGCGGGAGTGCACCAAACAGCCCGGAGCGGACGCTCAAATTCGCCACAGGCCAGCAAAAAAGCCGGCATTCGCGCTCGCCAACGGGATCATGGTGCGGCTGTGGTACAACTACTCAGCGAACGTCGAAATAGGGCTCCATGAGAATCGCAATGCAACTGGTCGTTTTTCTCGCGCTGTACGCCAGTACCGAAACGCGTGCCGCCAACGTGACAAACGCAGAGCTACTGAAGGCATGTGGCGAAAAGACCGTTGTCATGGGGCGAGATGAAGACAAGAAGCTCGTCCGCGCCGGCGAGAAGATCAATGGATTCTGTTCGGGTTATATCCAAGCAACATTCAGCGGGTTCACGGCTACGGCAAATTGCAAATCTGAGGATGCCAGTCCTGAGTTCTTGCTCTCGGTTTATGAGCAGTACGTCAAGGATAAAGCGGTTCCGGGAAGTGCGACTGCCTACAGCACGCTTATGCAAGCATTTCGTCGCGTCCCAGATTGTGAGTAATGCAGCATAGGCTGGTGATCGAGTTTTACTCATATGAAGAGCTTGCCCAGCATCTGAGGTTGCTGTCTCCGGCTGCGGCAATTGGAGTGGAGGGGTTTTGTGGGGCAGGTAAGACCTATCTCGCCGACCGCCTCGGGTCGATGTTACCGGCAGTCTCGCTGGACACCGACAACTTTGTGAAGATTCAGGACTCGACCCTTTACTACCCCGAGATCGTTGATCTCGAACGGCTAGCCGAAGCGCTTGAAGAAGCTGACTCTCAGGGTAGGAGAGTTGTCCTAGCCGGTATCTGCCTTCGTGATATTGCTCAACGCCTTAGTAGGACGTTGGCTCCGATCATTTACGTCAAAGAAGTGGCGCGTACTGGCTTGTGGCACGGCCTTTTCCATCTTGAGGATTTCGAGACGGATGGAGGGGCACGCACACTTGTGAACGAGCCTTATCTAAGTGACCTCCTTTACCACAGTCGGAGCCGTCCGCACGAAAACGCCGACATTTTGTTCGTCAGGGACGAGGCGGTCGGCGGAGACGAAGGCAACAACCTCGTGGCTGAAAGCTGACGTTCGCCATTGGCCGGAGCTGGCACTTATGTTGAGCTCAACCTAATGGCACGCAGCCGTCCCTAACCAACCACGTCCTCCACACCGGCTCGTAGCCATCCCGCGCTATCCTCGGTGGTCATCGCACGGAGGCGACGCCATGCATTTCAAGCTCGTGGTGTTCTACGGATCCGCCCGCTCGTCCCGCCAGGGCATCAGGGCGGCGCGTTTCATCCAGGCGCAGTGCCGGCGGCGCGGACATCAGGCGGACCTGATCGAGCCCTTGTCGCATCCGCTGCCGATTCTGGATCGCATGTACAAGGAGTACGGCCGGGGCGAGGCGCCGCCGGTGTTGCAGCAGATGGCGGATCTGATCATTCCCGCGGACGGTTACGTCGTCGTCACCGGCGAGTACAACCACACGGTGCCGCCGGGGCTGTCGAACCTGATGGACCATTTTCTCGACGAGTATTTCTTCAAGCCTTCCGGCATCGTCAGCTACTCGGCCGGCTCGTTCGGCGGTGTGCGTGCGGCGATGACGCTGCGCGCGATGCTGGCGGAGATGGGCACGCCGAGCATTCCGTCGACCTTGCCGATTCCGCAGGTGCAGAAGGCTTTTGCCGAGGACGGGACGCCGCATGACGAAGCGTGGCTGCGGCGCACCGACAAGTTTCTCGACGAGTTCGAGTGGTATGCGCGGGCGATGAAGCGCGAGCGCGAGACGCCGTGCGTGCGCGGCGCCTGCGATGCGAAGTCGAACGGACCGGCGGCCTGAATCGAGTGCGCCGAGCGGCGCTTCCGCGATAGTCAGAGGCCCGGAGATGTTTTCTCTACGCGGCACTTGCGCACGAGCCCCCGCCAGGGCGTAGATTGGAGGCGTGGTTATCGGAGGAACGTCGCCATGATCCAGTCAGCGACCTCGTCTGCGCTCGAAGGCATCCGCTCCGGCCAACGTGCGCTGGAACGGGACGCCAGCCGTGTCGCGCAGGCCGGCACGACGCAACCAGAGCAGTCGCCGGATGAGGCCTTGCTCGAAGCGAAGGCCGACAAGGCGCAGGTCGAGGCATCCGCCAAGGTGCTGGAAACTGCGGATGCGCTGATCGGTAGCCTGCTCGACGTCAAGGCTTGAAGCGATGCCGGGCGTCGCCGAAGCCTCGCCGTCGCCCAGCCGGGTCGGATCGGCGTCGGATGCGGTGCGCCTACGCCAACTGAAGAAGCTCGATCAGGCGGTGGAGCGCCACGAACAGGCGCATCGGATCGCAGGCGGTCCGTATACGGGCCCGGCGACCTTCACCTACAAGACCGGGCCGGATGGACGGCCGTACGCGATCGCCGGTGAGGTGCGCATCAATGCATCCCCGGTGCCGGACAATCTCGAAGCGACGGTCGCCAAGATGCGCGTCGTCATCGCCGCGGCGCTTGCGCCCGTCGATCCGTCGCCGCAGGACCGCTCGGTTGCGGCGCGCGCGTCGCAGCGGCTGCAGGAGGCGAGCACCGCTCTGCGCCGGGAATCGGACGAGGCGGTGGATGCCTATGGCGAGCCGCCGGCGCGCGGCGCGGCGATCGACGAAACGGCCTGAGCGACCCCACCGGACGCATTACCCAGCAGCCGGCTCTGGCGTACAGTTCCCATATTCCACAGCACACGCCATGGAGGGCGCCATGAAAAGAATCCTGTATTTATTGCTCGCGGCGGCAGTTCCGGGGCTGGCGACAGCGGCCGATGTCGGCGTGTCGATCAGCATCGGCGAGCCCGGGTTCTACGGCCAGATCGACATCGGCAATTTTCCCCGCCCGGTCGTGCTCTATCCGGAGCCGATGGTCATCGAGGTGATTCCGGTGGGCGTCGTACGCCAGCCCATGTATCTGCGCGTACCGCCGGGCCACGCCAAGAAATGGGGATCGTACTGCGGTCAGTACAACGCCTGCGGCCATCCGGTCTACTTCGTCCAGGACGGCTGGTACAACGACGTCTACGCGCCGCAGTACCGGGCCAAACATGGCGGCGGATCCGGCCAGCGCCATGACAACCCGGGCAAGGGTGGAAACGGCAACGGCGGGCACGGCAAGAGCGACAACAAGCACGGCAAGGGCGACAAGGGCGACAAGGGCGGGAAGGGCGGCAAGGGGCCCAAGTAAGCCGGCTCAGTTTCGCTTTGCGCGAGGCATAAAAAAAGCCGCAGCGAGCGCTGCGGCTTTTTTTCAGCTTGCGGACCGATTAGATCGGCTGGATCCGGGTCGCCTGCATTCCCTTCGGACCACGGGCGGCAACGTATTCCACCTTCTGGCCTTCAGCGAGCGTCTTGAAACCCGAACCGCCCTGGATTTCCTTGAAGTGAGCGAAGAGGTCTTCGCCGCCGTTGGACGGCGTGATGAAGCCGAAGCCCTTGGCGTCGTTGAACCACTTCACGGTACCGATTTGCTTCTCAGACATGAGTCAATTTCCTTGATAAACAACGTTTTAACGTACGTCAAAAACGACGTACGTATCTGCAGCGCACAGTCGAAAGTAAACGTGGAGTCCTTTCGTGCGCCGCGATTAAGCGGGCAAGGAAACAGCCGAGAACTTTGTACTTGAAACGTTTGCAGCCCGCCTAGCGTATCAGCTTTTGCAATTGTGCGTGTTCCGCTCGTCGGGCGATTGCCGGTTGCCGCCGTCGCGCGCGGGCGCCGTCCGTCCCGCGACCACCGCATACTTCGCGGCATGGCACTGACCGCAACGCTGCACACGTTCACCCTCCAGCTGGCCGACATGGACCGCAATGTGTACGCGGACTTCGAGCTGCGCGTGGCCCAACAACCGTCCGAGACAGCCGAATTCATGCTGGTGCGCGTGCTGGCCTACTGCCTCGAATACGGCGAGGGCATCGCGCTGACCGAAGGCGTGGCTGCCGTGGACGAGCCGGCGGTGCTGGTGCGCGACCTGACCGGCCGGGTGACGGCATGGATCGAGGTCGGGGCGCCGGATGCGGAGCGCGTGCATCGCGGCAGCAAGCTGGCCGGGCGCGCGGCGGTTTACGCGCATCGCGATCCGCAGCAGCTGCTGGCGCAGTACGCGGGCCGCAAGATCCATCGGGCCGCCGAGATTCCCGTCTACGCCTTCGGCCGTGAATTCCTCGCCGATGCCGCCCGGCGCCTGCAGCGCCGCTCCAAGCTCGCGGTGTCGGTCACGGAACGTCAGCTCTATCTCGATATCGACGGCCACAGCATGACGACGACGATCGCGGAACATCGCGCGGGCTGAATGCGCCGCGCTCACTCGATCATGCGCACGCGGAATTTCTTGCCCTTGATCTTGTCGGCCTGCAGGGCCGCGAGCGCCTTCTTGGCCTGCTTCTTTTCGATCGCGAAGTAGGTGCGGGTGTCGTAGGTGTTGATCTTGCCGATCGCTTCCTTGGCGATGCCGGCGCCCGCGGTCAGCGCGCCGAGCAGGTCGCCCGGGCGCAGCTTGTCGGCGCGGCCGGCGTCGACGCACAGCGTGACGACGGTGGCCGGCAGCGGCCGGTCCGCGGCGAACGTCGCCGGCAGCTTCTCGATCGTCAGCGGCAGGCCCAGATGCTCCTCGATCGCCGCGACGCGGCTGCGCTCGGACGGCGCGAACAAGTGCCAGGCCAGCCCGCCGCAGCCGGCGCGACCGGTGCGGCCGACGCGGTGCAGATGCGCATCCGGCTCCTTGGGCAGTTCGTAGCTGATCACCGCGGCGAGGTTCTTGATATCCAGCCCGCGGGCGGCGATGTCGGTGGCGACCAGTACCCGGCTGCTGCCGTTGGCGAAGCGCACCAGGACCTCGTCGCGCTCACGCTGGTCGATATGGCCGTGCAGGGCCAGCACCGAGTAGCCGCGCCGCGTCAGTTCGTCCTCGACATCCTTCACGTCGTTGCGGGTGTGGCAGAACACCAGCGCCGACTCGGGGCGGTGCACGCTCAGCAGGTGCGCCAGCGCATCGAGGCGCTGCTCGGCATCCACTTCGAAGAAGGTCTGCACCACTTCTGGCGGTGTCGCCGCGGTATCGGCGGTCGCCTCCACCGGCCGCTTCTGCAGCTTGCGGCTGACCGCGCGCACCGCGTCCGGGAACGTCGCCGAGAAGAACAGCGTCTGCCGTGTCGCCGGCGCCTGCGCGACGATCGCCCGGCTGGCTTCCTCGAAGTCCGCGCCGAGCATCCGGTCCGCCTCGTCGAGCACCAGCACCTTGAGGTCGTCGAGATGCAGCGTGCCCTGTTCCAGATGCTCCAGCACGCGCCCGGCCATGCCGACGACGATGTGCGGGTCGTGTGCGAGCGAGGCGAGCTGCGGACGCTTGTCGATGCCGCCGCTGAGGATCGTCAGCTTGATGTTCGGCAGACAGCGCGCGAGCCGGCGGATCTCCTTGGCAACCTGGTCGGCGAGCTCGCGGGTCGGGCACAGGACCAGCGCCTGCACCTTGGCCAGCGCCGGATCGATGCGCGACAGCAGCGCGAGTCCGTATGCGGCGGTCTTGCCGCTGCCGGTGCGCGCCTGGCCGATCACGTCGCGCCCCTCCAGCATCGGCGGCAGGCTCAGCGCCTGGATCGGCGTCATCTGCTCGTACTTCAGCGACTCCAGTGCCTGCAGCAGCGCCGGATGCAGCGGCAGACTCGAAAAATCGCGGCTTGGGGACTTGCTGTGCACGCACTCACCTGTTGGATTGACCCGCGCCGGACCGGGTGCGGGCCGGTATTGTGAGGCTCCTGCTCACTTCCTGCCCCGCGCGGCCACAATAGGCCAACCGCCCGACCGGTCTTGCCGCCTCCCGACGTGTCTCGATTCGATCCACCGCCTCCCGGCGCCAGCACCCTGCGCCTGCCCATCGGCCCCTGGAGCAGCGTGCTCGACTGCCTGTGCGCGCAGTTTCCGGCGATCGGCCGCGAGACTTGGCTGGACCGTTTCGCGCGCGGGCGCGTGCTCGACGAACGCGGCCGGCCGCTGACGGCGAACGCACCCTATCGCCCGCATATCAACGTGCACTACTTCCGCGAGGTGCCGGACGAGCCGGCGATTCCGTTCACCGAGACGCTGCTGCATGTCGACGAACATCTGGTCGTCGCCGACAAGCCGCACTTTCTGCCGGTGATGCCGTCCGGGCGCTTCGTCGAGCAGACGCTGCTGCGTCGCCTGATGCGGCGGCTCGGTAATCCAGACCTCGTGCCGCTGCACCGCATCGACCGCAGCACCGCCGGGCTCGTCCTGTTCTCCGCCCACCCGAGTACGCGGGCTCAATACCAGGCGCTGTTCCGCGAACGGTGCATCGACAAGCGCTACCTCGCGGTCGCGCCGTCCGTCGATGCGATGCCGGCCACTTACTGCAGTCACCTGACGCGCGGCGAACCGTTCTTCCGCATGCGCGAAGCCGAAGGCCCCGCCAATGCCGAGACGCGGATTGAAAGGCTCTGCGCCGCAGGCGACATCGCCGGCTACGCGCTGCGACCGATCACCGGCCGCAAGCACCAGTTGCGCGTCCACATGGCCGCGCTCGGCGCGCCGATCCTCAGCGATCCGCTGTACCCCGATCTGCGGCCCGCCGCCGAAGACGACTTCACGCGCCCGCTACAGCTGCTCGCCGAATCGCTCGCCTTCGTCGATCCGCTCAGCGGCGAGGCGCGCGAGTTCCGCAGTGCGATCTGCTTGAGGGACTGGCCTGCGTGAGTCCGCGGATCGGGTGCTGACGGACAGGTGATCGCTCTAAGCCGTTGGCTTGTCGCGGGAGCGGCCATGCCACGAGCGATCCTATTCTCGGCCGGCGGCCGGCATGCATTCGACAGTAATGGTTGGGCTCCTGGCATCACCATCAAGCTGGCACTCGTAACCCGTTGTGTCGAGCAATTCAAACACCAGCGGCGGGAACTCGCTGATTGGCCCACAAAAGCTGTGCTGCACCCCCGCGAGGTTCACATTGCCGAACTGGGAATCGCCGGTATAAGGCCCAGACCACCCGGGATTCCATCGCACTGTGATGGTGTCGCCTTCCAACAAACCCGAGATGGTCAGGTTGTACCAGTTGTCGCCACAGACAATCTGCGAATCCGGAGTGGGCGTTGGCGTCGGGGTCGGTTGTGTCGAGGGCCCCGGTGTGCCAGACGCGACGTAGACCTCTGTTGTTCCAGCGTACCCTGCCAAGGTGTAGACGCCCGGGTCTCCGGCATCGGCGATCGAGTACTCAATGGCATACACATCAAATGATGCATCATCATCGCGGGTCGGATCATCCTCCGTTCGTACAAACGCAGTGGACGTAACGGTCACTGAGCCTGAGATGTCATACACCTCAATCGGTGACGGGGCGTCTGGCTCTAAGGCGTCGGAGTACTGATTGTTGATCCATTTATCGATTTCGGCACGACGCTCGAACAGATTGACGGAAGCGCTGACGGTGAATGGACTGACATTGTCGATCCGCAGTCGCACTGCGGCACTCTGATTCGGAAAAATCACGAAGTCGAGAGTCGGGCCATATCCGCTGAAGAAGTAAAAGTTTGCAAAGGCTCGCTGAACACTCTCATCCGCAGTGTCCAAGACGCGCTCCTTCTCTCCTCCGCTTCCGGAACATGCTGTGATCGAAACCGCCAGAACAAACCAGATCCACAACCGCCGAAGCGGAGTGGAAAAGGTGAAGGTGCGCATAGATCCCCCCTTGTGAGTAGATACTCAGCCCACCCTAACGCCAGAACCTCGCACTAAGCCCTGCCCCAGTTGCGCGACCTATCGGGCACATGAGCCAATATGACTCTATCGGCAGAGGGTCGCGCCGACAAGTTCATCGAGAAGTATGCGCGGGCGATGAGGCGCGAAGGAGGGACACCCTGCGTGCGCGGCGCCCGTGCCGCGCATCGCGCCGGCGCGACACGGCCCCACGCGGCGCCGGTTTCAGGCTAAGGTAGCGCCTTGAGGAGAACAGGCGCGTCAACGGTCGGGGCGACGCCATAACGGGGGAGCCTATGCACGGCGATGCGCGCGGTCGTTTCTCGCAGCTATTTGTCCGGATCACCGAGCCCGTGGTCTTCGGGCGGCGCAGCTGGACGCTCACGGTCATCTCGATCCTGACGCTGCTGATGGGCTGGCAGGCCTCGCAGCTCAAGCTCGACACCGGCTTCGAGAAGCAGTTGCCGCTGGACCACCCTTACATGAAGGTGTTCAAGCAGTACCAGGCGCAGTTCGGCGGCGCCAACACGGTGCTGCTGGCGCTGGTGCTCAAGGATGGGGCCAAGCAGCCGGACATCTACAACGGCGACTACATGAAGACCCTCAAGGGTCTGACCGAGGCGGTGGCGTTCACGCCGGGCATGGACCGCACCCGCGTCAGCTCGCTGTTCACGCCTGACGTGCGCTATGTCGAGGTGCGCGAGGAAGGCCTGTACGGTGGCAACGTCATCCCCGCCGAATACGCGCCGACGCGGGAGATGCTCGAGCAGGTGCGCTCCAACGTCACCAAGGCCAAGGTCACCGGCCGTATGGTCGCCAACGATCTGCGCGGCGCGATGGTGTTCTCGGAGCTGCTGGATCAGGACCCGGTCAGCGGCAAGAAGCTCGACTACGTCAAGACCGCGCACCTGATCGAAGACGTGCGCCGGCGCTTCACCGAACCCAAGATGTACGAGTACCGGCTCAAGGCGGACAGTCCGCCGCTGCGCGCCGGCGACGTCGCCGCCACGGTCTACACCGACCCGCGCGGATTCTCGCTGCGCGCGCAGCCGGTCGAGGGCACGGTCAAGCTGGAGAACGGCGATCGCGAAGAGCGCGTGTTCAAGAGCAGCGAGCTGACGGTGGCGGAAGTCGACAACCCCGACTACAACCCGGACGTCAGCGTGCACATCGTCGGCTTCGCCAAGGTCGTCGGCGACATCGCCGAAGCTTCGATGGAGGTGGTCGGATTCTTCGCGCTGACGCTCTTCCTGGTCTGGCTGATCCTGTGGTGGTACACCGGATCGCCGCTGGTTGCGCTGCTGCCGCTGACCTGTGGCGTTCTCGCGGTGATCTGGGAACTGGGCATCCTGCGCATGGCCGGCTATGGCCTCGATCCGTTCGCGATCCTGGTGCCGTTCCTGGTGCTCGCGATCAGCGTGTCGCACGGCATCCAGATCACCAGTTTCTGGCTGCGTGAAGTCGCCGAGACCGGCCTCAACAGCCTCGACGCCTCGCGCGCGACCTATCGCCGCCTCGTCATTCCCGGCATCACCGCGCTGCTGACCAACGTCGTTGGCTTCGGCACGATCCTGCTGATCCCGGTCGGCATCGTGCGCGAGATGGCGATCAACGCGATGTTCGGCCTGCTCGCCGTCATCGTCTGCAAGAAGATCCTGCTGCCCTGCCTGCTGTCGTTCGCGGTGCTGGGCGATCCGGTGAAGTTCCGCGACCATCAGCGCCGCCGCGATGCGGCCTTCGAGCCGGTGTGGCACTGGATCTCGGGCATCACGGGCAAGCCGGTCGCGGCGATCGTGCTCGGCGTGGCCGTGCTGACCTGGGGCGCGGCCGAGTACGTGTCCAAGGATCTGGCGATCGGCGAGTTGCACGACGGCGTGCCGGAGCTGCGTCCGGATTCGCGCTACAACCTCGACAGCGCGCGCATCGTCAGCGAGTTCTCGATCGGCGTCGACATCATCAAGGTTATCGCCGAAGGGCCGGCCAACGGCTGCATCGACCACACGGTGATGGAAGAGGTCGACCGTTTCGCCTGGCGCATGCAGAACACGCACGGCGTGCAGTCGACGCTGTCGATGCCGCAGGTCGCCAAGATCGTGTTCAACGCTTTCTCCGAAGGCAGCCCGAAGTGGCTGACGCTGCCGCGCGAACCGGGCGCGCTGGTGCTCGCCGGCCAGCGCTTCCCGACCTCGACCGGACTGCTCAACAACGACTGCAGCGCGATGCCGGTCTTCATCTTCACCGCCGATCACAAGGCGGAGACGATCGACGGGATCATCGCGGCGGTCGAGAAGTTCGCCGGCGAACAGGGCGCGGATTCGCAGGTGAAGTTCAAGCTCGCGACCGGCAACGTCGGCGTGATGGCGGCGGCCAACGACGTCATCGAGGAGACCGAATCGACGGTCCTGTTCTGGCTGTTCCTGTGCATCGGCGTCTGCGTCTGGGCTTCGTTCCGCAGCCTCGCCGGCCTGATCTGCGTGCTGGTGCCGCTGGCGCTGGTCTCGGTGTTCACCTACGCGGTGATGGTGTTCCTCGGCATCGGCCTGAAGATCTCGACGTTGCCGGTCGCGGCCTTCGCCGCCGGCATCGGCGTCGACTACGGCATCTACATCTACAGCGTGTTCGAGGAGTGCGTGACATCCAAGGGCATGACCCTGCGCGCCGGCTATGCACAGACGCTGCACCAGACCGGCAAGGCGGTGGTCGTCACCGGCCTCGCACTCGCCGCCAGCGTTTGCACCTGGCTGCTGTCGGGCCTGCAGTTCCAGGTCGACATGGGCATCCTGCTGACGATCATGTTCCTCGCCAACGCCGTCGCCGCGGTGATCCTGCTGCCGGCCTTCGCCGCATTCCTGTTGAAGCCGGTCGCGGACACTGCCGAAGCGACTGCCGGAGCCGCCGCATGAACCGCACGATCCGCAGTGGGCTGATGGCGGTGATCTCGGCGATGCTGGTTGCAGCGCCGGCAACCGCCCAGGATGGGGCGCCGGCGTCCCTCGGCAACCTCAAGCCGCGTCCGGCGGAAATCGCGCGGCTGGCGACGCAGAGCCTGCTGCTCGGCGTCGTGCGCGCCGGCGACATGCTGGTTGCGGTCGGCGATCGCGGCACCATCATGCGCTCGCCCGACGGCAAACTCTGGACCCAGGTCGCCGTGCCGGTGCATGCGACGCTGACTGCGGTCGACTTCGCCGATACGGCGCAGGGCTGGGCGGTCGGGCACGATGGTGCGATCCTGCACACCGACAACGGCGGCGCGAGCTGGACGCTGCAGCGCTACGACGCGGCGCAGAACCAGCCGCTGCTCGACGTCGTCGCACTCGATACCACGCACGCGCTCGCGGTCGGCGCCTACGGCCTGATGCTGGCGACCGCTGACGGCGGTCAGACCTGGGCACCGGTGAACGCGCCCGCGCTGCTCGAAGAAGGCCTGCACCTGAACGCCGCGATCCGTCTCGGCAACGGCGCGCTGCTGGTTGTCGGTGAAACCGGCCTGCTCGGATTCAGCACGGACGCTGGCGCGAGCTGGAAGCGGATGCCGAGTTCATACGATGGCTCCATGTTCGGCGCGCTGCCGGTCGGCCAGAGCGGCGCACTGGTCTTCGGCCTGCGCGGCAACGTGTTGCGCACTGAAGACGTGCAGGGCGGTTACTGGACGCGTGTCGATCTGGGCAGCGTCCAGTCGATCTACGGCGGCGCGCAGATGGAAAACGGCACCACTGTCCTCGTCGGCGCCGACGGCGCGGTCTTCCTGATCGCGCCGGATGGCACCGTGCAACGCCGGCAATACGAGGTCGATGCGGGCGCCTTGGGCGGCGGCTCGCTCAGCGGCGTGCTGCCGTGGCAGCAGGACCTGCTGCTGATCGGCGAAGCGGGGCCGGCGCTGGCGCAGGTGGCGGGATTGAAAACG
>JBAZXW010000056.1:0-17883 GCA_041659605.1 Sinimarinibacterium sp. | reverse complement strand
GCTCCGGCAGGGGCTCAGAAGCTGCCCTGGTGCATGCCGGCGCCGGGCAGGTTCAGTACGCGGCCGTCGGAGAGCTTGAGCGTTGTCGGCCCGTCGACCGTGAGGTCGTATTGCACCGGGGCCGACGTCAGGCAAGTGCCTGCCGTGTCGATCGTCAGCGTGGCGACGTTGTTCAAGGCGCCGCCGAGATGATTCTTCGGCACCAGCGGCGTGCTGCCCGAGACCTCGCGCAGCGTCGACACCCATGCCAGGGCTGCCGGGCCGACGCCCTGGTCCTGCCCGTCGGTGAAGGTCGGCAGGCTGCCGCCGCAGCCGCTGCTTTGCAGGTCGACGTCGATGTAGCCCTCGCCACGTCCCTGGATCGCCGACACCCAGTAGGCCTGGTCGTGCGTGATCTGGTACTCGGGATAGTCCAGCGCCTCGTCGGTGCGAAACGTCACGTGCGCCGGGTTGTGCACGCGCACACGCCCGGACGCATACGCCGCTTCCTTCTGCCAGTTGTCGAGCAGCGCAAAGGTCAGATGCTCGGCGACCGGGTGGAAGAAGAACTCGTAGACGACCTCGGCGGTGTTGGCGAAAGCCTGCTCCAGCGCCAGCGCCGTGGTGGCGGTGACCAGCTCGTCCTCGCCGCCGTAGAGATTGGCGATCGGGATGTGACGCAGGTTGCCGACGAAGTCGATGACGTTGCCGACGGCCCCGACACTGCTGCCCTGTTCGCCGGTCTCCGGCGGCAGTGGATTGTCGGGAACCGGCGTGTTGAAGATGTCGCCGGTGAAACCGACCCAGTTCACGGCGCCGGCAAAGCGGTCGGGGTAGAGCTCGGCCATGCGCAGCGTGCCGTAGCCGCCCATCGAATAGCCGCCGGAGTACATCTGGTCCGGATCGATCTCGTAGTGATCGAGCACGTCCTGCCAGGCATCGAGGTTGTCGCGTTCGGCGATGTCCGAATTGAAACCGGTCGGCCCGCGCCCGAGCGGCACGAGCAGGAGGCGGTTCAGGTTTTCGCCGAACTGCTGCTGCATGCCCGGCGCGTTGATCAGGCTGGCGTGGTTGGCTTCGCAGCCGTGCATGACGAACTGCAGGCCGTGCGGGCCGTCCGTGGCCGGCAGATACAGACCGTAGGGCTGGTACCTGCCAAGAAAGTGGAAGTACTGCTCGCAGGGATTGCCGGTGTCGCCGTGGCGGCCGGGCACGCCGTCGACGCTGATGCCCTCGCCGGGCTCCAGCGTGTACGCGGAGGTGTAGACGCGCTGATGCAGGCCGGGCGCAATCGTGTCGAGCACCGTGCGGCTCTGCGACAGATCCGCGACCGCGACCACGGCGGCGAACGCGGAGATGTCGCCGGCGCCGAGCGCGGCCGCCTGCTTGTCCTCCCACCAGGTGCCGCCGGTCAGACCGTCGCCGGCGCTCGCCGCGGCCAGCGCCTTGCTCTCCTCCTGCGTGCCGCGAAAGGCGACGTTCATCACCGTGCCGTCGGCCTGGGCGACCACCGCCTGCACGCGCCAGGTGTCGCCCGCGGGCCGCGGGAAGCTGCCGCTGACGAGGTTGGTCGCCGGATCGGCCTGATCGAGCGTGTGGATCTCGTCCCAGCCGCTGCTGGCGATGCCCAGGCCGGGCCATTCGCCGCCGCCGGTCGCGGCGTCGTTGTCGCGGTCGATCGCCACGGCGACGAGCGTCGAGTTGGCGTCGTAGAGCGTGTTCAGCTCGGCGCGCACGCGCACCGTGCCGCCGTCGAGCCGCAGTTCCAGCATGACCAGATCGGCGGTGTTCTCCTGGCCGGCCGCATACGTCGCGTCGCCGGCGACCGGCGACAAGCGGCCGATCGGCGAGTTGTAGGTCGGATTGGTGTCGGCGCCGTGATCGTCGTAGACGTAGTCGCGGTAGATCAGCACGCCTTCGCAGATTTCCGTCGTGCCGCCGATCCACGATAGCTCGCCGCAGTCGCTGCGATTCGAGAATGGCGTCGGCTCGCTGCCGCCGGCCGGGCGGTTCGCGCCGGTGCAGGCGCCGAGGGCGCCGATCATCAGCAGCGCGGCCGACCGGCGCGTGACGATACGCAGTGCGTGTTGCATGGCTCTCCGTCCCACTTTCGTTATGGGCGGAGTGTGCCGCGTTTGCCCGGTTACGGGAATCCCGCTTTTGCCGCTCAGTCGAGCGCGGGCACGTCCACGGCATCGGCTGCGGACCTGCGACGCGGCAGCCGGAACAGCAGGAGCAGGGGCATCGCCAGCAGCACGGCGAGTGCGATCGCGCGGAAATCGGCGAGCAGCGCGAGCATCGCCGCCTGGCGCTGGATCTCCGCTTCGACCAGTGCGAGCCCCGCGCTCGATGCGAGCCCGCCGTCGGCGTTGAGGTACTGCGCCATCGCGGGGTTGAAGACGTGCACGTTCTCGACCAGCGCCGCGTGCGCCGTCTGCGTGCCGCGGCTCAGGTAGGCGATGCACAGCGCCAGGCCGATGCTGCTGCCGATATTGCGGACCAGGCTGAACAGCGCGGTCGCGTCGGGGCGGTCGCGCGGATCCAGCGTCGCGAAGGTCAGCGTACTCAGTGATACGAACACCATGCCCAGGCCCAGACCCTGCAGCACGCCGGACCAGATGATGCTCTGCATCGTCGTGTCGAGGCTGAAGTTCGACATCCACAGCAGTGATGTAGCGGAGAACAACAGTCCAGCGACGATGGTGGCGCGCGGGTCGACGCGGTGCATCAGGCGGCCACAGATCAGCATCGCCAGCATCGTGCCGGCGCCGCGCGGCGCCATGACCATCCCGATCAGCACGACCGGATAGCCCTTGAGGTTCTGCAGGAACGGCGGCAACAGGGCCGAGGTCGACAGCATCACGACGCCGACGACGCCGATCATCAGCAGGCCGGCGACATAGCTTCGATCGCGGAACAGGCGCGGAGGCAGGAACGGCCGTTTCGCGGTCAAGGTGTGCGCGACGAACAGATAGAGTCCGAGCGCGGCGAGGGCCGCCTCGACGATGATTTCGGTCGATCCGAACCAGTCCTGGGTCTCGCCGCGGTCGAGCATCAGCTGCAGGCTGCCGATCGCCAGGCTCAGGAACACGAAGCCCAGGACGTCGAGGCGCGCCGAGCGCTGCGGGGTCGCCTTGGGTAGCGCGGCCGACAGTGCCGCTGCGGCGAACAGACCGATCGGCAGGTTGATGTAGAACACCCAGCGCCAGTTGTAGTGCTCGGTGAGCCAGCCGCCGAGTGTCGGTCCGAGAATCGGTCCGATCATCGTGCCCGTTGCCCACAGCGCCATCGCCGGACCGTGGCGCTCGGGCGGATAAGTGTCGAGCAGCACGGTCTGCGCCAGCGGCACCAGGGCTGCGCCGAACAGACCCTGCAGGATACGGAAGGCGACGATCTCGTCCAGCGAACCGGCCAGGCCGCACAGCATTGACGCGACCGTGAAGCCCAGCACCGAGGCGATGAACACCTGCTTGCGGCCGAAGCGTTGTGCGAGCCAGCCGGTCGGCGCGGTCGCGATCGCCGAGGCGACGATGTACGAAGTCAGCACCCAGCCGATCTGGTCCTGCGACGCCGACAGCGAGCCCTGCATGTGCGGCAGCGCGACGTTGGCGATCGTCGTGTCCAGCGTCTGCATGATCGTGGCCGCCATGACCGCAAGGGTCACGAGGCCGCGCGACGGCGTACGTTCCATCGCCGGCACGCGTCAGTGCGCGCTGGCGTGGGCGTCGTTCAAGCCCAGCGTGCGCAGCGCCAGAACCGCGCGCGGCGCATGCCCGGTGTCGACGCGGATCACCGCGCTCATGCCGGCGCGCAGCGGCGGCTCGTCGGCGTCGTGCCGCAGATGCACGCGCACCGGAATGCGCTGCACGACCTTGACCCAGTTGCCGCTCGCGTTCTGCGGCGGCAGCAGCGAGAACTCGGCGCCGGTGGCCTGGCCGATGCTGGCGACGCTGCCCTCCCAGCGGTGACCGGGATAGGCGTCGATGTCGATGCGCACGGTCTGGCCGGCGCGGAGGCGTTCCAGCTCGGACTCCTTGAAGTTGGCTTCGACCCAGGCCTCGTTGTCGGCCACCACCGACAGCAGCGGCATTCCCGGCATCGCGTAGGTGCCCGGCTCCGGCACCTTGCTGGCGACGCCGTCGATCGGCGCGCGCACCGTCGTGCGGTCGAGGTCGAGCTGCGCCTTGTCCAGTGCCGCCTTGGCCGCCAGATAGGTCGGATGCTGCTCGACCGGCGCGGCGACGTCGCCATTGAGATTCGCCGTCGCCTCGTCGAGATCGTGCTGGAGCTCGGCGACGCGGTTCTGCGCGACTTCGTAATCGTGATGTGCCGTGTCCAGCGCGGAGCGCGAGACCACGCGCTGGCTGAACAGCTCATGCACGCGCTGCTGCTGCGTGCGCTGGTAGTCGAGGTCGCTGCGCGCGCGCGCGAGCGCGGCGGTCTTCTGGCCGTAGGTCGCGCGCAGCGAGCCGATCTTGATCCGCGTCTGCAGCAGATTCGCCTGCGCCTGCTCGACGGCGACTTCGAAAGGCCGGCGGTCGAGCTGCAGCAGCGGCGTGCCGCGAATCACTGGCTGGTTCTCGGCGACGAAGATCTGCGCGACCGGCCCGGTGACTTCGGCGCTGACGTTCACCTTGTTCGATTTCACATAGGCGTCGTCGGTCGAGATATAGCGGCCGCCGAACAGCCAGGCACAGGCGGCGATCAGCGCGACGACGGCCGGGCCGGCGATCAGCAACGGGCGGCGCCAGCGGCGCTGCAACAGGGGGCGGTCGGGGGAGGGGGCTTCGCTCATGGGATCACTCGTCGCGTGAGGCTTCCGCCGCTGCGGTCTGCGACTCCGCATCGGTTCCGGAAAGGTTGTTCTTGACGCGCTGCAGGAGGTTTTCGAGCTGGCGGCGCTCGCTCTCCTTCAGGCCGTGCAGTGCGTGCTCGCGTGTCTGCGCCGCAAGACGGCCGAGCTCGGCCAGCACCGGCTCGGTCGATGCGGTGAGATGCACGCATTGCGCGCGGCGGTCGGTCGCATGCGCCTCGCGGCGGATCCAGCCGGCTTTTTCCATGCGGTCGAGCAGCTGCGTGACGGTGACCGGATGGACTTCAAGGCGCTCGGCCAGCGCCGTCTGCGTCAGGCCGGGGTCACGGTGCAGATGCGAGATCGCGCTCCACTGCGCCTGGGTCAGGCCCAGATGCTGCGCACGGCGGCGGAAGTCCTGCCGCAGCAGCCGGCTGAGGTCGAGCACCAGCGAGCCGACCGTGACGGGCGGGAGAAGGGTCTTGGACATGACGATAGTGTACTAATTATAAGTACACTAAGTAAATCGCCGGAGCCGGTCCGGCTGCGCGCGTCAGTCGTCCAGGGTGACGCCCTGATCCTTCTTGATCGCTTCGAGCACGAGGCTGGAGCGGACGTCCTTCACGCCGGGGAGGCCGATCAGCACCTTCATCGAGAACTCGGCGAAGGCCTGCAGATCCGCAACTGAAACATGCAGCAGGAAGTCGAGATCACCGGTCATGACGTAGCAGGCGCGCACCTCGGAGCGACGCCGGATCGCGTCCTCGAAGGCCAGCGTGACGTCGCGTGACTGCCGCTCGATGCTGACGCGCACGAAAGCCTCCACCTGGCGGCCGAGTGCCGCGGGGCTCACGACCGCGGCATAGCGTTCGATGACGCCACTGTCTTCGAGCTTGCGCACGCGGCGCTGGCACGCGGTCGGCGACAGCGAAATGCGTTCGGCCAGCTCGACGATCGGCAAACGGCCGTCGCGCTGCAGCTCGCGCAGGATGCGCAGATCGGTACGGTCCAGGTCGGACTTCACGAAATCACCATCATTTAAGGATTATATAGAGATTAACACTACAACCTCTCATCTATTGGTGTTGATCCGCATTAAATCGTCGGGCATATCGCGATAAAGTGTCCGCATCCATCGACGATGGACGATGGAGGAGAAGACGATGTACGGCGCCAACACCACCAGCGAGCTGCGCGGCGACTATTCGCGCGCCCGCGCAGATTTCACCGTCGAGCAGTCGTGGCACAGCTACGACGAGGCCGAACACGCGCTGTGGCGGCGTCTGTATGCACGCCAGTCGCAGCTGGTTCCGCAATACGCCTGCTGCGAATTCGCCGCCGGCCTGGTGCGCACCGATTGCGCCGATCGCATCCCCGATCTGAACCGCGTCAGTGCGCTGCTGGAGCGCGCGAGCGGCTGGACGCTGGTCGCGGTGCCCGGCTTCATCCCGGACGAACAATTCTTCCGCCACATCGCCGCGCGACGCTTCCCGGTGACGGTGTGGCTGCGCAAGCCCGAGGAGTTCGACTACCTGGTCGAGCCCGACATCTTTCACGACTTCTTCGGCCACGTGCCGATGCTGTTCGATCCGCGTTTCGCCGACTTCGTGCAGCGCTACGGCGAACAGGGACTCAAAGCGTTGGAGGCTGGAGCGCTGTCGATGGCGGCGCGCCTGTACTGGTACACGGTCGAGTTCGGCCTGATCGACGCCGGCGACGGCCTGCGCGCCTACGGTGCCGGCATCCTGTCGTCAGGCGGCGAGACGCCGTATTCGATCGAGAGCCCGCAGCCGCTGCGCGTGCGCTTCGAGATGCAGCGCTGCATGCGCACGCGCTACATGATCGACGCCTACCAGCAGACCTACTTCGTGATCCGCTCCTTCGACGAGCTTGCGGACGCGATGGCGCAGCCGCTGGCGCCGCTGATCGAGCGCCTGCGCGCCGAGCCGGAGTTGCAGCCGGACCGGCTGGTTCCGGGCGACGAGCCGGTGGCGCCGCGCGCCACGCGCCTCGCCGCCTGACGCGCTTCGCTTTCGTCATCAATCAGGCATAAAGTCCCCGAAGGATCGGGGCGGAGATCATTTCGCCATGAGCAAGGCCAAGAACCAGAATCCGCTGGACACCGACGGCTTCGAGTTCGTCGAGTTCACCGCGCCGACCGCCGCCGGCATCGCGCAGCTGCACCAGCTGTTCGAGATGATGGGCTTCACTGCCGTGGCCAGGCATCGCAGCAAGGACGTCACGCTGTACCGGCAGGGCGACATCAACTTCCTCGTCAACGGCACGCCGTACACGCACTTCGATCAGTTCGCGAAGGCGCACGGCCCCAGTGCCTGCGCGATGGGCTGGCGTGTCAAAGACGCCGTGAAGGCCCACGCGCACGCCGTCGCGCAGGGCGCCGTGCCTTTCGACGCGAAGCCTGGACTCATGGAGATGCGCCTGCCGGCGGTGTACGGCATCGGTTCGAGCGTGCTCTATCTCGTGGATCGCTACGGTCCGCAGCAGTCGATCTACGACGTCGACTTCCGCTACTTCGACGGCGTCGAGCGCAATCCCAAGGGCGTCGGCCTGCGCGAAATCGATCATCTGACGCACAACGTCGAGCGCGGCAACATGGACACCTGGGCCGGCTTCTACGAGCGCATCGGCAATTTCCGCCAGATCCGCTATTTCGACATCGAAGGCAAGCTCACCGGCTTGGTGTCGCGGGCGATGACTTCGCCCTGCGGCAAGATCCGCATCCCGATCAACGAATCGTCCGACGACAAGAGCCAGATCGAGGAATTCCTGCGCCAATACCGCGGCGAAGGCATCCAGCACATCGCGTTGTCGACGACGGACATCTACAAGACCGTCGAGGCGCTGCGCGCGCGCGGCGTCCAGTTCATGGACACGCCGGACGCGTACTACGACAAGGTCGAGCAGCGCGTGCCCAACCACGGCGAGCCGCTGGCGCGGCTCCAGGAACTGAAGATCCTGATCGATGGCGCGCCAGTCGAGGGCATCCTGCTGCAGATCTTCACTAGCACCGTGATCGGTCCGATCTTCTTCGAGATCATCCAGCGCAAGGGCAACGAGGGTTTCGGCGAAGGCAACTTCAGGGCGCTGTTCGAGTCGATCGAGGACGACCAGATCAAGCGCGGCGTGCTGAAGGCCGAGACCGCCTGAGGCAACGATGAAGAAATGGATCTACCGTCCCATCGTCGAAGGCCAGGCCTCGCGCCAGGCGCATGCCGATTTGCCCGAAGGCAGCTTTGAGCGCGAGCTCGGCAAGGAAGGCTTTTTCGGCCCGGCGACGCACATGATCCATCCGCGGCCGCCGACCGGCTGGACCCACTGGGAAGGACCGTTGCGGCCGCGCGCCTTCGACCTGTCCAAGCTGGGTGCGACCGCGGCCTCGCCGTGGGAGGCGCATGCCGTCTTGCACAACGCGCACGTGCGCCTGCGGCACTGGGTGTGTCCGCGCGCGATGGACGAGCTGGCGCGCAACGCCGATGGTGACGAGCTGCTGTTCCTGCACGCCGGCAGTGCCGAGTTGTACTGCGACTACGGCCACCTGAGCCTCGTCGCCGGCGATTACGTGGTCTTGCCGCGCGGCACGATGTGGCGCATCGACTGCGCGCAGCCGACGACCTGGCTGCTGATCGAAGCGACGAATTCGAGCTACCAGTTGCCGGACAAGGGCCTGCTCGGCGAGCACGCAATCTTTGACCCGGCGCTGCTCGACTATCCGCGCATCGACGATGCCTTCAAGGCGCAGCAGCAGGGCGCGACGGCGACGCGCGAATGGAAAGTGCGCATCAAGCGCTGCAACCGGCTGTCGACGGTGACATACCCGTGCAACCCGCTCGATGCGCTGGGCTGGCACGGCACGCTGATGCCGGTGCGCATCAACGTGAAGGACATCCGCCCGCTGATGTCGCACCGCTACCACCTGCCGCCGTCGGCGCACACGACGTTCGTCGCCGATCGCTTCGTCGTCTGCACCTTCACGCCGCGCCCGTTCGAGACCGACCCGGGCGCGCTCAAGGTGCCGTTCTTTCACAACAATGACGACTACGACGAGGTGTTGTTCTATCACGCCGGCGACTTCTTCTCGCGCGACAACATCCGCCCCGGCATGCTGACGCTGCACCCCTGCGGCTTTACGCACGGCCCGCATCCCAAGGCGCTGCAGAACATGCTGGTGCAGAAGAAGCCGGCGACCGACGAGTATGCGGTGATGATCGATACGCGCGACGCGCTCGAGGTGGCGGAGCAGGCGACGTCAGTCGAGTGGACCGACTACCATCAGTCCTGGCGTACACCCTGACTCCTTTCAACGCATGAAGCTCGCCAGCCTCAAGGACGGCTCCCGCGACGGGCGCTTGGTCGTCGTCTCGCGTGATCTGACGTGCTGCGTCGCCGTACCTCAGATCGCGCGGTCGCTGCAGTCCGCGCTCGACCGCTGGGCCGAAACCGAGCCACTGCTGCGTGCCGTGTCTGACCGGCTCAACGAAGGTATTTACGGCGACGAGGCCGAAGTTGAAGACTTCCATCCGATCGCCTGCCGCTCGCCGCTGCCGCGCGCCTACCAGTGGGCCGACGGCTCGGCTTACGTGAATCACGTCGAGCTGGTGCGCAAGGCGCGCGGCGCCGACATGCCGCCAAGCTTCTGGACCGATCCGCTGATCTACCAGGGTGGCAGCGACAGCTTCCTCGATCCGATGGGGCCGATCGAGGCCGCGTCCGAGGACTGGGGCATCGACCTCGAAGCCGAGCTCGCCGTCGTCACCGGTGACGTGCCGATGGGGGTGAGCGCGCAGGCCGCGCACGCGCAGATCCGCCTGATCATGCTGGTCAACGACGTCTCGCTGCGCAACCTGATTCCGGCCGAGCTGGCGAAAGGCTTCGGCTTCTTCCAGGCCAAGCCGTCGTCGGCGTTCTCGCCGGTCGCGGTGACGCCCGACGAGCTCGGCGACGCCTGGGATGGCGGCAAGGTGCACCTGCCGCTGCGCTCCAGCATCAACGGCCAGCCGCTCGGTCTGCCTGACGCTGGCGTCGACGTGACCTTCGATTTTCCGACGCTGATCGCGCACGCGGCGAAGACGCGCCCGCTCGCAGCCGGCAGCATCATCGGCTCCGGTACCGTCTCCAACTGTGGCCCCGACGGCGGGCCGGGCAAGCCCGTCGCCGAGGGCGGTGTCGGCTATTCCTGTCTTGCCGAGGTGCGCATGATCGAGACGATCCAGCACGGCAAGCCGAAGACGCCGTTCCTGCGCTTCGGCGACCAGGTGCAGATCGAGATGCTCGACGCCCAGGGCCGCTCGATCTTCGGTGCGATCGAGCAAGTGGTGGCGCGGTACAAGAGATGAGACGTCTGTTGGCAGCCGTCATTCCCGCGCAAGCGGGAATCCAGCTGCGCGGAGCGCAGGATCGCGACAATGGATGCCCGCCTTCGCGGGCATGACGGGAAGGCGATGAAGGAGCCCTTCGTCTACATCCTCGCCAGCCGGCGCAATGGCACGTTGTATATCGGCGTCACCTCGAGTCTCGTCAAGCGCATCTACGAGCACAAGAACGACTTGGCCGACGGCTTCACAAAGCAATACGGCGTACACATGCTGGTCTGGTACGAACAGCACGATTCGATGGAGTCGGCGATTCTTCGCGAGAAGCAGTTGAAGAAGTGGAATCGCGGTTGGAAGCTGAAGCTGGTCGAGGCCAGCAACCCGGATTGGCGCGACCTATGGCAGGACATTGCTGGATCCCCGCTTTCGCGGGGATGACGGACCCGGACTGTCATCCCCGCGAAGGCGGCAACCCAGGCGGCGCGTAGCGCAGTAGCGGCACAGGAGAGAACAATGATGCTCAAGCTCTATTCCTATTGGCGTTCGTCAGCGAGCTATCGCGTGCGCATCGCGCTCAATCTCAAGGGGCTGGCGTACGAGACGGTGCCGGTGCACCTGGCGCGCGACGGCGGCGAGCAGTTTTCGTCGGCCTATCGCGCGCTCAACCCGCAAGCGCGCGTGCCGCTGCTGGTCGACGGCGATTTTCGTCTCAACCAGTCGCAGGCGATCATGGAATATCTTGAAGCGGTACACCCGCAGCCGGCGCTGGCGCCGGCCGGTCCGCGTGCGCAGGCGCGCGTGCGGGCGTTCTGCCTGACCATTACCGCGGACATCCAGCCTTTGCAGAACACGTCGGTGCTGAAATATCTGGACGAGCGGCTGCAGGTCGGCGAGGACGCGCGCAATGCCTGGCTGCGTCACTGGATCACGCGCGGCCTCGTAGCGCTCGACGAGGAACTGCGCGATGAGCCGGTGGCGGCCTTTGTGTTCGGCGATGCGCCGACCTGGGCCGACTGCGTGCTGGTGCCGCAGATCTACGCGGCGCAGCGCTTCGGCTGCGACGCGGCGCAGTACCCGCGCCTTGCCCGCGTCGCCGCGCATTGCAACACGCTGCCGGCATTCCAGCGCGCACACCCGGACGCGCAGCCGGATCGGCCGTAGGGCGGGCCGTGCCCGCTGCGGCGGCCAGGGGCCGCCCTACGAAGCGGCACGCCCGGCACGCAATGTCTTCAGATCCTCGGCATGGCGCAGGCGCAACTCGCGGCGCAGCTGCGCTTCCTCGTAGCGGTGGCGTTCGGCCTCGGTCTCCGCAATCAGCGGCGGGATCGGCCGCGGCCTGTTGTCGCGATCGACGGCGACGAAGGTCAGGTAGGCCGACAGGACATGGCGGCGATCGCCGCCGCCGATCTTCTCGGCCTCGACCTTGCAGCCGACCTCCATCGACGTCTGCCAGGCGCGATTGACCGCGCAGTTGAAGATCAGCACGTCGCCGCCCTTGGCCGGCGCGATGAAATGCACCGCGTCGACGCTGGCGGTGACGCACACGCCGCCGGCGTGGCGGTCCGCGGCGACTGCGGCGAAGCGGTCCATCTGCGCCATGATCAGGCCGCCGAACACGGTGTTGTTCGAGTTCAGATCGTTGGGGAACACCATGTACACCTGTTCGCGCACCGACGAGTACGCAACCGGCCTTGCCGCCGAGTTCGTGTCCTTGCTCATGTCCTTCCCTACGTCCCGCGCGCGTGGCGCGGCAGGCGCAGGATCATCTGCGTGCCGATGCCGGGCTCCGATTCGGCGGTCAGCGTACCGCCGTTGAGTTCGACGGCGCGGCGCGCGATCGCCAGCCCCAGTCCGCAGCCCGGATAGCGGTGCGGCGGATGCAGGCGCTGGAAGGGCTCGAAGATCTTGTCGAGAAAGCGGTTCTCGATGCCAATGCCGTTGTCGATCACGCGGATCTCGAGGTCGCGGTCATCGCCCGCCGCAGCGACGTGGATCTGCGGCGTCGCGGCGCCGCGGTAGCGGACCGCGTTTTCGAGCAGGTGCGCGAACGCCAGTTCCAGCAGATCGGCGTGGCCGCGCACCGACGGTAACGGATCGATGGCGATCTGCACACCGCGACCCTGCAGGAACGGCCGCAGCCGCGACAGCGCGCCGCGCAGCACCTCGTCGAGCTGGACGGTGCGGGCGGCGCTGAGGTTACGGCCCAGGCGCGAGTATTCGAGCAGGCTGTCCATCGTCCGGTAGGCGTCGTGCGCCGCGTCGGCGAGATCGGTGAGGATGCGCGCATCGTCCGGCGCCAGCGCGTTGTCGAGCCGGCGCGCCAGCAGTTGTGCGCTGCTGACGATGTTGCGCAGCGGCTCCTGCAGGTCCTGCGAGGCCAGATCGGTGAAGCGTTCGAGCTGCTCGTTGCGCCGGCGCAGCTCGGCCTCCCGCTCGGCGAGCGTATTGACCATCGTATAGCCGCGCAGCGCAGTGATGACGATGATCTCCAGGCGCTCGAAAGTCAGTTCGGTCTTGGTGCGGTAATCGTCGATTTCGTAGCGGGTCACGACTTCGCGCGCCGGCGCCTCGCCCGGCTGCCCGGTGCGCAGCACGATGCGGACCTGGCGGTTGCCGAGCGTCTCGCGCACGTGGCGCACCAGCTCCAGCCCGGCATGTGGCGTCTCCATCACGACGTCGAGCAGGATCAGTGCGATGTCATGGTGCTGCGCCAACGTCGCCCGGCCTTCGGCGGCGCTGGCGGCACTGAGCACCGTGATCGGGCGCCCGTCGTAGCGGCAGCGGTCGAGCGCCAGGCGCGTGACCGCATGCACTTCCGGGTCGTCATCGACGACCAGCACCTTCCACGACGGCGTCGTCCCGGACTGGGGCGCGTCGTCGACGAAGTGGAGCTGGTCGCTGGCGGCGTTCATGAACCCAGCTTAGCGCTCAATTCCCCTGCCTGCTTGCGCAAGAGCAGATGGCGTCGGGCCAGCGCGACGTTGCGGCAAAACAGCTCGATCAGCACGCGGTCGGGCTCGCCCAGCGGCTGGTCGGCGGCGATGTAGAACACCCATTCGCCGGTGGCGCCGTTGATGTCGTGACGGACGAAGTAGTTCGGGCCGAACACGGGACAGTGGGCGCCGCGCGCTTCGGCGATCTGGGCGAGCACCGCAGGCGGCAGCGAGGTGCTGGCCGATTTGCCGACCAGCGTGGCGTATTGGCCGGTGCCGGCGACGATCACCAGATCGCTGCCCGGACCGGCGGCGGCGATGCCGGCGGCGTGCAACATCACCGCGTCGCGGCGCAGGAACAGCAGCGCGATCAGCTGCTCGAGCACGCCCTGCGCGAGATGCTCGATCGAATCGGCCTCGAACAGATCGGCGGTCGCGCGGATGACCTTCTCCAGGCCGCGCCGGTTGGCGTCGAGTGCGACCAGATCGCGATAGGTCGACAGCGCGGTGTACACGGTCGTGTACAAGCGCTCGCGGGTCAGCTCGGTCTTGTGGCGATAGTCGTTGATGTCGTAGCGCGTGATCACCTGCAGCTCGGGCGCCTGGCCCGGCTGCCCGGTGCGCAGGATGATGCGCGCCAGCGGATCCTTGAGCTCGTTGCGGACGAACTCGACGACTTCGAGCCCGGCGTGATCGGTCTCCATGACGACGTCGAGCAGGATCAGCGCGATCTCGCGGTGCTGGCGCAGGATCTGCTTGGCCTCGGCGCCGGAGGACGCGTGCAGGAAGCGCAGGCCGTGACCGCAGAACCTCATGCCCTCCAGCGCGAGCGTCGTGACAACGTGGATCTCCGATTCGTCGTCGACGACCAGAACGGTCCACAGATCGGGGTCCTCGGCCGCGGCTGCGGGGCGTTCATCGGCGAAAGTCAGATTGCTTGGGTTCATGGCTGCGCACTCGGTGCGATTTCGGGGAAACGCACGACGAAGCGGGTGCCGTGATCGGGCGTGCTGGACACCTCGATCGTACCGCCGAGCAGCTGGTGCACAAGGTTGAAGACGATGTGCAGGCCCAGTCCGCTGCCGCCGGTACCGCGCTTGGTCGTGAAGAAGGGATCGAAGACACGCTTGAGGTGCTCGACCGGAATGCCGATGCCGTTGTCGGAATACTCCAGCGTGATCCAGCCGTCGGCGACGGTCACGCCGATATGCAAGCTGCCATGACGTCCGTCCGGGAAGGCATGCAGCAGCGAATTGCTGATGAAGTTGGTGAGGATCTGCGCGATCGCGCCCGGATATCCGTCCAGCTCGATGCCGTCCTGGCAGTCGACCTGCACGCTGTGTCCGGATTTCTTGGTCTTGGGCACGAGGCTCAGCAGCACCTCGTCGATATAGGCCTTGAGCCGGAAGCGGCGCCGCTCGCCGCTCGACTGGTCCACCGCGACCTGCTTGAAGCTGTTGATCAGTTCGGCCGCGCGTTGCAGGTTGCGCAGAATGATCAGCGAGGACTCGCGCGCGACCTGGACGAAGCGTTCGAGGTCGGAGCGCTTGAGCTCATTGCTGAGGTACTGGCGCTCGATCTCGCGGGTCCAGTCTTCCAGCGTCGACGCGGCGGTGACGCCGACGCCGACCGGCGTGTTGATTTCGTGCGCGACGCCGGCGACGAGGCCGCCCAGAGACGCCAGCCGCTCGCTCTGCACCAGCTGCGCCTGCGCCTCGCGCAGCCGTTCGAGCGTGCCCTTGAGCTCCTCGTTGGCGAGCGATTTCTCCTGCACCTGGCGCGCCAGCGCGTCGCGCGCGCGCTCGATCTCGCGGTCGCGGCTCGCGATCTGGTCGAGCATCAGGTTGAAGTCGTCGACCAGGTGGCCGACCTCGTCGTTGCCGTACTTGTGCGCGCGCTGGGTGTAGTCGCCGGATTCGGAGACGCGGCGCGCGACGTCGGCCAGGCCGAGGATCGGCTCGGCGAGCGCCGGCTGCATCGCCCAGGCGATCGCCAGGCTGATCAGCAGGCTCAAGGCGAGAATCGCGAGCGTGATGGCGATCTGCACCGCCAGGTTGTGGCGCAGCGGCTGCAGGTCCTGGCGCAGCCACAGCCAGCCGATGCGTTCGCCGTCCTGTTCGACGGCGCGCACCGCTTCCAGGCGGTCGACCTGCTGCAGCACGCCGGGCGGCCCCGGCGGCGCGGGGCAATCGACGACGTCCCTGGCGCGGTAGGCGGCAAACAGCCGCGCCGGTTCGGCGCCCTCGGCCCCGTACAGGCAGGCGGCATCGACATCGGGCTTCGCGCGCAGCGTCGCCAGCAGCGCCGTGGCGGTCTGCACGTCGCGGAAGATCAGCGCCGCGGTGACGCTGTCCGCGGTGATCTGCGCCGCGGATTCCAGGTCGCGGATCGCGGCATTGCGCGCGGTGCTGCCGGTGTAGCCGATCAGCACGATGCCGGCGATCAGCAGGCCGACGGCGCTCGACAGCGCCATCAGGATGGTCAGCTTGCGGCGGATCGGGACATTGCGGAACCAGCCGGTCGAAGCGGCAACGGCGGCCACGGCGTCATTCACAGCGAGACGAGGCTGGCCAGGCTCAAGAGCTTCGAGCTGAGCACCAGGCTTTCGCGCGTGGCCGCCGTGGCGTTGACCTCGAAACGGACGCGGCGGTCGTCGAGGAAGAAGCGCACGACGCCGTCGCGGCTCGCGCTGTCGCCGTTGTGCACGGTGAGAACGCCGCGTCCGGCGGCGTTGGCGAGGATGCGGGAGGCGTCGCCGCGGTTGCCGACGTAGACGACGTGGCAGCCGCGCGGGTCGTCGGCCGGGTCGATCTCGCGCACGCGCAGCGGGTGCGTGCCGATGCTCTTGTCACCGACCGCTTCGCGCAGGGCGCTGACGAATTCGGTCTCCGCGGCGGCGCAGACTTCGATCGGCGAGCCGTCGTCGGGCAGCCGCTCCGGCGGCCAGGTGGTGAAGCGCACGAAGTTGAAGACGAACGCGGCCTTGAGCTTGTACTCGGGCAGCTCGGCGGCAAAAGTGCGCGGCGCCGCCAGCGCGAGCGCGCATCCCAGCACGCAACACAGCAGCGCAGTAACCCGAATGAAGCCCGGGGTCGTCGTGTCCCGGGCTGCGCCCGGGCTACGGCTTAAGAGCAGCGCCGATCGCCGCATCAGCGCCACTCCCAGCCAACCGTGACGCGGACCGCGCGTTCGACTTCCGAGCGGAACGCAGTGGCCGTGTTGCGCCCAAATTCCGGATGGCGGTCGTCGAGCAGATCGGTGCCGACCAGCGCGAATTCGAGCTCGGGGCGCGGGCGCCACGCGGCGCGCAGGTTCAGGTCGGTATAGGCCGGGACGTCATAGCTGTCGAGGTGGCCGACGTAGCGGACGAAGCCGTCCAAGCTCCACGCGTCGGCGGGCTGCCAGCTCGCGCGCAGGCTGGCGCGCTGACGCGGGTCGGCGCCTTCCCAGTTCGCGGCGGTGGTCACGTCCGAGCTGCCGGAGCCGGCATCGACGTCCAGACCCAGGGCGGCGTAGCTGGCCTGCACGCGCAACGTGTCGAGCGCCTGCCAGTTGGCGGTCACTTCGGCGCCGTAGCCGGTCGCCTCAAGCTCGTTGCCGAAGTTGCCGAAGAAGGGGTTGTCCTTCTCGGTGCTCTTTAGATCGGTATAGCGGTTGTAGAACAAGGCGAGGTCGATCGACGCACGCTCGCCCAGGCCAAAGCGCAGGCCCCAGTCGAGCGCGTGCAGCTTTTCCGAATCGAGGTTCGGGTTGCCGAGCCGGAACACGCCCGGGCCGCAGGCCGGCGGAATGCCGTCCGGCGGCGGGCAGTAGATGCCGATATCGGAGTCGAGGCGGTTGGGCGTGCGCACCGCGCGCGCCAGCGAGGCCCAGGTGAACCAGCGCGGCGACAGGCGCCAGCCGAGGCGCGCATTGGGCTGGACTTCGAAGCCGGTGAAGTCGTTGTGCTCGAACTTGCTGCCGAGCGTGAGCGCGACGGCGTCGGTGAGGGCGATCTGGTCCTGGATGAACGCGCTGTAGGTGTGCAGGCGCCGCCGGGCGGGGTCGAAAATGATCGCGTAGGCGGGCGCGGTGCCCGTGTGATCGTGCGAATCGCGAAAACCCAGGCCGTAGGTCAGGTGCTGGCGCTCCCCCCAAGGCCGGTCGTGCTGCAGGTCGAGGTCGAAGGTGTCGCGCGTTTCGGCGAACACCGTCGGCTGCCGCCGGTCGCTGTGATCGTAGGACATCTGCAACGCCAGCTGGCCACCGGCGAAACCGCTGCGCGCCCAACGTCCCAGCAGGCTGGCGCCGGTCAACGGTGCGTTGGTCGGTACGGCGGCGATCGTCGCGACGCGCGCGGTACCGTCGTAGAAGCTGCCGGACAGGCTCAGCTGGTCGGCGCTCCAGTTGCTGTCGCTGCGGAAGCCGAATTGGGTGAAACGCTGGCCGTCTTCGGCTTCATCGCCGTTGCTGCGCTCGCTACGGTCAAGCTCGCGCCCCAGCCCGTAAAGGCGCAGCGCGGAGTGCTCGCCGATCTTGCTGCCGCTGCGCGCGGCGACGTAGCCGCGCTCCTGCGTGCCGGCCGCGACATCGATACGCGTACCGAGCGTGTCGCCGGCCGGCTTGGTGACGATGTTGATGACGCCGTTGACCGCGTTCGCGCCCCACAGCGCGGCGCCGGGACCGCGGATGACTTCGATGCGCTCGATGTCCGGCAGATAGGTGTCGAGCACGTCCCAGAACACGCCGGAGAACAGCGGCGTATAGACGCTGCGGCCGTCGACCAGCACTTCGAGCTTGTCGCTCGATGTGGCGTTGAAACCGCGGATGCCGATGGCGTAGCCCTGGGCGCTGCTGGCGGCGACGGCGA
>JBAZXW010000055.1:0-21524 GCA_041659605.1 Sinimarinibacterium sp. | reverse complement strand
TGGCAGAGACTGTGTGAAAACGTGGCCTGATGCTTGCTGATGTTTCGTCGTGCAAATGACGGAGCTGGCGATGCCGAGATTTGTTGAGGGAGAGGGCCGCAAGCAACCTACGCTGTTTCCGGAATGCCTCGACGATTTTATCGGTGAGGACAATCCAGTCCGAGCGATCGATGCATACGTTGACGAGCTCAGCCTCAAGAAGATGGGATTCGACGGCGTCGAGCCAGCAGAGACCGGTCGGCCTGGCTACCACCCTTCGACGCTGCTCAAGATCTACATCTACGGTTATCTCAATCGCATTCAGTCGAGTCGCCGGCTCGAGCGTGAGACGCAGCGCAATGTTGAGCTGTTCTGGCTGACTGGCCGCCTGAGCCCGGATTTCAAGACGATCGCAGACTTCCGCAAGGACAACGGGCCGGCGATCCAGCGGGCCTGCGGCCAGTTCATGGTGCTGTGCCGTCGAATCGGGTTGTTCTCCGATCCTGTGGTCGCCGTCGACAGCAGCAAGTTCAAGGCCGTGAACAACTCGGATCGCGCATTCACCGAAGGCAAGCTCAAGGCCCGGATCGGGCAGCTGGAAGAAAGCGTCGGGCGATATCTATTGGAGCTCGATCGCGCAGACCGGGAGCCGACGATGGTGCCACCGGATCGGGTTGCGTACATCAAGAAGAAGATTGTCGACATCAAGCAGCAGGTACGTCGACTGGAAGGAATCGGCGAGCAGATGCGGCAATCTCCGGATGGCCAGGTATGCCTGACTGATCCGGATGCTCGCGTCATGGCTAGCCGCGGACGCGACACACCAATGGTCGGTTACAACGTACAGACTGCGGTCGATGCCAGACACCACTTGATCGTCACGCACGAGGTGACCAACGTCGGCCACGATCGCCAGAGCCTGGCGCCAATGGCGAAGGCAGCCCGCAAAGCGATCGGAACAAAAGACCTGGTGGCATTCGCCGATCGTGGTTACTACAACGGCGAGCAGATTCTGAAGTGTGAGCGCCTGGGCATCGTCCCGCTCGTACCGAAGTCGCTGACGTCGAATAACCGCGCCAGCGGGCTCTTCGACAAGCGAGACTTCAAGTACATCCCAAGCCGCGACGAATTTCGATGTCCCGCGGGTCAGACTGCGATCCGGCGCTTCACGACGGTCGAGAAGGGACAGACGATCCACAAGTATTGGTCATCGGCATGCCCGCGCTGTCCACTCAAGCCAAAGTGCACAACCAGTCCATATCGGCGCATCGCACGCTGGGAACACGAGGCTGTGCTCGATGCGATGCAGGAACGGATGGATCGGACTCCAGACGCCTTCCGTATCCGCCGCCGCACCGTCGAGCATCCATTCGCCACCTTGAAATCGTGGATGGGCGCGACTCACTTCCTCACGCGGACATTGCCAAAAGTCAGCACGGAGATGAGCCTCCACGTCTTGGCTTACAACCTGAAACGGATGCTTCAGATGGTCGGGACGCAGCAGCTGATACAGCTGATGAGAGCCTAGACGAGGCCAGCCGGCTCGTTTCGATGATCCGTGGCGCGCGGCGCCACCAACAACTCAGAAATGCATAACTGAGAAACCGCGCCTCGCTACGTCACCGACGAAAACGGCGTTTTCACACGGCCTCGGCACACAGCGGCCGAGTCACCGTCGATTTGGCCGATTCAGCTGGCGGCGCTTTCAGGCTCGGGCGCTGTGCCCGCCATCCTTCATTGCTGCTTCGGCTCTGACACGGTCTCACCCTGGCTTGCCCGGTTGATCGGGAAGCGCCCCGTCAGTTCGCCTGATCAAATTTGGCCAGTGAGCCGCGAACATCCTCCAGCAGGAGCGGCAATTTTTCGACGATGATGCTCCAGACCACAGCATCGTCAACTTCCGCATAGCCGTGAATCAGGATGTTGCGAAAGCCGATGATCTTTTGGTACTCGCGGATTCGAGCAAGCAGCGCCTTGTCGCGCTGACCCAGGTGATTCAAGGCCTCTCCGATGATTTCGAACTGGCGTTCAACGCCTGCTCGGACGAGTTCATCGGCGGCGTAGCTTTCGAACGAATGTGCTCCGACAAAACGCCGGATCCGTTCTGCGGCCTGCACGATGTCGTACAGATACGCGGCGGGCTCACGCTGCATACAGGGTCAACTGTTGCCGCTCGACGGCCAGCTGAAAATACGGATTTCTGACCGCACTGCGCATGACCAGGTCCACCGGTCGTCCAAGAACCTGCTGCAGCGCCTCGTGGAGCCCGAAATACCGATCTGCCGCGCCTTCAGGCCGCCGGTCCGTGAACTCGACCATGAAATCCACGTCGCTCGCGTTCGTATCAAAGGCCGGCCCGGTGGCGGAGCCGAACAAATCCAGCCTGCGCACGCCGAAGCGACGACACAGTTCAACGATCGAGCTACGGTGTCTTTCGATCAGCGGATTCATGGCGTGATTCTACGCCGAGTGCCATGGTTGGGAGGCGCATTGATGAGGCGGCTTTGAGCACCAAGGCGACGATCGGACTTTGCACGACGAAACGGTGGGCGATACGCCGGTACCCCGACGGGCGCCGATTCGAATCCCTTGATCGCCATCCGCTAGTCCACAAGGCGCACCAATGGCGCCGACGTCACGATGACATTCGTCCCCGGCACACACGGACACATCCCCAGCGCCGACAGCACCCACCACGCGGACATTGCGCCGAGATCGTCGTTGCCCGGCATGCCGCCGGGGCTGTCGTCGTAGAGCGTGGTCAACGCCTGATGGACGATGGGGCCAATCCTGTCAGGCTCATTGAGCGAGGCGTAGATCCAGGGCGTGAACAGGCTTGGCTCGTTGCCGAGGAAGGCGTACGGCGACTCCGGGCCCGCGTTGAGTTCGCTGAAGAAGTCGTCGAGCCGCGCCAAGGCGGCGTCGCGACCGCCCAACGCCTCGATCAGTCCGTCCACGTCGTGCGGCACGAACCACGTGTACTGCGCAGAGCTGCCCTCGACAAAGGCGTTGCCGCTGCCCGGATCGTTGCCCGGCAGGAAAGTCCCGGCGGCCAGGCGCGGCTCGGCGTAGCCGGTGTCCGTGTTGAACACGTTCTTCCAGTTCGATGATCGGGCACGCAGTTCGGCGGCGCGCTCGGGCTGGCCGAGCGCGGTCGCGAACCGGTCGATGGCGAAGTCGGCGAGCGCGTATTCCAGCGTGGTGGCGGAGCTGCCCCAGACGAGGCCGCCATTGACGAGGCCGAAGATGCCGTTGGGCACATTGACCTCGTAGGGGATATAGCCCAGCGCCTGGTATTCGGCGAGGCCGCCGCGCTGGATGTAGCCGTCGTTGCCGAAGGCAAGGTACTGCGTCGGGGCCGCCGGCTCGGTCGCGCCCTTGATCATCGCGTCCAGCGCCGCGCCGGTGTCGAAGTCGCGCGCGCCGAAGGCCCAGGCACTGGCGATCAGGATCGCCGCAGGATCGCCGACCATGACGTTGCTGTGCTGGTTGGCGTAGGACCACTTCGGCAGAGCGCCGCTCTGCTGCGCGGCGAGCACCAGCGATTGCGTCATGTCGCTGACGCGTTGGGTATCGAGCATCGCCAGCAGCGGCCACTGCGACCGGTACATGTCCCAACCGGAGAAGGTCGAGTAGACCGGTCGTGCGGAGTCGTGCACCGCGCCGTCGAAGCCGAGGTATTCGCCGCTCACGTCGTTGAACAGGTTGGGCGCGAGCAGCGAGTGGTACAGCGCGGTATAGAAGATGCGCTTGAGCCGTGCATCGGGTGTCGCAATGCGGATGCGGCCCAGCTCCGCATTCCAGCGCGCGCGCGCCGCGGCGCGCAGGCTGTCGAAGTCCCAGTCGGGCATCTCGGCGCGAAGATTTGCGCGCGCGTTGTCGACGCTGACAAACGAGATCGCCACGCGCATGCGCACCGTACTTCCGTCCGCGGGATCGAAACCGACGTAGGCGCCGGCGCGCGCGGTGCCGCTGGGGTCGCCGGGAATCGTGATCGGCGCACCGGGAATCGGATCGGCGTGGCTGCGCAGCACGCCGACGTCGGTGGCCGAGGTCGAGCCGGGCGAGAGCAAGTCCTTGCTCCACGTGCCCCAGCTTGTGAACGGGCGATCGAACTCCGCGGCGAAGTACACGGTGTAGCGGTCGTCCTGGTAGCAGAAGCCGCCGCTGGTGGCGGAACCGCTGATCTCGCGCCGCTGCGGGTCGATGCTCACGCTGCTCGACTCGTTGGGCATCTGGCTGCCGCCGGCGTTGACCAGCACCTGCGGCGCCGCGCCGGCGGGAAAGTCGAAGCGCGACATGCCGCTGCGCTCGGCCGCGGTGAGCGCGACGTCGATCGGCTGCGCGGAATCCGGATCGAGCCGCACGCGGTAGTAGCCGGGCTCGGCCGTCTCGAACAGGTGATCGAAGCCGGCGAGAAACGCGGGCTTCAGGCCGGGGCTGAGCGGATCCGCAGGCGACTGGTCGATGGGCACCAGCGTCGGCAGGATCGGGATGTCCTGGTAGATCGAGCAGCCCGCGCCGGAGACGTGCGTGAGGCTGAAGCCGAGGATCTTCGTGTCCGAATAGGTGTAGCCGCCGGCGTAGTTGTCGAGCGAGGGCGAGGTGTCCGGCGAGAACTGCAGCATCCCGAACGGCAGCGTCGCGCCCGGGAACGTGTTGCCGGCGCCGCCGCCGGTGCCGAAATCCGGCGCACCGGCCTGCGTGCCGACGAAGGGATTGACCCAGGCGGCGTAGTCGCCGTCGTCAGCAATCGCGGTGCCGGGCGGCGGAGTGCTGGTCCCGCAGGCGCAGAGCAGCGCCGCGAGCGGCAGGGCGACGGGCGCCAGGGGCGCGAGGGATCTGGGCATGAGTCGTGACACGGCGTCAGCGTGGCGTGCCTGCTCCGGACGTGCAAGCAAACGCCATGGTCGGGACCTGGTGGCAGCGAACAAGACGCGCGGGCACGGCCGTACCACGGTCACTGATAGCGGTAGACGAGGTCGACGCCGAATGCGCGCGGCTCGCCCCAGATCACGGCGCGGTCCGCATGCGGGAGGTTGTCGATCGCGGCCACCGGATATTCCTCGTCGGCGAGGTTGCGGCCCCAGAGCGAGAGGTCGACTGCGGCGCGCTCGCCGGCGCGGATGTTGCTGGCAGTCAGGCGCACGTTGAACAGGCCGTAGCCGTCGATCGCGGTCAGGCCGCGCTTGTCTTCGGTGATGACGAAGCCCTGGCGCCAGCCGGTGTACTGGTAGTTGAGGTAGGCGCGCAGATCGCCCCAGTCGGCCCGCAGGAAGGTCCAGTCGACCGAGGCGACGCCCGAGTGCCGCGGCGCGGCGATGAACGGGTACAGGTGGGCGACGTTGTTGCCGTCGACGTCGATGACTTCCTCGACCTCGGCATCGAGGTACGCGTACTGCAGCGACAGGATCAGGTCCTCCAGCGCGACAAGCGCGGTCTCAATCTCGGCGCCGCGCATGCTCGCCTTGCCAGCGTTGCGCGACTTGGTGTCGGAGATCGTGCCGGGGACCATGAAGTTGGTCTGCATGTCGCGGTAGTTGCTGTCGAACAGGGCGGCGTTGAAGCGCAGGCGGCGCTGCATCCACTCGCTCTTCAGCCCGACCTCGAGGGAGTGCACCGTCTCCGGCTTGAAGCCCTCGACGAAACCGAAGCCGTAGTTGGTGCCGTCCGATGCGGCGCCCGACTCGGCCGAGATCTGCGGATCGCGCGTGTTGAAGCCGCCGCTCTTGTAGGCGGTGGCGTAGGACACATAGGTCGTCGCGTTGCCGGCGAGGTCGTACTGCAGGTTGACGGACGGCGAGAAGTTGCGGTCCTCGCGGGAGGCGTAGACGTTCACGAAGTCGTCCACCGTGCGATAGACCTCGCCGGGGATCAGCACCGCGGTCAGCCCCTGTCCCGCGATCTGGCCCTCGATGTACTGGGTCTGGATGAAGTTCTTCAGCGCCTCGCGCTCGTCCCAGGACTGGCGCAGGCCCATCGTCAGGCGCAGGCGCTCCTCGAACAGGCCGGGCGTCCACGTGAACTGGCCGAACACGGCGGTGGCGGAATTCTCGATCGCGATGTCGTAGTCCCAGAACGCGGCGAGGCCAGGGAACGCGAGCTCGCGCAGCGGGTCGCGCAGGCCGGGAATCGCGTTCAGCAGCGCGTCGAGCTGCGACGGATCGAGCTTGGTGTTGAAGATGTGATGGGTCGGCCCGCCGTGCTCGCCGCCGTCCTCCTTGAAATAGTAGGCGCCGACGATGAAGTCGACGCTGTCGAACAGCTTGCCGGTCAGCTGCAGCTCGTGCGACCACTGCTCCTGGAAGGTGGTGGGGATCACGAGCGGCGTCGGTTCGCCGCCGCCGGCCATGATGCCGGCCGGACCGTCATAGGCATTGGTGTCGACGCGGTAGCCGGTGGAGCCGCTGCCGCCGCTGAGGTCGGGATACTGGTTGTCGATGAGCTTGCGGAAGGCACCGATGTACTTCGCCTCCACGCCCGACAGCAGCGGCGCGCTGAGCACGAGCGTGTGCCCCTGGATCTCCGACGACGAGGCCTCCATCGGCGCGCCGGAGGCGAGGCGGTCGAGCCGACGCTCGGCATACACGGACTCGGACTGCGCGTACGGCTTGAACAGGTCGGCCATGCCGTGCGGCGTGTTCGACGGCAGGATCGACTGGAACATGTAGTTGACGTACTCGAGGTCCGCGTAGTCGTACGAGTAGTCGGCGGTGAGCCAGTCGGTGGCGAGCCAGCGCGCATCGAACCGGTAAGCGCGTTCGTCGCGTTCGCCGAAGTCGCGGCCGGGCCCGGTGTTCTCGACGAAGCCGCCGCGGCTGCTGCCCAGCGCCGCCAGCTTCACCGCGAGCGTGTCGGTGACCGGCAGGTTGAACACGCTCTTGCCGGTGAGCTGGTTGCGCGAGCCGACGGTGAGCTGGTGCCACATCGCGAACGCGTCGACGGACGGACGGCGCGTGACCAGGTTGACGGCGCCGCCGGTGGTGTTGCGCCCGTAGAGCGTGCCTTGCGGGCCACGCAGCACTTCGACGCGCTCGAGATCGGCCAGATCCAGCGCGAGCCCGGCGGAACGCGCCAGGTAGACGCCGTCCAGGTAGATGCCGACTGCCGGGTCCTGGGTGACCTGCGAGTCGGTGATGCCGACGCCGCGGATCGTGATGCGCAGCGTCGTGTTCGACAGCGGATGCGGCTCGATCACCATGCTCGGCACGTTGGCAGCAAGATCCTGCACGCCCTGGATGCCGCGCTGCGCCAGCTTGTCGCTGTTGAACGCCTCCATCGAGATCGGCGTGTCCTGTGCCGACGCGGCGCGGCGCTGCGCAGTGACGACGATTTCCTCGAGCGCGGTGGTGCCGTCGGCGGGGGGCGGCGCGGGCGCCGGTTCTTCCGGCGTTTGCAGCGGCTCGACCGCGACCGTGTCGAGCGACTCGCCTCGCGCCGCCGCGGCATCGTCCGCACCCTCGAGTTGCGACGGTTCGGCGTAGGCGTCGTCGACCGGCGGCGTGTCCTGCGCCTCCTGGGCAAGCCCCGCACCTGCGTGCAGCGCGAGCAGCACCCCCACCCAACGGCAGTTGTCGAACATCCCGCTCTCCTCGTTATGCACCTCTGCGCGGCGTATCGCCGCCGCGCATTCGTTCTGGTTACAGCGACCAGCGCAGGCCGGTCAGGGCTTCCGAGCGCTCCCACAACTGACGGGCGAGCGCAGCATCGCGCGCGGCCGGCCCCGGCGCGACGAGTGCCGGCGGACCGAAGCTCTCGAACAGCCAACGCGGACCGATGAAGCTGCCTTGCGGGAACGCATCGGTGGTCGCTGCGGCGACCACTGCAGCGGCGCCACGCTCGGGCGACTGCCCGACATGACGCAAGCCTCCGGCCATCACCGCGGTCATCAGCCGCTGCCACGACGTGTCCTGTGCCGAGCGGCGCCGGTTGCGGCCGATGCCGGTGCGGCAGACACCCGGGTGCGCGGCATAGCTGGCGATCCTGCTGCCGGCGGCGTCGAGGCGGCGCTGCAGCTCGCGCGCGAACAGCAGGCACGACAGCTTGGCCTGCTGGTAGGCCCGGATCGGTTCGTAGTTCCGGTCGAACGCAAGATCGTCGAGCTGGAGCCGCGCCTTGCGCTGCACCATGCTGGAAATGCTGACGACGCGCGCGCCCGCCGCCCGCTCCAGCAGCGGCCACAGCGCGTGCGTGAGGCGGAAGTGGCCCAGGTGCGCGATCGCGAATGTCAGTTCGTGACCTTCGGCAGAGAGCGCGCGTCGCGACGGCGGATAGATGCCGGCGTTGTTGACGAGCACGTCGACGGGCTCGCCGCGATCCAGCAGCCGGCGCGCGAAGGCAGCGACGCTGTCGGGATCGGCGAGGTCGAGCGGCTCGACACGCAGGCGCCGGTCCCCGGCGGTCGCCGTGCGCAGCCGTTCGATTGCGAGGGCTCCGCCGGAAACGTCGCGATCGGCGATCGTGACGTCGTAGCCGAGCGCTGCAAGGCGCGTGGCACAGCCGAAACCCAGGCCGCCTGCGCCACCGGTAATGACCGCATGCTTGCTCCCCATGGGGAAACGATACGGTACGTACCGTACACCTTAATCCCTCAAACGGATGAGCGCAGGCGTCGCTTCCTGTGGCGGACGGTCTTCCGGGGACCGATGCCGTCGAGCAGCAGTCCGACGAGCCCGCGAATCCACTTGTCGGTGAGCTCGTCGAGCAGGAAGTACTGCCGGATCGCGATCGCGCCCTGGAGGACGTCGATGGCGAGCTCGATGTCGGCATCGGCCGGCAGCTCGCCGCGGCGGATCGCGTGCCGCAGCACGTGGCGCATCGGCGCCCGCCGCTGATCATTTACCTGGACCAGGGCCGCGGACAACGCAGGATTGTCGATGCACTCGGCGGCGAGCTTGGGCAGCACACCGCGCAGCGGCGAGTCCCGCATGATCTTCGAGAACTGCCCGAACAGCGCGATCAGGTCCGCTTCGAGGCTCGGCCCGGCCGCCGGCACCGGGATCGGCAACTGGCCGAAGACGGCGAGCACCAGGTGCTCCTTGTTCTTCCAGCGTCGGTAGATCGTCGTCTTGCTGGCGCGCGCGGAGGCGGCGACGCGGTCGATCGTCAGCGCCGCGTAACCACGCTCGGACAGAATCTCGAGGGTCGCTTTGAGAATCGCCTGCTCGGCGGCGCGGCTGCGCGCGCGCACGCGTGGGGGTTCGGGCATCGCTTCTCGTCGAAGGATCGGACGCGCAATTCTAGGTGCAACGCCCTGATGCTGCATCGACAGTGGTTGATGTTGCGCTCGGCAGCCGGTCGCGCGCCAGTTGACCTGCGTCAACGCGGGCGGTTGGTGCGGGGGCTACCTTCGATCCATCTGTTGGATGGAGACGGTGTTGGCCTGTCGCATACCTGTTCCTGCAGCCGTCGGTGGTCTTGGCACCGGCTTGCGGCTGCCTCCGTCCACACAGTCGAACTCATGCGAAGGCTGCGTCCTGCGTAGGATTGGCGTTGATTGAGCGCGCTGATCCGGAGCTGCCGTGAATACGGGCGCGCCCAGTGAGGGACCAGCGACGGGCTCAGCATCGGGACGTTGGCCGTCAGCGCGACGTGTAATCGCTGTTGGCGCGGTCGCGGTGACGGCACTGGTTGCCGCGTGTGCCGGTGCGCCCGTCAACTCCGCGGCGCCTCACGCGAAGGCATCTCCGGTTGCGATCGCCCCGCAGCGCGACTGGTCCGATGCCGTCATCTACTTCGTGCTGCTGGATCGGTTCGCGGACGGCGATCGCAGCAACGCTCCTGCGCTTGACCGCGACAATCCCGGCGGCTGGCACGGCGGCGATCTGGCCGGCCTGCGCATGCAGCTCGACGAGATCGCCGATCTTGGCGTCACGGCAATCTGGATCAATCCGGTTGTCCGCCAGGTCGACACGCCGCAATGGGCGAGCGGGCCCGCGGGCTCGTCCGGGGCGGATGGTTTCAGCCACTGGCCATTTCACGGCTACTGGGCCGACGACTTCGAGCGTCTCGATCCGCACTTCGGTACCGAGGCAGACCTGAAGGCGCTGATCGACGCTGCGCACGCGCGCGGCATCAAGGTGTTGCTCGACGTGGTCTACAACCATGTCGGCTACGGCGCGCACTACGGGTCGGATCCGCGTAAGCGCGACTGGGTCCGCGTGCGCCCGACCGAGTGCGAGATCGATGCACTGACGTGTCAGGTCGGCGGCTTGCCCGACCTGCGCACGGAGCTGCCCGAGGTGCGCGAGTACCTGTTCGATGCACAGATCGGGCGCGCACGGCGCGTGGGTCTCGACGGCTTCCGGCTCGACACGGTCAAGCACGTCGAGCATGACTTCTGGCAGGCGCATCGCGCGCGCACACGCGCCGAGCTCGGCGACGATTTCTTCCTGCTCGGCGAGGTCTGGGGCGGATCGGCCGAGTCCCTCGATCCCTGGTTCGAGCCGGACGAGATGGACGCCGGATTCGACTTCACGTTCAAGGGCTCGTGCGAGGCCTACGTCGCGGGCAAGGGCAGGACCGTCGCCTTTGCGGCGTACCTCGCCAAGCGTCACCGCGTGCGATCGAACCATCACCTCGTGCACTACCTGTCCTCGCACGACGAGCCGATGGCGCTGTCCGACCTGGGCGGTGACGTCTCGAGGTTCGCGCTCTGTGTCGCGCTGCAGATGACGAGCGTCGGCATCCCGATGGTCTATTACGGCGAGGAAGTCGGCCGCAGCGGTGGTGCCTGGCCCGAGAACCGCAACGACATGCCGTGGGGCAGGCGCGACGTGCAGCCCGGCAAGGGCGTCGACCGCGACGAAGCCCTGCGCGCCTGGTACCAGTCCCTGATCGCGACGCGTCGTGCCCATCCCGCCCTGCAGCGCGGCACGTTCCGCGCGCTGGCCACGGATGGTGACCTGCTGGTGTTCGAGCGCGCGGATGCCGAGTCGGGCGACGCTGTTGTCGTAGCCGTCAACCGCGGCAGCACGGACGCTGCAACGGGTGTGGCGCTGCCCGCGCACTGGAAGGGCGCCACGGTGCGCGAGGCGTTGAGCGGCGCGAAGGCCGAAGTGCACGACGGCACGCTCTCGGTAGCGGTGCCGGCCCGCACCGCGCAGGTCTACGCGAGCGGTCGCTGAAGCGCGGCGGCGGCATGCGCAAGCTCTGTCCCAAGGTGATCCTCGAAGGCACCCGTCTGACCCACAAGACGGACATCGCCTTCGCGCTCAACGAGCATCCGCGCGTCGTCGGCCCGCGCAGGTATCGCTATCACTCGCCGCTGGTCTCGGCCGAGTGGTGCGGCTTCACCAACGTGCCGTGGGGGCGCGGCCTGATCAATTTCGAGCCTCGGGAAGAAGCGCTGGCGATGGAGACGTACCGGACCTGGCTGCACCTGTTCGAGCTGCTGCGCTACTACTCGTGGACCGTCGACCGCTTTCATGTCTCCACGCAGGCCTACCAGCTCAGGACCTATGGCAAGCGACACGACTTCGGCTGGCTTGAAGCCGGCCTGAAGTCGCTTGGATTCCGCCTGGTCCTGTGCAGGCGCGAAACCGGTTCGTTTGCCGCGGCGCGGCGCGAGCGCTTGAAGGTGTCAGGCCGGCCCGACCAGTACGACGACCTCGCGGCGTTCGTCGACGAGCAGGCGCTGATGACCCGGCTCGTCGCCGAATCCGCGCTGCCGAGCCTGACGGTCGATGTCTCGGACGGCGACATCACGCGCGTCACCGACGAGATCGCGGACTGGCTCGAGCGGAGCGGCGGCTTGTACCAGCCCGATCCGGTTCCGACGACGTGAGCCCGTCGGCGTTGCGCCCTGTCGGTTCGGGTTGACCTGGATCAGCGCGCCCCTGCGGTCGTCCTTCCATGCTGACAATAACGTGGCAGAGGAGTCGTTCGTGCGTCTTTGTGCGGTCCCGTTCCCACAGCTTGCGCGCTGGCCGATGCCAGCGAGCCGCGTTCGGACAGGCTAGGCGCGAATGGCCGGCATCCGCTTCCAGAACGTCAGCAAGCATTTCGGCGACGTCAGCGTGATTCCCGGCCTCGACCTGGAGATCCACGACCAGGAGTTCATCGTGCTGGTGGGGCCGTCGGGCTGCGGCAAGTCGACGATCCTGCGCATGATCGCCGGACTCGAAACGCTCAGCGGTGGCGAACTCTACATCGGCGAGCGGCTGGTCAACGACCTGCCGCCGAAGGATCGCGACGTCGCGATGGTGTTCCAGAGCTACGCGCTGTATCCGCACATGACGGTGCGCGACAACATCTCGTTCGGTCTGCGCATTCGCAAGACGCCGGCCGCCCAGATCGAAGCGGCGGTCAAGGACGCGGCGGCCGTGCTTGGCCTGGGCGAACTGCTCGACCGCAAGCCGCGCGAGCTGTCGGGCGGACAGCGCCAGCGCGTCGCGCTGGGTCGCGCGATCGTGCGCAAGCCGTCCGTGTTCCTTTTCGACGAGCCGCTGTCGAATCTCGATGCCGAGCTGCGCGTGCAGATGCGCGCCGAACTGTCGAAGCTGCAGGGCAGGCTGAAGACGACGACGGTCTACGTCACGCACGACCAGACCGAGGCGATGACGCTCGGCGACCGGATCGCCGTGCTCAAGGCCGGCAAGCTGATGCAGGTCGGCCGTCCGCTGGAGATCTACGACACGCCGCAGAACCTGTTCGTGGCGCGCTTCATCGGCACGCCACCGATGAACACGCTGACGGTGACGCTCAGCGAGGACGGCAGCCGGTTGCAGCATGCGGCGTTCACGATGCCGCTGCCAACGCGCTGGCAGGCTGCCGCGTCCGCTCATCGCGGCAAGCCGCTCGTGCTCGGCATCCGGCCGGAAGACGTCGGCGAGGCCGGCCGTGCGAAATGGCCGACGGCCACGGACGTCGACGCGGTGATCGAGATTTTCGAGCCGCTCGGCCATGAAGTGATCGTGCACGCACGCAGCGGCGAGGAACGCATCCTCGCCAGGCTCGAAACCACGCAGATGCCGGAGATGGGCCAGAAGATCCGGCTCGCGCTCAACGGCGAAAACATCCACCTGTTCGACCCGCAGAGCGGGCTGCGCCTCGGCAGTGCGCCTGCAGAAGAAACCGCGACCGGAGTGTCCCCATGAAATCGAAACTGCTCGTTGCGGCAATGGCGGCGATCGCCGGTGTCTGGGCGGCCCAGGCATCCGCGGCTGCGACGGCGCTGACCGTCTGGCACGCCTACCGCGGTTTGGAGAAAGAGGCCTTCGAGAAGGTCGTCGCCACCTACAACCGGAAGATGGCGGGCAAGGGCGTCGAGGTGACGACGCTGGCGGTGCCTTACGACGCCTATGCCGACAAGATCACCGCGGCGGTACCGCGCGGCAAGGGCCCGGATGTTTTCATCTTCGCGCAGGACCGCCTCGGTGGGTGGGTCGAAGGCGGCAAGACCGTCGAGCCGATCAGCTTCTACCTGGATGACGCGACGCGCGGGCAGTTCCTGCCGACGATGCTCGACGCGATGACCTACCGCGGCACCGTCTACGGGCTGCCGCTCAACTACAAGAGCATCACGCTGATCTACAACACGAAGCTCGTGAAGACGCCGCCGGCGACGTCGGGCGAGCTGGTCAAGCTGGCGAGGAGCCTGACCGACGCACCGGTCGGCAAGTTCGGCCTGGTCTACGCGTACAACGATTACTACTACCACGCGGCGCTGCAGAACGCGTTCGGCGGCCGCGCCTTCGATCCCGGCCCCAAGCCCACGCTCAACGCGCCCGAGAACATCGCGGCGATGGATCTGCTGCTGCGCTGGGCCAACACCGACCGGATCCTGCCGGCCGAGCCGTCGAGCGCGCTGGTGACCTCGCTGTTCAACGAGGGCAAGGCAGCGATGGTGTTCTCCGGGCCGTGGTTTCTCGGAGAGATCGCAGCGGGCGTCGACTACGCGCTGGCGCCGCTGCCGACGATCGACGAAGCCGGCGGCAAGCCGATGCGGCCGTGGCTGACGATCGAGGGTGTCTACGTGTCGCAGAGCTCGGCACACAAGGACCACGCCTACGAACTGGCGCGCTATCTGGCCTCCGAGGAGGCCGGCGTGGTGCTGACCGTCGAGGGGCGGCAGCTGCATGCCAACAAGGCGGTGTACGCGCACAAGGAGGTGGCGGACGACCCGGTGCTCGCCGCCTTCCGCAAGCAGCTCGACAACGCGACGCCGATGCCCAACTTCGCCGAGATGACCGTGATGTGGTCGCCGGCGACGACGGCAATGAACACGATCGTGCGCGGCGCAGCGACGCCGAAAGTCGCGCTCGACAAAGCGCAGGCGAGTGTCGAGAAGGACATCGCTGCGCTGAGAAAGGGCAGATGACTCCGCGCTCGCTCCTCGCGCAGCCGGTCGCGCTCGGCCTCGTGCTGGGTGCGCTCGCGGCGGCGCTGCTGAGCGAGTGGTTCTTCATGCAGGCGCGAGACGAACTGCTGGCCGACCGCCAGCAGCGCGCCGTCGTCATGCAGGCGATGGCGCTGGGCGACCAGGTCGCGGCGGCCGAGGCCGGCGAAGCCAGCGAGGCGGGCGTGGACCGGCTCGCCGGCGTCGTGCAGCACTGGTCACAGCGCTTTGCCGACATCGCGTCGATCCGCATCGTGCGCAGCGCCGATGCGACGCTGCTGGCGTCGACCGACGCGAACGACGCAGGGCCGTTTCCACGCCGGCTGGCGCGCGAAGAGAAGGCCTTGTACGACCTCGGCCAGACGCTGCGGGCGAACGCCGAGACCAACGCCGCCGAAGGGGTGTTCCGCAAGAAGCAGCTCGACGTCGTGCGGCTGGACCGCACGCGCTTGCGCGTCGCTGCGCCGTACACGGTCGACGGGGAGGTGCGCGGCTTCGCGCAGGTGCAGCAGGGCGTGCCGGCTGCACCGATTCGTCCGGACCTCGGCAGGGCGGCACTGGTGATCGGACTGCCGGTGGTGGTCTTTGCGCTGGCGATGATGGCCTGGCGCCGGCGCGGCGCGCGCGCGCCACCGGCTGTCGAGCTGGGGCTGGCCGCCGTGCTTCTCGCCGGCGCGCTGTATGGCCAGTCGACGGCCGGACTGCGCGAGCTCGCGGATCGTCACCAGGCTTACGCCGCAGAACTGGCACAGACCTACAACGCGATCCGGCAGGCGTTCGACGCGACGGCATCGCTGACGGGTGCCGTGGCGGGCGGCGACAACCGCTGGGATGTCGACGAGTACCTGCGTCCGCTCGGCGTGATCGGTGGCGATGGCAGCCTGCAGCGGGCCGCGCTGGACGCGACGCTCGACATCCGGGAAAACCACTTGCGGCGCAGCCTGTGGAGCGCGGCCGTGCTGGGCGCTGGCCTGCTCGCATTCATCGGGCTGGGCTACGGACGGCGCCTGCGGCAGACACTGGTCGAGCACCGCATCGCCTACGGGTACGTGACGCCGGCCATCGCCGGCATGCTCGTGCTGGTGTTCTTTCCGTTCGTCTACGGCGTGACGCTGTCGTTCACCGACACGACGCTGTTCAACGAGAACCTGTCGCTGCGCGAGCTGTGGATCGGCCTGAAGAACTACGCGGTGATCCTCGGCGACTTCCATGTCGTGCGCGGCACCGACGGCGACTGGGTCGTCAACTACCAGAACTTCTACTGGACCCTGTTCATCACCGTGATGTGGACGGTGTGCAACGTGGCGATCGGCGTCAGCGTCGGCCTCGTCCTGGCGCTGGCCCTGAACACGAAGGGTCTGCGCTTCAGCAACGTCTACCGCGTGCTGCTGATCCTGCCGTGGGCGATTCCGAACTACATCACCGCGCTGACCTGGCGCGGCATGTTCCACAAGCAATACGGTGTCATCAACCAGATGATCCAGATCTTCGGCGGTGAGCCGGTGTCGTGGTTCGACACCGCTTTCACGTCGTTCCTCACCGGCATCGTCACCAACGGCTGGCTCAGCTTCCCGTTCATGATGGTGATCACACTCGGCGGTCTGCAGTCGATCCCGCAGTCGGCCTACGAGGCGGCCTATGTCGAAGGCGCGACGCGCTGGCAGCAGTTCCGCCACATCACGCTGCCGTACCTGAAGCCGACGCTGATCCCGGCCATCATCATTTCGGTGGTGTGGACATTCAACATGTTCAACATCATCTACCTGGTGTCGGGCGGCGAGCCTGCGGGATCCAACGAGATCCTGATCACCCAGGCCTACAAGATCGCGTTTGAGAAGTACCAGTACGGTTACGCGGCCGCGTACTCGGTCGTGATCTTCATGTTGCTGCTCGTATACGGCGTGTTCCAGAACCGCGTGACGCGGGCGACGGAGGCGATTGCGTGAGCGCCGCCGAGAACAGGACGCACGTGATGCTGCACCTCGCGCTGGGCGCGTTCACGCTGTTCGCGATCTACCCGATCCTGTGGGTGCTGACGCTGGCGTTCTCCGGCGGTCAGAGCCTGGTCGTCGTCGACCTGCCGGCCGATCCCGGCGCGCTCGATCGCCTGCGCAGCGTGCTGCCGTGGCCGAAGACGCTGTCGCTGCAGAACTTCGTCGACGTGCTGACGCAGGAGCCGTTCGCACGCTGGCTGTTCAACAGCGCGATCGTTGCCGGTCTTACGACGCTGCTCGGCGTGTTCCTCGCGTGCACCGCAGCCTATGCATTCTCGCGCTTCCGCTTTCCGGGCCGGCGCACCGGCATGATGATGTTCCTGGTGTCGCAGATGTTTCCGGGCACGCTGATGATGGTGCCGCTGTTCATCATCATCGTGAAATGGCTGCACCTGGGTAACACCTACGCGGGCCTGGTCATCGTCTACGCGGTGACGGCGATCCCGTTCTGTGTGTGGATGCTCAAGGGCTACTTCGACACGATCCCGGTCGAGATCGAGGAGTCCGCGATCATGGACGGCGCGACGCCGGCCACGATCTTCTTCCGCATCATCCTGCCGCTCGCCAAGCCGGCCGTGGCGGTGACTGCCCTGTTCTCGTTCATGACCGGCTGGAACGAGTTCATCCTGGCCTCGATCTTCATGGACGAAGAGACGGCGTACACCGCGCCGGTCGGTCTGCGTTTCTTCGTCGGCGGATTCTCCTCGCAATGGGGCTACTTCGCCGCCGGTTCCATCATCGTTTCGCTGCCGGTGGTGGCCCTCTTCTACTACCTCCAGAAGTACCTAATTTCCGGCCTGACGGCCGGAGGAGTCAAGGGCTGATGGACGCAGCGATGTCTTCCTTCCCCCCAAGTCTGTCCGCGAAAGCGGGAGGTTTCACCATGTTGAGCAAACACAAGGTACTGCTGGCCGCCGGCGCGGCGGCGCTCCTGGCGGCCGGGCCGGCGTCCGCGGCCACGGTCTTCGACGATCCGAGAGGCGATGACAAGGGTCCGGGCAACTACACGTACCCGACCGACGCCGTCTACAAGCCGGGATCGTTCGATCTGACGAAGTTCTCGGTCAACAAGAGCGGCAACAACGTCGACTTTGCCGTCGACGTCAACAGCGCACTCGAGGATCCGTGGAGCATGGGCACCGGCTTCGCGGTGCAGATGGTGTTCATCTTCGTCCGGACCGGTGCCGGTGGTCACGCCGACGCGCCGCCGGGACTGAACGTGAAGTTCGCGGCGGATAACGAGTGGAACAAGGTCGTCGTCCTGTCTCCGCAACGCAAGGCGCGCGTCGTCGGCGAGGCGACCGCAAAGACCGGGGCTATGGCCAAGGACATCGTCGTGCCGAACATCACGCGCGGCAGCGGTCGCACGATCAAGGGCTCGGTGCCGCTGTCCGAGCTGGGCGGCGACGGCAACGTCGAGACCTGGAGCTACCAGGTGGTCATGCAGTCGAATGAGGGTTTTCCTGCCGGCAGCGACTTCCTGACCCGCAAGGTCAACGAATACGAAGGCCAGCACCGCTGGGGCGGCGGCAACGACGGCGACTGCGATCCGCACGTCATGGACGTGCTCGAAAGTGCCGACGCCAAACAGGCCGACATGCTCGCCTACGAATGCGGACCGACCGGCGAGCCCGTCAGGACCGCGACCCTGAAGATGATCCGCAAGTGATCGTCGAATGTCTCTGGAGCCATCCCATGAAAACCTTTTCCCTTAAACCGATCACTGCCGTGCTGGCGCTCGCGCTGGCTGGACCGGCATTCGCCGTCGATCTCGATTTCAGCGGATCGAACATCTACATGAAGTTCCTCGACGGCGACCACCGCGTCGAATCGGGCGGCTCGATCGACACCGCGAGCGGCTCCGACCAGGGCCAGTTCACCGAGCTGGAGCTGCGCATCACGGCGCGGGTCGCGCGCGGCGTCGAAGCCGGCGCTCGCGTGCAGAGCCGCTCCAGCGGCTCGTACTGGACCGAGTTCGGCGGCTTCGCCGACGAGAACACGCCGATCAAGGCCAAGAACATGAAGCTGCGCGGCGCGTACATCAGTCTGACGCCTGGCTACAAGTGGCTGAACCAGGCCCTGCTGGGCTCGAGCGACTGGGGCATGTTCGACCCATTCACGTTCGGCAAGCTGCGTTACATCGACCGCGATAACTTCAGCGGTGTGTATTTCAAGGGCCCGCTTGGACTGGACAGCAGCAGCTACGAGCTGGCCTGGATCGCGCTCGCTCAGTATCTGGGCCCCAACTTCAACACGACCGACAGCGAGAACGGATTGCAGAAGAACGACGGCACCGTCATCGCCCAGTTCAAGGTGCCGGTCGCCGGCGTGCGCTTGGCAGCGAGCGCGCAGCATACCGAGGACCGCGAGCGCAGCGTCGACGACGCCACTCCGTACGATGGAACGGAAACGCGCACCCGCTTCCGCAACGAGGTGTTCTCGCTGCGCGCCGAGGGCAGCCCGGTCGACGGGCTTGATCTGCGCGGCGCCGGTTACTACTCCGACTACACGGTCAACACCGACGTGCAGAACTGGAGCAACCTGCTCGGCGACGACTATGACGACACCGCGTGGCTGGCGACGGTCGACTGGTCGCAGACGCCGCTGCCGGGGTTCGGTGCGCAGCTGCAGGTGTTCGACATCGGCGCGGGCTACGTCAGTGCGGTGGGCGCGCGCCGCGAGAGCGACGTGCTGCTGACCGACGGCAACGAGTCGGCCTGGTACGGCTGGGGAGATCCCAAGTACATCGGCGGTCTCGCCAACGACCTGTTGCAGGTGCCGGTGACGATTCGCGACAACGATTTCGCCGACTTCGACGAAACCGGCGCCGAGTCGGCGATCGGCTGGAAGGGCGCGACCGGCGTGCTGAAGTACGAAGTGGTCAACACGCCGATGTCGTTCGAGTACACGCGGCTGGACTACAACCAGAGCTGGCAGGACTGGGACGGCGAGCAGGAGGTGTTCGACGTCATCAGCTGGGCCGGCGCGACCGGACCGGGCTTCAAGGAGGACACCGACCGACAGACGGATATCTTTGTCTTCAAGGTCAGCCACGTGTTCCCGATCGCCGGTGGTCTCGACACCAGCTTCAAGTGGAAGCGCGTCGACGACGAGGACAACGGCTGTCTGCGCGTGTGCGGCGACAATGCCCCGGACGCGGACGACCGCAACACCGTCGACAACGGTTACGCGCTGTCGGTCGGCAACCAGCTGTTCGGTGACCTGTATGGCAGCGCTTCATACGGGAAGTACACGCGAAACATCGATCTGGGCCCCGCGAGCTTCGACAACGACAAGGACATCTGGAGCCTGCGCCTGGCCTACAACCTGACGGGTTTCGAACTGGGCACGCTGGCGCAGTGGATCGACGGCAAGGGCGACCCGGCGCAGAGCGGTACGGAGGTCGACGTCGAGCAGTACCGGCTGAAGGCGTTTGCCAAGGTGATCTTCTGAGCGCAGTCTGAAACGCGCTTCTGAGTCGCCTTCGCTTTCCCCTCTCCCCACGACGTGGGGAGAGGGGTTCGGCTACTGGGGAATGACATTGAGTCATTCCCCAGCTTGTGCAAACGCGGGTGAGGGGCGTCGACGCTCGACGAACACGGAGGAGGTCGCATCATGAGGCATATCGTTCTGCTGGGTCTGCTGTTCTTGTTCGGTGCCGCATCGGCCGCGGAGTCCATCGTCGCCGAGCTGGCGGATCCGGACGGTGACGACCACGGCAGTGGCGCGCTGGTCTATCCGCAGCGCGAAGGATTCGCGCCCGGCGATCTCGATCTGCTGTCGCTGCGCATGCTGCGCGGCGACGACGACTACCGGTTCGAGGCCACGTTCCGCAATCCGGTCCGCGATCCCGCCAAGGTACCGGGCGATATCGGCCCCGAGCCGCTGTCGTACTTCGCACGCCGCGGCTTCTATGCGTTCAATGTCGACCTCTATCTCGACCTGGATCGCGTCGCCGGCTCGGGCAATACCTACACGCTGCCTGGGCGTGGTGGCTTGCAGCTCGATCCATCCACCGCGTGGGAGCGCGCCGTCGTGTTGACGCCGCGGCCGGAGCTGATGCGCAAGCAGTTGATCAACGCGCTCGCGGACACCGAGCATGCGCGCTTCGACGATGTCGCGCAGCGCATCGACGGCATCGTGTTCTTCGTCACCGACGTCCAGGTCCGCGGGCGCACGATCGCGTTCAGCGTGCCGGCGAGCTTTCTGGATGCGGGCCGGCCCGACAGCGACTGGACGGTCGCCGCGCTCGTGACCGGTGCCAAGACTGCGATCGAGGCGGACTTCGATGTGCTGCATGCCTCCGGCGCGCCGATCGACCGTATTGCGCTCGGCGCCATGCAGCCGGAGCCGGGACGGCCGCGAGGCACTCTCGGCTACTCCGGCACCGTTGCACCGTCGCCCGTCGTCGACCTGCTGGCATCCGAGCCGGCGCAGCAGGCGCTGCAACTGTCCGGTGCGAGGCCGCTCGCCGGCGTGGCGTGGTCGCAGGTCGCCGCGACGCCCGGCGACGATGGCCCCGGGCCCGTCACGCGCCTGACGACCGTGCCCGCGGCGCCCGTGGCGCCGCCCCCCGCCGTCGCCCCCCGTGCCGACATCGCCGAGCGGCTGCGGACGCTCGAAGGACTGCGCGCCCAGGGCCTGGTTTCCGACGACGAGTATGCGCAGCTGCGCGCCAGGATCCTGTCCGAGCTGTAGGCGGCAGACCCGTCGCGTCAAGGTTGACTGACGTGGATCAATGAAGCAATGCATGTCCGGTCGCAGGCTGGCCCCAGCTTCACCAGTTAACAAGGGGACGGTCATGTCGACGAGAGCCTGGAAGGTGGCGGTTGGGTTGCTGTTCATCGCTTCCATGTCGTTTGCGCAGGAGCCCGCGGGCATCGGCCAGCAGGCGGCGGCATCGCCGCCGCCGCCGTCGTCGGGCTGCGCGGTGCCTGGGCACGAGGCCTACCGGCAGGCCTTACCCGACGTCCAGCATCTGGGCGCGGTCAGCTTCCTGACTGGCGGCATCGGCGTCGACGAAGCGCGTGCGATGCGTGGCGAGCGTGCCAAGTACCCGCTGACGATGACCTTCGTGCAGACCTATGGCGACAAGAACTAGTGGACTGTAACATTGATATCGTTAGTATCATCATGCCTATGGAGGGCGTGATGAAACTGACGAAGAGTGAGATTGCAGAGCTGAAACGGCAAGCAAGCGCCCGAGGCGGGCG
>JBAZXW010000054.1:0-21652 GCA_041659605.1 Sinimarinibacterium sp. | reverse complement strand
GAGTAGCGGTTGTCGGTGAAGGCCTCGTCCGCCGCCCGCTGCCAGATCACGGTCGCGCGATACAGGTGATGTTTGCTCATGGCTCGATCTCAGGGCTCGATCTCAGGCCGCACGCGCCGCCTCGGCTGCATCGAAGAATTGCTCGACCGCGCGCCGCTGCGCGCGCGCATCGGCGACGCGATTGACCGACTGCCAGAACGCCGCGCTGTCCGGATGGCCCTGGCAGTACCACTGGATGTGCTTGCGCGCGACGCGCAGGCCGCGGCCCTCGCCGTAGAACGCATACAGTTCGTTGAGATGCTCCAGCAGCCAGCGGCGGATCTGGAAGCGCGTCGGCTCCGGCCGCCGCGCGCCGGTCGCGAGAAAGTGCGCGATCTCGCCCAGCAGCCACGGCCGCCCTTGTGCGGCACGACCGACCATCACCGCGTCGGCGCGGGTCATGCGCAGCACCTGCGCGGCCTTCTCGGGCGTATCGATATCGCCGTTGGCGATCACCGGAATGCGCACGTCGGCCTTGATCGCGGCGATCGTCTCGTACTCTGCGGCGCCGCCGTACTGTTCCTCGCGCGTGCGCCCGTGCACGGTCAGCGCAGCAATGCCGCAGTCCTGCGCGATGCGCGCGATCGTCAGGCCATTGCGCTTCGTGCGCGAATAGCCGGTGCGGATCTTGAGCGTGACCGGAGTATTGCCCTCGTTGGCGACGGCGGCGACGACCGCGGAACAGATGCGCGCCACCAGCGGCTCGTCGCGCAGCAGCGCAGACCCGGCGTCGACGCGGCACACCTTCTTCGCCGGACAGCCCATGTTGATGTCGATGATCTGCGCACCGTGATCGACGTTGAAGCGCGCGGCCGCGGCCATCTGCACAGGATCGTAGCCGGCGATCTGCACGGCGATCGGCCCCGGCTCGCCGGCGTGATCGCGGCGCAGGCGCGACTTGTCCGTGTGCCAGAGGCTAGCGTCCGAGGTCGTCATCTCCGACACCGCGAGCCCCGCGCCCAGGCGCCGCACCATCTGCCGGAACGGCCGGTCGGTGACGCCGGCCATCGGCGCCAGGATCACCGGCGGATCGATGCGATAAGAGCCGATCTGCATGCGCGTTACTTCGCCGCGTCGGCGCGCGTCGCCGGCGGCAGCGTGTTCATCACGCGGCGGTCATGCGCCGGCACGATCGTCAGCTCCGGCATCGCGCGCTGGAGCAGATGCAGGCGCACCAGCGCGGCGCGCACGCCGGCGGCGTCATCGTCGACCAGCAGGCGCGACATCCACGGCCGCTCGGCCGGAATGTCGACGCCCTCATGCTGCCAGGCGAGGTCGCCGATCAGCGCATAGCTGTGTCCGTCCGGCGCATGGATGAAGGCGATGATCGAGCCCGGCGTGTGGCCGCCGGCCGGCACCAGCACGACCGAACCGTCGCCGAACACGTCGTGGCTCTTCGGAAAGCCCCAGTACGGGCCGCCCTCGAAGGCATAGACCTTGTAGTTGAGATCGCCGAACTGTGCCGCGAGCTTGGCCGCGGGATGACCGCTGCGGATGAAATCGAGTTCTTCCTGGGGCAGCCAGACCGGAACGCCGCGCAGATCGTCGAGCCCGGACACGTGATCCCAATGCGCGTGCGTCAGGACGACGCCGCTGAGCTTGTCGAGCGACAGGCTCGCATTGGCGAGCTGGTCGATCACCGGCGTTTCGGCCGTCATCTTCGAAGTCACGCGCATCAACCACGGGATGGTCTGCGCGTGTTCCGCGACCTTGCGGCCGAAACCGGCATCGAACAGCAGCGTTCCATTCGGATGCTCGACCAGCACCGCGTCCATGCCGAAGACGCGATCGTCGAAGCCGCCGCCGCGATACGCGAACAGCCCCTTGGAGTCCATGCGTCCGGCATGGAACACGCCGACGCGCATGCCGGCCGGCGGCTGCGGCCGCGTCATCGGCATCAGTTCGGCCGCGCTCTCGACGGCAACGGACAGCGATTGCGGCGTGAAGCTCCAGACCAGCGCGGCAAGTCCCAGGCCGATTGTGGCCGTGGCGATCCAGGTGGTGCGTGACATCGGGGTCATTCCTCAGAAAGCCGAAACCGGCATGGTGAGGCAGGTATCGTCCATGCGCAGCAGCAGTTCGGCAAGGTGTGCCGTCTTCGGCAGCTCGTAGCGGAAGAAATAGCGCGTGGCGCGCAGCTTGCCCTCGATGAACTCCGCGTCGCCGCTGCGGCCGTCGGCGCGCAGCGCGAGCGCCCGCTGCGCCTGCTGCAGCCAGATCCAGGCGACGACGGTGTGGCCGAGCATCTCCAGGTAGGCGCTGGCGTTGGCGAGCATCAGGTCGGCCTGCCCTTTCGCGCCGGCGGCGCCGAGCGCCTGAGTCACGCCAATCGCCGTGTCCAGCGCCTTGCGCAGCTCGCGCGCGAACTCCTCCATGCCGGCGAGCTTCGCAGCCGATTCGATGTCGCGCAGCATGCGGCCGGCCAGCAGCCGGAACGCCGCGCCATTCTTCATCATCGCCTTGCGGCCGAGCAGGTCGAGACCCTGGATGCCGTTGGTGCCTTCGTGGATGGGGTTGAGGCGGTTGTCGCGGTACAGACGCTCGACCGGGTAGTCGCGCGTGTAGCCGTAGCCGCCGAGCACCTGGATCGCCAGCTTGTTCGCTTCCAGGCAGAACTCGCTCGGCCAGGCCTTGGCGATCGGCGTGAGGATATCGAGCAGCAGCGCGCACTCTTCGCGCCGGGCCGTATCTGCGGACGTCGCCGCCTCGTCGACCAGCCGCGCGCAGTACAGGCACAGCGTGAGCCCGCCTTCGACGTAGGCCTTCTGCTGCAGCAGCATGCGCTTGACGTCCGCGTGCTCGATGATCATGACCTGCGGACTGGCCGGATCCTTGGCCGACGGCGGACGTCCCTGCGGACGATTGCGCGCGTAGTCCAGCGACGCGAGATACCCGGCGTAGCCGAGCATCGCCGCGCCCAGGCCGACGCCGATGCGCGCCTCGTTCATCATGTGGAACATGCAGGCGAGGCCCTGCCCGGGCTCGCCGACGCGCTCGCCGATGCAGTCGACGCCGTCGCCGAAACTCAGGACCGTGTTGACGGTGCCGCGGTAGCCCATCTTGTGATTGAGCCCGGCCAGACGCACGCCGTTGCGCCCACCGAGCGCGCCGTCGGCGCAAACCTCGAACTTGGGCACGATGAACAGCGAGATGCCCTTGGTGCCCGCCGGCGCGCCTTCGATGCGCGCGAGCACCAGATGCACGATGTTCTCCGCCAGCTCGTGCTCGCCGCCCGAGATCCACATCTTGTTGCCGACGATGCGGTAGCGGCCATCCGGAAGCGGGATCGCCTTGGTGCGGATGTCGCCGAGCGACGAGCCGGCCTGCGGCTCGGACAGGCACATCGTGCCGAAGAAGCGGCCGGCGAGCATCGGCGCCATGTAGCGCGCCTTCTGCCCGTCGGTGCCGTGCGCGCGCAGCAGATTGGCCGCGGCAGCGGTCAGGAACGGATAGCCGGCCGTGCCGGCGTTGGCGGCGACGAACAGTCCCTGCATCGCCGACACCACGGTGTACGGCAGCTGCAGGCCGCCCAGCTCGGTATCGAAGGCCGCGGACAGGAAGCCGCCTTCGATGTAGGCATCGAGCGCTGCCTTGACCTCCGGAATCAGGTGCACGCGCTCGCCGTCGAAGTGCGGCTCGTTGGCGTCGAGCTTGGCGGCATGCGGCTGAAACTGTTCCTCGGCGAGCGTATGCGCCGCGTCGAGCACGCCGTCGATCGTCGTTCGATCGAGGTGTGCGTAGCGCGGCAGCGTCGTCAGCGCCTCGACGTCGAACATCTCGTAGAGCAGGAACTGCAGGTCGCGGCGATTGATCAGATGCGGCATGACGGCTTCCGGGTGAAAATGCGCGGCAACTCTATCAGTCCGGTCACCGCCGATGAACCTGCACGATCCCGACACCGTGGCCTCGCCCGCCGCACGCCTGCTGCTCCTCGAAACGCGCATGCTGCCGGAGATGGCGGGGCTGATCCTGCGCAGCCGCAGCCTGCGCGAGCAACTGCCGCGCGGCGACGGCCACGCCGTGATGATCGTACCGGGCTTCGGTGCCGGCGATGCCGCGACGCGGCCCTTGCGCAAGATCCTGGAGAGCCTGGGCTACGCCGCCTACGGCTGGCAGCAGGGCGTGAACTTCGGCATGCGTCCGCCGCTGAAGAAGGCGCTCAATCTGCGCCTGCACAAACTGCATGAGCGTCACGGGCCGGTGAGCCTGATCGGCTGGAGCCTCGGCGGCGTCTTCGTGCGCGAGATGGCGCGCTACACGCCGGACTACGTGCGCCGCGTGTTCACACTCGGCAGTCCGATCAACGTGCGCCCCGACGCCAACAACCTGATGCCGCTGTTCCGCCTGATCAACGCCGGCAAGCCGGTGAATCTGGACCTGGAAGGTTTCCGCCGCCGCATCACGCCGCCGCCGGTGCCGTGCACCGCGATCTACTCGCGCACTGACGGCATCGTCGCCTGGCCCTGCTGCCGCGAACCCGAAGCAGCGAACACCGACAACGTCGAGGTGTACGGCAGCCACATGGGCCTGCCGTACAACACCGAGGTGATCCGCGCGATCGCCGAGCGGCTCGCTCAGCCGGTGGCCTGAGGACCCGTAGGCGATGACGAATGGCCGGTCACCGTCGCCAAGATCTTCGACGGACCGGCGGCGCGCACGCGCGCCGCCTGCACCTCGTCGCGCACCAGCAGCGCACCGGCGAAACCCAGCGCATTGATGCTGATGCCTTCCCAGCTTTCCGCGCTGCGCGGCACCGCCATCATCCAGCGCCGGGTCAGCAGCAGGTTGTAGCCTTCGCATACGCCCGCGCCGTCGCCGCCGGTCACGCCCAGCGCACGCAGCAAGGTCCGGTAGGTGTCATGCAGCGCCGCCGCGCCGGTCTCGAGCCCGCAACCAGCGAGTGCGTGCGCGAACGGCAGTTCGGGCGCACGCGCGGGCACCGCCCGGATCACGGCGCGCAGTACCGCGGGCTCGACGGGCAGGTCGTTCTGGCCAGGTACCAGACCGCGCGGCACCCACTGCAGGTGCTTGTGCGGCTGGCTGGCGCCGGCGATGCGCCCTCCGTTGTAGAAGATCAGGCCATCGAGGCGCAGCAGCAGTTCGATCGCAGCCGCGAAATCGTCGCGGCTCAGCGCCGCCGATTGCGGCTCGTAAGCCTCGGTCACCGCGAGCAGATGCGGCTCGATGACGTTGAACTTGTTGAGCAGCAGCACATGCCGCGGCGGCAGATGGGCGACATACAGCGCCGGCTCGCAGGGCAGGAACGGATTGCCCTGCGCGACTCCGGGCGCCGGCTTGCGGCGCAGCGCCTCCACGATGCGCAGCGCGTATTCCACACCATGGTCATGCAGGGACTCGAAACGGGTCGGTATCGGCCACAGCGCCCCGCCCGCCAATGCCCGCGCACTGACGTCGCCGACCCGCCGCAGCAGGCCGGCTCCCGATGCCGGCAGTTCATGGCGCGTGTTCGTCGGTGCGGTCATGTGCCGATATTGCCGGTAGCGGCGCCAATGAAAAAGCCCGCCGAAGCGGGCTTTTTCAAATCGGTCCGGACTCAGGCGTCGAACGAGGGATCGAGCGCTTCGAGTTCCATCTTCGGCTGCTGAACGGCCGGAAGATCGACTTCCTCCAGTACGTCGCGGCCGACATGACCTTCCGCGATCTCGCGCAGCGACAGCACGGTCGACTTGTGATTGCCCCAAGGCAGATGCGCTTCCGCGCCCCGCGCGAGCTGGCGGGCGCGCTTGGCGGCGACCAGCGTGAGGTCGAACTGATTCGGGATCCTGACGAGGCAGTCTTCTACCGTGATTCTGGCCATGATTTCACCACAGGCACACTAAAAGGCCGCGCAGTCTATCCGAGCGGAGGCGGATTGGCCAGCAGGCGGCCGATCAGCGGCGCGAGCCGTTCTCGCTGGCCCTCGCGGCGCACGCGGCCGGCCACAAACACCGCCGCCAGCTCGCGCAAGGCACGCTCGAAGTCGTCGTTGACGACGACATAATCGTATTCGTCGTAGTGCGACATCTCCTCCCGCGCCGCGCGCATGCGCCGGGCGATGGTGTCCTCGTCGTCCTGGCTGCGCGCCCGCAGGCGCCGTTCCAACTCGTCCAGAGACGGCGGCAGGATGAAGATGCCCTCTGCCCCCGGCATCTGCTGACGCACCTGACGCGCTCCCTGCCAGTCGATGTCGAGGATGACGTCGTAGCCGGCGTCGAGCAGCTGCGCGGTCCGCGGCCGTGCGGTGCCATAGCGTCGGCCGAAGACCTCGGCGTGTTCCAGGAATTCGCCGCGACGGACCATCTCGACGAAGCTCGCTTCGTCGACAAAATGGTAGTGCACGCCCTCCTCTTCACCCTTGCGCGGCGCGCGCGTGGTGTACGACACCGAAATCATCGTCTTGATGCCGACCTCGCCCAGCCGCGCCAGCAGCGCGCGCGTCAGGCTGGTCTTGCCGCCGCCGCTGGGTGCCGAGACGATGAACAGGTTGCCGTGGTTCATGGCCAACTATACCGCCGCTCACTCGCCCGGCTCACTCAATGTTCTGTACCTGCTCGCGCATCTGCTCGATGATGACTTTCATGTCCACTGCGCAGCGGGTCATCTCGGCGTCCTGCGACTTCGACGAAGTGGTGTTGGCTTCGCGGTTGAGTTCCTGCATCAGAAAATCGAGGCGGCGTCCGACCGCATCGGATCGTCCCAGCGCCTGCCGGACTTCCTGCAGATGGCTGACGAGGCGCGACATCTCTTCCTCGATATCCAGGCGCTGCGAAGTCAGGACGATCTCCTGCGCGAGCCGCTGCGGCTCGACCTCGACCCCGAGGTCGCGGCAGCGCGCCTGCATCCGTTCGAGCCATTGGTCGCGCACCTGCGGATAGCGGGCGCGGAGCTGGTCGACCAGTACCTGCAGTGCATCGCAGCGTTCCAGCAGGAACTGCGCGAGGCGCGCACCTTCGCCGGCACGCGACTCGGAGAACTGGGCGATTGCCTCCTCGAACAGGCTGCGCGCCTCCGCGAGCAGCGGCGCAAAATCCGCCCGCTCCTCGCGCACGACACCGGGATAGCCCAGCAGCCGCATCGGCTCCGGCGCGGTCGTCGCACCGAACTCGGCGTTGAGCTGATCGAGCGCGTTGCGCAGCTGGTGCATGCGATTGACGTCGAGATCGATGCGCTCGCCGGGCGCCACCTCGCGCTGGTAGCGCAGCGCGCATTCGATCTTGCCGCGCGACAGCCGGGCGCCGGCCATCACGCGCAGATCACTTTCAAGCGCGCGGAATTCCTCCGGCACCTTGAACAGGACATCCAGATAACGGTGGTTGACCGAACGCATCTCCCAGCTGATGCGTCCCCATTCGCCGGCGCGCTCGACGCGCGCGTAACCGGTCATGCTTCTGATCATCGGAATTCTCTAGGGCCTGCTAACGCCATGGGGCGGCGCATTGTAGCGGCTGACCTTGCCGGTCCGCGCTGAGGGGAAGTCCGTGGAGATGCCGTTGATCGCAGTTTCGCCCGTTGCGGGCAAAAAAATCGCGGCTACTCGATAGTCGGATCGGGTAGCCGCGGCGTAAAGGTGAAGCGTTTGCTGTCGGCTCGTTGATGTCTAGGGCGGCAAGCGGTCTGTTACGAACGTTTGGTCGGTCCGCCCATGCGGTGGGTCGCAGCCCGCTTACTTCTTCGCCGCGGCCTTCGCCTTCTTCACGACTTTCTTGGCAGCCTTCTTGGTGGCCTTCTTGGCAACCTTCTTGGCAACCTTCTTCACTGCCTTCTTCGCAGCTTTCTTCGCAACCTTCTTAACAGACTTCTTCGCAGCCTTCTTCGTCGCCATCGTGCAACCTCCTTCAGGACATCCGCGGAACACTCCGCGTGGTTTTGGAAACGCAAATCGCGTTTCCATGTGTGAATTTTTACCAATCAAAAAATATTAAATCAATGCCTTTGTCTTCGCGCACAATGCGAGCGACCGACTTCGGACTCGACTGATGCGTCTCCTTGCGCTGATTTTTTTACTGCTCTGTTGCTGCGTGATCACACCACTGCACGCAACAGCGGATGCCCCGCAAACGCTGCTGTGGCGCGCAATTCGGGCTGTTCCTCACGACGTCACTCACTTCACGCAAGGCCTCGAAATTCATCGCGGGCATCTGCTCGAGAGCGTCGGCCGATACGGACATTCGGCGCTGTACGAGAAGTCGATCGAATCCGGCGAGGCGCTGCGCGAAACGCGCTTTCCGCGCAAAAGTTTCGCCGAAGGCGTCACCGTTTCACGCGATCGCATCATCGTCGTCACCTGGCTCGAACAGATCGCGCAGCTGTTCGATCTCGAGTTTCGTCCTGTCGCGCAACTGCGTTACGCCGGCGAAGGTTGGGGACTCACACACGACAGCACGCACATCATCATGAGCGACGGCAGCGCGACGATCCGCTTCCGCGATCCCGATGATTTTTCGGTGGCGCGTGAAATCGTCGCGATGGACGGCGCGCGCGCAATCGACCGCCTCAACGAACTCGAGTTCGCGCGCGGACGCATCTACGCGAATGTCTGGATGTCCGATCGCGTCGCGGTGATCGATCCGCGGAGCGGGCATGTCGACGCCTGGCTCGACTTCTCGCCGCTGCGCATGCGCCTGCGCAAGCCGTCGACCTGGGACGAACGCGAGCACGTTCTCAACGGCATCGCTTACGACGCCGCCAGCGATCATTTCTATCTGACCGGCAAGTGCTGGCCGCTGCTGTTCGAGATCGACATCGATCCATTGCCGGCGCGCCCTTGAGGCGTGGCGGTACGCATGATTTCCGACTCGCCGATTTTCGCGCCGCAGCGATTGACCACATGCCCCGCGCAGGCATATAAGTTTGGGCCTCGCTGATCCGATCGGAGAACGGAAATGAACATTACCCACGAACACCTCGAACTGTACCGGACGACCAAGAAGTTCGTGGAGGACGAGATCAATCCGCACGTCGAGGAGTGGGAAGCCGCCGGCATCTGGCCGGCACGCGAAGTGCTCAGGAAGATGGGCGCGCTCGGTCTGCTCGGCATCACCAAGCCGGTGGAGAACGGCGGCCTCGGGCTCGACTATTCCTATCAAGTGCTGTTCGCGCAGGCGCTCGGCAATTGCAGCTGCGGCGGCGTGCCGATGGGCATCGGCGTGCAGACCGACATGGCGACACCGGCGATCGCCCGCTTCGGTTCGAAGGAACTGCGCAAGGAATACCTGGAGCCGGCGATCCGCGGCGACATGGTCGTTTCGATCGCCGTCTCCGAAGCCAGCGCGGGCTCGGACGTCTCCGGCATCAAGACCTGGGCGCGCAAGGACGGCGACGACTACGTCATCAACGGTTCGAAGATGTGGATCACCAACGGCACGCAGGCTGACTGGGCCTGCATGCTCGTCAACACTTCCGAAGGCAAGCCGCACCAGAACAAGAGCCTGATCGTCGTGCCGATGGACGCCAAGGGCATCGACCGCAAGACCAAGCTCGACAAGCTCGGCATGCGCGCATCCGACACGGCGATGATCTTTCTCGACAACGTGCGCGTGCCGCGGCGCAACCTGATCGGCCAGGAAGGCCTGGGCTTCATGTACCAGATGATGCAGTTCCAGGAGGAACGCCTGTTCGGCGCCGCCAGCGGCATCGACGGCCTGCTCAATCTGCTCAAGGAGACGATCGACTACACCGGCCAGCGCCAGGCTTTCGGCCAGTCGATCCTCGACAACCAGTACGTGCACTTCCGCCTCGCCGAGCTGCGCACCGAGGTCGAAGCGGTCAAGGCGCTGGTCTACCAGACGACCGAGGAATACATCTCCGGCAAGCACACGCCCGAGCACATCGCGATGCTGGCTTCGATGTGCAAGCTCAAGATCGGCCGCGTGTCACGCGAAGTGACCGACGGGCTGCTGCAGTTCTGGGGCGGTCAGGGCTTCATGTGGGAAAACAAGGTCGCACGCGCGTATCGCGACACGCGCCTGGTGTCGATCGGCGGCGGCGCCGACGAGATCATGCTCGGCATCATCTGCAAGGCGATGGGCATCCTGCCGAGCAAGAAGAAGTTCGAGCAGCGCAAGGCGACCCAGCAGGCGGCCTGAGAGGAAAAAGCGCAATCAGTTGATGTTCTGCGTCGACGCGCGATCCGCGGTGATCGTCACGTTCAGCTCGCGCGTGAAGTCGACGTCGTCGTCGCTTGCGTCGGGCTCATCGAGGTCCGCATCGCAGGTGAAGGCCAGCGTGTAGCTGCCGGCTTCGAGGAAGCCGATCGCGTAACTGCCGTCGGCAGTGTCCACGATCGCCGAATTGACCGGCTCGACGCCCGCCTGATCGACATCGTCCGGCGTGACGCTGCTGCCGCTGAATGCGTACACCGCGGGGCCCGAGCAGTTGTCGAGAAGACCCGAAGACACCGTGCCGCCGACCGACCCGACTTCATCGTCGAGAACCGCGCGCAGCTTGGGCCGAAGTTCGTAAGTGCCATCGTCGTCCTGGAACAGCGAGCGCCGCAAGTCGACGTCGACCGTGACGTCGACCGAACTGTCCTGGTCGACCGTGAAATCGGTGCTCACCGTCAGCTGCGGCTCGAACTCGTCCGGCACGTCCAGTGACAGCTGCAGATCGCTGCCTGCTTCGGTGACGTAGGAATCCGTCGTGTCCGCGCTGGCGTCCAGCCGGAACTCGATCTTGCGATAGCGGCCGTCAGGCAGGGGCTCATCAGCCAGGAGCGCGAAATGCTCGCCGTCCGTGAACTCCAGCAGATCCACCCGCTGCGGCGGCGAGAACGTGATCGACTCGCGCTCGTCGTCGTCAGTGACGAAAGTCACGCGATTGAACTGCACGACCACAGAATCCAGTCCGTCCACTGGAGCGTCGGCCACCGACAGCGTGACTTGCCCCTCGCCCTCGAACAGCGAACACCCGGACAGCGCCAGGCACGCCACTACCGACCCGATTCGTCTTGCGTTCATGATGCGTCGGCCTCAGAGACTGATCACTCCGCTGCGCTGCAGTTCCGCGATGTACTTCCGGAAGTCATCGAGCCGCGAGGATCCGATGCTATGAACGATGTCCCAGTTAAGCTTCTCGTACTCATGAACGGCGATGTTGCGGAATCCCGTGGAAGCCCTGAGCGAAGCGGCAGTTGTCGCGGAGATCCATCCCCGCTCATGCAGCATCGTGAAGCTGTCCGCCATGCCGGAGGGCGCCGGCAACCCCTTGTCCGCGATCAGGTACGCCGCGATGTCCACCGACTGCTGCACCGCGCGCTCCAGATTGACGACGACGATATCCTGCAGATCGGGATCGGCAGCCAGAGCCTCAGGCGTAGCCGGCAGCTTGTCCCGCACCCGGTCGAGGCATCGCATCAGGGCGCGGATTTTGGTGCGTATGACGTCTTCAACCATTTCTCGATCGCCATCCGGTCGGCGCTGCGAAGTACAGGAACAAAGTCCTCCTGATCGTAAAGCATTCGCCGCAATCGTTCGGCATACGCGTCGCGGTCAGGGCAATAGACGAGTTCCCCCTTTGCCATCGCCTCATAGGCGATGGGTCCATGGTGCACCGACAGGTCCACGACATCCACGGGCCGGCCAAAGCGTTGCGCCAGGGCCTCGACAAGGTCCATTTTCTGGCCGCCGTCCAGCGGCTTGTCAGGCAGGATCGCCACGTCGAGATCACTGTCTTCACGCGCCTGGCCGCGCGCAAAGGAACCAAACACCCATGCCGCCCGTATGTACGGCCGGTCGGCGAACACTTCGCGCAGCGCTGCTTGGGTCGCGTCATCCACGTAATCAGCTTAGCTCAGACGATGCCGACAGCGACAATATCAACCCTGCATCAAGGCGACGGGCGGATGACCAGACGGATGCAAAATTCCGATCGCCGGATTGGAACGCTCAAGAAAAAGGCGGGCCGAGGCCCGCCTGTCAATCGCTCCCTTGTGCGATCAGTCCTTGATCTTGATGTTGTCCTTGTTCTGGTCGTAGATCGCCTTGCCGACGCCTTCGACGCGCGTGATGTCCTGCCCGTTCTTGAACTCGCCCTTGGCCGCGCGATCCTTGACGATCGCCTCGGCCTTCGCCGGCCCCACGCCTTTGAGCTCTTTCGCCAGCGTCTTCGCATCCGCCGTGTTGATGTTCACCGGCCCGGCGTTCGCCACCAGCGTCATCACCAGACCCGCCGCAGCCACCAGCTTTGCCATCATGTTCATGTCGCACTCCCTTATCGAATCCCCGCACGTCGCGGTGAGAACACGTTAAGACGAGTCAATCGAAAAGAAACTTGGCCAGTTGGCTAGTTCGGCATTGGCCGGAAGGCGGATACCCGGATAGCCATCCGGTCAATTGACAAAGCGATGCGATGCGGAGCGGCGCCGCTTCCGACGCTTCCCGATCTAAGCGGCCAAAGTCTGCCCAAGGCGATTGATTTCGCCGGCGACTGCCAGGAAGGCCTGTTGCTCCGACTCGGTCAGATGCGGATTCCACGCATCGAGCAGCAGGATCGCTCTTGGCCGATCGCTGTCGTTCCACGCATCGTGTTCATAAGTATCGTCGAAGGCCATCACACGGCCCTCCTGCCATGCACGAGCATCTCCTGCGACGCGCAAGGCACATCCCTCCGGAACCACCAAGGGCAGATGGACGACAACCCGCGCATTCGAGTCGCCACGGTGAGGAAGAATGCGTGCTCCCGGGCTCAGGATGGAAAAACAGATCTCCGGCGCAAAGTCAGGCACCCGGAACAACGGCAGACTGTCCAGCAGTGCTGCGGTCTGTGGACAGCGTGCACAGTTCTCGTCGTTGCGAACACCGTGACGGTAGAAAAAGTACGCATCCCAGCTCGGCGTTCCGCGACTGCCGGCAAGGTACTTGGGAATTTGAGTCTGCGACGAAAACTTGAGAAACGATTCCACGCCTGTCGCCTGCGCATAGATGCCCAGGAACTCGTCGCGAACGGCGGTCCAGCCGCGCTCCAGCGCACCGACCCATGGCAGCAGCGCGGTGTCGATCCACGGACTGGCCGGCACGCCGGGAATCAGGTGGGTCTTGGGACTCTGGCGCGGATCGGCCGGATTCACCAGTCGCCCTTCGACATAGCCATCGACGAAACCTTCGATCCGTTCGGTGCCGCTCAGGCCGCGCTCTGCACGCGCACGCGCGATGGCCGCGCGCAGGCGCGTCCTCTGGAAATCGGCCACCGCGGCGACGGCCGCCTTGACGTAGGTCTGCAGCTCAATGGGCGTCGTCGAGTGATCGTGCCAGTGCCCCCGGCGGTGCGCTTGCTGGACGGCACGCAGGCAGTTGCGCACGCCGTCCTCGGCCCTGTCGATCTGCAGCTGCGCCAGTCCGAGGAACAACCGGGCGATGTGGCGCTGCGGTTGCGCCTGCACGAGCGGTTCGAGGATGCCCTGCGCCTGCTCCCACTCCCGGTTGCGGCACAGCGCGATGCCGCGCCGCGCTCGGGCGTCGTCGTCCTGCGCGTTCATGACTCGCTCGACCGGTGCGTCACGCCGCATCTGCGGCCGACTTCGCCAGCTTCTGCCTGAACCAGGTGCTGAATGCGACGGTGATGCGCTCGCCGTCGCCCTGGAACGGCTTAAGCGCCGTGGGATCCGGGTGCTCCGTCTGCACAAACGGCACCGCGAACCCGGGGGCGCTCTCGATGCGCGCGGCTCTTGAGGTTCCCACACTCACGACTGCACCTCGTCGCCCAGCGCCTCGACCAGCGGTCCGATCCAGCGTTCGTAGCGCCGCCAGCGCGCAACCGACTTCGAGTACATCGGCTGCCGCACCTGCCAGCGGCTCGGCGTCAGCACGGCGCGGTCCTGCTCGTGGAAGCGCAGGCAGGCTTCGTCCCAGGGCAGGCCCACCGCATCGATCAAGGCTCTTGCGCCTCGTTCGGGGTTAGCGACCAGATCCTCGTAGACGCATTCGTGCATGCGGCCGGGCAACACGGCCTGCCAGTGCCGCATCAACCGCATGTGTTCGCGATAGAAGCGACCAAGATCGCCAAGGTCGTTTGCCCAGCGCTGCTCCAGCGCGAAGTTCTCCGCGTAGATCGAGACACAGACGTCGCGCGGATCACGCCGGCACCAGACGATGCGGGCGTTCGGAAACATCAGCGCGATGAGACCGACGTGATAGAAGTTCAGCGGCGCCTTGTCGACGCAGCGCCGGCTCGTGGACGGGTCACGAGTGCGCAGCGCCGCCAGGTAATCCGCCGCCGCTGCCCTCAGCTGCGGCGCGCCAACCGCCGACAGCGCCTCAGGCCAGCGCTGGATCGAGCCGACGCGAGCAGGCATGCCGCGCGCCAGGCGCGAGATCTCCTTGAGCTCGCCGTAGCCTGTGGCGTCGGGATGAGCAGCGATGATCTGCTCGACCAGCGACGTGCCGCTGCGCGGCATGCCGAGCACAAATACCGGGCGCTCGTCCGGATCGCCGAGTCGGGACAGGCTCGCGATGCGCTCGGGCGTATAGGCCCTGATCGTGCGGTCGATCCTGTCCGTCTGCCGCCGGTGGTCGTAGGGGCCAACCTGTGTGCGCCGCGCGGCATTGGCCAACCGCCAGATGGCGAACGCGTCGTCCGTATCACCCCTGGCGTCGAGTGCCTTGCCCAGACCGAAGCCGACGTTCGCGCGATCCGGCGGCGGCCGGCGTGGGTCGGTGACGATGTTCCGTGCGCGCACAATCAGCTCGTCCTCGGCCTTACCCTGGATCAGCGTCAGCAAGCCTTCGAGTGCCAGCGACCAGTCCGGACGCAGCGCCAGTGCCCGGCGAAACGCCGCCTCGGCGTCTGCGCGATCGCCGAGGTCTTCGAGCAGTTGCGCGCGCCCCATGTGCATCTCGGGCGAATCCGGCACCGCATCGCAGCCACGGCGGTAGGTCTCCAGCGCTTGCGGCAACTGGCCGCGCGTAAACTGCAGCTCCGCCAGCCCTTGGTAGCCGTCCGCGGACTGCGGCTGCAATCCGATGATGCGCAACCATAATGCTTCCGCCCCATCCTCGTTACCGCAGCTCGCCAGCATGCGTGCATATGCCGTCAGCGTGGTCACACGACTTGGTTTGAGCGCCAGCGAACGCTCGAAAGCCGCGCACGACCGCGTCAGCTGACCCAGGTCGCCAAGCAGCTTGCCGAGGTTGTGCCAGACGTCGGCGTCGTCCGGACGCATTTCGGCGACGCGCTCCCACTCCGGCAGCGCGTCGGTGAGCTTGCCCGCCATCAACAGCACGAACGCCAGATCGGCGCGCGCGTCTGTGTGCTGCGGATCGATCGTGACCGCCTGCCGCAGGAATTCGATGGCGGAAGCCGGCTGGTTTGCGCGCGAGCTGACCGCCGCCAGCCCGCGGTAGGCATCGACGCTGCACGCCGGCTGGCTGCAGAGCGCTGTGAATTCGCGCCGCGCGACATCCAGCCGTCCCGCACCCAGTTCGCCAAACGCCTTCTGCAGGCGCTCGCGCATCACGATTTCTGTGGTCTCGCTCATCTCGTTTCGCACGTTCAGGGCCGGCGCGCACAAAGGCGCCAGCCGAATAGATAACCTTGTTCGACGACTTCGCCAAGCTCGACACCGGCAAAGCCCAGCGTACTCAACCGCCGCGCCCATCCCTGTGCCGCGTCGCGGTCCAGCGCATGCGTGGTCAGCTCCGCAACCCGGAGGCGATTGTCCTCGACGCTGCGCGCCAGTTCCTGCAGCGTCGCTGCAGCTTCAGGCTCACCGCGAGCTGCCGCAGAGGACAGAATCTGCATCGCCCGTTCGGCCGTGTCGTGCAGGACATCACCGAAGCCGAGCCTGGCGGCGCGCTCGCTCAGCGCTGTGAACACCGCGTTGAACTCCTCGCGCATGTACCGTGCGTCGCCGCCCCTGCGCGCCTCGCCGTCACCGGCGAGCAGCGGCAGCATGCGCCGCGCATGCTCAAGCGGCCCGCCCGGCGACAGCAGCCAATCGCAATGCGCCTGCTCCGCCTGCGCCAGGCGACACAAGTGCGAGCCGCGATGATGCATGATCGCAGCAAACCCCGCGGACGGCGCGGCGACGCGCTCCAGCTCGCGCCATACCGCATCCGTGGCGAAGTACTCCAGCGCAAACTGGCTGTACAGCCGTGTGATCTCGCCGTCCGCCGTGGGTAGCGCGGTGGCCGGCGTGTTCGCGTGCAGGCGCACGCGCGCAAGCATGTCCGGCTGCAGCCGATCGAGCCAGCCAGCATCGAGACGGGCCAGATCGACGCCGTCGATTCGCGCCGGCCAGTGCTCGCGACCGGCATCGTTCAGCAGGCGGATCAGCGAGCCGTTGCCGCAGCCCAGCTCCAGCACGTGGTCGTTTGCGTCAAGCGCGAGAAACTGCGCCTGCCAGAACGCCCGGGTCGCCGTCCCGTAGTGATCTTCGAACGAGCCGGTACACGAGTGGCGCGCGCCGCTCGCCCAGTACCGGCTCCAGGCCTGCGCGCGCGCGGAAGCGCCTTTCGCACGCCCTGCTTCCTGCTCACGCATGGGAACCCTGGAACATCGTCTGAATAGGGGAACCGCCTGAAAAAAAGAGGGCCCCCGCAGGGGCCCCCTATCAAACCACATCCCTGCAATCAGAACCGCTGTGTGTAGCGGACGTATGGCTGCATCCCGTACTGATCGTAGAGGTAGTAGTTGAAATCGCGGCCATTCGGGTCGGCGCCCGCGGACCGCGCATCCGGCTCCTTTCCGAAGGCGTTGATCGCGCCAAGCGTGATCGTGCCGTTCCAAGGCGCGGCGTACGACAGCTGGAAGTCGTGCGTCACATACGTCGGAGTTTTGCCCGACCGGGAACCGTCCGAATTCACCGTCTCTGCCTGGTCGCCGATGAGGTTGAAGTTCCAGCCGACCGAGAAGTCGGAAATCTTCCACTCGGTCGCACCCTGCGCGCGGGTATCCGGAACACCCGGGTCACCGACCAAGTCGCGCCCACCGTCTTGGACGTAATCCAGGATATAGACGTAACGCAGCGTCGACCTGATGTTGCCGAGCTTGCCAAGGCTGAAGCGGGCATTCGCCTCCAGATCGAGGCCGCTGGTTTCAAGCACGCCGTTGTTCGCGAAGCCGAAGATGAAGTCAGTGATGCGACCGGTGGGACCGCGGGTGATGACGAAGGCATCCGGCACCGGATCGCCAACGCGAAGCGCGTCGAGAATCTCCTGCGGCGTGAACTGATCAATGACGCCCTCGATCTCGATGTCGTAGTAGTCCAGCGAGAAATCGAACCACTTGGTCACATCGTAGGCGAAGCCCACCGAGTACTGCTTGGAATCCTCAGGGCCCAGATCCGGGTTGGAGATTGACGTCGCGTTGATCTGCGTCGACTGAACCTCACCGGAGTCATTGAAGCAGCGGTTTAGATCCGCGTTCCAGGTGAAACCGCCGATTTCGCAACTCGGCTGATCGTTATTGATGGATTCAGCAGAGAAAGCCGGCTTCGCGCTCAGAATGTCCAAGGTCGGCGCGCGGAAGCCCTCGCTCCACGACGCGCGAAGCGTCAAGGGAGTGAACGGCTGGTAGCGCACGCTGAGTTTCGGCGAGGTGGCGGTGCCGAAATCCGAGTAGTTGTCGTGGCGGATCGCGGCGGTGAACTCCAGACTGTCCAGCACCGGGAACAGCGCCTCGCCGAAGAAAGCGCGCACGCGCCGGTCGAGGCCGGCCGAGTTGCCGGCGGAGCCGCCGACTTGGCCGGCTTCCGACGCGGCGTCGTACAGATCCGAGTAGTCCTCTTCGCGATACTCCCAGCCGATCAGCAGCTTCGCATCGCCGCCAGGCAATGCGAACAAGGAACGCTGCACGTCGGCGAAGACCTCGCGCGTCGTCCAAGTCGACTCGCGCGCGGTGGTGGCCTTGAACGCCGCAGCCGCGTCGGGCGTCGCGTTCGGATCGCGGAAGTCGTAGCTGCCGTCGTCCAGCGCGCCCTGCGCCACCGGCCGCGCGAGGAAGAAGCGCCCGAATTCGTAGTACTTGTACTCGTTGTAGCGCGCGCCGACGTTCGCGTCCGCGAACCCAAAAATGCTGCCCGAGAAGATACCGCTGACGTCGTAGACGTTGGCGTCGGTGGTCGTGTCTCGGGTTCCGATCGAGGCGAAGCGATGGTACAGCAGGGTCGCGTACAGCTCTTCGTCGGGAATGCCGACCTCACCCGCCGTGCCGCCGAAATCGCCGCCCAACTGGACGATGTCTTCATTCTGGTAGAACGGATTGTCCGATGGGATGGACAGGGAGGTGTCGTTCAGTGCCGGCGCGTAGCGTCCGAAAGACTTCGCGCGGTTGATGCTGGCGTTGACCGTCACATTCCAGGTATCGGAAATCTCGTACGTGCCCTTGGCAAACAGCCCCTGATTCGCGGTTTCGGCTTCGTCGGCTGCGACCAGGTTGAAGTCGTAGCCGCACAGGCCGTTCGACGTGAGGTAGTAGGCGGGATCCGTGTTCGGGCAACCACCCGGCACGGCCGCGTATACGTATTCGTCGCCAGAAGCCGCATCGCCCGGATCGAACACGCCATCACGGTTGGCGTCGCGCAGGACGATCAGATTGTTCGAGTAGAAGCTCGCACCCGGACTGTTGTACAGGCTGTCGCGCGCGAAGATGATGTCGCGCTTGAAGTAGGACGCGCCCATCACGAGGTTGCCCTTCTCACTGTTCATGCCGATCGTGACCGAGCTCTGCTCGATGTCACCGCCCACGCGGTCAGTGCCCTGCATCTGGCCGCTGATCTCGACACCCTGAAAATCCTTGCGCGTGATGATGTTGATGACGCCGCCGATTGCGTCGGCGCCGTAGATGGCCGAGGCACCGTCCTTGAGGATTTCGATGCGCTCGACCGCCGCCAGCGGGACCGCGTTCAGATCCTGCGCAGTCGGCGCGAACGGCGCCTTCGGCGCGCGGCGTCCGTCGATCAGCACCAGCGTGCGTTCGGACCCCAGGCCGCGCAGGTCCACAGCAACCAGCGACTGCGCGGAGCTGCCCGACTGCGCGCGAAACGCGCCGGACGAGTTGAACACCGTGTTGCGCAGCAGTTCGCCGACGGACGTGAATCCGCTGACGTCGATGTCTTCGCGTGTAATCGTCGAAACCGGCAGCGCCCCTTCGACATTCGCGCGCGTCAGGCGCGACCCCGTGACCTCAATCGTGTCCAGCTTGGTCGCGTCTTCCTTCTTCTCAGCTTCCTGCGCCAGAGCGGCGCCCGAAGTAAAGGTGCTTGCGACGACAGCGGCGATTGCGGTTCGGAGGTACATCTCTCCGGGCCGCTTGCGCTTCGAAGTAATTTCCATCAGTTCACTCCCATGAGAACAAGATGTCCCAACGACGCCGAAGGTGTCGACGAGGCGCGGTTGGCTGCTTTCTACAACGTCAAGCCTGAGCCTAGTTCTGCGTTGTGAAGTGCGTCAAGAATTCGTAATAAAACTGGGTGAAAGTCACCTAGGCTTATGGTGCAGTGCAGCGCGAATGGACGGCCGCACCCAGTGCTCTTGTCGGAATATTCGCACAGCCGCCTGCTTGGGACGGCACGATATTGGTAGCGGGGCAGGATTTGAACCTGCGACTTTATGCTTATGAGCCATGCGAGCGGCCGCTGTCTACCCCGCTGTGATCGCTCAACAAAAAGCCCCGCATCAGGCGGGGCTCATTTGCACAAACCAATCTCAGGCCGCGGCTTTCTTCTTCCGCTGCTCGCCCGGCAATCGGACGATATCTGTCACGAACTTGCTAGCGCCATCCCGCCTCGCCACGAACCCGCCAACAGCCATCTCGGCGATGTGGCCAGAGCGCGAAAGGCCGAGGACCTCCGCTCTCCGATCCAGCGCCCGAAGAACCTTTTTCGGCAGCGTGACGTTGACGCGCTCGATGTCGACATCGATTACCGCATGGATGTACCCACGGTATTCCTTGTTCCGCAGGACCTCCTCGATCGGCACCTGATCAGGAATCTGACCATCACCTTCGAGTAAAGCGTCGAGGTGAAGCTCGATTGCCTCGCGGGCGTTATCGAGTGCCTCCTCGAACGTGTCGCCGGCTGCGAAGCAGCCCGGCAGGCCAGGGACAATGACACCCCATGCCGTTGTGTCGTTGCCCGGCTCTACAACTACCGGATATTTCATGACTTACTTCCCAAAGGATTACGAACCCGTTCATTTCAACCCGGGAAGGATGGTGCCGGCAGCAGGATTCGAACCCGCGACCCCCTGATTACAAATCAGGTGCTCTACCAACTGAGCTATGCCGGCGCGGCCGCGATTTTACCTGACCGCGTCGCGTGCAGCCCCACGACGGGCGAAAATGCCGGCGGCGCCCCTCACCCTGACCCTCTCCCCCGTTTCGGGGCGAGGCGATGTTCTGGAAACTCATGAGCGAAATCGAACTCCACCGCAAGCTGCTCGGCGACACGCGCCGCAACGCCGCGTTTCACGCCGCTTTGAAGTCGGTGATCCGTCCAGGCCTGACCACCGTGCTCGACATCGGTGCGGGGACCGGCTTTCTCAGCTTCCTCGCGCGTCAGCTCGGCGCGAAGCACAGCACGCTGATCGAGTACGCCGACACGCTGGATCTTGCAGAGCAGCTGGCGCGCCGCAACGGCATCGATGGCCTGAGCTTCATCAAGGGGCATTCGAGCGAAGTCCGGCGCAAGGTCGGCGTCGATGTCGTCGTCACCGAAACGCTCGGCAATTTCGCGCTCGAGGAAGGGCTGCTGGAGACGGCCGTCGATGCACGCCGTTTCCTCAAGCCCGGTGGCGCGATCCTGCCTGCGCGGCTGCGCCAGTTCGCCGCGCCGGTCTTCAGCGATCGCCTGCAGCAGGACATCGATATCTGGCCCGAGGTCGGATACGCGCTGGACCTGGAACCGGCGCGGACGATCAGCCTCAACAACATGTACGTGAAGGCCGTGCTCCCGGCCGACCTGCACGGAAACGCCGACTGCGCGCAATGCTGGGACGATCTCGACCTGCGCCCGCAGTCTGCCGCCCCTCCGAGCCGGCGACAGCGGTCGCTGCAGTGGCGCGCCCAGGCACTCCCGCTGCGGCATGTCGCCGGCTTCGCCTTGTGGTGGGAGGCGGAACTGGTTCCAGGCGTCCGTCTGTCGACTTCGCCGTTCGAGCCAACGACGCACTGGGAGCAGATCTACCTGCCGTTGCTCCAGCCGATCGATCTCGACACTGGCGATGTACTCGACTTGACGCTGACCTGCGACACGCGCCCCGACGTCGGCGTGCGTCTGGGCTGGAAGACGCGGCAGCTGCGCGACGGCAAGGCCGTCTTTGAGCAGGTCCAGGACAGCTGGAAAGGGCGGTTGTAGAGCGGCGTCAGCGGTCGTAGCCCGGGGCGCAGCCCGGGGCGGTCACGTCGGCGTCATCCCGGGTTTCACCCGGGCTACTGCATTGGATGCGTGAGCGCTTCGAGACGCGTCAGGAACGCCACAGCGTATTCGCGCGTCTGACCGCACATCTCGACGCTCGGCTGCAGGCTCGCGCAGACCGTTGGCCGGCGCGGGTCGCTAAAGAGCCGACATTGCAGATGCTCGTCCAGCTGCACGCAGGCGACGCCCGCGAGCTTGCCTTCCGGCATTCCCGGAATCGGCGACGAGATCGACGGCGCGGTGCAACACGCGCCGCAGCCGCGGCGG
>JBAZXW010000053.1:0-22072 GCA_041659605.1 Sinimarinibacterium sp. | reverse complement strand
ATGACGAAATGCTGCAGCTGAAGGCTGGGTGAGCGATGCGAACCACTTGATGAGGGTCGGCTGCACGAATAGCCAAAACTCTTTGACTTGCAGCCCGACCAAAAGCAAGAAGACCTCAAGCGACAAGGCGTCAACTAAGAATATGAGGGCACGCACCTCTGGATTAACCACGCACAGCAAGACCACGGCGACGGCAAAGATCCAGACCTTCCGCTTCAACTCTTTCGATCTCACTCGACGGTCCCTAAGTTAACTGGTGGCTAACGCCCTGTATCAGCCGCGGATTTGCCGCAGCGAAGCGAAGGCGAATACGTCGGCTGCATGCAATGGTTAGGACCGCACATCTTCGATGACTCTTAACAGCCGCAATATGTGCCCAATGAGAAACACACAGCCCACCGACAGATAGCCGAGCACAACCGCGTATGCGCAGGCAGCGGTGGAGATGAACATCCAGCTAGCGCGAACGTCCTCCGTTCCGCTGCGCCCGAAAAGGACCGATGTCAAGAGGGCAACCATTGCGGCGAAAACGATAGGTGCCCAGCGTAGCGCACTCTCCAGCGCAGGCAACGGGTGGTTCTTGCTGTAGCGTACGAGCCACAAAGCCACTATGCCGTACGGCACGCAGCCGAGCAGCACCACGCCCACACCATCGCGCAGGACAAGCGGCAGACCGAACACGATCGGTGGTAACGCTAGGGATCGCCGATAAAACTGGACGGTGGTCACTGTAGTCCTAACGCTCCGCATCAGCCGCGGATTTGCCGCAGCGAAGCGAAGGCAAATACGTCGGCTGCATGCGATGGTTGGGCGCCGCAGCGCGTGAGCACATGGGCGACTGGATTTTGTTGGACATCATTGGCGGGGCACGAAGTTTAGAATAACGTTGTCGTCTTCCTGAAAAATGAACCTGACTATGAGATCACGACCCTTGAGGTCCTCAGGCAATCGGCTCCTTACTTCAATCTCCTTGGAGAAAGACCGGCCGCACTTGGGCTCCGCGTAGCACCACTTGACGAGAGTTCGCTCCGGAAGAGGCTGATACAGATCCCCCACTCCATGCGTTGATCTCGTGCGGAGGTAGCCCGGAGCGACGTACGTTCCATCCCAAGATAGCTCCGTAACCCACAAATCTCTCGCCCCGACATTGGTCGCTTCGACGTCATGCCTGACATTGCCGACCGTGCACGACGTGAGAGCTAACGCGACAGGGACCAGTAGTCGCTTCATGGCGCCCAACGCTTAATTAAGGAACCAGCGTGGTTCCATAACTCGGAAATAGGTTCCATAACCCGGCGCACGGGAACGCAACGCCTTGATTCTCCGACATAGGAGACCTACGCATGAGGGAAAACGGCACCGCAAACGGAACCGGTTCGCGTGCTCCGCGGTTGCTGGAGGAGGTTCGTCATCGGATTCGACTCAAGCATTACAGCCTCAGTGCTGAGTACAGTTACGTCGATTGGATTAAACGCTTCATCCCTTTGCATCGCAAGGGAAGTCACTGAACCCGTCGTAGTCCGTCATTGCGGCCCTGAGCGCAGCGAAGGGAAAGCAAACCTGAATCGCTCTGCGATCAGCCGGGTTCCTGCATTGCTTCGTCACTGCACTCCTCGCAATGACGACTTGTTCGGACCCGCCCAGTTTGACCGCGCGATGGAGCAGGGACCGGTGGTTCGCTCCTTGACCTGGATCAAGGCCGGCGGTTGGCGGGTGGCCTGTAATAACCCGCGTGGGCCTGCGCGTGTTGCGGGCCGATCGCAGGAGGCCGCGCCATGGCCGCTCCGGATATTTCGTATTTGCTGATCCCGGTCGTCGTGCTGTTCTCGATGCTGCTTGGCGCGACCTTGTTTGCGGTTGCGTTCGCGCCCGATGCCGGGGCGCGCATCCTCGGACGCGATGCGAAAACCGGCATCCGCCGCGAACTCGGCAGTCTGCGGCTGGGCCGCATGCTGCAGCTGCGCGGCGTGGGTCTGGCCGATTTCGTCGATCGCCATTCGGCGAGAGAGCTGCAGCAGGCCGCGGCCGACTGTCGCGAGTGCCACAACGCCGCACGCTGCGAAGCGGTGCTGCGCGGCTTCTTGCCGGGCGGCGACTACGCGTTCTGCGCCAGCGACGCGGCGATCACGCGCGCGGCGCGTGTCGCAGGTGAAGCGCCAGCGCGACCGGGTTGATGCTGCAGCGCTGACTCACGTGCTCTTCGAGTCGTCACGATCGCGGGCCGGCAAGGCGTCGCGAAATGTCTCGAATGTCTTCCACGCGGGGACCGGTGGAACATAGTCGGGGCGGGGCGCGTAGCTCGAGTACTCCACGAGCTGCATCTTGTGAACGTACCGCGGACAGTTCGGAAAGATCCTGCTGGCGGTCACACGAACGATGAAAACCGAGCCGGGAAAGGCGGCGCGCAAGGGATCATCCGCGGTGACCTGTGCCAGCCCATTGACTCTCAGGCGCTTGGGCGCCTCGAAGTCGAGAAACATCAGGCCGACGGCAGGATTGACCAGGACGTTGCCCCAGGATCGATACATTCCGTTGCCGTCGTAATCCGGAAACGCCAGCGTTCGATCGTCCAGCACGCGCACAAATCCCGGCATGCCGCCCTTGTAGGAGCATTCTGGATGGCCTTGGGCGTCGGCGGTCGCGACAAACAGCATCGGCCGACTCTCGATGAACGCTCGATCTTCGGCGGTGAATGCGGAACGGACGGTCACCTGTTCCAGGCGATCCGCCAGCGGCCGCGTTTCGCGGATGTCCTGAAGGCTCCGCATCCCTTCGTGATACATCGCTTCCTTGGTCGCTTCGTCGGTCGCTTCGTCGGTCATGGTGACTCCAGAACGTCTCGATGGTTGGCCACGCGCTCCAGGACGGCTCCGGCTACGGAATCCAGCCGGGCAACGCGGCGGCCTGCTTCACCCAGGTCACCAGTTGCGCCTCGTCGAGGTCGTCCTCGTGGATGTCGATCCAGCGCGCGTCGTCGCCCGTGCCTCCGGGTGGAACGGGTCGCAGCGACGTGCCGCGAAAGAAGGTCACCTTGACGTAGCGGGTGAAGACATGGAATGACAGGAACCAGCCCCGGCCGTCGATGCCGTAGAACGGCGAGTTCCACTTCACGGCCTTGCGCACGTCGGGCACGTTGCGCTCGATGAGCGCGTCGAGGCGCTTGCCGAGGTCGCGCTTCCAGCCCGGCATCGCGGCGATGTACGCCTGCACCGGAGCATCGCCGTCCCCCTTCGCGATCTGCGGATTGCCGCCCGCGAGCAGAACGACTCCGGCCTTCTCGCTCTTTTGCGCCTTGATCGACCTGTCCTTCGCGCCTGCCTTCGCCGGCGAGCCGTTCCGGGCCACCGCGGCCTTGATGAGCGCCTTGAATGCGCCCGCGTCGACCTTCTCCCCTTCGTGGATGTCGATCGCCCTTCGCGTGTTGCCTTCCAGGCTGGAATTGAAAAGGCGCGCCGGGTCTGGGATCCCGGCGCCCCGGGCGAACGTGAGCTTCACGGCCTTCGTGTACGCCTCCCCGGTGCAGACGATCCCGTGATGCGACCACACCGGATTGCTCCACTTCCACTCCTCGCTCACCTCGGGGTCGGCCTCCAGGATCAGCGCCCGCATGCGCGCCAGAGTCTCTCCGCGCCATCCCCCCAGGTCGCGAATCCGCTGGTCGACGAGTTCGGAAGCGGATTGCCCAGTCGCGCCTGCCTTCGGTGGGGCCTTGTCGCCCGACGTGCCCTTGGCCTTCGCCTGATCTGACTTGTCGTCTTTGCCGGTGAGAGATCTTCGGTCCGGTCCGGGATCGCTCTTCTTTGGTTTTAGCGCCACGGCTCAATCTCCAAGTTGCTGTGATGCCGAACGCAGCGCCGCATATTCAGACCCTGGGCTTGAACGCCAGCGCGGCCGAGTTGATGCAGTAGCGCTGGCCGGTCGGCTTCGGACCGTCGGGGAAGACGTGGCCCAGGTGGGCGTCGCAGCGGGCGCACAGAACCTCGACGCGGCGCATGCCGTGGCTCGAATCTTCGCGCGCGGCGACGTGTCCGTTCTGCACCGGATCGAAGAAGCTCGGCCAGCCGGTGCCGGATTCGAACTTGGTCTTGGAGTCGAACAGCGGCAGGTCGCAGCACCCGCAGTGGAACGTGCCATCGCGGTGATCGTCCCACAGCGCGCCGGTGAAGGCGCATTCGGTGCCGCCGTGACGCGTGACCTGGTACTGCTCCTCGCCCAGCAGCGCGCGCCACTCGTCGTCGGTTTTGTGGATTTTCTCCATGTCGGTCCTTTCGCTTCGTCGTTCAGCCCCCTACTCTACGCGCGCCCACTCAGGGGCAGGTACGGGAGGGGAGACGATGCTGACAGGTCTGGGCGTGGGCGCCTTTGCGAGCGCGGTACTGGCGATCGTCGCCGACTGGAACGAGACCAAGCCGAAGGTCTTCTATCTGCTCAAGCCGCTGACGACGGTTCTGATCGCCGGCATCGCCGCGCTGGCGCCGGACAGCGAGTACCGGACCTGGCTGCTGATCGGCCTGGCGCTTTCGCTGGCCGGTGACATCTGCCTGATGTTCGCGGGCAACCTCGCCTTCATGGGCGGGCTGTCGAGCTTCCTGCTCGCGCACTTCGTGTTCATGTGGGCCTTCGTGCACGGCATCGAGATCGCCAACGTGCCGTGGTGGGCCGGCGCGTTCGTGATTTACGGTCTGGCCTTTTCCTTCGTGCTGCTGCCGCGCGCCGGTTCGCTCAAGCTGCCGGTGCTGGTCTACGGCACGGTGCTGATGGGCATGGCGATCACCGCGTCGATCCGCTGGGTCAACGTCGGCGGTACCGGAGGCCTGTTGGCTTTCATCGGCGCCTGCCTGTTCGTGATTTCCGATTCGTCGCTGGGCGCGCGCAAGTTCCTCGGGCCGTATCGCGGCGCGCAGGGTCTGATCCTGTCGACCTACTGGACGTCGATCGGCTTGATCGCGGCGTCGGCGCTGGATGTCGCCGTGTGAATCTCCGTAGGTTGGGCTGAGGCACAGCCGAAGCCCAACGATTCACGGCGACAACGTTGGGCATCGCTGCGCTCAGCCCAACCTACGCGCTACAAACCGCGTCAGAACTTCACCAGCAGCGTCTCGACGTCCTTGCGGATTGCCGCGAGCGATTCACGCATCGGCACGGATTTGCGCGCGGACGCGCCGTTGACCACCGCGGCGAAGGCGATCCAGCCGCCGTTCTGCTTGCGCAGGTAGCCGGCGGTGCCGAACACCGAATAGGGTTCGCTGAGCGTGCCGGTCTTGAGCGCGACGCGGTCCTTCCAGGCGTCGTTGCCGATGCGGATGGCCGCGTGCGGTGCCTGGCCGGGCACGACCAGGCCGCCGTAGAACACCGGGAAGGTCTGCGTGCTGCGGTACTGCTGGCGCAGCACCGCGACCAGGTCCTGCGCCGACAGGCGGTTCTCCGGCGTCAGGCCGCTGCCGCTGAACAGTTGCGGCCGGTCGGCGCCGTTGCGCGGCGCCGGATAGCCCGATTCGGCGCGTGCGCGCACGATCAGGTCGGCCAGCGGAAACGCCGCGTCGGCCAGGGTGGTCACCGGCTGCGGCGTGCGTTCCGCCGCCATCGCCAGTGTCAGCACGTCGGAGATGTAGTTGTTGGAGTAGCGCAGCAAACGGCCCACCTGCTCACGCAGCGGCAGGCTCTGCGTCTCGGCGAGCAAGTGCGCGCCGCGCGGCACCGCGCCGTCGCTGACCGACACCGCGCCGGAGACGGCGACGCCGATCTCGTTCAGCACCGCGCGCAGCAGCAGGCCGGTGCCCAGCGCCGGATCCGCCATCGAGCGGTACAGGCGCGCATCGCTGCCCCCGGGATGGATGTCGCCGCCCATCAGCAGGGCCTCGCTGGTCGGACGGCTGATGCGGTCCAGCCATAGCCAGGTGCTGCGCTTGCTGTTGGTGGTGCGGATCGCGCCCTCGAGCGGAATCGGCACATCGACGGCGGCGCAGCTGCGCACGCGCGCCGTATCGCCCGGCGCGGTCGGCGTGACGTCCACACACCAGGTGCCGTAGTCGACGCCGATCGCGGCGAGCGGCGCGTCGTACGCGGTGTGGCTGCGCGCGACCGCCTCGCAGCGGTCCTTGGTCTCGCAGCCGAGGCGACCGAACGGCGCGGCGTTGACGACGACGCCGCCGGCGATCGCGCGCACCCCGGCCTGCTTCACCTGCGCGGCGAGCAGCCACAGATCCTGATGGTCGAAGGTCGCGTCGCCTTCGCTGTACACGACCAGATCGCCCGGCAGCTTGCCGTCGGCCGCCACCGGCGCACCGACCACGCGGGTCGCGAAGGTCTTGTCGACATCCCAGGTTTCGAGCGCGGCGGCAGCGAGTACGACCTTGGTCAGCGAAGCCGGTGTCAGGCGCGTTTCGGCGTCGAGCGCCTGCAGCGTCGCGCCGGTATCGAGATCGACCGCGACCGCGCTCACGCGGGCGTCGAAACGGTTCTTGAGCGCGTCGAGCGCTTTCCACTCGGCGTGCGCGGCGGCGCTCACCGACAGCAGCGCGAAGGTGGCCAGCGGTGTCCAGCGGCCCCTGCGGTAGCCTTTGTCGAACTTCTTCATCCGCGCTGTGTACACCGATGCCGGCGCGCGGTCTATGGCCAGCGATCTATGTGCTTGTCCACGCGCGAAACTCGCCGCCGCGTCCGCCTTCAGGACAGTGCCGCGAGCGACGCCACCCAGATCCCCGCGAGCCGCTCCAGGCCGGCGCGGTCGGCGTCGTCGAAGCGACCGCGCAGCGGGCTGTCGAGGTCGAGCACGCCCAGCAGCTCGGCGCCCCGCAGCAGCGGCACGACGATCTCCGCGTTCGATGCGGCGTCGCAAGCGATGTGCCCCGGAAACGCGTGCACGTCCTCGACGAGCTGCGTGCGGAGTGCCGCCGCCGCTGTACCGCAGACGCCGCGGCCGAAGGCGATGCGCGCGCAGGCCGGCTTGCCCTGGAACGGTCCGAGCACGAGTTCGCGCCCCTGGGCGCCCTCCCGCGCGAAGTAAAACCCGGCCCAGTTCAGCTCGGGCAAGCTGTGCCAGATCAGGGACGCCAGATTCGCAGCGTTGGCGACGCGGTCGTGTTCGCCCTCCAGCAGCGCCTGCGCCTGCTGGGCCAGTTCCTCATAGAGTGCGGGCTTGTCCTGCGCCGATGGTGTCTTCAATTCGAAGCTCACTTCAAATCTCCGGGCGGCGTAGGGCGGGCCGCGCCCGCCGCGGCGGCCATGGGCCGCCCTACGATAGCGTCAATGTGTGCGAAAACGGCGGTGGTGGAACGAATGGACAATAGGTTGTCACATTCTTGGCCGCGCTTGGTGGAATTTCCCGGCGCCGCGCCGGTCTACGCCCCATTAAGCTGCACCGTTCTGCACTTTCCATCCACTCTAATAAGAGGAATCCGCACCATGCGACATTTCGCTCTCGGCGCGGTCAGCGCCGTGCTGCTGATCGCCTGCGGCAAGTCGGAGCAGGCCGCCGCGCCTGCACCGACCGCCGCCCCGGCACCGAAGGTTCTGGTCTCCGGCGTCGACAAGACGCAGTTCGATCCGGCCGTCCGCATTCAGGACGACTTCTACCGTCACGTCAACGGCAACTGGCTGAAGAACAATCCGGTGCCGGCGGACAAGTCGAACTACGGCTCCTTCACCAAGCTCGCCGACGACGCCGAGAAGCAGCTCAAGGCGATCATCGAGGAATCCGCGGCGAAGACCGACAAGAAGGCCGGTTCCGACGAGCAGAAGGTCGGCGACTACTACGCCGCCTTCATGGACGAGGCCAAGGCCGACGAGCTGGCCCTCAAGCCGCTCGCAGACGAACTGGCGCGCATCGACGCGCTCAAGGAGCGCAAGGAACTCGCGGCGCTGTTCGCGCAGCTGTCGCGCATCGGCGTCAACGTGGTGCCGGGCTACATCGACACCGACGCGAAGGATTCGACGCAGTACATGGTCTACCTGTTCCAGGGCGGCACCGGCCTGCCGGACCGCGACTTCTATCTGGACAAGAGCGAGAAGTTCGCGCAGATCCGCGCCAGGTACGAGGCGCACATCGGCAACACGCTCAAGCTCGCGGGCATCGAGCAGCCCGAGGCGCAGGCCAAGGCGATCATGGCGCTGGAGACGAAGCTGGCCGAGAAGCAGTGGGACAAGGTCGATTCGCGCGACGCCGACAAGACCTACAACAAGTACGCCTTCGCCGATCTGGGCAAGCTGATGCCGAACTTCGACTGGCCGGCGTACATCGACGGCACCGGCATCGGCAAGTCGCCGGGCCTGGTGATCTCGCAGCCGAGTTTCTTCACCGCTTTTGACCAGATCCTGCAGAAGACCGAACTGGGCACGATCAAGGCCTGGCTGAAGTGGAGCGTGCTGAGCCAGTACGCGCCGCTGCTGTCCAAGCCCTTCGTCGACGAGAACTTCGCGTTCTACGGCACCACGCTCAACGGCATCACCGAACTCAAGCCGCGCTGGAAGCGCGGCGTCGACGCCACCGAATCCGCGCTCGGCGAAGTCCTGGGCCGCATCTACGTCACCCGGCATTTCCCGCCGCAGGCCAAGGCGCGCATGGAAGGGCTGGTGCAGAACCTGGTGAAGGCCTACGAGGCGAGCATCAAGGATCTGGACTGGATGAGCGACGAGACCAAGCAGAAGGCGCTGGTCAAGCTGTCCAAGTTCACGCCCAAGATCGGCTATCCGAACAAGTGGAAGGACTACTCCAAGCTTGAGGTCAAGGCCGACGATCTGGTCGGCAACGTCATGCGTTCGAGCCAGGTCGAGCACGACCGCGAAGTCGCCAAGCTCGGCGGTCCGATCGACCGCGAGGAATGGCACATGACGCCGCAGACCGTGAATGCCTACTACAACCCGGGCATGAACGAGATCGTGTTCCCGGCCGCGATCCTGCAGCCGCCGTTCTTCGACATGGACGCCGACGACGCGGTGAACTACGGCGGCATCGGCGCGGTGATCGGCCACGAGATCGGACACGGCTTCGACGACCAGGGCTCGAAGTACGACGGCGACGGCAACCTCAAGTCGTGGTGGACCGACGACGATCGCAAGCACTTCGAGGAACGCACCAAGGCGCTGATCGCGCAGTACGACGCCTACGAACCGCTGCCCGGACAGCGCGTCAGCGGCGCGTTCACGATCGGCGAGAACATCGGCGACCTCGGCGGCCTGTCGATCGCCTACAAGGCCTACAAGATGTCGCAGCCGCAAGCCACGACGATCGACGGCCTGACCGGCGATCAGCGCGTGTTCCTCGGCTGGGCGCAGGTCTGGCGCCGCAATTACAAGGACGAGAACCTGCTGCAGCGCCTGAAGTCCGACCCGCACTCGCCGTCGGAGTACCGCTGCAATGGCATCGTCCGCAACCTGCCGGAGTGGTACACCGCCTTCGACGTCAAAGACAGCGACAAGCTCTACATCGCGCCGGAACAGCGCGTGAAGATCTGGTGAGCTGAAGTCGCAGCAACGAGGGGCCGGTACATCCGGCCCCTTTTTTTGCTTTTGCGGTGCCTCCGCGCGTCCGGGTGGACCCGAGCCGGACGTAGGACAAGGTCGCCTGACCTTGTAGTTACTCCTCGATTCATGCAACTTGCACTGGCAAGCTGGTACGCGCAATGCGAACAATTCGCTGGCTTGGGCGCGGACTGCCTTCGCAGCACCGCCCCCTGCCAGAACCGAGAACACCGATGCGCGCTCCCCGTTTCCAATTTCTGCCGCTGGCCGCGGCATGCGTGCTTGCCGCCTGCAGCGATGGCTCGATCCGCAGTCCTGACCTGCCGCCGCTGGAACTCACCGGCATCGGCCCGGTGGTCTGCAGCTATCCGGGCGGCGGCACCAGCATCGCGGTGGGGCAGACGGCGACCTGCCAGGTCGTCGGCGGCTGCAGCTTCCGCGCGGTCGACGCCGACGGCAACGTCAGCACGGTGACGGGCCTGTGCCCCGAGCTGGAATACGGCAGCTCCGATCCGGGCATCGGCACCGTCGACTCCGGCACCGGCGTCGTCACCGGCGTGGGCCCGGGCGACACCGACATCACCGCGAGCGGCGGCGGCATCAGTTCGCCGCCGACCACGGTCACCGTCACCACCGTCTGCGCGCAGAGCATTGCCGTGACGCCCGCCTCGGCGACGCTCGTGTCCGGGCCTACGACCGGCACGTCCCAGCCCTTCACCGCCACGGTCACGTTCGACAACGGCACGACGAGCGACGTCTCTAACGCTGCCGGCACGACCTGGAGCAGCAGCAACCCGAGCGCCGCCGCGTTCACCGCCAACGTGGCGACGGCCCAGCCCGCGGTCGCCACGCAGACCGCGGTCACCGCGACCGCGACCTACACCGGCAATGTCTGCGACGGTGACGCGTTGACCGGAACGGCGAACCTGACGGTGCGCCCTGCCGAGCTGGCCGCCAGCGGCGGCCTGTGCATCGAAACGATCCCGCCGGCGCCGGCCTTCACCGGTTGCCGTGCCGATACCGGCCCCTGCCTGACGCCGAACGACCCGATCGTGCTCAACGTCGGCGACAGCCGCCAGCTGCAGATCCGTGCGCGCTTCGACAACGGCGAGGAATGCAACGTCACCGACGACAGCACGCTGGCGACCGGAGACGTCGCGATCGCCACCGTCGACGACGCCGCGCTGCTCGACGGCGTCGCCGCCGGCAACACCACGGTCAGCGCCGGCTTCGGCGAACTGACGGCGCAGCGCCCGGTCGAGGTGCAGGCCGTCGTCGTCGACCAGGTGCTCGGCAAGAACAGCCTCGTCGTGCACGCCAAGCGGCCTTTCGGCAATACCGAGCAGATCACTCTCTCGCAGGCACGCGCCTACAAGTTCGCCTGCGTCGGCGCCAACAATCTCGTCATTGATGGCCTTGGCAGCAGTTCGGCACTGCGCGTCGGTGTGAAGGCCTTTGCGCTCGCGGCGCGCTGCCCCGAAACCGCGCTCGACGCCAGCGGCAACTGCACGGCGGCGGACACCGCTGGCAGCAGCATCGCCGCGTTCGAGAGCCTGCCGCTGACGAATCAGCAGAACGGCGTGACCAACCTGCCGCCGCGCTCGACTCTGCCGGGCGACGATCCGCTCGACGATCGCATCGTCTGGCGCAGCGTCGCCGGTTACTGGGACGGCACGGCCTGTGTCACGCAGAGCAACGATCCGGCGCGCGTCGGCGACAGCTTCATCGATCCACGCGAGCTGCTGATCGACACCGCGACCGGCTTCCCGGTCGAACCGCCGACGGTGCAGCCCAACGGACTGATCCATTCCGACGCGCTGGTGCGCCTGGGCTTCAGCTGCGTCACGGCGGAGTTCGAGAATCCGGACGATCCGGCGAACAAGGTCAGCGACGGCATGACGGTGCTCGTGCTGCCGGCGACCAACGACAATCCCTGGGCCGGCAGCGATGCCGGATACCAGCTCTGCGAAACGATTGCGCCGCTGTTCTTCGGTCCGCTGCTGGTGCTGCCGACGGACGAGCTGCTGCCGCAGGTCACGGACGCTGTCAACGGCATCCTGGTCCAGCTCGACCCGCTCACCGTGCCCGTGGACACCGTGCTGACGACGCTGATCGGCACGCTGGGCGACCAGGTGACCGGCGACCTGATCGACGCGCTCAACGGCGCCCTGGTCGACCCGGTCGTCGAGCCGGTGCTGTGCCAGCTCACCAGCGGCGTGAACAGCCTGCTCGAACTGCTGACCGGCGATCCGACGCCGCCGCAGCAGTGTCCGGCCGAACCCGTCGATCCGGCGCCGTAGTCGAGACTGCCTCAGGCCCAAGGAAATACGATGAACTGCAAGCGCATGTGGTCTCTGTTGTCATGCCTGTTGGCGCTGACGCCGTCGCTGGCGGCCGCCGATGTCCTCGACGAACGCTGGTCGCTGTGGCCGCAGGGCGGCGTGATCTTTTCCGACGACCGCGACTTCGACACCGGTTGGGCTGCCGGGCTGACGGCGACGCGGCCGCTGGGCGACAACACCGTGTTCGAGCTCGGCGGCGACTACTCCCTGCTCGGCACCCAGAACGCCGGCGATTACGAGCGCACGAGCCTGCGCGTCGGCCTGCAGCTGTTTCCGGGCCAGCCGTACCGCAGCAGCAGTTCCCCGGTGCAGCCCTTCATCGGCGGCGGCGCGCATTACTCGCAGGTCGACTTCCTCGGGCAGAGCCCGTACGCGTGGGGCCCGTACGCGAGCGTCGGCACGCTGCTGCGCCTGGGCGACAGCTTCATGCTGCTGCTGCAAGCGCGCTACCAGATCGACAACGTGCAGGAGGAAGACCCGGTTCCGGAGCAGGATTACTACACCTGGCAGGCGCTGGCCGGCCTGCGCATCGCGCTGGGCGCCGCGCCCGTCGACTACTCGCGCGATGCCGACGGCGACGGCGTGCCGGACGCCCTGGATAAATGCCCCGACACGCCGCGCGGAACGGCGGTCGGCGCGGACGGCTGCCCGCTCGACAGCGACGGCGACGGGGTCCCCGATTCTCTCGACCGTTGTCCCGGCACGCCGCGCGGCGCGCAGGTCGGCGCCGACGGCTGCGAACTGGACAGCGACGGTGACGGCGTGCCGGACAGCCGCGACAAGTGCCCGGACACGCCGCGCGGCGTCGAGGTCAAGCTCGACGGCTGCCCGACCGGCGACAAGGACGGCGACGGCGTGGCCGATGCGCTCGACGAATGCCCCGACACCCCGGCGGGTGCCAAGGTGCTGCCCAACGGCTGCGCGCTCGAGGGCGACTGCCGCAAGCCGCGGCCGGGTGAGAAAGTCGACGCCCGTGGCTGCGCGCTAGACCGCAACTTCATCCTCAAGGGCGTGAAGTTCGAATTCGATTCCGACCGGCTGACGCCGGAAGCGCAGCTGATTCTCAACGAAGTCGCCGGCACGCTGCAGTCCTACTCGGACCTGTCCGTACGGTTGGAAGGTCACACGGACGGCATCGGCAGCGACGCTTACAACCTCGGACTGTCGGAACGCCGCGCGAACTCGGTCAAGGCCTACCTGATCGGCCGCGGCATCGGTGCCGTGCGGATGACGCCGATCGGCTACGGCGAGAGCCGTCCGATCGACACCAACGACACTGAATCGGGGCGCGAAAACAACCGCCGCGTCGAACTGGGTGTGATCGAGTAGCCCGGACGCGGTCCGGGGGTGTACGGTAATGCCCGGGCTTCGCTCGGGCTACGTCGCCATCGCCGGTTCCCTGTCCTCGACCAGCTCCAGGCGGTTGATCAGCGCGTCGAGCAGCGCCCAGTAGCGCTCCGGCGCCTGCAACAGCACGTGGTAGCGAGCCAGTTCGCCGGCCAGGCGCTTGTCATGGCTGAAACGGCTGCCCAGGCGCGACGACAGCGTGCGCAGCACCTGCGGATGGTCTCGCTCCAGCTCGGCGATTTCCGCCAGGGCCGGCGCCAACCGCGACTTGCGTGCGTCGCGGACGCGCAGACGTCGGTACAAGGTGCCCAGATAGCCGGCCGCCGCGCCGGCAATGACGCTGCCGATTGCGGTGACCAGGTCATCGGGATCGAGCACGTAAGGCACCACGCCGAGCCCCAGTCCGAGCAGGGTGATCAGCGTGTCCGATTCGCGGAAATGCACCGGATCGGCGTCGTAGTAGAGCTTGGTCTGCGGCAGGCGCCCCTTGATGCGGAGCGCGAGATGATAGGGATGCATCGCCATGGCAGGGTCTTGCGATTCGAGTCCTTGAGTTGTGCCATACGCCGGCCCCGGCTGCGCTGGCTTCCGCACCAGCGCGCGCCGTCACCCGACGGGTGGATTCCGTTCCATCGTGCCGCCCATCGCCAAGACCGCGCTATGGGCTGCCCGGTTCCGAAGCATACACGCAACACGGCGGATCATAAGGCAGCTTGCGGCGGCCCAGCTCCGTCTGCGGCTGCGCCGCATCGCTGGCGATCACGCCGGCCGACGAGACGGTGAACAGGTAGCGCCCATCCGCGTCCGCCATGAACACGCTGCGCCGCGGCTCGGCGGCGTAGATGTAGCAGGGCGCGAGGATGCCGCTGCCGTCCGGCGGGCAGTTGTAGGACGGATCGCTTTCGTCGATCAGCGACTGGTGATCGATCAGACCCAGCTCGGTCAGGGTTGCTTGCGCGTCTGATGGATCGACCCGCACCACCTGGAAGCCGGTGAAACTGTCGCCAGACTCGCTCCAGCGCTGCAGCGGAATCGACAGGGTGCCCGGAACCGGCGCGTCCTCGCTGTCGGGGAAATAGCTGAATGCATGCGGATCGTATTCGGCGACGCTGTAGCTATAGCCATTGCCGGCGCCCGAGGGCGTCAGCGGACCGCCGATCTGGCTTATGTCCGTCAGCTCGCTGACGTCGAACAGCTGCACGGCGAGATTGCCGGTGAGGGTGCCGTCGTCGGTGCCCTCGCGTCCGATCGCCAGCAGAAAGTCGTCGCCCAAGGGCATCAGGTAGCTCGAAAAGCCCGGCAAGGTCAGCTCATCGGCCACGGAGGGATCGGCCGGATCGGACAGGTCCAGCGCGAACAGCGGATCGACTTGCCGGAAGGTCACCAGAAAGCCGCGCGGACCGATGAAGCGCGAACTCTGAATGCGCTCGCCGGGCGCGAGGTCGCGCAGCTCGCCGGTAAGCGTCATTTCATTCGCGCTCTGCGCGTTGAGCACGGTGACGTGATTGACCGGCGTGAAGGTTTCGTTCTCGAGCCGGGTTTCCGTACTGGCGACGCGCAGCTGGTTATCGAATTCCGACAGCTGGTAGCTGTTGTTGACCGTGCCGTCGACCTTGCCGACGGCCTGGTAGGCGGGAGCGCCGGTATCGGACAGCGCCAGACGGTAGATCGCGCTCTCCTCGTCCTGCTCGGGACCGAACCACCAGCCGAAGCTCGACTGCACCAGATACAGATTGGCGGTGGAGGCGTAGACCAGATAGGCGTTGTTGACGACCGCGCTGGCGGCCTGGTCGCTGCCGTCGGTGTCGAAGCTGTCGACGACCGCAAGACCCAGCGCGGCGGTCACCTCGGGATGCGAGATCGCGTTGCAGGCGAGCGCCTCATCTACCGGCTCCCCGCCGGCGAGTTGCACGCGCCGGTGCGGCAGGAAATCGGCGGCGCCAGCCGCGGCCACGCGCGAGCGGATCTCGTCGTTGATCTGCGCCTTGATCTGCGCGGCTTCCTCGCTGTCGCCATCGGCCTGCGCGCTTTGATACTGATTGCGCAGTTCGACCAGCTCGTCGCCGCCGTCGTAGAACCAGGCCGGCGTCAGCACGTCGAAGCGCGACACCCGGTGCACGCGCTGCCCGATGCGGCGCGTTTGCAGCGGCCAGCCGTCGACCGCGACCTGGCCGACTTGCTGCGGCGCCGACGGATCGGTGATGTCGATGATGCGCGCGACTGCCTGGCCGCGGTCGGTCGCGTAGGTCGAGCCCAGCACGACCAGCGTCTTGGCGGTCTCGTCGAGGAGGAAATCGCTGGCGTAGAAGTTGGTGTCGTCGGCGCTCAGGTCCAGGGTCACCAGCGGCCTCTGTTCGAGCCCCGCCGGCGGGAAGGCTTCGAGGATGTGCAGCTGACGCCCGGACAGGATGTACAGGCGGCCTTCGGCATCGGCCTTGACGATGTCGGCCTCGTCGACGCCGACCTCCTGCGTGTTGGTGCCGGAGACGCGGCCCGGACCGGCAAACTCGCCGCCGGCATCGTCAGGTGAGGCGCCGGGGGCGGGCGTTGCGCTCGGCGGCGGCACATTGTCCACGGCATACACCGGGCAGGGGCCTTCGGCGAAACAGTAGTACGTCGTCAGGTACTGCTCGGTCAGCGCGTCGGCGGCGTAGGTGAGGAAATCGCTGCAGTCGGCGGCGAAGGTCTTCAGCGCGAGTTTTTCGGTCGGCGTGCCGGTATCGGCCGGTGCCGGACCCGACGAGTCGTGCCGGTTGCAGGCACTCAGAAGAACACAGGCAACGAGAACAGAAAGCCCGGGCGTACGCATGGCCGTTCCCCGCACGAGAGTCGAAAGCTCAGCATAGCGCAACGCCAAGACTCCGCAATAAGGGGTTGCCGCAAGCTCAGTCGACGATCGGCGCGAGCGAACGCGGCTGCCAGCGGTAGCGCACGAGATCGATGCGATCGCCACGGAAAACAAGGCCTTCGGCTTCGAGGCGGCGGCGCTGAACGCTCCAGGCCTCGCTGCCGGCCGGCAGCGCGATGCGGCCCTGCGCGTTGACGACCCGGTGCCAGGGCAGCTTCATCCCGGCGGGGGTGCGGTTCAGTGCCTGCCCGGCCAGACGCGGTCGCTTGGGAAATCCGGCCTCGGCGGCCACCTGCCCGTAGGTCGCAACCCGACCCTCTGGAATCCGGCGTACGACCGCCCACACGCGCTCGAAGGCGTCGGTCAGCGGGGTGGTCTTCGCGGTGGGCGGCGCGGCGGCGCGGGACATCGGCCGAGCATGAACCCTCGCCGCGGCGAGGACCAGTCCCGGAGCGACGCCCCCGGAGCACCACGGTATCCTGCGCCGGAATCTGCCGTTCAAGAATTCCGGCGCGCCGCCGATCTGATTCTGTCAGGTTCCACACATGCCTATGCGCCAGCCGCATGATCGCTCGCCCGTGCTGAGAAAGCCGCCCACCGGCCCGATCGCGGCGGGCGCGCTGCTGATGCTCGCCTTGTTCCTGATCGGCGCCGGGCTGGCGGCGCGCAGCTACGCCGACCTGCACGCGCTGGTCGAACAGGAGCTGGAGCTGCGCTTCCTGTCCGGCCAGCTGCTCTATTTTCGCGAGCGGCTGAGCAGCTCGGCGCGGCTGGCCGCGGCCACCGGCGATGCGCAGTGGGAGACGCGCTATCGCGCCGCGTCGTCGGAGTTCGATGCCGCGCTGCGCCGCACCGTCGCCATCGCGCCGCCGTCGCCGGTGGCCGCCTCGCCGACCTGGATTTCCAGCGCGGCACTGGCGGCGACGGAAGAGCAGGCCTTTGCGCTGCTGCACGCGGGCCACGGCGCCGAGGCTCTGGCGCTGCTGGCGGCCGCGGAGTACGGCGAACGTCAGCGGAGCTACGTCGCGGCACTGCAGACGATGGGCACCGAGGTCGTCACGCAGGCGCAGGCGCGGATGGCCAAGCAGCGCCAGCTGGTGCAGATCATGGCGGTGGTCGGTCTCGCGCTGCTGGCGGCGCTCGCCGCCGCGTGGAACTGGATCTCGGGCCTGGTACAGCAGTATCTGGTTGCCGTGCAGCGCGGCGAGCAGGCGCTGGCCGAGAGCAATCGCAACCTGGAGACGCGCGTGCAGGAGCGCACCGCCGAACTTTCCGCACTGAACCTGCAGCTGCGCGCGGAGATGGAGCAGCGCACGAAGATGGAGCTGGAGCTGCGCCAGGCGCAGAAGCTCGAAGCGATGGGCCGGCTCGCCGCCGGCCTCGCGCACGAGATCAACACGCCGGTGCAGTTCGTCGCCGACAGCTGTCACTACCTCGTCGACGGCAGTGCCGAGGCGCTGGCGCTGCTGGAGCGCTATCGCGGCGACGTCGATCGCATCGCCGCCGGCGAGTGCGGCGCGGCCCAGGCTCGCGACGAACTGGAAGCGGCGCGCGCGCGCGTTGGCGCAGACGATCTTGCGAAACACCTGCCCGAGGCGGGCGCGCGCGCATTGGACGGGCTGGAGCGCATCGCACAGATCGTGCGCTCGATGAAGGAGTTCTCGCACCGCGGCAGCGGGCGGCGCAGCGCGATCGACCTCAACCGCGCGATCGAGAACACGCTGACCATCGCGCGCCACGAGTACCGCTATGTCGCCGACGTGCGCACCGAGCTCGCCGCTCTGCCGCCCGTGCCCTGCTATCCGGGCGAGCTGAACCAGGCGCTGCTCAACCTGATCGTGAACGCCGCGCACGCGATCGGCGACGCCGTGCGCGGCAGCGATCGGCGCGGACGCATCGTCATCCGCACGCGCCGCGAAGGCGAGCGCGTCGCGATCGACGTCGCCGACGACGGCACCGGCATTCCCGACGACCTCCGCGAGCGCATCTTCGAGCCCTTCTTCACGACCAAGGAAGTCGGCAAGGGCAGCGGCCAGGGCCTGGCGATCGCACGCGCGGTGATCGTCGACAAGCACGGCGGCGAACTGACGGTCGATTCCGTGCCGGGACGCGGCACGACGTTCACGATCTGCCTGCCGCTGCAGAACGACGAGGCCACGTCCGCCCACGTCCACGCCCACAGGGGGAATACGCCGGCATGAACGAACTCAGCCCACCGACGATTCTGTGCGTCGACGACGAGCCGCAGCTGCTCGCCAGCCTGGAGCTGTACCTGCGCAAGCGCTACCGCGTGCTGACCGCGGCGTCCGGCGCCGAAGGCATCCGCCTGTTGCGCGCGCGGCCCGAGATCGACGTCGTCGTCTCGGACATGCGCATGCCAGGGATGGATGGCGCCAAGTTCCTGCACGCGGCGCGCTCGATCGTGCCGGACGTGCCGCGCCTGCTGCTGACCGGACACGCGGACGTCGACGCCGCGATCGCCGCGGTCAATGAAGGCCAGATCTTCCGTTTCCTGGTCAAACCCTGTCCGCCGCTGACCGTCATCGCCGCGCTCGAAGCCGCGGTGCAGCTGCGGCGCCTGGTCAGTGCCGAGCGGGTGCTGCTGCAGCAAACGCTGACCGGCGCCGTTCAGGCCCTGATCAACGTGCTCGCGCTGCGGCAGCCGCTGGCCTTCGGCAGCTCGGAGCGCGTCAAGCGCCTCGCCGGCGACATCGCTGCGCGCCTGGTTCCGGAGCTGCGCTGGGCGGTCGAGATCGCCGCGATGCTGACTCCGCTGGGCATGATCGCGCTGCCCGACGAAGTGGCCGAGAAAATCCACGCCGGCCGGCCTCTGGACGCGCACGAACAGGCGATGGTGGAGCGCATGCCGACGCTGACCGACAGCCTGATCGGCCACATCCCGCGGCTGGAAACGGTGCGCGCGCTGTTGGCCATGGTCGCCGGCGCACCGATGCCGGCCTTCTGCATGCCCAGCGACGAGCGCCTGCCCGCGGTGCGGCGCGCGGCCGCGATCCTGCGCACGGCGCTCGATTTCGACGCGCTGCGGTCGCAGGGCTTTTCGGCCCATGCGGTGCTGGGCGCCCTGCAGGCGCGCGCGGACCGCTACGACGGCGAGGTGATGACGACGCTGACCACGGTCTGCGGCGACGGCCCGTCCGGCGAGCGCCTGCAGGAGATTCCGGCCGGCGCGCTGCGCGCCGGCATGGTCATCGCGCGCGACGTGGTACTGGCGAACGGCGTGCTGCTGGTCGCGCGCGGCTACGAAGTGACGCAGGGGCTGGTCGAAAGAGTCCGCAATCTACGGCCCGGCGCGCTGACGGCGCCGATCTTCGTGCTCACCGCCGCAGCCGAAGCGCCCCGGGAAAATCCCGAGTCGTCCGGCCCGGAGTGAGCCGATGAGGTGCTGCCGGGCGCGAAGCCCGGCGCGACCTTCTACTCCGCCCAACCCCCAACGATGCCTGCTGCCACACGTTCGTGGTGTTCGAAAGTGTCGCGAGTGTACGGCGATCGCGGGCTCAGATGAAGAGCGTGCCTTCGGCGATGCGCACCGCGTAGCCGCCGACCCGCACCGCGGTCACCGCCGAGCCGGCGCGATCAGCGGAGATGTGCAGCTGGCTCGGCCGCCCCATTTCCCAGCCCTGCTGCACCAGCCACTGCAGACGTCCTTCGACGATCGGCGATTCGCTGGCCAGCGCGCCGGCCAGCGCCACCGCTGCGGAACCGGTGGCCGGATCCTCGGCAATGCCCAGACCCGGTGCGAACATGCGCGCGCGCAGTTCGCCTTCGTAGCCGCGCGCATAGACATAGAGCTCCTGTGCCCACTGTCCGGCCAGATGGCTGCGCCACGCCGCGGCGTCGAGCGCGATCGAGGCCAGCAACTCCGGCGCGCGCAGCGGCACGAGTACGAACGGCACGCCGCAGGACACCGCGCGCACACGCTCGCCCTGGCTGCCCAGGTCCGACCGCTGCAGTCCGAGAATCGCGGCGACGGCCTCCTCGCCAGGCGCCGCCCCGTACTCCGGCAGCTGCGCCGAGGTCAGCTCGGCGTAGGCCGCCCGCCCGGCACCACGGCGGACGCAGACCGGCACCGGTCCGACGCCTTCGCCGAGCACGAAGCGCTCGTCGTCTCCGTGCGGCGCAATGCCCAGCTCGGATAGCAGGCAGGCGGTGCCGACGGTCGGATGTCCGGCGAACGGCAGCTCGCGCGCCGGCGTGAAGATGCGCAGCTGCGCCAGCGCGTTCTCGGCGTGCGGCGCGCACACGAACACGGTCTCGGAGAGATTGAACTCGCGCGCGATCGTCTGCATCTGCGGCTGCGACAGCGCGTCGGCCTGGAGCACGACGGCCAGCGGATTGCCGCTGTACCGGGTTTCGGTGAACACGTCGAGGATGTGATACGGCAGCTGCATGGCGCGAAGTCCGCTGGAGTCGGCGGCGATTGTGCTCTGCGCAGCCGCGCGCGCATAGCCGCGGACCGGCTTTACAGCAGTAGGAAGCTTGCCACCCCGAGCGCGCAGAACACGGCGGCCGTGCGCATCCCGAACCAGATCGCCCAGCCCACGAAGAGGTTGTCGCTGTATGTGATCCGCATGTCCTGCCTCCGCTGTGCCCTGGGACACATCGTCGCCATGCAGCACGCGGCCCGCCTTGATTCAGGTCAGGATTTTCGGGAAGCGCGGAGCGGCTTGCGGCAATTACGGATTGGGCGATACTGCGAAACCTTCCCGCGCGCGTTCCCATGCCGTTCGATCTGGCTATCGTAGCCCTGCTGATCCTGTTGAACGGGCTGCTCGCGATGGCAGAGCTGGCCGTCGTGTCCTCCCGCGTGCCGCGCCTGCAGGCCATGCAGCGGCGCGCGGTCGCCGGCGCGCGCGCCGCGCTGCAGCTCAAGGAGGCGCCCGGCCGCTTCCTGAGCACGGTGCAGATCGGCATCACCGGGGTCAGCGTGATGGCTGGCGCGTTCAGCGGCGCGACGCTGGCGGAGCCGCTGGCGCAGCGTCTGCCGGCGCACGGCTGGCTGGCGCCGCACGCCGACGATGTCGCGCTGGCGATCGTCGTTCTTGCAGTGACCTGCCTGACGTTGATCGTCGGCGAACTGGTGCCCAAGCGGATCGCGCTGCGCCATCCGGAGCGCATCGCCACGGTGACCGCGCCGGCGCTGCTGATGCTGGCGCGCCTGGCCCGCCCGCTGGTGTGGCTGCTGGACGCGTCCAGCGCGCTGCTGCTGCGCGCCGTGCCCAGGCACGACAACGACGGCGCGACGGTGACTGACGAGGAAATCCACGCGCTCGTCGCCGAAGCCGCGTCCGCCGGTGTCGTCGAACCCGAGGAGAAAACCCTGATCGCGGCAATCATGCGCCTGGCTGACCGCCGGGTGCGCGCGGTGATGAAGCGACGCCAGGAACTCGACTGGATCGACCTCGACGACCCGGTCGAGGTGCAGCGCGCGCGGCTGCGCGCGAGTCCGCACTCGAGGCTGGTGGCGGCGCGCGGACACATCGACCATTTTGTCGGCCTCATCTCGGCCAAGCGCCTGGTCGACGCGATGCTCGACGGCGCCGGGGCGATCGACCCGGGCGCGAACGTCGAGGAGGCCCTGGTGCTGCCCGACAGCATCAATGCGCTCGATGCGATCGCGAAGCTGCGGCGCTCCGCGCTGCATGCGGCGATCGTCGTAGATGAGTTCGGCAGCCTGCAGGGCCTGGTGACGGTGCACGACGTACTGTCGGCGATCGCCGGCGAGCTGTATGTCGACGAGCCGCCGCCGGGCGTGTTTCAGCGCGAGGACGGTTCGTGGCTGGTCGACGGCGAGCTGCCCGCCGACGAGCTGGTCGAGAGGCTGCATGTACCGCTGCCGACGCAGCGCAACTACGAGACGGCCGCGGGCCTGATGCTGAATCTGCTGGGCCACCTGCCGCAACTCGGCGAAAGCGCGTGGCTTGGCGAGTGGCGCTTCGAGGTCCTCGATCTCGACGGGCGCCGGATCGACAAGCTGCTGGTGCGCCGCGAGCCTGCGCCCGCGCGGGCGGGTTGAGCATCTCCGGTCGAACCCTTACCTTGCGGGCATCGTCTTTCG
>JBAZXW010000052.1:0-24829 GCA_041659605.1 Sinimarinibacterium sp. | reverse complement strand
CAAGACCGTCAGCATTGAGGTGCGCAAGAAACACACGTACGTCAAGCGCGAAGAGGGTGCGCCGGTCGAGGATCCGGAGGCGCTGCGCGAGGCCGAGGAAGCGGCTGCGCAGGCCGAAGCCGAGCGGGAAGCGGCGGCGCGGGCTGCGGCCGAAGTCGAGGCCAAGCGGCACCAGGAAGAACTCGAGAGCAAGCTGCGCGACGAAGAGGCTGCGCGCAAGCTTGCGGATGCCGAAGCCGAACAGAAACGTGCGAAGGAACAGCACGAGCGTCTTCTCGTGGAAGACCCCCTCTACCGTGCCAAGTGGGATGCCGAGCGTGCGCGCATGCGCGCGGCCGAAAACGTCCGCCGTTCGGCTGAGGCTGCGCGGGCGATGGCGGCCCAGCCGCCACCGCCGCCGGTCGTCGCCCCCGCGCCGGGCGCTGCGGCGCCGGCCAAGAAGGCTCCGGATCGCGGTACGCGTGATCGCGCCGCTGCTGCGCCCGGTGCAGATCGTCAGCACCGCACCGAGCTTCATCTTGCCGAAGGCAAGGGCGGACGCCGCGAGAAGAAGGCCAAGAAGCCCTCCGGTCGCGTGCGCGTCGAGAACGTTCACGTATTCGAAAAGCCGGTGGCGCCGATCGTGCGCGAAGTCGAGGTGCCGGAAGCGATCACGGTCGGCGAACTGGCGAACCGCATGGCGGTCAAGGCCACCGAGCTGATCAAGGTCATGATGAAGAACGGCGTCATGGCGACGATCAACCAGACCCTCGATCAGGACACCGCCGTTCTGATGGTCGAGGAGATGGGGCACAAGGTGCGGACGGTCAAGGCGTCCGATTTCGAGGAAAGCCTCGAACAGGCCGTATCGGGCGATCAGAGCGACATCGAGCAGACGCCGCGCCCGCCCGTGGTCACGATCATGGGCCACGTCGATCATGGCAAGACCTCGCTGCTCGATCACATCCGCAAGACTCGCGTCGCCGCGGGCGAAGCGGGCGGCATCACGCAGCACATCGGTGCCTATCACGTGCAGACGGAGAAGGGCATCATCACCTTCCTCGACACGCCAGGCCACGCTGCGTTCACAAAGATGCGCGCGCGCGGTGCGCAGGTGACGGACATCGTCATCCTGGTGGTTGCGGCCGACGACGGCGTCATGCCGCAGACGGTCGAGGCGATCCAGCATGCGAAGTCGGCAAAGGCGCCGCTGATCGTGGCGGTCACCAAGGTCGACAAGCCGGAAGCGGATGTCGACCGCGTCAAGAACGAACTGACCAAGTACGAGATCGTCGCCGAGGAATGGGGCGGTGACACGCAGATCGTCGGCGTGTCCGCGTTCACCGGTCAGGGCATCGACCAGCTGCTCGATGCGATCCTGGTGCAGGCCGAAATCCTCGAACTGACCGCGCCGATCGAGGCGCTCGCGCGCGGCAACATCCTCGAATCCTCGGTCGAGAAGGGCCGTGGCCCGGTCGCGACCGTACTGGTGCGCGCCGGCACCCTCAAGCAGGGCGACGTCATCCTCAGCGGCCCGCATTTCGGCCGCGTGCGTGCGATGTTCGACGAGGCCGGCCGGCCGGTGAAGGAGGCGGGTCCGTCGATTCCCGTTCAGGTTCTGGGCCTGTCCGGCGCACCGGATGCCGGCGACGACGTCGTCGTCGTGGCCGACGAGCGCAAGGCGCGCGAACTGGCGGACGTGCGCGAGCAGAAGCAGCGCGAGCACCGCATGTCGCAGTCGCAGGCGGTGCGCATGGACCAGATCTTCGCCAGGATGGGCGAGGGCGAGATCAAGCAACTCAACCTGATGGTCAAGGCCGACGTGCAGGGCTCGGCCGAAGCAATCACCGAGGCGCTGCGCAAGCTGCCCAGCGCGGAAGTCAGGGTCAACGTGCTGTCGACCTCGATCGGCGGCATCAACGAGTCCGACGTGGATCTGGCGCTGGCCTCGAAGGCGATCATCATCGGCTTCAACGTCCGTGCGGACGCCGCGGCGCGCAAGCACATCCAGGATACGGGTGTGGATGTTCGCTACTACTCCATCATCTACCAGATCATGGATGACGTCTCCGACGCCATCTCGGGCCTGCTCGGTACCGAGACGCGCGAGCAGATCGTCGGCATCGCGCAGGTGCGCGACGTGTTCCGCAGCTCCAAGCTCGGCAACATCGCCGGCTGCCTCGTCATCGAGGGCTCGGTGCAGCGCAATCTGCCGATCCGCGTGTTGCGCAACAACACGGTGGTCTATGAAGGTGTTCTGGAATCGCTGCGCCGCTTCAAGGACGACGTGCAGAAGGTCGAGGCCGGAACGGAATGCGGTATCGGCGTCAAGGACTACAACGACGTCAAGGCGGGCGACCAGATCGAGTGTTTCCAGCGCATCGAGGTGCGTCGCACGGTGTCGGCGACGGCCTGATCGGGCCGCGTTGGCGCTGGCGGCTGAACGTCCATGAAGGAATACCCGCGCAAGCTCCGGATCGGCGCGCAACTTCATGGCGAACTCGCGGCCCTGGTTCGCAACGAGCTGTCCGATCCGCGCGTTGCCGGCGTGACCGTCACCGCTGTCGACGTTTCGCCGGACCTGCGCAATGCGCGCGTGCTGGTCAGCCTTCTGGGCGATGACCGCAAGCTCGCCGACGCCGTCGACGGGCTCAACCATGCCGCGGGTCGCCTGCGCGGTGCTCTGGGCAAGCGTCTCACGCTGCGCTATGTCCCGCAGCTGCACTTCGCTCCCGACATCGGTCTGCGCGAAGGTGACCGCGTGAACGCCCTGATTCGCGACGCGGTGCGCCGCGACGCCGAACATCGAGACCCCTCGAAAGACTGAGCGGTCGCGGTCCATGAGCAAACCCAAGCGACCGCGCCGGCCGGTGTGCGGCATCCTGCTGCTGGACAAGCCTTCCGGCATCACTTCGAACCGCGCTTTGCAGCAGGTCAAGCATCTGTACCAGGCGGACAAGGCTGGGCATACCGGCAGCCTCGATCCGCTCGCGACTGGCGTGCTGCCAATCTGCCTGGGGGAGGCCACCAAGCTGTCTGGCGTGCTGCTCGAGTCCGACAAAAGTTATCGCGCCGACGCGATGGTCGGCAGCCGTACCTCGACCGGGGACACCGAAGGCGAGGTCGTCGAAACCAGTAGCGGCGTGCTCGAGCCGGGCGAACTGTTGGCCGTGCTGCCCCGATTCCGCGGTCCGATTCAGCAGATCCCGCCGATGTACTCGGCACTCAAGCACGAGGGGCAGAGGCTGTACGCGCTGGCGCGCCAAGGCACCGAAGTTGAGCGCGAGCCGCGTGAAGTCGTGATCCATGAACTGGAGCTCGAGGACTTTGCGCCGGGCCGCTTCCGGCTGTTCGTGCGCTGCTCCAAGGGCACCTACATCCGCACCCTGGTCGAGGACATCGCCCGGGCAGCCGGGCAATGCGCGCATCTGACGGCCCTGCGACGTACGGCGGTCGTGCCGTTCGCGCAGCAGCTTCTGTTCACGCTGGAACAGCTTGAGCAGGCCCTGCGGGACGGCGGCCTCACGGCGTTGGATGCCTTGCTACTCGATCCGGCGCAGGGTTTGGCACATTGGCCACAATTGCGCGTCGACCCGGTCAGTGCTTCCTGTCTGGCACTGGGGCAGGCGGTTCGCGTCGCCGGAGTGGCGCGCAACACGCGCCTTGCGGTGCTTGACGATCGCGGCGCTCTGCTGGGGCTTGCCGAGGTGGACGCCGAAGGCGTGGTTGCGCCGCGCCGCTGGCTCCGGACGGCCTCCGGCGCCTTGTGATCAGGCTGTGGAAAAAGTTAATATATTGGACTTTGTAAAGATCGACAAATCTCAAGTTCCGGAGTTGGTAGCAATGAGTGTGACGGCAGAACGCAAGGCAGACGTAGTCAAGAAGTTTGCCCGTGGAGGCAACGATACCGGGTCGCCCGAAGTACAGGTCGCGCTGCTGACCGAGCGCATCAATGCGCTGGCGCCGCATTTCGAGGAGCACAAGAAGGACAACCATTCGCGGCGCGGGCTGCTGAAGATGGTCAATCAGCGTCGCCAGATGCTGGACTATTTGAAGGGTTCCGACGAAGGCCGCTACTCCAAGCTCATCGCCGAGCTCGGACTGCGCCGCTGATCGCGGCCGCGTCGTACCCGACGGACGGAAGACCCACAGTGATCCTACGGGTGTCACTGGGGTCTTTTGCTTTGGGCGCCGCTTTGCGCGAATCCGCGCTCGGCGCCTTTGAACGCGGCAACCGGATCGGGCCCAAGACGGCCATCGGCTTGCCCTAGACCTCGAGAATTCCCATGGCCATTCCAGCCACTCCTGCCGCACCCGTGCGCAAGTCGTTCCAGTACGGCAATCGCACCGTTACGCTCGAAACCGCCGCCATCGCCCGCCAGGCTGCCGGCGCGGTGATGGTGAGCGTCGATGAGACCGTCGTGCTGGTGACGGTCGTCGCGAAGAAGGACGCCAAGCCGGAGCAGGATTTCTTCCCGCTCACCGTCGACTACATGGAGAAGTTCTACGCCGGCGGCCGCGTGCCCGGCGGCTTCTTCAAGCGCGAAGGCCGCCCGACCGAGAAGGAAACGCTGACCTCGCGTCTGATCGATCGCCCGATCCGCCCGCTGTTCCCGGAAGGCTTCTACAACGAAGTGCAGGTTGTCGCGACCGTGATGTCGCTCAATCCCGAAGTCGACGGCGACATCCCGGCGATGCTCGGCGCCTCGGCGGCGCTGGCGCTATCCGGCGTGCCCTTCATGGGGCCGATCGGCGCCGCCCGGGTTGGCTACAAGAACGGCAACTACGTCCTCAACCCGAGCGAGACGGAGCTGGAAGGCTCGGAGCTGGATCTCGTCGTCGCCGGCACCAAGGATGCGGTGCTGATGGTCGAGTCCGAAGCGAAGATGCTGTCCGAGCCGGTCATGCTCGGCGCGGTACTGTTCGGTCACGAGCAGATGCAGGCCGCCATCAACGCGATCAACGAGTTCGCTGCGACTGCAGGTCGCGCGAAGTGGGACTGGAAGGCGTCGGACCGCACTGCGGTGAAGGCTTTCGTCGCACCCTTCGAGGGACGCATCGCCGAGGCCTACGGATTCACCGACAAGCAGGTGCGCTACGGCAAGCTCGACGAGGTGGCCAAGGCCGCCAAGGCCGCGCGCCCGGCCGACGCATCGTTCACCGATAACCAGGTCAAGGCCGAGCTCGACGAGCTGAAGGCCAAGATCGTCCGCAACCGCATCCTCGATGGCCAACCGCGTATCGACGGACGCGACAAGTTCACCGTGCGCCCGCTGGCCATGACCACCGGCGTGCTGCCGCGCGCCCATGGTTCGGCGCTGTTCACCCGCGGTGAGACGCAGGTCATCGCCGTGATCACCCTCGGTTCCGGCAAGGACTACCAGATCATCGACGCAATCGATGGCGAGTGGCATGAGCACTTCATGTTCCACTACAACTTCCCTCCGTACAGTGTCGGCGAAACCGGTCGCTTGAACGCGCCGAAGCGCCGCGAGATCGGTCACGGTCGTCTGGCCAAGCGCGGTGTCGCTGCGGTGATGCCGGATCTCAACACCGAATTCCCGTACATCGTGCGCGTGGTTTCGGAAGTCACCGAGTCCAACGGTTCCTCGTCGATGGCCTCGGTCTGTGGCGCTTCGCTGGCGCTGATGGACGCCGGCGTGCCGCTGAAGGCGCCGGTCGCCGGCGTCGCCATGGGCCTGATTCTCGAAGAAGGCCGCTGGGCGGTGCTGACCGATATCCTCGGCGACGAGGACCATCTGGGCGATATGGACTTCAAGGTCGCCGGCACGACCGAAGGCGTGACCGCGCTGCAGATGGACATCAAGGTTGCCGGCATCACCGGCGAGATCATGGCCCAGGCGCTGACGCAGGCGAAGGCCGCGCGTCTGCACATCCTCAAGGGAATGAACGAGGTGCTGCCGAAGCATCGCTCCGATCTTTCGCCGTTCGCACCGCGCATCACGACGATCAAGATCCACCCCGACAAGATCCGCGAAGTGATCGGCAAGGGCGGTTCGACGATCCAGTCGATCACCAAGGAAACCGGCACGCAGATCGACATCTCCGATGACGGCACGATCAAGATCGCCGCGGTCGACGGCAAGGCGGCCGAAGCAGCGGTCGCGCGTATCAATGCGCTGACCCGCGACGTCGAGGTCGGTGCGATCTACGAGGGCAAGGTCGCCAAGATCATGGACTTCGGCGCGTTCGTGACGATCGCACCGGGCAAGGACGGCCTCGTGCACATCTCGCAGCTCGCCGACAAGCGCGTCGAGAAAGTCGAGGATGTCGTCAAGGAAGGCCAGGTGGTCAAGGTCAAGGTCCTTGAAGTCAGCCGCGACGGCAAGATCCGCCTGTCGATGAAGGCTCTGGACGTCGAGTCGGCCGTCTGAAGCGATTGTGAAAAGTAGTTGAACGGGGCCGGGTTCTGGGTCAGAATCCGGCCTCTTTTTTTACCTCCGTCGGCATCACCGAACGGAGGGGTCTTTCTGGGGAGAGATCAGAAGCGTCCGCCAATGTAGCGGACAAAAAAAGAGCCCCCCGGGGGATTGGGGGGCAAGGTGCGAGAAAGGCGCTAGGCCTTTCTGGAGGAGACTGGTCAGACCCGGCAGATCCCAGCGATCTCGCCGGGTTCTTTATTTCCGAATCATGTTGCAGTGCAGTATATGGTCAACTTACCTGCATGTCAACAAATCAGTTTCAGAAATAAAGTAAATAAAAACAAATACGTAATGAATCTGTAACGAAAAATTGTGACGTGCACGTCATTGGTGCGCTGCACTGCATCATAAACGCTCAGGGGGAATGCTCAGTTAGGCTTGTCGGCATTCTCTTCGTCGATCCCTGCGCGACGCTTGATGGACTTCGCGGTCGTCGACAGATTGCGGAGGAATTCGGCGCGGATTGAGCGCCAGATCGGCACTTGGCGGTCGGCAAGCTCTTTGAGGGTCTGGATCGGCTGCTGCGCCTGTCCGAGCAGATCACGCAGTTGCTCGGTGAAATGATGCTGCTGCTCCTGGAAGATCCGTGCAGACAGTTCGAGGTAGCGGCCGATGCTCTTCTGCATCGGATCGCCGTAGTAGCGGATGATGAATTGCAGCAGCTCGGTGGTGAAAATCGGGTTGCCGCCCTCTTCCTGCTCGGCGATGACCTGCAGCAGGATGCTGCGCGTGATGTCTTCCTGGGTGCGCTTGTCCTCGACCCGGAACTCGATGTGATTCAGCACCAGCTGGCGGATTTCTTCCAGCGTGATGTAGCGGCTGATGTGAGTGTCGTACAGACGCCGGTTCGGATACTTCTTGATGACGCGCCGTTCGATCATAAGCTCTTAATTCAACTGGAATGTTGCAGTGCGGTTGCTGCACGGCATCATGCCAGACTCAGCCGATTTGCTCCACTTTGATGCTGGAGCGCGCCGGTATCCGGGCGGCTGTCCAGTTGCGAGTGGCCCAGGCCAGGATCTCCGCGACCGACGCACAGTCGAGCTCTGGAGGGGGACATTGCCCCAGTGCGCCGAGGCACAGCCGCAGATTGGCGCCTGCGCGTGCGGCTTCAATGGGCGCGGCATGATTCTGCTTCGACAGCTTGCGGCCATCGGCCGTTGTCAGCACCGGAAGATGGCGATATTGCGGGCGCCGAAGGCCGAGCAGGTCCATCAGATGGAGCTGCATGAATGTCGAGCCCAGCAGGTCCGTGCCCCGGACCACCTCGGTAATGCCCTGCGCGGATTCATCCACGGCACAAGCCAGCTGGTATGCCGGTGCGCCGTCGCGACGCCGGATCGCGAAGTCGCCGATGTCCCGCTCCAGGCTGCGCCATTGCCGGCCTTGCCAGCCATCGGCAAAGGCGATTTCCTCCGGGCTCACTCGCAGGCGCAGCGCGTGCCCCGCTTCCGGCAGGCCCAGGTCGCGGCATCGACCGCAGTAGACCGGCCCGTCAGGACCGGCCAGGGACTCGACTTTCAGCTGCGCGCGCGTGCACGCGCAGGCATAGACACGGTCCGTCGCGCGCAGCCGCCTGAGCGCATCGACGTATTCGGTCAGATGTTGAGCCTGGCAGCGCGGGACCTCGTCCCAGTGCAGCCCATGCGCGTCAAGCTGGCGCAGGATCGCGTCGGCGGCGCCGGGGATGCAGCGTTCGCGGTCGAGGTCGTCGATGCGCAGCAGCCAACGCCCCTGCAGGCTGCGGGCCTGCAGCCAGCTGGCCAGCGCAGTGAGCAGTGAGCCCAGATGCAGCGGGCCGCTGGGTGTCGGTGCAAAGCGGCCGCGATAAGTCAGAACGGGCGCCAAGGTAGTGTCAACAGACCCTGCACTGGATCACAAATGCGACGAGGCGCCATGCTACATTAACTCAAGCCTGTAACGTATTGATCAGCGGTTGAATGGAAACTGATAAGGCTCGCCCGTCGGACATCCTGTCATGACGCTGCGGGTAGTGTTGTTCGATGTTGACGGAACGCTGGCCGATACCGAAGCACTGGGTCATCGGCCTGCCTACAATCGCGCGTTCCGCAAGCTCGGACTGAAGATGCGCTGGGGGCCCAAGCTGTATCGCCGCCTGCTCAAGCTGCCGGGTGGGCGCGAACGTCTGAAGCACTACATCGAAGAGTATCGTCCGGATCTGGGCGATCAGCAGCGCGAGGCCGATGCCGATCTCGACGGCTGGGTGGCCAAGGTCCACGAACTCAAGTCCAAGTATTTCAAGCGCCGCATGCGCCACGGCCGCGTGCCGCTGCGTGCCGGCATCGCGCGCCTGATGCGCGAAGCGCGGACGCAGGACCTGAAACTGGCGATCGTGACCAACGCCAGCCTGAAGACGCTCAAGCCGGTCCTGAAGTACTGCATGGGGCGGGAGCTGGCCGCGGAGATCGAAGTCATCGCCAGCGGCGAAGAGGTCAAGCACAAGAAGCCGGCGCCGGACCTGTATCGCCTGGCGATGCGACGCCTGGGTGCGACGCCGGATGAGTGTGTCGCGCTCGAAGATTCCGAAATGGGTTTCAAGGCGGCCAGCGCCGCCGGTGTGGCGACGGTGATTACCGTCAACAGCGATACGCTGGAGCAGGATTTTGCCGGCGCCGCGCTGGTCGTCAGTAGCCTGGGCGAGCCGGGGGCCCCGGCGCGTGCACTCAAGGGCGAGCTCGGCCTCTTGCCCTGGGTGACGATCGACACGCTGCGCCGGGTGAGCGCGGCGGCGAGCACCGTAGCGCGCGCGGCCTGAGCGGCCCGACAAGCTGGCACCTGAGGTCAAGCCGCGGGCACTTCGCCTGCCTATACTGGCGCCCACTCGCCACGACGGAGAACAAGCGTGCGGCGTTGGAACGGTTGGGGAGAGGACACCGATGAGTTCGTGCTCGGTGATGACGCGCGTGCATTCCTGAGCGAGCGCATCGGGGTGGCGACTGCACCCCATGACGCGACGTTGGAGCAGGCACTGGCCACGGTGCCGGAGAGCCGCCTGCCGGCTGCCAGCCCCTTTCAGACCGACCCGTCGCTGCGCTTGCTGCGCGCTCGCGGTCACAGCTTCCCGGACTGGATCGCGATGCGTGCCGGGCGCATGGGACCCTATGCCGACGGTGTTGCGCTGCCGACCAGTCATGACGAAGCGGCCCAGGCGTTGGCCGCTGCACGCAGCGCCGGGGCGATTGTCGTTCCGTACGGCGGCGGCACCAGCGTCGTCGGACATCTGAATGTGCCGAAAGGCGACCGCCCGGTCGTCAATATTTCGCTGGAACGCATGAATCGACTGCTTGCGGTCGACGACAAGTCCTGGCTGGCCACTCTGGGTGCCGGCACGCCGGGGCCGCAGATCGAAGCGCAGCTGCGAACGCAGGGCATGATGCTCGGCCACTACCCGCAGTCGTTCCCGTATTCCACGCTCGGCGGCTGGGTCGTCACGCGCTCGTCGGGGCAGCAATCGCTGCGCTACGGCCGCATCGAGCAACTGTTTGCCGCCGGCCGCCTGAGTACCCCGCGCGGCGAGCTGCGCGTCGGCGGCGTGCCGGCCTCGGCGGCCGGGCCGGATCTGCGCGAATCGGTGCTCGGTTCGGAAGGGCGCTTCGGACTGTTGACGGAAGTCACTGCGCGCGTGCGTCGTATCCCCGAGTGCGAGGACTTTCACGGCGTGTTCTTCCCCGACTGGGACGCCGCCATCGAAGCCACGCGCGCGCTCGCGCAGGCGGACCTGCCGCTGTCGATGCTGCGCCTCTCCAACGAGATCGAAACCGAAACGCAGTTGCGCCTGGCCGGGCATGCGGCGCTGATCCGCTGGCTGCAGCGCTACCTGGCCATGCGCGGCATCCAGCAGGGCAAGTGCATGCTGATGATGGGCGTGACCGGATCGGCGGCCGAAAGCCGGCGCATGCGCCGCGACGCACTGGCCATCGCGCGCCGCTTCCGCGGCGTACACGTCGGCAAGGCGATCGGCAAGGGCTGGGCGAAGAACCGCTTCCGCGGTCCGCTGCTGCGCAACGCACTGTGGGATCTGGGTTATGCCGCCGACACGGTGGAGACCTGCGTCAACTGGCCCAAGGCCACCGCGCTGATGCGCGCGATCGAGCAGGCGGCGCGCGATGCGCTGGCGGGCGACAACGAGCGGGTGCATGCGTTCACCCACCTGTCGCACATGTACCGGCAGGGTTGCAGCATCTATTCGACCTTCGTGTTCCGTTCCGCCGGCGATGCCGACGCCGATCTCGAGCGTTGGCGCCGGCTCAAGGCCTGCGTGTCCGAGACCATCGTCGCGCACGGCGGCACGATCAGCCACCAGCATGGCGTCGGCGTCGATCACGCCCCCTACCTGCCCGCCGAGAAAGGCGCGCTGGGCATGGACCTGATCCGCGCGATGGCGCGCGAGTTCGATCCGGACGGCATCATGAATCCGGGGAAATTGTTTGCATGAGCCGCACGACGCGCTGCGGTTTCGCGGTCGTCTATCAGTGGCGCGTCAAGCCCGGCATGGAAGCGCAGTTCCGGGATGTCTGGGGACAGCTGACGTCGGTACTGCTCGAAAAGCGCGGTGCGCGTGGATCGCGTCTGCACTGTACCGACAGCGGCACGTTGGTCGCCTACGCGCAGTGGCCCGATCGGGCGACCTGGGAGCGTTCCTGCGCGCTGCACGAGCTCGACGATGCGCTGTCGCGGCGCATGCTCGAAGCCGTCGAGGAGACCTGGCCGCCGATGCTGTTGACCACGCTCAGCGATCAGCTGATTCCGGAGCACGCGGCACACGAGCGGCCCGATGACGTCACGCATTGACGCGCTCGACGCGCATTACGACCTGATCATCGTCGGCGGCGGCATCGCCGGCGCCGGCATCCTGCGCGAGGCTGTGCGGAGCGGCGCGAAGGTCCTGCTGGTCGAAGCGTGCGATTTTGCCTCCGGCACCTCGTCGGGATCGTCCAAGCTCGTCCACGGCGGCCTGCGCTACCTCAAGAACGGCCAGTGGCGGCTGACGCTCGAATCCGTGCGCGAGCGCCAGCGCCTGCTCGACGAGGCGCCGGGCCTGGTCGAGCCGCTGAGCTTCCTGATGCCGATTTACGCCGATCGCAAGCCGTCGCGCTGGCTGATACAGGTCGGCCTGCGCGTCTATGACTGGATGGCCGGCGTGCGTCGCTCGCGCTGGCTGCCGGCCGCTGAAGTCCTGGCCGCGGAACCGGATCTTGATCGCGAGGCTCTACGCGGCGCGATGCTTTACGAGGACGCGCGCACCGACGATGCGCGCCTTGTGCTGCGCCTGATTCTTGAATCCCGCGCCCAGGGCGGGACGGCCCTGAACTATGTCCGCGCCGAAATCCTGCAGGCAGCCGGCCGCGTGCTCGGCATACGTCTGCGGGACGCGGTCACGCAAGACCTTTGCGACATCACCGCGGATGTGGTCGTCAACGCCACCGGTGCCTGGGCCGCGCAGCTGCCGGGCGCGCCGGCGGGTGCGCCGAAGCTGCGCCCATTGCGCGGCAGCCACCTCGTGTTTCCAGCGCAGCGACTGCCGCTGCGGCATGCCGTGTCCTGGCTGCACCCGCGCGATCAGCGTCCGGTGTTCGCGTATCCCTGGGAGGGCGCGGTGCTGTACGGCACGACCGATCTGGATCATCCGGACGATCCGGCCACGCCGCGCATCTCCGCGGCCGAGATCGATTACCTGATCGAAGGACTCGACCGCCAGTTCCCGCGGCTGAAACTGCGGGCCGGCGATGCGATCAGCACCTATTCGGGCGTGCGTCCGGTGGTCGACAGCGGCAAGGCCGATCCGTCGGCCGAGTCGCGCGAGTCGGCGCTGTGGAGCGGGCCGGGGTGGGTCAGCATCACCGGTGGCAAGCTGACGACCTTCCGCACGACGGCGCGCAAGGTGCTGCGACAGGTGGCGCGCCAGAGTCCGCGCTTCGACCTCGGGCCGGATCGTCCGGTGTTCGCGTCCCCCCGGGGGGACGACCGCTCGCGTCTGTGCGGGCGCCTGGGCGCGTCGGCGGCCGCGGCACTGCTGCGCGATCTGCCGGCGGACGAACGCGAAGTCGTCGGCGACACCCCCTACAGCTGGGCCGAGCTGCGCTGGGCGGCGCGTCACGAGGCTGTCGTTCATCTCGATGACCTGATGATGCGGCGCACCCGCCTGGGCCTGGTGGCGGAGCGGGGCGGTGAAGCCCATCTGCCGCGCATCCTCGACATCTGTGCGCAGGAGCTGGGTTGGGACGCGGCACGCTGCGCCGACGAGGCGCAGCGCTATCGGGCGTACTGGCAGGCCCGTCACGCGCTGCCGGCTGCTTCCGCGAGCGGCGCATGAGCGAGGTGCGCATCCTCAGCCTCGACGTCGGCACGCAGAGCGCGCGCGCGATCGTGTTCGATGCGCAAGGTCATCTGCTGGCCAAGGCACAGCGCGTGTTCGAACCGACCTACGTCTCGCCGCAGCCGGGCTGGGCCGAGCAGGAACCGGAAACCTACTGGCGTGCGATCGCCGACTGTTGCGGCGACCTGTGGCGGCAGGGGACGGTGCGTCCGGAGCAGATCAGCGCGCTGACGCTGACCACGCAGCGCGCGACGATGATCTGCACTGATCGCGAAGGACGTGTGCTGCGGCCGGCAATGCTATGGCTCGACCAGCGCCGTTGCACCGCGCCGCCCAAGCTGTCGCCGCTGTGGCGCACGGCGTTTGCGCTGGCGGGTGCAACGCCGCTGGTGACGCATCTGCAGCGCGAGGCCGAGGCGAACTGGCTGGCGCAAAACGAACCGGAGCTGTGGCGCGAAACCGAGCACTTCCAGTTCCTGTCCGGCTGGTTGAGTCGGCGCCTGGTCGGCGAGTATGTCGACTCGGTCGGCTGCCAGGTCGGCTTCGTGCCGTTCGATTATCGAAAGCTCGACTGGGCCGGCCCGCGCGACTTCAAGTGGCAGGCGCTGGCGATCCGGCGCGAACAGCTGCCGCGGCTGGTGCCCCCGGGCCAGCGTCTCGGGCAGCTGACGAAGCCGGCGGCCGAGGAACTGGGATTGCCGACAGGCTTGACCGTGATTGCCGCGGCCGCTGACAAGGCCTGCGAGGTGCTGGGCTGCGGCGTGCTGGAGCCCGATGTCGGCCAGCTCAGCTTCGGCACCACCGCGACCATCAATACCACGCAGCCGCGTTACATCGAAGTGCAGCGCATGCTGCCGCCGTACCCGGCGGCGGTGCCGGGCGCGTACAACACCGAAATCCAGATCTATCGCGGCTTCTGGATGGTGTCCTGGTTCAAGCGCGAATTCGCGCACCGGGAACAGGCACTGGCGGCCGAACGTGGCGTGCCGGTCGAAACCCTGTTCGATGAATTGTTGCGCGCCGTGCCGGCGGGTTCGATGGGCCTGATGCTGCAGCCCTACTGGTCGCCGGGCGTGCGCGACCCGGGGCCGGAGGCCAAGGGCGCGGTGATCGGTTTTGGCGACGTGCACACGCGCGCGCACTTCTACCGGGCGATCCTGGAGGGCCTGGTGTACGGTCTGCGCAGCGGGCGCGAGCAGATCGAAAAGCGCATCGGTCGGCGCCTGAGCCGGCTGCTGGTTGCCGGCGGCGGTTCGCAGTCCGACCAGGCGATGCAGATCACCGCGGACGTGTTCGCCCTGCCGGCGGAGCGCCCCGAGGTCTACGAGACCTCTGCGCTCGGTGCCGCGATCAACGCTGCGGTGGGCTTGGGCGTGCACGCGGACTATCCGACCGCAGTGCGCGCGATGACGCGCAGCGGCCGGCGCTTCGAGCCCGAGCCGCAGGCCGTGAAGGTCTACGACGCGCTCTACCGCGAGGTCTACCAGCAGATGTACCGGCAGCTCAAACCGCTCTACACGCGCATCCGCGCCATCACCGGTTATCCGCCGTAGCGGCTGCCTATCGGCTGCTGGCTTCGAGATTGCGCAGCCAGCCGCCGCTGATGACGAAGCGCGGGAAGGTCACGAACTGCTCGGCGACGACGCGCTGGACGAAATCCCAGGCGCCGGCAAAGGCTTGCGGCTGCAGGGCTTCGCGGTCGTGGCCGATGCCCTGCGCGAACAGCGAGAGCGCCGCGAGCACGACGCCGCCCAGCGCGTAGAACAGGCCGGAGAACAGCAGGGCGCCGATGGCATTGAAGCTGCCGATCCAGAACAGCGGCACGGCGACGACATGGATCAGCAGGTTGACACGATCGCGATGGCGGTCCGCGTACTCCGCCCACTGCACTTTGAGCAGCTCTTCAAACGTCATCATGGCGTCTGCCCCTGGCCGGTCGGATCGATGTGCCATGCGGCCGGCGGCAGGCTGCCGGCCCAGCCGTCCTTGCGGTACTCGACGCTGACATGGGTGTAGACGCCGCCGCGGACGTTGAAGACCGCGGTCAGGCGCATGAAGCGCGGCTGCGTCGCGGCGACGAGGTCGTCGAGCATGCGGTTGGTCACGGCTTCGTGAAAGGCGCCTTCGTTGCGGAAGCTCCAGATGTAGAGCTTGAGCGACTTGAGTTCGACGCAGCTTTGTTCGGCGACGTATTCGAGATACAGCGTGCCAAAATCAGGCTGCCCGGTCTTCGGACACAGGCAGGTGAACTCCGGCAGGCGCATGCGGATGGTGTAGTCGCGCTGCGGCGCCGGATTGGGAAAGGTTTCCAGCGTCCTCTGGGGTGTCTTGGCGGGCTGGGTTGACATGCGCGGCGAGTTCGAGGTCGGGAATGAGGGGAGAGATCCCGTTGATCACTGGCAGCTGAACCGCGGGCGCCCATAATTTACACTACGCGCCCCACAGGTCCGACGACCTCCAAGCCAAGAACAGCGCCCCGAGGGAGGGGCGAGAGAAACCCAAGCGCATGCGACTTTCTGGCATCAAACTCGCCGGCTTCAAGTCCTTTGTGGACGCGACGCAACTGCCGCTGCCGGCCAACCTGACCGGCGTGGTCGGCCCCAACGGCTGCGGCAAGTCGAACATCATCGACGCCGTGCGCTGGGTGCTGGGCGAAACCAGCATGAAAAACCTGCGCTCCTCGGACGCCGAGGACGTGATTTTCAACGGCTCGAAGACGCGCAAGCCGGTTGGCCGCGCCTCGGTCGAGCTGTTGTTCGACAACAGCGACGGCACCATCGGCGGTCCCTATGCCGCGTACGCCGAGATCTCGGTGCGCCGCGAGCTGGTGCGCGACGGCGGTTCGCAGTACTACCTCAACGGCGCCAAGTGCCTCAAGCGTGACGTCACCGACCTGTTCCTCGGTACCGGCCTGGGCGGCAAGAACCAGTACGCGATCATCGAGCAGGGCATGGTCTCGCGCATGATCGAGGCCAAGCCGGAAGAACTGCGGCAGTGGCTCGAAGAGGCCGCCGGCATTTCCAAGTACAAGGACCGGCGCCGCGAGACCGAATCGCGCATCAAGCAGACGCGCGAGAACCTGGCGCGCCTCAACGACCTGCGTTCGGAAATCCAGCAGCGCGTGGAAGTCCTGAGCAAGCAGGCGGCCAACGCCGAGAAGTACAAGGAGTTCAAGGGGCAGGAACGCCAGCTGCGTGCCGAGATTCTGGCCTTGCGCGTACGCCAGCTGCGGACGCAGAGCGAAGGGCATGAAAGCGCGATCGCCGAGCTTGACCAAGCACTCGATCAGGCGCGCCTGCGCGTCAACCAGGGCGGCGACGCGCGCGTGGCCGCCGAGGTCGAGAGCCGCGCGCTGTCCAATCGCCTGAACGAAGAGCAGAGCAAGGTCTACGAGGCCGAAGCCGGACTCGCGCGCCAGGAGCAGGGCTTGCAGCATGCGCGCGAGCTCAAGCAGATCAAGGCGCGCGAGCTGGACCAGATCCTGCGCCAGCTGGGCGAACTGGAGACCCGGCAGACGCGCGAGCAGCAGCGCCTCGAAGAAGCCGGCCGGCAGCTCGCCGAGCTGGAGCGCCAGGTACAGGTTTCCGAAGAGTCCGAAGGCGAGGCGCAGTCCGCGCTGATTTCCGCCGAGGAAGAGGCGCAGGAAGAACAGCGCCGCTGGGACGGCTTCGTGCAGGACGCGGAAACCCCGTTGTCGCAGACCGAAGCCGAGCGTGTGCGCGTGCAGCAGCTGGAGCGTACGCGCTTCCAGAACGAGGAACGGCACCGACGCGTGCAGGCCGAGCACGCCGCGCTCAATGTCGAGCCGATCCGAGCCAGTCTCGCCGAGGCCGATCACGAACTCGCGGCGCTGGCCCAGGAACTCGTCACGGCGGAGGATCGCCTCAAGGTGGTCGATGCCGAGTTGCAGCGGGTGCGCGACGAGCGCACCGCGGCCGAGGCCGGGCTGCACGAGGCGCGGCAGACGCTGCAGTCGGCGCGCGGCCGGGTTGCTTCGCTGGAAACGCTGCAGCAGGCAGCGCTGCGCGAAGACGATGCCGACTTGAATCAGTGGCTGCGGCAGAACCAGTTGGCGGACTGTCCGCGCCTGGCGACGGCCCTGCAGGTCGACGGGGGTTGGGAGACGGCGGTCGAGCAGGTGCTGGAAGGCTTGCTGCAGGCACCGCTGGTGCCGGACTTCGAAGAGCGGCTGCGCAAGCTCGGCATGGCGCCCCGGTCCGGCGTCGCGCTGCTGGCCGAGACCGGCGGCCGCGGCAGCTCGGGGCTTGCCGCACAGGTCAGCGGTCCGCAGGCAGTGATCGACTTGCTGTCCGGCATCCGCACCGCCGAGACGCTCGATGAAGCGCTGGCCATCGTGCCGAGCCTGTCCGGGTCGGAGTCGGTGGTGACGCGCGACGGCATCTGGTGCGGGCGGCATTTCCGCCGATACCCGAAGCTCGGCGACGACCGCAGCGGCGTGATCGCGCGCAGTCAGCTGCTCAAGCAGCTCAAGCTGCAGGTCGAGGAGCAGCAGCAACTGGTGCTGGATCGCGAGAAGCTGCTCGGCGAGCTGCGCGGGCGCACCCACGCGATGGAGCAGGAGCGGCGCGACCTGTCGTCGAAGTTCGATCAGACGCGGCATCGTCAGGCGCAGAAGCTCGCGTTCCGCCAGGCGCAGGCGGTGCGTCTGGAGCAGGCGCAGGCGCGCGAGCAGGCGCTGGCCAAGGAACTGGAGACCTTGGAACAGGCGCGGCTGCAGCAGCAGAACGAACTCGACGAGTCGCGCACACGGCTGCTGTCACTGGAGCAGGTCGCGCAGGAGCTGCGCGAGCGCCGCGCGCAGATGCAGCAGACACTGCAGAAGAAGCGCGATGCGGTGGGTCGCGTACGCATGCTGGCGACGCAGGCACAGCAGGGCCGCAACCAGCTGCAGGTGCAGTTGGCCGGCCGGCGCAGCGCTGTCGCGGCGCTGGAGCAGGCGATCCGCGACATCCAGGCCGGTCGCGAGTCGCTGCAGATCCGCCGGCTTGAAGAGGAACAAAACGCGGCGGAACTGGACGCGCCGCTGCAGAACCGCGCCACGGAAGTCGAGCAGGCGCGGGGTGTGGTACAGGCGGTACGCGAGCAGTTGCGCGCGGTGCGCGAGCAGGTCGAAGCGGCGGAGCGGATCCTGCAGGCGGCGATACAGGCCGCGCGCAGCGCCGAACTCGACAAGGATGCGGCGCTGGAGCGCGTGCAGCAGGCGCGCCTGGAGTTCGAGAACCTGCGCGCACACCGCGAAAGCCTTGACGAGCAGATTGCCGAGACCGGATACGAGCGCGACGCCCTGTTCAGCGGACTGGCCGAGGATGCCAGCCTGCCGAACTGGGAAGAGCGGCTCGCCACGGTTTCACGCCGCATCGAACGACTGGGCGCGATCAATCTGGCCGCGATCGAGGAGCTCGACGAGGCGCGCGGCCGCGAGACCTATCTGGGCGAGCAACACGCGGACCTGCACGGCGCGCTGGAGATGCTCGAAGAAGCGATTCGCAAGATCGACGCCGAGACCAAGGAGCTGTTCAAGCAGACCTTCGACAAGGTCGACGGCGTGTTCCGTGACCGCTTCCCCAAACTGTTCGGTGGCGGCGAGGCCTACCTCGAGCTGACCGGCGACAACCTGCTGGACACCGGCGTGCGCGTGATGGCGCGGCCGCCCGGAAAGCGCAACTCGACGATTCACCTGCTGTCGGGCGGCGAGAAGGCGATGACCGCGGTGGCGTTGCTACTGGCGCTGTTCCAGCTCAACCCGGCCCCGTTCTGCCTGATGGACGAGGTCGATGCACCCCTGGACGACGCCAACGTCGCGCGTTACTGCGAGATCGTCCGCGAAATGTCGCAGAACGTGCAGTTCATTATCATTACGCACAACAAGATCACCATGGAGCTGGCGCAGCAGCTGCACGGGGTCACGATGCAGGAGCCGGGTGTGTCGCGTCTGGTCAGCGTCGACATCGAGCAGGCGGTCGAATTGGCTACAGAGCAGGAAGCGAAGGCATGAGTCCATTGCAATGGGCGCTTCTGGTCGTGGGCGCCGTCGCGGTCATCGCGATCTATGTCTACAGCCGGCGTGAACACGCGCCGCCGAAGCCGCGCAGCGCGCCGTCCACAGCGTCGACGAAGATGCCGGCGATTCCGGCGGCCGACCAGATGGACATGTTCTCGCGCCAGGGCGGGTTCGACGAATTCGGCGTCGGCAGGCCGCGCAGGCGCGTCGCGCCGAGCATGTCGGGTGCGCCGGCGCCGGGAGGCGGCGAGCAGGCCGCGCCAGCAGCGGAGCCGGAGGCGGTCGAGGAGCGGCTCGTCGCAGTGCTGATCGCCGAGCGTGAGGGCACTGCGATCTTCGGGCCCAAGATCCACGCCGCGCTGCGGGCGCAGGGCTTGCTGTTCGGCGACCGCAAGATTTATCACCGCGTCGACGCCGGTCAGACGGTGTTCTCGGTGGCAAGCCTGATCAAGCCCGGCCATCTCGATCCGGCCGAACAGCAGAATTTCTCGACACCCGGACTATCGGTCTTCATGGTGCTGCCCGGGCCGATGCCTGCGGAAACGGCGATCGGCGACATGCTCGGCACCGCGCGCGCGCTGGCACAGCAGCTCAATGCCGACGTGTTCGACAGCAATCGCGAGCTGCTGACGCTGGCTGCCGAGAAGGCGCTGATCGGCGAGGTCAATTCCTGGGCGCGCCAGCAAGGGCGATAGGCCGCTGGCGCGACCCCGTGAGCATTCCACAGGCCACGCGCCGCCGGGCCGAGGAGTTGCGCCGGCAGCTCAACGAGCACAACTACCGTTACTACGTGCTCGACCAGCCGGCGGTGTCGGACGCCGAGTACGACCGCCTGTTCGACGAGCTGCAGCAGCTCGAAAAGGATCATCCGGACCTGGTGACGCCCGATTCGCCGACGCAGCGCGTCGGCGGGCAGGCGCGCGCCGACTTCGCGCCGGTGCGGCACGGCCAGGCGATGCTGTCCCTGCGCAAGGTGACCACGGAGGAGGAGCTGCGCGACTTCGACCGCCGCGTGCGCGAGACGCTGGGCGTCGCCGGGATCGATTACGTCGGTGAGCCCAAGCTCGACGGCCTTGCGGTTTCGCTGACCTACGAGGACGGCGTGCTGGTGCGCGGCGCGACGCGCGGCGACGGTGAGACCGGCGAGGACATCACCGCGAATCTGCGCACGATCCGCCGCATTCCGCTGCAACTGCGCGGACACGCGCCGCGGAGCATCGAAGTGCGTGGCGAGGTTTACCTGCCGCTGGCCGGCTTCAAGCGCTGGGTCGAGGAAGCGACGCAGCGCGGCGAGCGCGCGCCGGTCAATCCGCGCAACGCCGCCGCCGGCAGCCTGCGCCAGCTCGATCCGGCCGTCACCGCGAGCCGTCCGCTCGCGTTCTACGCCTACGGCGTCGGTCAGCATGAAGGCTGGGAGCGTCTGCACCGGCATACGGAAGTGCTCGATCACTTGCGCCGTTGGGGCTTCCCTCTGTCCGAGCTGATCGAGCGCGTGCACGGGCCGGAGGGCTGTCAGCGCTACTTCGAGACGATGCAGGCGCGCCGCGCCGCACTGCCGTTCGACATCGACGGTGTCGTGTTCAAGCTCGACGACCTCGCCGGGCGCGAGGAGCTGGGCGCGGTTTCGCGCGAGCCGCGCTGGGCCGTCGCCTACAAGTTCGCGGCCGAGGAGGCCGAGACCGTCATCGAGGACATCGACTTCCAGGTCGGCCGCACCGGTGCGCTGACGCCCACGGCGCGGCTGCGCACTGTCTTCGTCGGCGGCGCCAACGTCTCCAATGCGACGCTGCACAACCTCGACGAGATCGCGCGCAAGGATGTGCGCATCGGCGACTGGGTCGTCGTGCGGCGCGCAGGCGACGTGATCCCGGAGGTCAAGGAAGTTGTGCTCGCCAAGCGGCCGCATGACGTACGGCTGGTGCAAGTCCCCGAGCGCTGTCCGGTGTGCGGTAGCCCCGTCGTGCGCGAAGAGGGCGACCCGGTCGCGCGCTGCACCGGCGGACTCACCTGCCCGGCACAGCTGAGCCGCGCGCTGCAGCTGTTCGCGAGCCGGCGCGCGCTCGACATCGAAGGGTTGGGCGAGAAGCTGCTCGGCCAGCTGATCGAGCAGGGCCTGGTGCGCAAGAGCAGCGACATCTACCGGCTCGACGTGCAGCGTCTCGCCGATCTGGAGCGCATGGGCGAGAAGTCGGCGCAGAACCTGATCGACGCGATCGAGGGCAGCAAGGAGACCACGCTGGCGCGCTTCCTCTTTGCACTCGGGATTCCGCAGGTCGGCGAGGCGACTGCACAAGGACTCGCTGCGCATTACCGCACGCTGGAGGCGCTGATCGAAGCCGCGCTTTCCGATGCTCCGACGGCGGATGCGCCGGGGCTCAAGGACAAGGAACGATTCCCGCGCCTGCGCGAAGTGCCGGACGTCGGTCCCGAAGTTGCGCGGCAGATCAGCCTGTGGTGTTTCCAGGACAAGCACCGCGCGCTGATCGACGAGTTGCGCGCCGCCGGCGTGCGCTGGCCGCAGGCCCCGGCGCCGGTCCAGGGCACGCTCAGCGGCAAGACCTTGGTGCTGACCGGCACGTTACCGGGAATGAGCCGCGACGAGGCGGCGGCGCTGATCGAGGCGCACGGCGGCAGGGTCAGCGGCTCGGTGTCTAAGAAGACGGACTACGTGGTGGCCGGCGAGGCGGCCGGATCCAAGCTGGCGAAGGCCGAGCAGCTGGGCGTGCCGGTGCTGAGGAGCCTCGAAGAACTCAAAGCTCTGATTGAGAAGAGGCAGGACGGAACAGCTTGATGGAACCGACCACATCCTTCATGCGCCTGCTGCTGGGGCATCCGACGCAGGCCAGCGGGCTGATTCTGGCTCTGGCGGCGGTGATTGTCCTGGTTCTGCATTGGCAGGTGCGCGGCCTCAACGAAGGGCGCAGGTTCTGGCAGCGGCGTCTGCGCGCGCGGCTCGGTGTTGCCGACGGCAAGGCGATCGGCGAGCTGCGCTGGCTGCTGCTGTCCTTCCACCTGCTGTTCTGGCCGGTGGTGGTCTGGGCCGTACTGCACGTCTGGGGGCTGCACGACACCGGTCGCGATCTGGTCGCAAAACTGTTCTCGAAGGGCTTTGAGCTGGGCAGCGTGCATTTCGTGCCGGGCAAGCTGCTGTTGGGGCTGGTGTACTTCCTCGTCCTGTTCACCTTCACGCGCTGGCTCAAGAGCAAGATCGAGCATGACTGGCTGCCGCGCGCAGGCGTCGAAGCGAGCACGCGCGAGTCGGTCGCGACGCTGTTCGGCTACGTCACCTTCGCACTGGCAGTCGTCGTCGGCCTGTCGTCCGCCGGCTTCGATTTCACCAAGCTCGCGATTGTTGCCGGCGCACTGTCGGTGGGCATCGGCTTCGGCCTGCAGAACATCGTCAACAACTTCGTCTCGGGATTGATCATCCTGTTCGAGCGGCCGGTGCGCACCGGCGACTATGTCTTCGTCGGTCAGACCCAGGGCTTCGTGCGCCGCATCCGCATTCGCTCGACCGAGATCCAGACCTGGGACCGCGAAACGGTCATCGTGCCGAACTCGGATCTGCTGTCGAATCACCTCAAGAATCTGAATCTGCGCGACGACTACGGCCGCGTGATCATTCCGGTGGGCGTCGCCTACGGTTCGGACACCACGCTCGTGAAGAACGTGCTGCTGGGAACGGCGCAGGCCCACCCCCGCGTCATCAAGGAGGGGCAGGTGCCGGGTACCGGCGGCCCCGGCGTGTACTTCGTCAACTTCGGGCCGAGCTCGCTGGACTTCGAACTACGCGCCTACGTCGTCGAAGTCGACGAACGTCTGTCGGTGGCCAGTGACCTGCGTTTCGCGATCGATGCGGCGTTCCGAGCCGCCGGCATCCAGATTCCGTTTCCGCAGCAGGAAGTCTGGCTGCGTCAGCCGCCGGCCGATTCTTCCGGTGTGCGCGCCGACAGCGACAAGGCGTGAATGTCGGTCTGCATCAGCGCGCCCAGGGCCGAGTAGACGGCGCGGTGACGCTGGATCGGCGTCATCCCGGCGAATGCGTCGCTGACCAGTTCGACCCGGAAGTGGCCGCGGCCGCTGGCCGCACCGGCATGGCCGGCATGCAGATGGCTCTGGTCCTCGATGTGCAGGCGCTGGGGCGCAAAAGTCTGCTGCAGGGTTTCGCGTATGCGCTCGATGCGCGTCACGGCAGCGCGCGCACGAAAGGCTGCACCAGCACGCGCTCGAACACACCCGCCTTTGCGTAGGGGTCCTGCTGCGCCCAGATCTGCGCATCTTCGAGACTGGGAAACTCGGCGACGATCAGGCTGCCGTGAAAGCCCGCATCGCCTGGATCGGTGCCATCCACCCGCGGACGCGGCCCTGCCAGAACCAGGCGACCCTCGCTGATCAGAAGCCGCAGATATTCCACATGCGCCGGACGTGTCGCGCGCCGTTTCGGCAGCGCGTCGGGCGCGTCATCGCCGAGGATGATGTAAAGCACCTCACTCCTCCGGCAGGTAGCGCTTGAGGAAGGGCAGGTGCGCGATCAGGAACACGAACATCAGCGTCGTGAAGCCGAAGGTCTTGAACTGCACCCAGGTCTTCTCCGAGAAGTGCTGCGCGACATAGACGTTGAGCACAGCAGACAGCGCGAAGAACACGGCCCAGGCCAGGTTGACGCGTCGCCAGACTTCGTCGGGCAGCTGGATGGTTTTCTGCGGCAGGCGTGCGAGCAGCACCTTGTCGCCGATGACGTGGCTCAGCAGCAGCGCAACGGCAAACACGGCGTAGACCACCGTCGGCTTGTACTGGATGAAGGCCGGGTCACGGACCCACAGCGTCACTCCGCCCAGCGCCCCGGCGACCACCGCGGTGATCGCATGCGACTTGTGCAGGCGCCGCTCCTTGAACCAGTAGATCGCGACCAGCGCAAACAGCGACACGATCAGCACGGTCGTGGCGACGTAGATGCCGGAAAAATAATAAGCCGCGAAAAACAGCAGGGCAGGGGCGAAGTCCAAAAGCATGTTCATGGGAGATATTGTACTGCCCACATCGTGAGTAGAATGCGCGCTCTTCGCGAGGACCGACGTGGCCGACTGGTTCCAGATCCATCCGGTGAATCCGCAGCAGCGCCTGCTGGCGCAGGTCGCCGTGCGTGTGCGCCAGGGCGCGGTGATCGCCTATCCGACCGATTCCTGCTACGCGCTGGGCTGCCACCTGGACGACCGCGAGGCGGCCGAGCGCCTGCGCCGCATCCGCGACTTCGACCGCCATCACCAGTTCACGCTGGTCTGCCGCGATCTGTCGGAGATCGCGACCTACGCGCGCGTCGACAACCGCCAGTTCCGCACGCTCAAGACACTCACGCCCGGGCCGTTCACCTTCGTCCTGCAGGCGACCAAGGAACTGCCGCGGCGAATCGCGCACGAACGCCGCAAGACGGTCGGCATCCGTGTGCCGGAGCACCTGATCGCCGAGGCGCTGCTGGAGACGCTCGGCGAACCGCTGATCTCGTGCACGCTGCAGTTCCCGGGCGAGGAGCGGGCGGTCGGCGATCCGGAGGAATGGCGCGAGCAGCTCGATCGCGCGGTCGATATCGTCGTTGACGGCGGACCCTGCGACAACGAGCCGACAACCGTGCTCGACATGAGCGACGAGACGGGTGTGCAGATCCTGCGGCGCGGCAAGGGCGATCTGTCGGTGATCGGCCTGTAGGTCGGCAATCCTTTGCCGACGGCGCACGTGTCGGCGCGGGATGTCGGCAATGGATTGCCGCCCTTGTGTAATGCTTTTCTGCGGTAGTTGTTAGCTGTGCAGTCGGAGAGCCCGAGCCGCCCTGGGTCTGAAGACCGTGCCGTAGCAATAGGAGCCTCCGACTGTTTTTCTTTCTAGAACCCGAATGGTTGCTGGGACCGAGGTTGGAGTCCGCACGCTTCAAGGAGGGGTCATGGAAAGCTTGAAGAGCTATACCAGCGCGATGGGCATTGACGTGTGCGCCGAGCGTCTGGACTGGCATCGGCTGCCGGATCGCAGCAGTGGAGTTCACCCGAATACGCCCAA
>JBAZXW010000051.1:0-24904 GCA_041659605.1 Sinimarinibacterium sp. | reverse complement strand
CGTCGAGTTCCACGGGTCGGTGCCGATGTCCAGGCCCGCCGATTCGGCCGCCAGCGCCACCGTGTCGAGGTTCGACAGGTTCAGCGACAGGTCGTGCTGCGCGTACGACAGCTCGAAGCGGTCGAAGAAGCCGACCGCGCCGCCAATCACCGTCAACTGCAGTGCCGGCAGGTTGGCGTAGGTGAAGCCGACGCCGCCGTTGATGCCGTCGCGCGTCTCGTAGCCGCTGATCGTCGCCCACGGCACCGCGCCGCCACCGCCGGCACCGTCTACCGTGAAGACGCCGCCGGTCAGAAAGACCTTGCCGTCGTCGTAGCCGCCTGCCCACGCGCTCGTACTGCACAGCGCTGTGGCCAACAGCGCGGCAACCCCACCCGCTCGGCGCCCGCGTCCCATCTTGATTTGCATTGCCCCAACTCCGTCTAAGTGAGTACCGCCCGAATCGCTGCTTGAAATCCGCCCCAAAAAAAAACGCCCACCGATTGGCGCGTTGGCCAATGAGTGGACGTCGACATCCTTTGGTATCGGGCTTCTTTACCCGACCGTTTGTGCAGTGAGGCAATCTCTGCCCCGCCGCGTGCGGTATATCCAGCAAACGCTATGCCAAGATGCCGCGGTGCAGCATCGGCAGCGAGAATCACTCCTTAGATAGTTGCGCTCGGCCGTCGTAGCCCGGACGCAGTCCGGGGGGACGCCCCGCGACGCCCCGGGTTTCACCCGGGCTACTCTGCAGCGGCGCCGGAAGCGCGAATCAGAATGGCGCGCGGCGTCCGTGATGGTGCAGACGCAATTTAGTCCTCGCCCGCAATCGCCAGCACGGCGCGCGCGACGTCGCCGAGCTTGAGCTTCTGATCCATCGCCAGGCGCCGCAGGCGGTCGTAGGCCTGACTCTCGCTGAGTTTGGAGCGCTGCATCAGCACCAGCTTGGCGCGATCGATGTCGTTGCGATCGGTCAGCTTGGCCTTGGCGTCGTCGACTTCGCGCTTGAGCGACTGATGCTGCTCGAACTGCGCGATCGCCACTTCGATCAGCGACTTCAGGCGCGACGCCACCAGACCGTCGACGACGTAGGCGCTGACGCCGGCCTTGATCGCGCGTCGGATCGTCTCGGGATCGCCGTTGTCGGAGAACAGCACGATCGGCCGCGGCCGCTCCTGGCTGATCTGATTCAGCGACTCCAGCGTGTCGCGTCCCGGCGCTTCGGTATCGATGAGGATGACGTCGGGCTGGTAGCGCTCGATCGCACGCAGCAGATCGTCGGTGTTGCTGAGGTGGAGAACGACGTCATGACCGGCGTCGGCCAGCGCCGTCTGCAGGCGTTGCAGGCGGCAGCGATCGTCGTCGACCAGCATCACGCGCACGCGTGGCTCTGTCTTGTTGCGCCGACTCATGCCGCCCGCTTCCACCACACTGCCGCACCCGCCACGTCGATCCAGCGAATATCGTACATCGCCGCCGCCTCAGCGCAGGACGCGGAAGCGCGATCCCTTGTCCCGTTCGGATCGAGCAGCCTGCGCAGCAGGCGTATCGAGACCGGCCGCGACGCTGGCCTCGATACGCCGCTCGCTACGCGTGCGGCACTCGGCCCGAACGGGACTTGGGCGATCAGAACGCGTAGTCGAACTGCAGCCAGAGCTTGTCGGTATCGACCGTGCCCGAGCCGTCGTCGGCGCTGTAGCTCGCATACTTGAGCAGGCCGCCGAGCTTGCCGACCAGCTTCATGCTGGCCGACAGGTCGATTTCGCTGCCGTAGTCGTCGATCGTCGGCGTCGATTCGTCGGCGCTGAACTCGTGGTAGACCGCAGCGAGCGTCACCGGACCGGCGGCGCCGGTGACCGACAGATACAAATCCTGCAGGCCGGTCGCCGGCGTCGTCAGGAACACGTCGGCCCAGCCCTGGAAGGCATGCTTGGTCGCCAGCGGCGTCTGCAGTCCGAACAGGCCGTCGTCGCTGCCGAGCACTTCATAGCCGGCGAGGATCGTCACCGGCTTGAAGCCGACGCCCAGCTCGCCGAGCAGGTAGTCGGCGTCGAAATCGGCGGCCGCGGTCTCGGCGCTCTGCTGCGCATATTCGGCGGCGTAGACGAGTTTGACCGCATCGGTGACCGGCGCGCTGCCGGCGGCGCGCAGGCCGTAGGTGTCGAAATCGGTCGCCGCATCCGGTTCGTAATCGAGCAGATAGGCGTAGCCGGTCAGCGTCAGCTGCGGCAGAGCGGCCCAGCTCAGGTTGAGCAGATGGCCTTTGAGATCGACGTTGGTCGCGGTGATCGTGTTGACGTTACTCAAGTAGGCGTATTGGCCGGTCAGCGTCTTGATGCCGCTGTACTTGAGGAAGGCGCCGTCGAAGGTCTGCTCGTTCTGGCGCCAGCCGACGTTGCCGACCCAGCGCGCGTTGTCGAGGATCAGCTTGTTGCGGCCGAGCGTCGCCGCCAGGCCCGGCACACCGTCGTAGCGCAGCCCGTACTGGTTGAGTTCCCCACCCTCGGGATCGGCGACGACCGAGTAGGTCGGCGGCGGTGGCGGCGGCAGAGAGTAGTCGTCGACCAGCGCGGACACGTACTCCATCTCGACGAACGCGCTCAGCGCATGCCACGGGCGCGTGCTGTACCCGAGGCGTGTGCGCAGCGTCAGTGCATCGGCGTCGTCGAGCGCGTTGTCCTGCTCGACGCGCTCGTAGCGCAGGCGTAGATCGAGCTTGGTGGTTCCGCCGGTCAGCGCAGCGGTGAATCCGGGCGCCGGTTCATCCGCGTGCGCGACACCCCCATCAGGCTCATGGCCGCCGATGCTGCCGTCAGGGCCGTGGCGGACAGGTTTGCACTCTTACGCATTGACATGGTCACTCCTTGAAGCTCGGGCGCGAGACCCGGAAAAGTGGGCAGACAACAAAAAGGCGCCGCCGCCGCAGTCCAGCCGCGTCGGGGCGCCTTTGTGACGCCCTTTTTGGGGCGTGCACGAAAAAGGCGTCCCCAAACGCACTGCGTTCGGACGGACGCCATTGTCCTGTCGATCGGTATGACAGCGCGCACTCCAGCATTGGAGACGGCCCGAAAACGGCGCCGCTGCGCGATGTCCGGGGTGTTAGAGCAAGGGCCGTGCCAAATGTGACAGGCCCCGGCACAGGTTTTGCGACGCTCCCGTCATCAATTCGCTTTTGGGACTGTGCAGGCACCTATGCGAGTCATGCTCGTCGACGACGATCACCACCGGGTGGTCCTGCTCAGGCAGGCACTGCTGGATGGCGGCAACCAGGTCGTTGCGCAGCTCGCGACTTCGGACGACCTGCTGACCGCCGTCACCCACCACCAGCCCGACATCGTGTTGATCGATGTCGATGCGCCGACGCGCGACACACTCGAATCGCTCGGCCAGATCTCGCGCGACCGGCCGCGGCCAATCGTGCTGTTCGCGACGCACAGCGACGCCGACACCGCGCGCCGCGCGATGCGTGCCGGAGTCAGCGCTTACGTCGTCGACGGCATGGCGCCGTCGCGGCTCAAGGCGGTGATCGACGTCGCCATCGCACGCTTCAACGAGCACCAGGCGCTGCGCCGCGAGCTCGAGGAAACCAAGATGCGGCTGGCCGACCGGCGCGACGTCGACCGCGCCAAGGGCATGCTCATGCAGCGTCGCCAGATTTCGGAGACGCAGGCCTACGAGCAGCTGCGCAAGATGGCGATGGATCGCAACCTCAAGATCGGAGACGCGGCGCGCTCGCTGCTCGCAGCGGCCGAACTGCTGTAGATCGAAGGACAGACGATGAGCGGGAAACTGGAGAAGACACGGCTGCGGTTGGGCATCATGCCGCTGGTCGATGCGGCGCCGCTGATCGTCGCGCGCGACAAGGGCTACTTCGCTGCGCAGGGACTCGACGTCGACGTGCGCGTCGAAGCGTCGTGGGCCAGCATCCGCGACAAGGTCGTCGCCGGCCTGCTCGTCAGCGCGCAGATGCTTGCGCCGATGCCGATCGCGGCGACGCTGGGCATCGACGGCATCGGCGTGCCGATGGTCACGGCGCTGTCGCTCAATCTCAACGGCAACTCGATCGCCGTATCCGAATCGCTGTATCGCGACCTGCACCTCGAGCGCCGCGATCCGGTCGCCGCGGCGCGCGCACTCAAGGCGCTGCTGGCGCGCGACCGCGCCACCGGACGGCGGCCGCGCGTGTTCGCACACGTGTTCCCGTTCTCCACGCACCACTACGTGCTGCGCTACTGGCTCGCCGCCAGCGGCATCGACCCGGATCGCGACTTGCGCCTCGAAGTGATTCCGCCGCCGCTGATGGTGCAGCACATGGGCGACGGCCGCATCGACGGCTTCTGCGTCGGCGCGCCCTGGGGCGCCGCGGCCGAGGCCGCCGGCGTCGGCTATCGCGTCGTCAACACCTACCAGATCTGGAACAACGGTCCGGAGAAGGTGTTCGGCGTGACCCGCAGCTGGGCGCAGGCACATCCGCAGACGCATCGCGCGGTGGTCGCCGCACTGATCGACGCCTGCCGCTGGCTCGACGCACCCGAGCATCGCGCCGAGGGCGCGCAGCTGGTGATCGACAGTGGTGCAGTGCAGGCGCCGCCGGCGACGATCCGCACCGCACTGGAAGTGCCGTGGGCCGGCGACAGCTTCTTCGGTACCGGCCTGTTGTTCCACCGGCACGCGGCGAACTTCCCGTGGGTGTCGCACGCGATGTGGTTCATCGAGCAGATGCGGCGCTGGGGCCAGATCGGCAACGAGATCGACGCCGTGGCGGTGGCGGCGGCCGTCTACCTGCCGCAGCTGTACCGCGAAGTCGCAGAACGCCTCGATGTGGCCTGCCCGCCCGACGCCTGCAAGAGCGAAGGCGAGCACGCCGGCATCTGGGGGCTGCGCCTGCCCCAGGGTCTGCTGACGATGGGTGCCGACGCGTTCTTCGACGGCGCGGTCTACAGCGCCGACGGTTGCCTTTGCGAATCGAGCTGAGAATCTGCGTCCTGCGTCCAGCCGAGTTGGCATGGCGCATGCGTTCCTAATCGCCACAGGGCGCGGGCTCCAATGAAGGACCGCTCGCGCAGGGACAACGAGGCCCGTCTCCAGCCATTGGAGCCGGGCCTTTTTCTTTGGCGAATGCAGATACATGGACAAAGCACAGATCGAACTGGTGAGAAGCACCTGGGCGCGGCTGCTGCCGATCCGCGCCGACGTCGCAGAGCTGTTCTACAGCAAGCTGTTTGAACTCGAACCGCAGCTGCGGCCGCTGTTTCGCCGCGACCTGGGCGAGCAGCGCAAGCGCATGATCGCGATGCTCGATATCGCCGTGCGCGGGCTCGATCATCCACAGGCGCTGGCGCCGGCATTCCGCGATCTGGGTGGGCGCCACGTGCGCTACGGCGTGTCGCCTGCGGACTACGGCATCTTCGTCGTCGTGCTGCTGTGGACGCTCGAACAGAGTCTGGGCGCGGCGTTTACCGCGGATATGCGCCGCGCGTGGACCGAGGCCTATGCGGTGATCACGTCGATCATGCGGCCAGGCGGTTGAGGTCCGTGAGCCGGAAGTTCACTGAACACATGCAGTCCGTTCGTGAGCAACAGCGCACCACCGCCGTGCGCCGCGCGCAGCGCTGGGGCACGACGACGGCTTTCTTGCACTTGCGGGCCGCGGATTGCACCACGCAGGCGTTGGCACGGCACTTGCGATTCTTCCCCCCAGCACGGCGGTGAGCCGACCAATGGCGGTCGGAGGTGCGGGCGAAACGCGCCTGCACGGCATCGCCCGGATTCAGGACAACGGCGTCCATGTCACGGTCATCCGACCGGCACATGGGCGCTTTTTTTTGGCTCGGGAAATTTGCCTCGGGGATAGGGAATGACCATACAGAACATGATGTCTCTCACACGCCGCCGTCTGCTGCGCGGCACCGGCGCTCTGCTCGCGGGACTGGGACTGGCCTTCGCCGGCCACGCCAGCGCCGCCAAGCTGGAAAAGGAGGAGCTGAAGTTCGGCTTCATCAAACTGACCGACTGCGCGCCGCTGCTGATCGCCAAGGAGAAGGGCTTCTTCGAGGACGAAGGTCTCTATGTCACCGTAGAGGCGCAGGCGAACTGGAAGGTGCTGCTCGACCGCGTGATCTCCGGCGAGCTCGACGGCGCGCACATGCTGCCGGGCCAGGCGATCGGTGCAACGATCGGCTTTGGCACGCAGGCCGACATCGTCGCGCCGTTCGCGATGGGCCTGAATACGCTCGCGGTCACCGTCTCCAACGACGTCTGGGCGGACATGAAGAAGGGCATTCCGCTCAAGGGCGGCAAGCCGGAGCACCCGATCAAGGCGGATGCGCTCAAGCCGGTGGTCAAGGCGTACAACGCTGCCGGCAAGAAATTCAACATGGGCATGGTGTTCCCGACCTCGACCCACAACTACATGCTGCGCTACTGGCTCGCGGCAGGTGGCATCCGTCCGGGCTACTACGCGCCAGCCAAGGGCGACATCGCCGGCCAGATCGACGCCGACGTGCTGATCTCGGTGACGCCGCCGCCGCAGATGCCGGCGACGCTGGAGTCCGGAACGATCTACGGCTACAGCGTCGGCGAACCGTGGAACCAGCAGGCGGTGTTCAAGGGCATTGGCGTGCCGGTCGTCACCGCGGACCAGATCTGGTCGCGCACGCCGGAGAAGATTTTCGGCGTACGCAAAGACTGGACCGAAAAGAATCCGAACACCACGGTCGCCGTGACCAAGGCGCTGCTGCGCGCCGCGCAGTGGCTCGATGCGGAAAACGGCAAGAACCGCGAGGAGGCCGCGCGCATCTTTTCGAAGCCTGAGTACATCGGCGCCGACTACAACGTCATCGTCGGCCCGATCACCGGCGTCTACCAGTTCGAGAAGGGCGACACGCGCCCGGCGCCGGACTTCAACATCTATTTCAAGAAGGAAGCGAGCTACCCGTACTACAGCGACGCGGTCTGGTATCTGACGCAGATGCGCCGCTGGGGCCAGATCGGCGAAGCCAAGTCCGACGCCTGGTATGCGGAGACGGCGAAGAAGGTGTATCGCCCCGACCTGTACGCAGCCGCCGCGAAGGCACTGATTGCCGAAGGCAAGTTCAAGGCATCCGACTTCCCGAGCTTCGCCGGCGAAACGGGTTATCGCGCAGCCAGCACAGCCTTCATCGATGGCATCGAGTACGACGGCCTCAAGCCCAACGCCTACCTCACCAAGTTCACGCTCGGCCTGAAGGGCAGTGACGCGGTGAAGTAAGCGCTCGTCATTTTCGTAGCCCGGGCGCAGCCCGGAGCCAGGCAACCGCCCCGGGTTGCACCCGGGCTACGCGACTGGCAATGACGACGCCGGATCAAAGGAGATTGAAATGCTCACCCAAACCGTCAACGTTCTGAACAAGACCGGACTGACCTGGTTCGTGCCGATCGTGCGGCTCGCCGCCGGCGAGGACCCGCGCGAACAACTGCGCGAGATCCTGCGCGTGATCGGCGTGCCGCTGCTCGCCTTCGCCGTGTTCCTCGGGCTGTGGGCCGGCCTCGCCAGCAGCGTGCAGACCAGCCTGGGCGCGTTGCCCGGGCCGGCGCAGGTGATGGCGGCCGCCGGCCAACTGATCGACGAGCACCACGCCGAACGCGAGAAGGCGGCAGCGTTCTACGAGCGCCAGGAGCAGCGCAACGCCGAGGCGCTCGTCGAAGACCCGAATGCCGAAGTGCGCATCCGGCCGTGGACCGGCAAGCCGACCTATCTCGATCAGATCGGCACCAGCCTGCTGACGGTGTTCCTCGGATTCACGCTGGCGACGCTGATCGCGGTGCCGCTGGGTATCGTCTGCGGCCTGTCGCCGATGGCGCAGACCGCGCTCAATCCCATCATCCAGCTGTTCAAACCGGTGTCGCCGCTGGCCTGGCTGCCGATCGTCACGCTGGTGGTCAGCGCGGTCTACGTCAGCGCCGACCCGATGTTCCAGAAGTCCTTCCTGATCTCGGCGATCACGGTGACGCTGTGCTCGCTGTGGCCGACGCTGATCAACACGGCCGTGGGCGTGGCCTCGGTCGACAAGGACCTGATCAACGTCGCCAAGGTGCTGCAGCTGTCGTGGCTCGCGAAGGTGCGCAAGATCGTGCTGCCGTCCTCGCTGAAGCTGATCTTCACCGGCCTGCGCCTGTCGCTGGGCGTGGGCTGGATGGTGCTGATCGCCTCGGAGATGCTGGCGCAGAACCCGGGCCTGGGTAAGTTTGTCTGGGACGAGTTCCAGAACGGCAGCAGCCAGTCGCTGGCGCGGATCATGGTCGCGGTGTTCACCATCGGCCTGATCGGCTTCCTGCTCGATCGCATCATGGCCACGTTGCAGCAACTGGTCAGCTTTGGTGAGCAGGTTCACTGATGAGCGCGGTCATGAAGACACTTGTAGGAGCGGCCCACGGCCGCGATGCGGTGTACGCGCAGCCCGAAGAAGAATCGCGGCCGGGGGCGGCTCCTACAGGGCCCGCGTGCGTGGAGCTGCGTGGCGTGGCCAAGTCCTACGGCAGCGGCAAGCGCGTCACGACGGTGCTGCGCGACATCAATCTGACGATCCGCGAAGGCGAGTTCGTCGCCATCGTCGGCTTCTCCGGCACCGGCAAGACCACGCTGATCTCGCTGATCGCCGGCTTGATCGAAGCCGATGCGGGCGCGGTGCTGGTGCGTGGCAAGCCGGTGACCGGACCGGGACCGGACCGCGGCGTCGTCTTCCAGAGCTATTCGCTGATGCCGTGGATGACCGTGCGCGAGAACGTCGCGCTCGCGGTCGATCAGGCCTTCAAACAGCTGCCGAAGGCCGAGCGCAGCGCGCGCGTCGAGAAGTACGTCGGCATGGTCGGCCTGACGCCGGCGCTGCTCAAACGCCCGGCCGAGCTGTCCGGCGGCATGCGCCAGCGCACCTCGGTGGCGCGTGCGCTGTCGGCCAATCCCGACGTGCTGCTGCTGGACGAACCGCTGTCCGCGCTCGACGCGCTGACGCGCGCCAAGCTGCAGGACGAGATCGTGCAGATCTGGGACCTGGAAAAGAAAACCTGCGTCCTCATCACCAACGACGTCGATGAAGCGATCTTCATGGCCGACCGCATCATCCCGCTGCAGCCCGGCATCAACGGCGGCGGCGCGACGCTGGGGCCCGAGTTCGCCGTCGATCTGCCGCGGCCGCGCGATCGCCGCGCGATGAACCACGACCCGGCCTTCGTCCGCCTGCGCAAGAACGTCACCCAGTACCTGATCGACGCCGGTCTCGCATCCAGTGGCGGGCACAGCGACAAGGTCGTTCCGCTCAAGCCGCAGGTGCCGACGACTAGCGACGAGCACCCGGCCGCGGCCAAGGCCGCGCGCACCAAGGCACCGGTGCAGCCGGAACGCTACGTCGAGTTCTCCAAAGTCTCGAAGATCTACCCGACGCGCAAGGGTCCGGTGAAGGTCGTCGACGGCTTCGACCTGAAAATCCGCCAGGGCGAATTCATCTCGGTGATCGGCCACTCCGGCTGCGGCAAGTCGACCGTGCTGTCGATGATGGCCGGCCTCAACGACATCAGCGAGGGCGTGATCATCCTCGACGGCAAGGAGATTCACGGCGCCGGGCCCGACCGCGGCGTCGTGTTCCAGGCACCGAGCCTGGTGCCGTGGCTGTCGGCGCTCGACAACGTGATGCTCGGCGCCAACCAGGTCTATCCGCACATCGCGCCGGCCGAGCGCCGCGAAATCGCCGAGCACTATCTGGGACGCGTCGGTTTGGGCGAACACTTGCACAAGCGCGCATCGGAGCTGTCGAACGGCATGAAGCAGCGCGTCGGCATCGCCCGCGCCTTCGCGCTGCAACCCAAGCTGCTGCTGCTCGACGAGCCTTTCGGCATGCTCGATTCGCTGACGCGCTGGGACCTGCAGGAAGTGCTGATGGAGGTGTGGGCGCGCACCAAGCTGACGGCGATGATGGTCACGCACGACGTCGACGAGGCGATCCTGCTCGCCGACCGCGTGGTGATGATGACCAACGGCCCGAACGCACGCGTCGGCAAGGTGCTCGACGTCGACCTGCCGCGCCCGCGCACGCGCAAGGCGCTGCTCGAACACCCGGACTACTACCGGCTGCGCGAGGCGCTGCTGAGCTTCCTCGCCGAGTGCGACGCGCACTGACGGACGGGCACTGTCCCGTTCGTGCCGGGTGTTTCGCGCAGCGAAACGTATCGAGGCACCGCGCAACCCCTCGATACACCGCGCCTGCCGGCGCGGCACTCGGGGCGAACGGACGGATGGTGCAACGCACCACGAGCGTGCACAGCCGCGCGCCGTTGGTGCATGGGCGGCCATTTCTTGTCCAGATCCCGGGCTGTCCGGCCCTGCGGGCGATGGCACGCCGCTTGCGGTAGAGGCTATGTCAGCGTGTCGGCATCGGCCAACGGCGGTCGATGTGCAAAACGTGCGTCTGACCTTGATTGGAACTGGACAACGGCGTCCATGACTCGGTCTCGCGACCGCAGCATGGGCGCATTTTTTTGCCCCGGGAAAGCACAAATGGCCTCGCAACACGCACCGCAGTCTCTCGCCAAGGCGACGACGATCAACCTGTTCAGCCTGGCAACGCCGCAGATGCGCGCGTTCCACCTGAGCTGGCTGGCGTTCTTCGTCTGTTTCTTCGCCTGGTTCGCCTGTGCGCCGCTGATGCCGGTGATCAAGGGCGAATTCGGGCTGACCAAGGACCAGATCGCGAACATCAACATCGCCGCGGTCGCGGTGACGATCCTGGTGCGCCTGATCATCGGCCCGCTGTGCGACCGCCTCGGCCCGCGCAAGGCCTACACCGGCCTGCTCGTGCTCGGCGCGATCCCGGTGTTCGGCGTCGCCGCCGCGCAGAGCTACGAGAGCTTCCTGTTCTTCCGCCTGCTGATCGGCGCGATCGGCGCGAGCTTCGTGATCACGCAGTACCACACCTCGGTGATGTTCGCGTCCAACGTCGTCGGCACCGCCAACGCCGCATCCGCGGGCTGGGGCAACGCTGGCGGCGGCGCGACGCAGACGCTGATGCCGCTGCTGCTTGCCGCACTGGTCTGGCTCGGCGTCGAGCAGACCCTGGGCTGGCGCGTCGCGCTGCTCACGCCGGGCGTGCTGATGCTGGTCGTCGCCGTGCTGTACTGGCGCTACACGCAGGACTGCCCGGCCGGCAACTATTCGACTTTGCGCAAGACCGGGCTCCTGCCCGACAGCGGCAAGAAAGTCGGCTGGGAGAGCTTCAAGCGCGCCTGCGCCAACTACCGCGTGTGGATGCTGTTCGTCACCTACGGCGCCTGCTTCGGCGTCGAGATCTTCATCCACAACATCGCCGCGAGCTACTACGTCGACCAGTTCGGCCTGTCGCTGAAGGCCGCCGGACTCGCCGCCGGCGCCTTCGGCCTGCTCGCGCTGTTCGCACGAGCACTCGGCGGCATCGCCTCGGACCGCGTGGCGCGCCGCTTCGGTCTCGACGGCCGCGGCCTGCTGCTGTTCGTGCTGATCGTCGGCGAGGGCCTCGGTCTGCTGTGGTTCGCGCAAGCGGGCAGCGCCGCGATCGCGGTGGTCGCGATGATCACCTTCGGCCTGTTCACGCACATGGCCTGCGGCTCGACCTACGCGCTGGTGCCCTTCGTCGACCGCGAGGCGCTGGGCGGCGTCGCCGGGATCATCGGTGCCGGCGGCAACGTCGGCGCGGTCGCCGCGGGCTTCCTGATGAAGGGCGCGGCGAGCACGCAGGAATGCCTGATGCTGCTCGGTGCGTTCGTCACCGTGTCGTCGCTGTGCGCGATCGCGGTGCGCTTCAGCGTCGAGCACAAGGCGCGCGAAGAGGGCCTGTACCAGCAGGCGCTCGTCGAGCGCTCGACGGCCGCCGCATGAACGGCCGGCTGCAAGGATCTACGGAGACTCCCATGAAGCTACTCGTCATCGGCAACGGCATGGTCGGGCACAAGTTCCTGTCCAGCCTCGCGCAGTCCGGCGCTGGAAATATCCAGATCACGGTCCTGTGCGAGGAACCGCGCCCGGCGTATGACCGCGTGCACCTGTCGGAATTCTTCTCCGGCAAGAGCGCGGCGGAACTCTCCATGGTGGAAGAAGGCTTCTTCGAGGGTCACGGCATCGAGCTGCACCTCAACGACAAGGCGGTAGCGATCGACCGCGCCGCGAAGATCGTCAGGTCCAGCCAGGGCCGCGAGCTGCCCTACGACAAGCTGATTCTGGCCACCGGCTCCTATCCCTTCGTGCCGCCGTTGCCGGGCAAGGACCGCCCGGGCTGCTTCGTCTATCGCACGATCGAGGATCTGGAAGCGATCACCGCCGCGAGCAAGGACGCCAAGGTCGGCGTCGTTGTCGGCGGCGGCCTGCTGGGCCTTGAGGCGGCCAAGGCGCTCCGCGACCTGGGGCTGCAGACGCACGTCGTCGAATTCGCGCCGCGCCTGATGGCGGTGCAGGTCGACGATGGCGGCGGTCGCGTGCTGCGCACGAAGATCGAGGAGCTGGGCGTCAAGGTCCATACCGGCAAGAACACCCAGACCATCGTCGATGGCGACGGAAGTTCGAACGGCGGGCATCGCCACAAGATGAAGTTCGCCGACGGCGGCGAGCTGGAAGCCGACGTGATCCTGTTCTCGGCGGGCATCCGTCCGCGCGACGAACTGGCGAAGTCCAGCGGACTCGACGTGGGTGAACGCGGCGGCATCAAGATCAACAACGAGTGCCAGACCTCCGACCCGGACATCTACGCCATCGGCGAGTGCGCACTGTGGGGCGGCAAGATCTTCGGCCTCGTCGCGCCTGGATACCAGATGGCGATGATTGCCGCCGATCACGTGGCAGGCAAGGCGGTCGAGGGCTTCACCGGTGCCGACATGAGCACCAAGCTCAAGCTGCTGGGCGTGGACGTGGCCAGTGTGGGCGACTGCCACGCCGCGGCGCCGGGCGCGCGGACCTACGCCTTCACCGACGAGGTGAAGCAGGTCTACAAGAAACTCGTCGTCAGCAGCGATCACAAGCATGTGCTCGGCGCCGTGCTGGTGGGCGATGCCGAGGAATACGGCACGCTGTTGCAGATGATGCTCAACGGGATGGACCTGCCGCCCCATCCGGAAGACCTGATCCTGCCCAAGCGCGACAGCGGCGGCGAGAAGGGCGGCGGCATCGGCGTGGCCGCGCTGCCGGCGGCGGCGCAGATCTGCTCCTGCAACAACGTCAGCAAGGGCGCGATCTGCACGGCAGTCGACAACGGCTGCGCGACCCTGTCCGATCTCAAGAAGAAGACCAAGGCCGCGTCGTCCTGCGGCGGCTGCGCGCCGCTGGTGACGCAGATTCTCAAGCACCAGCTCGCCAGCAACGGCGTCGCGGTCAACAACCATCTCTGCGAGCACTTCCCGTATTCGCGCCAGGAGCTGTATCACCTGGTGCGCGTGGGCCAGATCAAGGATTTCGACACGCTCATCACGAGTCACGGCAAGGGTCGGGGCTGCGACATCTGCAAGCCGGTGGCGGGCAGCATCTTCGCCAGCTGCTGGAACGAGCACGTCCTCAAGCCCATGCACGCCAAGCTGCAGGACAGCAACGATTACTTCCTGGGCAACATCCAGAAGGACGGCACCTACTCCATCGTGCCGCGCGTGACCGGCGGCGAGATCACGCCCGACAAACTCATCGTGCTCGGCCAGGTGGCCAAGAAGTACGGCCTCTACACCAAGATCACCGGCGGCCAGCGCGTCGACCTGTTCGGTGCGCAGGTGCACCAGCTGCCGCTGATCTGGAAGGAATTGATCGATGCCGGCTTCGAGTCGGGTCACGCCTACGGCAAGTCGCTGCGCACGGTGAAGTCCTGCGTCGGCAGCACCTGGTGTCGCTACGGCGTGCAGGACTCCGTCGGCTTCGCGATCGACCTCGAGAACCGCTACAAGGGCCTGCGTTCACCGCACAAGCTCAAGTTCGCGGTGTCGGGCTGCACCCGCGAATGCGCCGAAGCTCAGGGCAAGGATGTGGGCATCATCGCGACGGAAAAGGGCTGGAACCTCTACGTCTGCGGCAACGGCGGCATGAAGCCGCGTCACGCCGACCTCATTGCCTCCGATCTCGACAGCGCCACGCTGATCAAGTACGTCGATCGTTTCCTGATGTTCTACGTGCGCACCGCGGATCGCCTGCAGCGCACCAGCGTCTGGCTGGAGAATCTGGAAGGCGGCCTGGACTACCTCAAGTCCGTCATCATCGACGACAAGCTGGGCGTCTGCGCCGAGCTGGAAGCCGAGATGCAGCACGTCGTGGATACCTACGAGTGCGAGTGGAAGGCGGCGATCAACGATCCCAAGACGCTGATGCGCTTCCGCCACTTCGTCAACAGTGAAAAGGTCGACGAGAACGTGATCTTCGTGCCCGAGCGCGAGCAGGTTCGACCGGCCAACCTGGATGAACGCCAGCACGCGCGCGCTCTGCGCCTGGAGAATGCGTGATGTCAGCCGTGATGGACAAGGTGAAGACGGGCGGCAACTGGGAGGACGTCTGCGCGCTGGACGACATCTTCCCGGACATGGGTGTTTGCGCACTGGTCGCCGGCCGCCAGGTGGCGGTGTTCCGCGTCGGCGAAGGCGATCAGGTTCACGCCATCGGCAACTACGACCCCAACAGCGGCGCCAACGTGCTGTCCCGCGGCATCGTCGGCGACCTGGGTGGCCGGCTGGTGGTGGCCTCGCCCATCTACAAGCAGCACTTCGACCTGAAGACCGGCGAATGCCTCGAAGACCCGGTTTCCTCGGTGCGCGTGTATGGCGCCCGCGTGGTCGACGGTCGCGTGCAGATCAACGCGCCGGCGGGCGGCAAGCGCCCGGCGCAGAGGCAGCGCCTGGTCGTGGTCGGCAATGGCATGGCGGCCATGCGCGTGGTGGAGGAGCTGCTGCGCGTCGCACCGGAGCTCTACGACATCACCGTGTTCGGGTCCGAGCGCGTCGGCAACTACAACCGCATCCTGCTGTCGCCGGTGCTCTCGGGCGAGAAGCAGGTCGAAGAGATCATGCTCAACACGCCGGAGTGGTATCTCAAGCGGGGCGTGGTGCTCCATGCGAATGACCCGGTGCGCTCGATCGACCGCCCGCGCCGCGTCGTGCGCGCGCAAAGCGGGTACGAGACCACCTACGACCGACTGCTGCTGGCGACGGGTTCCAAGCCGGTGATCATCCCGGTGCCGGGCACCACCTTACCGGGCGTGGTGACGTTCCGCGACCTCAGCGACGTCGAACAGATGATGCAGGCCGCCAGGCAGTACAAGAAGGCGGTCGTCATCGGCGGCGGCCTGCTGGGCCTGGAAGCCGCCAACGGCCTGCTGCGACAGGGCATGGACGTGACCGTCGTGCATCTGCTGGATTCGCTGATGGAGCGCCAGCTCGACAAGCCGGCCGCGGCGATGCTCAAGACGTCGCTGGAGTCGCGCGGCGTGCAGTTCATCATGCCGGCGCAGACGGAGGCGATCCTCGGAGAAGGGCGCGTCACCGGCGTGAAGTTCAAGGACGGCCGCGAGATCGAAACGGATCTCGTCGTGATGGCGGTGGGCATCCGCCCCAACATCGATCTCGCGCAGACCGCGGGCCTGCGCTGCGAACGCGGCGTCATCGTCGACGACACGCTGCAGACCTTCGATCCGCGCGTCTACGCAGTCGGCGAGTGCGTGCAACACCGCAATGCCACCTATGGCCTCGTCGCCCCACTCTGGGAGCAGGCGGGTGTCTGTGCCACGCATCTCGCGCAGGTGGGTTTCGCGCGCTACAGCGGCTCAATGGTCTCGACCAAGCTCAAGGTCACCGGCATTGACCTGTTCTCCGCCGGCGACTTCGTCGGCGGCGAGGGCACGGAGGACCTGGTGATGCGCGATCCCAAGCGCGGCGTCTACAAGCGACTCGTGCTGCGCAACAATCGCATCACCGGCGTCGTGCTCTATGGTGACGTGACTGATGGGCCGTGGTATTTCGAGCTGATGCAGAAGAAGGCGGACATCGCGTCCTTCCGCCAGAAGCTGCTGTTCGGCCAGAAGTTCTGCGAGGCAAAGTGAGGAATCGGCAGTGAGGCCCGAGGCGCAAACGGATCGAGCCGTTCGCACGACTTGCCCTTACTGCGGTGTGGGTTGCGGCGTCGTCGCAACTAACGCCAAGTCGGGCCTCAGCGTTTCGGGTGATCCCAAGCATCAAGCCAATGCCGGCAGGCTCTGCGTCAAGGGCACGGCACTGAACGAGACCGTCGGGCTGGAAGGCCGCTTGCTGCATCCGCAGATCCGCGGTCAGAACGTCGGCTGGGACGCGGCACTGGACGCCGTCGCCGGCGGCTTCCGGAAGATCATCGCGGAGCATGGTCCCGACGCGGTGGCGTTCTATATTTCCGGGCAGCTGCTGACGGAGGATTACTACGTCGCCAACAAGCTGATGAAGGGCTTCATCGGCAGCGCCAACATCGATACCAATTCGCGCCTGTGCATGTCCTCGGCCGTGGCAGGACACAAGCGTGCCTTCGGCGAAGACCTCGTGCCGGTCTGCTACGACGATCTCGAGCTGGCCGAACTGATCGTGCTGGTGGGATCGAACACGGCCTGGTGCCATCCGATCATCTTCCAGCGCATCGCCAAGGCCAAGGAGAGGAATCCGTCGCTCAAGCTGGTCGTGATCGACCCGCGCCGCACCGCGACCTGCGAGCTGGCGGACCTGCACCTGCCGCTGAAGGCAGGCACCGACGTGTGGCTGTTCAACGGACTGCTGTCCTACCTCCACCAGCACGGCGTCGAGGACACCGGTTTCATCGATCAGCACACCACCGACTTCGCCCGCACCATGAGCATCGCCGACAACACGGCGGGCGACGTGCGCTCGGTGGCCCGGACCTGCCGTGTGGACGCCGGCGCGCTGGAGGAGTTCTACCGCCTGTTCGCGCGCACCGGCAAGGTCATCACGGCCTTTTCGCAGGGTGTGAACCAGTCCTCGGCGGGCACAGACAAGGTCAACAGCATCATCAACTGCCACCTGCTGACCGGACGCATCGGCCAGCCGGGCATGGGGCCGTTCTCCATCACCGGCCAGCCCAATGCGATGGGTGGTCGCGAAGTCGGCGGCCTCGCCAACATGCTCGCCGCGCACATGGAGCTGGGCAACGCGCAACATCGCGAGATCGTGCAGGAGTTCTGGCGCTCGCCGGTCATCGCCGACAAGGGCGGTCTCAAGGCGGTGGACCTGTTCAGGGCCATCGAGGAGGGTCGCGTCAAGGCCGTATGGATCATGGCCACCAATCCGGTCGTGTCGCTGCCGGATGCCGACCAGGTCAAGCGCGCGCTGCAGAACTGCGAGCTGGTCGTCAGCTCCGACATCATCGAGAAGACCGACACCAACAGCTACGCGCACGTCCTCCTGCCGGCGGCCGGCTGGGGCGAGAAGGACGGCACGGTCACCAACTCCGACCGCCGCATCTCACGCCAGCGCAAGTTCCTGCCCTTGCCCGGCGAAGCGCGCTGCGACTGGGACATCATCTGCGACGTCGGCCGGCGCCTGGGCTGGCAGAAGGAGTTTTCCTTCGCGTCTGCGCGCGAGGTGTTCGACGAACATGCGCGGCTCTCCGCTTTCAGGAACGGGGAGGCGGAAGCGAGCGACGCCCTGCGCTGCTTCAACATCGGCGGCCTTGCCGGCATGAGCCCGGAGGATTTCGAGAACCTGGCGCCCGTCCAATGGCCGGTGATCGCATCTTCCGCCGCGCCGCCTGCCGGAACGGCGCGTCTCTTCGAAGACCGTCGATTTTTCCATCCAGACCGCAAGGCGCGCTTCGTGCCGACGCCGCCGCGCGCGCCGGTGCACAAGACGGACGAGGATTTCCCGCTCGCGCTTAACACCGGCCGCATCCGCGACCAGTGGCACACGATGACGCGCACCGGCAAGTCGCCCAAGCTGGCCAACCACATCGCCGAGCCTTTCGTGGACCTGCACCCGCAGGACGCGCTGATGTCCGGCGTGCGCGTGGGCGAGCTGGCGCGCGTGACTTCGAAGTGGGGCTCGCTCGTGGCGCGCGTGCAGCACAGCGGCGGCATCCTGCGCGGACAGGTGTTCGTACCCATTCACTGGAACGCACAGTTCGCCTCCGACGCCCGTGTCGGCGCACTGGTGAACCCGGTTGTGGATCCGATCTCGGGCGAGCCGGAATTCAAGCACACGCCGGTGCGCGTAGAGCCCTTCGGCGTGCAATGGCACGGCTTCGTGCTGGCGCGTGGCGCCGAGCCGGATTTCAGCACGGTGATGTACTGGACACGCATCACCGGCAGCCAGTTCACGCGCTACGAATTCGCGGGCCGCAGCAAGATCGAGGATCGCACGAGCTGGGCACGCGCCCTGCTCGGCGTCCGCGATGCGGGCGCGGACTGGCTGGAATACGAAGACCGCACCGCAGGCCTGTTCCGCGGAGTCCTGCTGGTCAACGACCGCATCGAGGCCTGCGTGTTCGTCTCGCCGCGGCCGGATCTGCCCTCGCGCGCTTGGCTGGCCGGCCTGTTTACCAAGAACAAGCTCGCCGAGATCGACCGCGTCGGCCTGCTGGTGGGCGAGCCGCTGGAGAAAGGTGCCGACACCGGGCCGACGGTCTGCTCCTGCTTCGGCGTCGGTCGCAACACGATCGTCGATGCGATCCGCAAGCAGGGCTGTCACAGCTCCGAGGCGCTGGGCGCGAAGCTGCGCTGCGGGACGAACTGCGGATCCTGTGTGCCTGAACTCAAGCGCCTGATCGCGACGTCGCTGGAACCGGCGTAGGCGGTCCGCCGCGCCCGGACCTCCCTCGATACGCCGCTGCGCGGCTACTCGGGACGAACGGGAGAGAGATCTCTTCCCCGTTCGTCCCGAGTGCCGCGCCGCAGGCGCGGTGTATCGAGGGACAGATCACCCCATCAGCGCCTGCAGCTTCGCGCTCAGCCGCGCGAGATGACGCTGGTTGTCTTTTTCGAGCCGCGCGTAGGCGGATACCAGCCGTTGCCCGCATTCCGTCAGCTGCGCGCCGCCGCCGCTGCGCCCGCCGGTCAGCCGCGTCACCAGCTCGCAGCCCAGGCGGTGGTTCATCGCATCGACCGCGTCCCAGGCCGCGCGATAGCTCATGCCCATGCGCAGCGCTGCCTGGCGGATCGATCCGGTTTCATCGATCGTGCGCAGCAGCTCGATGCGCCCGGGCCCGGCCAGGCTCTCGTCGCCGGTCATCAGCCAGAACTGGGAGCGGACGGAGAAATGGGGGAAGGCGGGTTTTGACATGGATCAGGATTGGTCGTGCAGGCTTTGCGTTATATATACTGAGGTATAACGATTTGTCTCCCCCCATGCACACCAAGCCTGTTCTGTCCGCTTCCGTGACCGGCGTCGTCCTCGCCGGCGGCCGCGGCTTGCGCATGAACGGGCGCGACAAGGGCCTGATCGAACGCGACGGCCGAACCCTGGCCGAACGGCAACTCGAACACCTGCGTCGCCAGACCGGCGCACTGATCATCAGCGCCAACCGCAATCTCGACCGCTACCGCGCGATGGGCGTGCCTGTCGTCGCCGACGCACAGTCGGACGGTCACGGCCCGTTTGCGGGCCCGCTCGCCGGAATGCTCTCCGCGCTGCGCGCCGCGCATACGCCATGGATCGCCTGCCTGCCCTGCGACACGCTCGGCACGCCGGCCGACCTGGTGCGGCGCTTGCTCGACGGCGCGACTGCCGCCGGCGCGCGCGCCGCCTATGCGGTCGACGCCCACAGTCCGCAGTACGCGGTCTGTCTGCTGCACGTCGATCTTGCCGATGCGCTCGATGCGACACTGCGCACCAACCAGCGCGCCGTGCATGCCTTCCTGAGCGCGCAGCACGCGGTGGCCGTCGACTTCGCCGACTGCGCGTTCGAAAACCTCAACACGCCGGAGATGCTGGCATGTTGAGTCCGGTCGCGACCCTGGCCGATGCACGCGGTCGCATCAAACACAAGCTGCGTCTGTCGCTGACCGACCGCTGCAACCTGCGCTGCGTGTACTGCATGCCGGAGGAGCCGAAGTGGCTGCCGCATGAGCAGCTGTTGCGCGCTGACGAGATCCTGCGCCTGGCGCGGCTGTTCGTCACTGAGTTGGGCATCCGCGATATCCGCCTGACCGGCGGCGAACCGCTGCTGCGTGCCGACGTCGTCGACATCGTCGCCCGGCTCGACGGGCTGCGGCCGTTGGGGCTCGAACGCATCGCGATGACGTCCAACGGCGCGCGCCTGCCACAGCTGGCGCCGGCACTCAAGGCCGCGGGGCTCGACGATCTCAACATCAGCCTCGACGCCTTCACGCCGGAGACCTTCCGCCGCATGACCGGCGGCGATGTGGCGCCGGTGCTGCGCGGCATCGAGGCGGCGCGCAAGGCCGGCCTGTTGGTCAAGATCAACAGCGTGATCCTGCGCGGCCACAACGAGGACGAAGTGCTGCCGCTGGTGCGCTGGGCGGTCGCGGAAAATCTGACGCTGCGCTTCATCGAGTTCATGCCGCTCGACGGCCGCGGCTACTGGAACACCGAGCGCGTCGTGCGCCAGGACGAGATCCTCGAACGCCTGCAACCGCATTACGCGGTCGTGCCGGAGCCGCCGACCGAAGATCCGGCGCATTACTACGATCTTGATGGTCAGTACCGCCTGGGCATGATCTCGACGATCAGCAAACCGTTCTGCAAGCGCTGCGACCGCGTGCGCCTGTGCGCGACCGGCACGCTCTACGCCTGCCTGTTCTCGGCCACCGGCGCCGACCTGAAGACACCGCTGCGCGCAGGCGCCGGCGACGACGCGCTGCAGGAAACGATCCGCCGCCACATCTGGCACAAGGAAGCCGGCTATGCCGAGCGCCCGGGCTATGTCGAGCGGCCGATCACGATGCATGTGATGGGAGGGTGACGTGGAAATCAGCGTGCAGTGCTACGGCGTCACGCGCCGCCTCGCCGGCGCCGACTTTGTCACGGTGAGCGTCGACGCCGGCGCGACCGTGGCGGACGTGTTGAACGCGCTCGCGCAGCGCGGCGACGACTTCGCGCAGGTGCTCAAGCAATGCGCGATCGCACTGGGCGACGAGCTGGTGCGGCGCACGCATCGGCTCAAGAGCGGCGACGAAATCGCGCTGCTGCCTCCCGTCGCCGGAGGTTGAGAGAGAGACCCCCCATGAACACCCCGGACTTCCTCCGCATCCAGGACGCCCCCCTGTCGCTCGACACGATGCTCGCCGGCAATGCGCGGGAGGACTGCGGCGCGCTCGCGATCTTTTCTGGCACGGTGCGCAATCACCACGACAGCAAGCCGGTCACGCACCTGATCTACACTGCGCACGCGAGCCTCGGCGACAAGATGATCCGCGCCATCGAGCAGGAGATGCGCGACAAATATCACGTGCCGGTGTGCCAGGTCGTGCACCGCATCGGCCAGCTCGGCATCGGCGAGTCGGCGATCATCGCCGTCGTGCGCGCGCCACATCGCGCCGAGGCCTTCGCCGCGCTTAAAGCGGTCGTCGACGCGGTCAAGCACCGCGTGCCGATCTGGAAGGAGGAGTTCTACAGCGACGGCACCCACGCCTTCGTCACCGGCTGTTGCATCGCCGAGGATGCGGAGGAGCCGCACGCGCACGACGATCACGATCACTCACATCACCATCGTCATGCCCGCGAAGGCGGGCATCCGGAGACGGTGCAGACGGCGGGTTCTGGATTCCCGCCTTCGCGGAAATGACGGATACATTCGATGCGTGACATCACCCTCAAACCCACCACCCTGCGCAGCGCGCGCGCCGGCGGCCGCATCCGCCTGACCGCCGACGGCGTCGCGATGATCCGTGACAAGCGCGTCGACAAAGGCGACGTCGTCGAAACCGCGCGCATCGCCGGCCTCATGGCGGTCAAGAAGACGCCGGACTGGCTGCCGCATTGCCACCCGATCCCGGTGCTTGACGCCGAGCTGAGCTTTACCTTTGAGGACGACGCGCTCGCAATCGAGGCACAGGTGCGCACGATCGCCGCGACCGGCGTCGAGATGGAAGCGTTGACCGCGGTCAGCGCCGCGGCGTTGTGCGTCTACGACATGATGAAGCCGCACGTCGCCACCGAGGCGCTGGTGATCGAGGTGATCAAGCTCGCCGAGAAAAAGGGCGGCAAGTCGCAGTTCGGCCGCAAGCTCAAGACCGGGCGCGCCGCGGTGATCGTGCTGTCGGACACCGTCGCCGCCGGCAAGAAGCCCGACACCGCCGGCAAGTCTGTCGCCGACGGTTTGCAGAAAGGCGGCTTCGAGATCGCTGCCTACGAAGTGCTGCCGGACGAACCGGCGCAATTGAAGCTGCGCGTGCAGCATTGGCTCGATCGGCGCGTCGAACTGCTCGTCACCGTCGGCGGCACCGGCGTCGGTCCTCGCGACAAGACGGTCGAGACCGTGCAGCCGCTGCTGACTTCGGAGCTGCCCGGCCTGATGGAAGCGGCGCGCGCCTTCGGTCAGGCGCGCACGCCGTACGCGATGCTGTCGCGCGGCGTCGCCGGCCTGTCCGGCAATACCGTTGTCTGCACCTTCCCCGGCTCGCGCAGGGGCGCCGAGGAAACGCTCGCGGCGATCCTGCCGGGGCTCGTGCACCTGATCGAGGTGTGTCGCATCACGCAGGCGCACGAAGGCGGCTATACGTGAGCGCGCTCGCCGGGTTCGCCACCGGCCTGGGTCTGGACACCGCGCAACTGCTCCTGCTGCTGCTCGGCGTCACCGTCGTCGCGTTTCTCTACGCGTCGGTCGGCCACGCCGGCGCCTCGGGTTACATCGCGGTGATGGGTCTGCTGAGCATGAGCCCGGCGCTGATCAAGCCGACCGCGCTGACGCTCAACCTGCTGGTCGCGTCGATCGGCAGTTGGCAGTTCTGGCGCGCCGGTCATTTCCGCTGGCGCACGTTCTGGCCGTTTGCGCTGACGGCCGTGCCCTGTGCTTTCATCGGCGGCTATCTGCATCTGCCGGCGGCGGCGTTCAAGCTGCTGGTCGGCATCGTGCTGCTGTGCTCGGCCGCGGTGCTGCTGCTGCGTCCGCCGCTGGAGCGCGCCGCGCACCTGCCGCCGCTGCCCATGGCGCTGGCCGTCGGCGCGGCGCTGGGGCTGCTTGCCGGCCTCACCGGCACCGGCGGCGGCATCTATCTCACGCCGCTGCTGATCTTCATGCATTGGGCGACGACCAAGACCGCCGCCGCCGTGTCCGCGCTGTTCATCCTGCTGAACTCGGGCGCCGGCCTGATCGGCCACACCGTCGGCGGCGCGGTATTGCCCGCGGTTTCGCTTCCGCTGGCGACTGCGGTCGTCATCGGCGGCACCGCCGGTGCCTGGCTTGGTAGCCGGCGCCTGCCGCAAACGGCGATCAAGCGCATGCTCGCGGTCGTGCTGGCGATCGCCGGTCTCAAGATGGTGATGACGGCATGACTTCTACCTTGCTAAGCGTCGACGAAGCTCTGGCTCGCGTGCTCGCGGCCAGCGAAGCGTTGCCGGTCGAATCCATTCCGCTCGAAGCGGCGCTCGGCCGCGTGCTCGCGCAGCCGGTGCGCAGTGCACATCCGCTGCCGCTGTTCGATCAGAGCGGTGTCGACGGCTACGCCGTGCATCTCGCCGACCTTGCGCAATTGCCGGCTCGCCTGCCACTGGTCGCGACGATGGCCGCAACCGCGCAGGACCATCGGCCGACGCTGGCACGCGGCACCGCCGCGCGCATCCTGACTGGCGGACTGCTGCCGCTGGCCGCCGACACCGTCGTGCGCCAGGAACTCACGCGCCGCGAGGATGACCACGTGGTCATCCTCGAAACGGTCGAGCGCGGCGCCGACATCCGTCGCGAAGGCGAGGAAGTCGCCGCCGGCGCACCGGTCGCCGACGCCGGCGCACGGGTGCATCCGGGTCTGCTCGGCGCGCTGGCGCTCGCCGGCGCACACCAGATCGCGGTACGCGCCCAGCCGCGCGTCGTCGTGCTGATCACCGGCGACGAAGTCGTCCCGCACGGCGCACCCCTGCGCCTGGGCCAGGTACCGGACGCGAACGGCCCGCTGCTGCGTGCGTACCTGAGTGCCTGGGGCTGCGCGCCGCTGCGCGTCGAGTACGTGCCCGATCGCGAGGACGCAGTGCGCGATGCGCTCGCGCGCGGCTTCGCCGACGCCGACATCGTGCTCAGCAGCGGCGGCGTCTCGGTCGGCGACTACGACTTCATCCCGGCGACCGCCGAGAAGCTGGGCGCGCAGCGCCTGCTGTGGAAAGTCGCGCAGAAACCCGGCATGCCGCTGTACGTCGCACGTCACGGCCGTTCGCTGCTGTTCGGCCTGCCCGGCAACCCGGCCTCGGTACTGGTCAACCTGCACGTCTACGTGCGCGCCGCACTCGACCGCATGCTCGGCCTCGACCCCGTCGTGCGCTGGCACCCCGGCGTCGCGCCCGAAACGCTGCGGCGCGAGCCGAACAAGACCTTCTGGCTGCGCGCGAGTGCCGCCGCCGACGCTCGCGGAGTCACGCGACTAAGAACGCTGGGCGGCCAGGCCTCGCACATGCTCGGCAACCTGGCGCAAGCCAACGCGCTGGTGCGCGTGCCAGGCCTGCATGAGACTGCAGCCACCGACGTGCTGGAGTGGACTGAGCTGTAGTTCCGGCGGCGGACGCACCTTTCTTCTACAGCCTCAAGGCTGCAGTCCAGCTCGCGTGCCGCGAGCGCAGCGAGTGGCACGTCGGCTGCAACTAATGGTTAGAGCACGCCAGCATTGAACTCGAACTGTTCATAGTGATGCCACCGCAGAATGTCCTTGTTGTGAAGGACGTCTGCATCATCACTAGTGGACTGTAACATTGATATCGTTAGTATCATCATGCCTATGGAGGGCGTGATGAAACTGACGAAGAGTGAGATTGCAGAGCTGAAACGGCAAGC
>JBAZXW010000050.1:0-25429 GCA_041659605.1 Sinimarinibacterium sp. | reverse complement strand
CTTCGCGCCCGGCTGGGCGTAGACAAACAGGGTCTCTTCGCGGATTTTCGTGTGGTTGTAATCGCCCGAAGCGGTCACGGCAAACTGGTTGTTCCAGCGCAGCGCGCCCAGGCCGCGATAGCGCGTCTTGTGATTCCAGATGACTTCGCTGCCGGAGGACGGAAGCGGAAACGGGACGCCGGTGGCGGCGCCGGCGAGCGTCTCGCCGCTGTTCTGCAACTCCGCGCGCGTCGCATTCTGGCGCGTCGCGGCGTACACGAACTCCGGATTGGCGAAGGAGCGCCGCGTCGCATACACCGGTATCCGGTAGCTGTCCGGGAACTGCCGCAGCAGCGCGATCTGACCCGCAGCCAACTGCGCTTCGTGCGGCGCCAGGTTCGCAGCGGTGACAACGAACAGCGGCCGGTCTTCAGGAAACGGATCGCAATACCGTCCGCCCGGCCCGCCGAAGCACGACGGCGGCGCCGTCAGTCCGCCGTTCCACGCGGGAATGGTGCCGTCGGCGTTGCCCGCCTGCTCCGCGCCCAGCGGCGTCAGATCGGCGCCCAGACGCGCGGCCTCAGCCTCCGGCACCCGCGCCTGGGCGACGCAGGCCACCAGCAGCAGAACCGCCCCGAACCAGCGCGGCGCGGATACCAGCCGCGCGATCCGGGGTGGTGTCACTGCCTGCATCAGAACTGGTAGCCCAGAAAGAGCAGCAGGTTGTCGCGGTCGTGCGTGCTGTCGCGGGTGTGCGTGCCGGTGAACCAGGTGTAGCGGATCTCGCCGGTGTAGGTGGACAGGTAGTCCCAGCGGATGCCGGACAGAATCTGCATGCGGTCCTCGACGAAGTTCTGGCCCAGACCCGGCGCGACGCCCTCGACATCGTGGAACAGCGCATTCAGCAGCTCAATGTTGATGCCCCAGAACAGGCTGTCGTACTTGGTCAGCGTCACGAGGCGATAGCCGTACGAATACTCCGTGCCGAAGCCGGCCTTGTCGGGATGCGCGGTGGGATTCTGGCGCAGCGTCGCGGTCGAGTCGCTGCCGCTGGTCGTCGGATCGTTGGGGTCGGCACGCACGTCGCGCGGATTGATGCCGACGCTGCCGTCGGCACCGCTGGAAACATGCGTGTTGACGCCGGCGCCCTGGAACTGCAGCTCGGAGATGTCGGGAAAATCGAGCACGTGGGTCAAGCCCAGTTCGAGCAGGAACACGATCTGGCTGGCGTTGATCAGGTTGTCGCCGCCGAAGGTCTTCAGGAAGGTCGTGCCGAGCTGACCGACCTTCATCGACTCGTAGCCGCGGATGTAGTCGCCGGGACCGTAGGTTACGCCGCGATACTGCGAGACGAAGTCCGGCACCGCGGTGCGCCGGCCCGGCAGCGTCGCCACGCCCAGCGAGTAGTCCTGCGCCGGGAACGCCGGCTGCAGGCCGGCGAACACCAGGTCCGTGGTGTGGACCTGCATCGGCAGGTTGTCGCGGAACGCGTATTCGCCCGACCAGGCCCAGTCGCCCAGGGTCGTGTTGAAGGATATTCCGTAGACGTGGATGTCTTCCGGGTACTCGGCGAAATAGCTGATCGAGCCGACCGGCAATGCATCGTTGGTTCCGGTCGCCGGCTGGTAGCTGCCACTGCCGGTGGCCAGCACGGTGAGGTTCTGCACCGGCACACCGCAGCCGGTCGGATCGAGCAGGCCGACGACGTTGTCCGCCGGCGTGCCCAGCGGCGCATCGGGGATGCAGGTCGCGTCCGCGGCGATGATGCCGACGGTCGGCACGCGCGAGTGGTAGTTGGCGAAATAGAAGCCGATCTCGGTGCCGTTGTTGAGGCCTTCGAGATAGGTCTTCAGCGCGATGCCATACTGCCCGCCGTCGTCGGGGGTGCGCGCCTTCTCCGCGGCGAGGTTGCGCAGCATCGTCCGGTCCGAACGCGAACCGAGCACCGCCGACGGATCCTCCGGATTGCGATAGGGCTCGTAGAGCTCGAGCGGATCTTCAGGCGCCTTGCCGAAGGACAGCATCGCATAGCGCGCGCCGGCGCCGAGAATATCGGCCGACGAGAAGTAGCTGCCGACCGGATCGACGACGAACGGCTTCCACTCGTACTGGTAGAAAGCCTCGACGTTGAGACCGTCCATGACGTCGGCGTTGATGCTGAACATGCCGACCGGCAGGAACAGCTCCTTGATATCGAAGCCCGGGATGCGCAGCAGCGCCTGATTCAGCGGATTGAGCGTGTTGAGGCTGTTGAGCGCCAGAAATCCGCTCTCGCCCCAGTTGATCACCTGGTTGCCGAGCTTGGCGCTGACCTGGCGTCCATTGATCTCGAAGGCGCGGCTGACGAAGTAGTCCAGCATCTGGAAATCGTTGCCGTTGACCGATCTCGCCGAATCCGGGTAGTCGGTGCGAAACGGCTGCAAGGTCGTATCCGGATGACGCTCCACGAGGTCCTCGTAGTTGGCGTCGAAGAAATACAGGCCGCGCGCGAAGATGTTGAAGCCGAACAGGTCGACGGTCAGATCGCTGGTCAGCTTGGCGGTGGCGTGGACGATGTCGTTCTTGTCGAAATTCAGGTTGCCGTTGTCGCCGTTGGGCTGGAAACCGCCCGGCTGGCGCAGGAAGAAATCGTTGGCAGTACCGTTGCCGTCCTGCGAAGCGCGCGTTGCGCTGCAGGTGTCGCCGGAGAACGTGTTGTTACCCGAAGGGTCGGGACCGGACGAGCCGTCGTCGCCGACGCGGCCGACGCACAGGCCGGGATTGAGGTTCGACTTGCCAACCAGCGCCGTATCGCGATCCTGCATGCGCATCGACGCGCCGATCGACACCAGATTTTCGAGCTTGACGTTCGTGCTGCCGACGTCGAAGTCCAGCGCGCTGCCCGCCTCGCTGAACACCATGGCCAGTGCCGCGGCCGGAAGGGCGAGTCGTCGAAAATTGAAATGAGTGGCGATGGAACTGCGTGTGAACATGATCTGTGACCCCCGGGTTCGCAAACGATCCGCACAGTCACCGCACATGGGAGCACGGACCCGCTCGAAGCAGGCGCCGCGATTCTCCTCCACACGCACCGGAAACCTGCACGCGGTTTCTTCGTAGGTACTGCACGAGTGTCGTGAACCTCGTGCTGCACCGAGTTTTAGCAGAGGCTCCCCAGGGGTGCAAGGAATGTCTTGAGCCGAGGGCGCTCAGGTCGCTTCGATCCAGATCAGGCTGGCCATGCGGCCGCAGGCGCCGTCGCGACGATGAGAGAAGTAGCGCGCGACATCGCGATGCGTGCATGCGCCGCCACCATCGATAGACTGCACGCCCAGCCGGTGCAGGCGCAGGCGCGCCAGCGCGTACAGATCGGCAAACCAACGATCGCCGGCGCCCGGCGCGAAGCAGTCGCGCGCCGCCGCATCGCGATCGACGAAGCTGCGACGGACCTCGGGACCGACTTCGAAAGCGGCCGGCCCGATCGCTGCACCCAGCCAGGCATGTACCCTTTGCGCCGGCAGCGGCAGCGCGGCCAGCGTCTCTTCGAGCACGCCGTTCGCGAGCCCGCGCCAGCCCGCATGTGCCGCAGCGACGACGGACCCGTCATCCGAACACAACAGGACCGGCAGGCAATCGGCCGTCAACACCGCGCAGACGACGCCGGGCTGCCGAGTCCACGCTGCGTCGGCTAGCGGCTCCGGTCCGGGCGCAGGCAGTGCGGCGACGTCGGTGCCGTGAACCTGTCGCAGCCACCGCGGCTCCGACGGCAACTGCAGTGCCGCGCGCAGCGCCTGCCGATTGCGCGCCACCGCCGAGGGATCGTCGCCGACGTGTGCGGCCAGATTGAAGCTGTCGTAGGGCGCTGCGCTGCAGCCGTCGCAGCGCAGCGTCTGGCAGGCGCGGATGCGGCTTGGCGCCGGCCAGTCCGCCCAGACCACGTCGATCATCCTCAGGAAACCCGCGGCGCGTGGCGGCGCAGCAGCGCGTACAGATTCTGCATGTCGGCCGGCGCCTCGACCGTCCAGCTCATGCGCTTACCGCTGCCGGGATGGGTCAGCTCCAGCTCTCGCGCATGCAGCGCCTGCCGGTGGAATGCGCGCAGCGCCTCGCGCAGCTCCGGGTCAAGGCCGCTGCCGCGCAGCGGGCCGCCGTACAAGGCGTCGCCGACGATCGGGTAGCGGATGTGCGCCAGATGCACGCGGATCTGGTGCGTGCGCCCGGTCTCCAGGCGCACGCGCAGGCGCGTGAACTGGCGGAAACGCTCGTCGATGCGATAGTGCGTCACCGCGTCGCGGCCGCCGTGATCGAGCACCGCCATGCGCAGGCGGTCGCGCGGATGCCGGCCGATCGGCGCGTCGACGGTGCCGCCGGCGATCAGCTCGCCCTGCACCAGCGCCTCGTACTCGCGGCGGATCTCGCGCGCCTGCAGTTCGGCAACCAGTTTCGCGTGCGCCTTGAGACTGAGCGCGACGACGAGCAGGCCGGACGTGTCCTTGTCGAGCCGGTGGACGATGCCCGCACGCGGCACCGCCGCGCTCTGTGGAAAATGGTGCAGCAACGCGTTCTGCAAGGTGCCGTCGCGCTGACCGGCGCCCGGATGCACGGTCAGCCCGGGCGGCTTGTCGATGATCGCCAGATCCGCGTCGGCGTGCAGCACGGTGAGCGGCAGGTCCTGCGGCTGCACGGTGAAGTCCTCTTCGGCCTCGGCGTTGAGCAGCAGCAACGCGCCGGCCCGCACCGGATGACGCGCGCGATCGACAACCGCGCCGTCGACCTGGACGCGGCCGGCCTCGATCCAGATCTGCAGCCGCGAGCGCGAGTAGTCGCCGAACAGCTTGGCGCAGACGGCATCCAGACGCTTGCCATCCAGCTCCGGCGGAACTTCCGCGCTCTCCAGCAACTCTGTGTCTTCCTCTGGGGCGCTTGCGGTCATCGGCTATACTCGCTCACTCTCGGGCGCACGTTTGGGATTCCCTTGTCCACTACATTTTTCTCGATGAAATTCCGCATGGTCGCCGTGGCGGCACTCGCTGCCGTCATTTCCGCGTGCAGCTCCGATCCGGACCGTCTGCCGCCGCAAAATCCGTTCAAGCCCGAGCAGACGACGGCCCGCGAACAGCGCCTGCAGGCGGCCGAATTGTACCGGCTCGCCCGCTCGGCACTCGAATCGAGCGACTTCACCGGCGCGATCCAGCGCTACAGCCAGCTGTCGCTGCGCTACCCCTTCACCGACTACGCAGTGCAGGGCCAGGTCGAGCGCGTCTACGCCATGTACCGCAACTACCAGCCCGAAGAGGCGCTGGCCGAAGCCGAGCGTTTCCTGCGCGACTACCCGCGCCACGAGCATGCCGCCTACGTGCAGTACGTGAAGGGTCTGATCAACTTCGACCGCGACCGCGGCCTGGCCGAATCGGTCGGTTTCGACACGACGCGCCGCGACACCAGCAACCTGCGCCGCTCCTTCGACGACTTCGGCCTGCTGATCCAGCGCTACCCGCAGAGTCCGTACATCGCCGACGCGCGCGCGCGCATGATCTATCTGCGCAACCGGCTGGCCACCCACGAGCTGACCGTCGTCGAGTACTACATGCGCCGCGGCGCCTTCGTCGCCGCCGCCAAGCGCGCCGAGCAGATCGTCGCGCAGTACCCGGGGGCGCCGGCAACGCTCAATGCGCTCGTGCTGCTCGAACAGAGCTACGACGCGCTGGGTCTCGACACCCAGGCCAAGGATGCGCGCAAGCTGCGCGCCGCCTACGTAATGGCGGCGCCCAAGGAAGCGATGGCGACGCTCGGAGACACCGAAGTCAAGCCGGAACCTGAGGCTGCCGAGATCGGGACCAAGGACGTGCCACCGCCGGCGCCGCCACCGGCACCGTAGGGTGGGCTGAGCGCAGCGAAGCCCACCGGTGGAACGTTCTCATATATCGCCGTAGACCGCGGTCAGCGGATACCTCCGCTCGCGGCCGAAGGCGCAGTGCGTGACCTTGGGCCCGGGCGGCGCCTGGCGGCGCTTGTACTCGGAGCGGCGCACCAGCGCGGCGACGCGTTTGACCACGGCCTCGTCGAAACCGCGCGCGACGATTTCCGGGATCGACAGCTGATCCTCGACATAGGCTTCGAGCACCGGGCCGAGGATGTCGTACGGCGGCAGCGAGTCGGAGTCCTTCTGGTCGGGACGCAGTTCGGCACTGGGCGGACGCTCGATCACGCGTTCCGGAATCACCGGGCGATCCGGCGGCGCCAGCGTGTTGCGATGGCGCGCGAGCCGGTACACCAGCGTCTTGTAGACATCCTTGAGCGGCGCAAAGCCGCCGCACATATCGCCATAGAGCGTCGCGTAGCCGACCGCCATCTCGCTCTTGTTGCCGGTCGTCAGCACGACGTGGCCAAATTTGTTGGACAGGGCCATCAGCAGCACGCCGCGGCAGCGCGACTGGATGTTCTCCTCGGCCAGATCGACCGCGCGCCCGGCAAAGGCCTCCGCCAGCGTGCCGGTGAAGGCCTGGAACGCCGGCTCGATCGGCAGCAGCGAGTAGCGGATGCCAAGCGCTTCCGCCTCGATGCGCGCATCGTCGTTGGACATGCCGGCGGTGTAGCGCGAAGGCAGCGACACGCCCCAGACGCGCTCCGGCCCGAGCGCATCGGCCGCGATGGTCGCGACCACGGCGGAGTCGATGCCGCCGGACATGCCGATCAAGGCGCCGGGAAATCCGTTGCGGTCGACGTAATCGCGCACCGCCTGTACCAGGCCGCGGTAGACGATGGCTTCGGTGGTAGCCGCGGCGCGGATCTTGCCGCTGAAGCGGCCGTTGGCGTAGCTCAGCGGATAGACGCCCTCCTCGAACAGCGGCGCCGCGAAGGACAGCCGCCCGTCGCCATCGATCGCGCAGGAATCGCCATCGAAGATGACGTCGTCCTGGCCGCCGACACAGTTGACGTAGACGATCGGCAGGCCAGTTTCGGCGACGCGCGTATCGAACACGCGGCGGCGCGCCTGCGTCTTGGTCAGATCGAAGGGCGAAGCGTTGATGTTGAGGAGCAGCTCGGCGCCGGCGGCGCGGGCCGCGGCAGCCGGATTCGGGCCCCAGATGTCCTCGCAGATGCACAGACCGATCTGCACGCCTTCGTGCGCGAACACCAGCGTGCCGGAACCGGGACGGAAGTGCCGGCGCTCGTCGAACACGCCGTAGTTGGGCAGCAGCTGCTTGCGCGTGCGTGCGACGATGCGGCCGTCGCGGATCACGTAGGCGGCGTTGTAGATCACCGGCTTGCTGCCCGATCCGGCGGTCGCGTACTCCGGCAGGCCGAACACAACGGTGATGCCGCGCACCTCGTCGAGCAGACGCTGGACGCCGTCGGCAATCACGCGCGGCATTGCCGAACGCAGCAGCAGATCGTCCGGCGGGTAGCCGATCAGAGACAGTTCGGGGCAAGCCAGCAGGCTTGCCCCGAGCGTGTCGCGTGCATGGATCGCCGCGTCGACGATCTTCTGGACGTTGCCCTCGACGTCGCCGACCCAGAGATTGAGCTGGGCCAGCGCGAGCTTCAGCGGTCCCGGCATGCGCCAGTCCTGGTCAACGATCCCGGGACGATCCTTAGAGCAGGGACTTCATCGCGGCGCCGAGGTCGGCGGGCGAGCGCACCGTCTTGACGCCGGCGGCTTCCAGCACCGCAAACTTCTCGTCGGCCGTGCCCTTGCCGCCGGAGATGATCGCGCCGGCGTGACCCATGCGCTTGCCCGGCGGTGCGGTGACGCCGGCGATGTAGGCGACGACCGGCTTCTTGACGTTCTTCTTGATGTATTCGGCGGCCTCTTCTTCGCTGGCGCCGCCGATCTCGCCGACCATGATGATGCCTTCGGTCTTCGGATCCTTCTCGAACAGCTGGATCACCTCGATGAAGCCCATGCCGCGCACCGGGTCACCGCCGATGCCGACGCAGGTCGACTGGCCGAGGCCGTTCTGCGTGGTCTGGTGCACGGTTTCGTAGGTCAGCGTGCCGGAACGCGAGACGATGCCGATGCGGCCCGGTTTGTGGATGTGCCCCGGCATGATGCCGATCTTGCATTCGCCCGGCGTGATCACACCCGGGCAGTTCGGGCCGATCAGCACGCTGTCCGGATACTGGTGCCGCAGCGTGGTCTTGACCTTGATCATGTCGTTCACCGGGATGCCCTCGGTGATGCAGACGATCACGCGGATGCCGGCGTCGGCAGCTTCGAGGATCGCGTCGGCGGCGAACGGCGCCGGCACGTAGATCATCGTCGCGTCGGCGCTGGTGGCCTCGACCGCGTCGTGGCAGGTGTCGAACACCGGCAGGTTCAGGTGCTCGCTACCGCCGCGGCCCGGCGTGACGCCGCCGACCAGGCGGGTGCCATAGGCGATGCCCTGCTCGGAATGGAAGGTGCCCTGCTTGCCGGTGAAGCCCTGGCAGATGACCTTGGTGTCTTTGTTGATCAGGATGCTCATAAGAAGAGATTCCGCGTAGGGGTTCCGGGTTAGGCGGGCTGGGCGAGCGCAACGACGGTCTTCGCCGCTTCGGTGAGATCGCTCACCGGCGTGATCTTCAGACCACTGGCGTTGAGCATGTCGCGGCCCTTTTCCATGTTGGTGCCCTGCAGGCGCGCGACCACCGGGATCTTCAGGCCGGTCTGCTTGCAGGCCTGGATGATGCCTTCGGCGATCAGGTCGCAGCGCACGATGCCGCCGAAGATGTTGATGAAGATCGCCTTGACCTCGGGCGACTTGGTGATCAGCTTGAAGGCCTCGGTGACCTTCTCCGCCGTGGTGCCGCCGCCGACGTCGAGGAAGTTGGCCGGGCGGCCGCCATGCAGCTTGACGATATCCATCGTCGCCATCGCCAGTCCGGCGCCGTTGACCATACAGCCGATGTTGCCGTCGAGGGTGACGTAGTTGAGGTCGTACTTGGAGGCCTCGCGCTCACGCTCGTCCTCCTGCGCCGGATCGCGCATCTCGGCAATCGCCTTCTGCCGGTACAGCGCGTTGCTGTCGAAGTTGAGCTTGGCGTCGAGCGCCATGACGTCGCCGTCGGCGGTGACGATCAGCGGGTTGACTTCGACCAGCGCCGCGTCGAGATCGGTGAAGAGTCGGTACAGACCCATCAGGATCTTGGTGAACTGGTCGACCTGGGCCTTGTTCAGGTCCATGAAGAAGCCGAGCTGGCGCGCCTGGTAGGGCTGCAGGCCGGCGGCCGGATGCACGTAGACGTGCTTGATCTTCTCCGGCGTGTGCGCGGCGACTTCCTCGATGTCCATGCCGCCGGCCGCGGAGGCCATGAACACGATGCGCTCCTTCGAGCGGTCGACCAGTGCGGAAACATACAGTTCGCGTGCGATCGCCGAAGGCTTCTCGACCCAGACGCTGTTGATCGGCAGGCCTTCGGCGCCGGTCTGCTTGGTCACCAGCTGGTGGCCGAGCATCTTCTTCGCCGCTTCCTCGACCGCGTCGTAGCCCTCGACGAGCTTGACACCGCCGGCCTTGCCGCGACCGCCGGCGTGGACCTGGGCCTTGACGACGAACTTCTCGCCGCCCAGCTGCTTCGCCGCAGCGCGTGCGGCCTCGGGGCTGGCGGCGAGCTGTCCCTGCGGGACCGTGATGCCGTAGCGCGCGAAAATTTCCTTAGCTTGATACTCGTGCAGATTCATGCCGCTGTCCTCTGGCGCGTGGAGTCCGATGTGCGGCCGGCATTCTCGCTTACCCATGAGCCCCGCGCCAAGCCGCCGTCCAATTGAAGAATAGAAAGCGTGCTTGTTTTGACAGTCGGCGCCATGGATGGCGCCGTCTTGTACAGGACGTACACTCTTTGCACAGGACGTACACTCACTCCCATGAATATCTTGCGACTTCTGATCATCGTGGCCGCGGTCTGGCTGGTCTGGCGGATCGTCAAGCAGGTGCGCGGACAGCTGCCGCGACAGAATCCGCCGCCGGCCGATCTGTACGAGCCGATGGCGCGCTGCGCCAAGTGCGGCACCTACCTGCCGGCCAAGGCGCTCAACTCGGCTGGCTTGTGCGGCCGTTGCAGTGAATGAGGCCAACCGGCCGGGCGGTGCCGCAGCCATATTGCCGGAACCGGCGGCGAGCCAGGCCAGCAGCGCGCCCTCGGCCCGCACCGAGGACTGGCGCATCCTCGCCGTGCTCGGCCCCTACCGGCTGCTGCTGGTCACGACGCTGCTGACGCTGTACCGCAGCGGCCTGGTGCCGTCGACCTTCGATCAGATCCGCCAGCCCACCTTCTATTACGGCTGCCTGACCTATGCACTGATCGCACTCTTCCTGCTGCTGTTCGGCGTCTATCGGACACCGAGCCTGCGCGTGCAGGCGCACCTGCATCTGGCCGCCGACGTCGTGATGATCGGCGCGCTGGTGTTCGGCACCGGCGGCATCGACAGCGGCCTGGGCATCCTCCTGATTCCGCCGGTCGTCGGCGGCGGCCTGGTCCTGCGCCCGCGGCTGGCGGCCGTGCATGCAGCGGTCGCGACGCTGGCGATGCTCGGAGCCGAAGCGCTGAATCAGCTGGCTACCCGATCGCCCGACAGCAGCGAATACACCCAGGCCGGATTGCTCGGCCTGATGTTCTTCGTGTCGAGCCTGGTCGCCAACACCGTGGCCCAACGCGCGCGACGCAGCGAAGCGGTGGCCGCCAAGGTCGGCAGTGAGTACATCAGCCTGTCGCGGCTGTCCGAAAACGTCATCGAAGCGATGCATACCGGCGTGCTGGTCGTCGATGCCGACGACCGCATCCGCAGCACCAATGCGGCCGCGCGGCGCCTGCTCGGCGCCGAGTTGCTCGGCGGCGCGACCACCGCAGGCGCCGCCCCGGAGCTGCATGCGCTGCTCCAGGCGTGGCGCACTGGCGGGCGCGCATCGAGCGCATCGCTGCAGGTCACCGGCAGCGGCCGCGAAGTCAGCGTGCGCCTGACGCGCCTGGGTTGGGGCGCGGCCGCGCAGGTGCTGGTCATGCTGGAGGACGTCGCGCAGCTGCGCGAGCAGGCGCAGCAGATCAAGCTGGCCGCGCTGGGCCGACTGTCTGCAGGCATCGCCCACGAGATCCGCAATCCGCTGTCGGCGATCACCCAGGCCGGCCAGCTGCTGGCCGAATCCGAGCAGATGCATGGCGAGAATCGACGCCTGCTGGCGATGATCCAGCGCCATGCCGCGCGCATTGAGCGCATCGTCCGCGACGTGCTCGACCTGTCGCGGCGCGATCCGTCGCGGCAGGCCAACTTGCGGCTGCGCCAGTGGCTGATCCAGACGGTGGCGCTGTATCACGAAAGCCACCCACGCGAGTCGCGGCCGATCGAGCTGACCGACGTGCCAGCCGAGGCCCAGATCCGATTCGATCCGGAACACCTGCAACAGGTCCTCTTCAATCTCTGGGACAACAGCTTCGAGAGCGGCGCACGCAGCGGCCGGCCGGTCCTCGTCACGCTGTGCGCGACGCGCAGCCGCGACGGCGACGCCATCCAGCTCGACGTGGCGGACAACGGACCCGGCATCGCCCAGGACCTGCAGGAGCGCGTCTTCGAGCCCTTCTTCACGACCAATCCAAACGGCACCGGCCTGGGGCTTTTCCTGTGCCGCGAATTGTGCGAATACAATCAGGCGCGGCTGAGACACCTCCCCGGCGTCCAGGGCGCGACCTTCCGCATCCGTTTCGCCGTCCCACCGGCAGCCGCCGCAACCCTCCCGGACGAACCGTCACACGCATGAGTACAGCCAGGGTCCTGATCGTTGACGACGAGCCCGACATCCGCGAGCTCGTCGAGATCACCTTGTCGCGCATGGGGCTGCGCACCGATGCGGCCGCCACGCTCGCGGAAGCGCGCGCGCACCTGGCCCGCGACAGTTTCGACGTGTGCATCACCGACATGCGCCTGCCGGACGGCAACGGCATCACCCTGGTCAGCGAAATCCAGCAGCGCGCGCCGCAAACGCCGGTGGCGGTGATCACCGCCTACGGCAATGCCGAGGCTGCGGTCGAAAGCCTCAAGGCCGGCGCCTTCGACTTCGTCTCCAAGCCGGTCGACGTCGCGGTACTGCGCAAGCTGGTCGATACCGCCTTGCGCCTGCGCGGTGCGCGGCCGCGCGCCGAAGGCGGCGACGGCCTGCTGGGCGAACACGAAAGCATCCGCCAGCTGCGTGGCTTGATCGAGCGGCTGGCGCGCAGCCAGGCGCCGGTGCACATCACCGGCGAATCCGGCACCGGCAAGGAGCTCGTTGCGCGGCTGGTCCACAGCAGCGGCCCGCGCGCCGCCGGACCATTCGTCGCGGTGAACTGCGGCGCGATTCCGACCGAGTTGATGGAAAGCGAATTCTTCGGCCATCTCAAAGGCAGCTTCACCGGCGCGCACCGCGACAAGGCCGGCCTGTTCCAGGCTGCGGAAGGCGGCACCCTGTTTCTCGACGAAGTCGCCGAGCTGCCAATGCACATGCAGGTCAAACTGCTGCGCGCGCTGCAGGAGCGCCGCGTACGCCCGGTCGGCGCGGAAGCCGAGGTGCCGGTCAACGTGCGCATCATTTCGGCGACGCATCGCGACCTGCGCGAGCTGGCCGGCCACGGCCAGTTCCGCCAGGACCTGCTGTACCGCCTCGACGTCATCACCGTGCGCACGCCGCCGCTGCGCGAGCGCGCGAACGACATCCCGCTGCTGGCCCGCCACATCCTGAAGCGCATTGCCGACGACGCCGGCCTGCCCGCGGCGCCCGAACTGGACGCCGCGGCGCTGCGCTGCCTGCTGGAATACCCCTTCCCGGGCAACGTGCGCGAGCTCGAGAACGTGCTGGAGCGCGCGATGACCCTGTGCGACGGCACGCGCATCGGCGCCGCCGACCTGCAGCTGCACACACCGCGAGCCTCGGCCGAAACAGCCAGCGGCCTGGAGCGGCAGATGGAGGACATGGAACGCCAGGCGATCCGCGAAGCCCTCGAGAAAACGCGCTACAACAAGACGCGCGCCGCCGAACTGCTGGGGATGTCGTTCCGCTCGCTGCGCTACCGCATCAAGAAGCTCGGCCTCGACCAGGAGTGAGCCAACATTACCCACGGCGCCGTGGGCGGCATCTGCTAGACTCGCCCGCACTCGACGTTGCCGACGTAGCGGCGTCACCAGTGGCACAAAGCTTGCGAGAGGCGGTGCCTTCATCTGGAGGATTCAGCGTTGCTCTTACATCGTCCACCCGTTGCGTTGCGTCCAGCCCCGTTTTCGCCGAGCGGATCCCGTCGCCGGCAGCCGCGACGCAGCCTGCATGAAGCGCTGACCTGGTCGGGTGACCACGCCAGCGAGCCGGCGCAGGAAGTTCTGCGCAATACCCTGCGCTCGGCCTGCGAGGTGATCGGCGCCGAAAGGGGTTTCATCCTGCAGACCCGCGAAGACCCTTCCCTGGAAGTGGTCTGCACGCATCGGGTCGGCCAGCAGGACTTGCTCGACATCGTACTGGGCTGCGCGGCGCGCGCCCTGCACCAGTCCCTGGTCCGCGGCAGCCTGGGGTTGGCCGACAAGCTGGGGCTGATCCAGCCGCAGCTGGACGGCAGCTTCGAGGAGAACGCGCCGGCCGTCGTCGCCGTGCCACTGGAACTCGGCGGTCGCCAGCGCGGCGTGCTGTGCCTGCTGCGTGCCGATGGGCCGCGCGTGCTCTCTGAACTGGACGTCGAAATTCTCGAAGCGCTGGCCGATCAGTCGGCGCTGGCCCTGCGCGCCGCCAATCAGGAATTCGCCCTGAGCCGGCTGGCCGCCAGCCTCCACGCCTTCGCGCCGCAGCCGGCCTGAATCCCGGCCTGAAATCGCAGACGGGCATGGAGCCGCAGCGGGAGGTCGCAAGCAACGAGCGCCTCGCCGAAGGGACCCGGCACGCGGGCGATGCCGAAAACGAAGGATTCCGCCAGGCGGTGCTGCGCCAGGTCGAGGCGCTGACCGCCGACAACCAGCGCCTGCTGCAGTCGGTGGTGCGCAGCGAGCGCCGCTTCAGAACCCTGGCCAAGTCGGTTTGGCACGTGCAGGAAGAGGAGCGGCGACGCCTTGCGCGCGAACTGCACGACGGCATCGGCCAGACCCTGACCGCCCTCGCCAATCAGTTGCAGCGCATCCTCGACGACGCGCGCGGCGCCGGCAATCTCGGGCTCGAACACCGGCTCGGCGACGCGCTCGAACTGACGCGCACCTCGCTGCATGACACGCGTGAGCTATCGCGTCTGCTGCGGCCGACGCTGCTCGACGACCTCGGCCTCGACGCCGCGCTCAACTGGCTCGCGCGGACACTGACCGAGCGCACCGGCCTCGCCATCGAGTTGCGCTCCGGCCTGGACGAACAACGCCTGCACCCCGACATCGAAACGCTGGTGTTCCGGGTGACGCAGGAGGCGCTCACCAACGTGATCCGCCACGCCCAGGCACGGACGGCACAGATCGTGCTGCAACGACGGGGCGACATGTTGATCCTGCGCATCGAGGACGATGGCCGCGGTTTTGATGCGCAGGCCCTGGCCGATGCCGAACGATCCGGCACCAGCGGCGGCGTGCGCGGCATGCGCGACCGCGCCGAGCTGTTCGGCGGGCGCGTCGAGCTCAAGGCCGGCATCAGCGGCAGTGGAACGGTCGTGCAGATGACGCTCGCGCTCGATGCCTCAGACACTGGAACCCCACCCTAACGATGAATCCGATCCGCCTGCTGGTCGCCGACGACCACACCATCGTCCGCGAGGGCCTGGTTTCCATGCTCGAGGAAACCGGCGAATGCCAGGTCGTCGCCCAGGCCGCCGACGGCCACCAGGCGATGGACCTGGCGCTGAAAACCCAGCCCGACGTCGTCGTCACCGACATCTCGATGCCGCGCATGTCCGGCCTGGAAGTGGTCAAGCGCGTGCGCGCCGAGCTGCCGAGCTCGCGCACCCTGGTGCTGACGGTGCACGAGGAGGACGAATACATCCTGCCGATCCTGCGCGCCGGCGCCAACGGCTTCCTCAACAAGGACACCTCGGTCGCCGAGCTGATGACGGCGATCAAAGCGATCCACGGCGGACAGTCCTATTTCGGCCCGCGCGCCGCCAAGGCGCTGGCCGAGCGGCAGAGCCGCGGTCGCAGCATCAGCACCGATCCCTACGAGAGCCTGACCGCGCGCGAGCGCGAAACCTTCCACCTGGTGATCCAGGGCAAGACCACCAAGGAGATCGCGCAGATTCTCGACATCGGTGTGAAAACCGCCGAGAACCATCGCGCACGCATGATGGAGAAGCTGGGCCTGCGCAACACCGCCGAAGTCGTGCGCTTCGCCGCGCTGCGCGGCCTGTTGTCCTAAAGACCCCGAGGGTCGCCCGCCGCAGCTTTTCAGCGCCGGCGGCTTACGCCGCGTTGCCCCCAGCCGTTATACTTTGCGGGTTAGGCCGAGCGCATCGCCTTGGGGACACGGCCCGTCGGGCGCGGCCCGCCATGGCGGGCCGCAGACGTTGCTGCGTTCGGGCCTTTCAGGATTTCTATATCACTCCTGCAGGGGCATTGTTCAATGAGCAATCAAGGCGTGGATCCCGGCCGCCGCCGCTTCCTCACGCTGACGACGACCGTCGTCGGCGGTGCTGGAACGATCGCAGCGGTCTGGCCATTTCTGGCGTCGCTGAAACCGAGCGAACGCGCGAAAGCGCTGGGCGCACCGGTCACCGTCGACATCTCGAAGGTCGAATCCGGCCAGCGCATCATCGTCGCGTGGCGCGGCAAGCCGGTGTGGATCGTCAAGCGCACGCCGGAAATGCTGCAGTCCCTGCCCAAGGTCGCCGGCGAGCTGCGCGATCCCGAATCCAAGGAAGCGCAGCAGCCCGCCTACGCACAGAACGAGGCGCGCGCGATCAAGGCGGACATGCTGGTGATGGTCGGCTCATGCACGCACCTCGGCTGCTCGCCGACGTTCCGCCCGGATCACCCGGCGCCAGAAATCGATCCGAACTGGCAGGGCGGTTTCTACTGCCCGTGCCACGGCTCCAAGTTCGACCTGTCCGGACGCGTCTACAAGGGCGTGCCGGCGCCGCTGAATCTGGTCGTGCCGCCGCACCGCTACGAAGGCGACAACACGATCGTCATCGGCGAAGACACCGTGGGGGCTGCGTAAATGGCCATCGTTCCGAATCCGCACAAGACCACCGGCGTCCTCGGCTGGATCGATGATCGATTCCCGCTGACCAAGCTGTGGAAGGACCATCTGACCGAGTACTACGCGCCGAAGAACTTCAACTTCTGGTACTACTTCGGCTCGCTCGCGATGCTGGTGCTGGTCAACCAGCTGCTGACCGGCATCTTCCTGACGATGCACTACAAGCCCGACGCCGCGCAGGCCTGGCACAGCGTCGAGTACATCATGCGCGACGTGCCCTGGGGCAACGTCATCCGCTACCTGCATTCGACCGGCGCATCGGCGTTCTTCATCGTCGTCTACCTGCACATGTACCGCGGCCTGATCTACGGCTCGCACCGCAAGCCGCGCGAACTGCTCTGGATCTTCGGCTGCTTGATCTTCCTGTGCCTGATGGCCGAAGCGTTCTGCGGCTACGTGTTGCCGTGGGGCCAGATGTCGTACTGGGGCGCGCAGGTGATCATCTCGCTGTTCGGCGCGATCCCGGTGGTCGGCCCCGACCTGGTGATCTGGATCCAGGGCGACTACATCCCGTCGGATGCGACGCTCAACCGCCTGTTCTCGCTGCACGTCGTCGCGCTTCCGTTTGTGCTCGTCGGCCTGGTCGTCGCGCACCTGATCGCGCTGCATGAAGTCGGCTCGAACAATCCGGACGGCATCGAGATCAAGAAGAAGAAGGATCCGAAGACCGGCATCCCGCTCGACGGCATTCCCTTCCACCCGTACTACACGGTGAAGGACCTGGTCGGCGTCGGCGGCTTCCTGATCGTGTTTCTCGGCATCGTGTTCTTCGCGCCGGACGGCGGCGGCTATTTCCTGGAGAAGCCCAACTTCCAGGAAGCCAACCCGCTGGTCACGCCCAACCACATCACGCCGGCGTGGTACTTCGGCGCGTTCTACGCGATCCTGCGCGCGATCCCCAACAAGCTGCTCGGCGTCGTCGGCATGTTCGGCGCGGTGCTGGTCATGTTCGCGCTGCCGTGGCTGGACCGCTCCCCGGTCAAGTCGATCCGCTACAAGGGCCCGATCTTCAAGGTCGCCGTGGCGCTGTTCACGGTCGCCTTCGTCGTGCTGTGCTACTTCGGCATGCAACCGCCGACCCCGTTTGGCACGCTGGCCTCGCGCATCGGCACCGTGATCTATTTCGGCTTCTTCATCCTGATGCCGTACTACTCCAAGCTCGACAAGACCAAGCCGGAACCGGAGCGCGTGACCTATGAAGCGCATTAATGCCAAGCTGTTGACGGCCCTGCAGACGCTGCTGCTGGCCGGCGCCGCGGTGTGCTCGACGGGCGTCAAGGCGTCGAGCGAAGCGGCGCTGCCGTACAGCTTCGAACCCGACACGGGCAACGTCGCCTCGCAACAGCGCGGCGCGCGCAACTTCATGAACTACTGCTCCGGCTGCCATTCGATGGGGCACCTGCGCTACGCGCGCATGGCCGCCGACCTGGGCATCCCGGAAGACCTGCTCAAGCAGAACCTGATGTTCACCAGCGAGAAGTCGGGCGACCACATCGTCTCGGCGATGCCGGCGGCGTCGGCCGGCTGGTTCGGCGCCGTCCCGCCGGACCTGACGGTGGAAACGCGCGCGCGCGGTCCGGACTGGGTCTACAACTACCTGTTGACCTTCTACCTCGACGAAACGCGCCCTCTGGGGACCAACAACCTGGTGCTGCCGGGGGCGTCGATGCCGCACGTGCTCGGCGAACTGCAGGGCTGGCAGGTGAAGCACGAAGAAGCCGCCCCGGCCGAGGGCGAAGGGGAAGGCGGCCACGGCGCGCATGCCGGGCCAAGCTTCAAGGTCGCCGTGCCGGGCAAGCTCGACGAGAAGGAGTACCAGAAGTTCGTCGCCGACACGGTGAACTTCATGGTCTACGCCGCCGAACCCGGCCGCGCGGACCGCGTCTCGACCGGCGTCAATGTCATGTTGTTCCTGCTGCTGTTCACGGTACTCGCCTATCTGCTCAAGCGCGAGTTCTGGAAAGACGTCCACTAGCCTGCCATCGTGATCCCCACGGCGCCGTTCATGCTGGAAATCTTCGCCATGAACGGCGCCGTTTTCGTTTAGCCGCGGCCGACCACGATGGCGATCCCGGCCAAGAGCAGATATGTCATGGAAACGCGGCCCGGCGCTCGCGCCGGTCTCACGCTGTTCTATGCACCCGACGAGTTGACCAGCCGGTGGGCGTGCATCGTCCTTGCGGAAAAAGACGTCGATCACGCGCGCGTCGAACGCGTACAACCCGGCGGCAAACCGCATCCCGACCTGCTCATCCTCAATCCATCGCTGACGCTGCCGACGCTGACCGATCGCGATGCCGTGATGTATCCGGCCGGCATCATCGTCGAATACCTGGACGAGCGTTACCCCCATCCGCGCCTGCTGCCGCCCGACCCGGCGGCGCGCGCACTCGTGCGCATGATGGCGGCACGCCTGGAGCACGAGCTGCTGCCGCTGGCGCAGGCGATTCTCGCCGCACCGAAATCGCCGGAAGCCAAGGCGGCGCGCAAGCAGTTGAACGAGAGTCTGATTTCCAGCGGGCGTTTCTTCCCGCAGCGTGGCTGGTGCCTGGGCATGGAATTCAATGTCGCCGACTGTGCCTGGGCGGCGCTGCTGTCCGCTCTGCCGGCGCTGCAACTCAAGCTGCCGGAGGATCCCGCGCTGCAGCGCTACGCGCAGCGTGTACTCATGCGTCCGAGCGTACAATCGAGCCTGCGCTGATCCGGCCGCGGTGGCCGGACTCGGCAGATCTCCCGCAACCTGTTCCGCCGGCTTATTCATGTCGAAATCCCGCCGCCCCTACCTGATCCGCGCCATCTTCGACTGGTGCTGCGACAACGGCCTGACGCCGCATGTGCTGGTCGCTGCGGACTATCCGGGTGTGTCGGTGCCGCGCGCGTTCGTCAAGGACGAGCGCATCACGCTGAACATCAGTCCGGTTGCGGTGCAGAACCTCGATCTGCAGGGCGACCCGATCTGGTTCTCGGCGCGCTTCGGCGGCCGCTCCTGCGATGTCCAGTTCCCGCCGGGCGCGGTGCTTGCGGTGTTCGCACGCGAGAACGGCGAAGGCGTGCTGTTCGGCGAAGTCGAGCCGGCCGACGCCCAGGCGGCCAGCGGCTCGGCCCCGCCGCCGGAACCGCCCAAACCGACCAAGCCGAGCCGGCCGACACTGCGCGTCATCAAGTAGCAGGGCGACCGTTCAGGCGACCGCCGGGCTCCATTCGGCCTGCCGCGCTCGCCGTCACTACAGATCCGGTCGAGAATCGGGGTGCACCCACCCGCTCCGCCGCTCGCGATGAATGCCAGCTCCCAGGAACTGCATCGGATCGTTCGCATCAACGAACAGATCAAGAGTGTCGTGCGGCCTGCCTTTCGCATCAGCGTGATGGCGCTCAACGCGATCATGCTGGCACGGCGCGCCGGCGACGCCGCACGCGGTTTTGGCGTGCTGTCCGATGAGTTGCGGCGTTTCGCCGGCGAGCTGTCGCAACAGATGAGCGGGCTGCGCGGGCTCACGGCCGCCTCGGTGACAACGGTCACCGCGCTGGTCCGGGAAGCCCGCTATCTCGCGATCACCGAACGCATCGGCGCCACGCGGGACGCGGTCCAGGCGAAGCTCGACGCGGTACGCGACCGGCAACGACAGGCGGTGCAGCAGCGCATCGCCGCGCTGCGGCAGACGCAGACGGGCCTGCGGCGCCTGCTCGTCGACGACATCCTGCCGCTGATGCAACTCGGCACGGTGCTGGCGCGCTCTGCACATATCGAGGCCGCCTACGGCGGGCGCTTCGCGCCCGAGCTGAGCCAGGTGTCGGGGGAATTCAGCCGCACGATTCTCGAGATCGAGTCGGCGCTGACGGCGCTGCACAAGGCCACTGGAGACTGACATTCATGAAACGGGCTCAGATCATCTTCGAGGACGGCGGCCATCGCTGGCTCGCCATCGCCCGCGATCCCGACAAGCCGGGCTATGTGATCGACACCAACGAGTACCTGGTGATCAGCGGCGAGCGCGGCCTGCTCTGCGATCCGGGCGGCATGGAGATCTTTCCGGCGGTGTTCTCGGCGCTCAGCGCCGAGTACGACCCGGCGAAGATCGACGGCATCTTCGCCTCGCACCAGGACCCGGACATCATCTCCTCGCTGAGCCTGTGGCTGGAATTCAACCCGGCGCTGAAGTGCTACTGCAGCTGGCTGTGGACGAGTTTCATCCCGCATTTCGGCGGCGGCCCCGAGACCTTCGTATCGATTCCGGATGCCGGCCTGGACATCCCGCACGGCGACCTGAGTCTGCAGGCGATCCCCGCGCATTACCTGCATTCGTCCGGAAACTTCCATCTCTACGACCCCAAGGCCAAGCTGCTGTTCTCGGGCGATGTCGGCGCCGCGCTGCTGCCGCCGGACAGCAGCGGCCTGTACGTCGAGGATTTCGATCGCCACATCCGTCATGCCGAAGGCTTCCACCGCCGCTGGATGGGCTCGGACAAGGCCAAGCTCGACTGGTGCGAGCGCGTCTCGAAGATGAAGATCGAGCTGATGTGCCCGCAGCATGGCGCGATCTACCGCGGCGCCGACGTGCAGCGCTTCATCAACTGGTTCGCAGAACTCGAAGTAGGCGTGTTGCGCGCCTGATCCGTCTCAATCGTCGAGGTCGGCCAGCAGCGCCGCGCGCTGCTCGACCGAGAGCAGGCTGCGCTCGCTGCAGTCCGCATGCTGCGCCGCGAAAGCGATCCCGGCGCCGGCGCGCGCCGCCGCACGCATCGTCGCGTCGATCTCGAAACGCAGGAAATGCACCGCCGAGGTCTTGTCGTCGTTGCTGCGTTCGAGGTCCTCGTCGGCGACCGCATTCACCGGCGGCAAGGCGCCCACCTGCAGGCTGAAGTGGTGCTCGATGCCGCGCCAGACGACGAGGCGTCGACGGCGCTCGGCCTCGTCGGCGAACTCGATCATCAGCGTCGCCTTCCAGTTGTGCCCGTCCGGGATCAGCGGATTGTAGGCCGCCAGCTCGTCGGCGATGCCTTCGGGTTCGAAGATGCGCTCGATGCGCAGCATCTCCTGCACTTGGTACTGCACGGTCAGGCGATCCTCGAACAGCAGCGTCAGATGCGGCCCCAGATGCAGCGTGCGCACGCGCTTGTGCGCGATCGCGCGCTGGCGGAACTCTGCGCGCTGGCGCGCGTAGGCTTCCAGGCTGAGCAGATCGTCGGCGCGCAGTGGCTGCATCGGCTCAGATCCCGTAGGCGCGGCGCAGCAGCGACAGCGGATGGACCGAGTGGCGAGCCGGGTCGACGCCGTGCGCCAGATGCTCGCCGGCCATCGGGCAGTCGCTGCTGATGTGGTCGGGCTCCGCCTGCTTGAACCGGTTCACCACCGGCCGCGCGATCTTCATCGAACGCTCGTAGGTCGCCTCGCGCACGCCGTAGGTGCCGTCATGCCCGGAGCAGCGCTCGACCGTCTCCAGCGTCGTCCCCGGAATCAGCGTCAGCAGTTCGCGCGTCTTCGGCCCGATGTTCTGCACGCGCTGGTGGCAGGGTGCGTGGTAGGCGACCTTGCCCAGCGGCTGCGCGAATGCCGTGTTCAGCAGCCCGGCCTTGTGCCGGTGCATCAGGTATTCGAAGGGATCGAAGATCGCGCGGCGCAGCGTCTGCACGTCGGCGTCGTCGGCGAACAGCAGCGGGATCTCCTGGCGGAACATCAGCACGCAGGAGGGAATCGGCGCGGTGATGTCCCAACCCTCGCGCACCGCCTGCGCCAGCACCGGCAGATTCGCGGCCTTGTAGCGTTCGATGCTGTCGAGATCGCCCAGTTCCATCTTGGGCATGCCGCAGCATTGCTCACGTTCGATCAGCCGGGTCTCGATGCCGTTGTGGCGGAATACCGCGACCAGATCCTCGACCGCCTGCGGCATGTTGTAGTTGCCGTAGCAGGTGACGAACACCGCGACGCGGCCGCGCGTCGGTCCGGCTGGCTGAACCGCCGGCGCCACCGGCGCCTCGACCGGCTTTTTCAGACGCGCGCGCGCCGTCGGGTGGTGATACTCCGGCAGTCGCGCATCGGGATGCACACCCATCACCACGCGCACCGCCTTGCGCATCGTCGGACTGCGGTTGATCGCGTTGACGGTTTCGGCGATGACCGGAATCGACGCCAGGCGGCCGATGCTGGTCGTATTGGTCAGGCGCTGATGCTGCGCGGACACCTCACCGCGCCGGAACGCCTGCGCCTTCGCGCGCAGCATCAGGTGCGGGAAGTCGACATTCCACTCGTGCGGCGGCACGTAGGGACACTTGGTCTGGTAGCACAGGTCGCAGAGGTAACACTGCTCGACGACCTTTCCGTAATCGGCCTTGGCGACGCCGTCGACCTCCATCGTCGACGACGCGTCCACCAGGTCGAACAAGGTCGGGAACGCGTGGCACAGGCTGACGCAGCGCCGGCAGCCGTGGCAGATCTCGTAGACGCGGTGCAGCTCGGCGTCGAGCGCATCGCGGTCCCAGAACGCCGGGTCGCGCCACGCGATCGCGTGGCGTGTCGGCGCTTGCAAACCACCCTCAGCCCGGGGCTGATTGGAAGGGGACTCGGCCATGTCGAATCCGGGCGCCGCGGCACCCGGCCGGAATCAGGCGATTTCCTGCAGCGCTTTCGTAAACCGGTTCGCGTGCGAGCGTTCAGCTTTTGCCAGCGTCTCGAACCAGTCGGCGACTTCGTCGAAGCCCTCGTCGCGCGCGGCCTTCGCCATGCCCGGATACATGTCGGTGTATTCGTGGGTTTCGCCGGCGATCGCGGTCTTCAGGTTCGCGCTGGTCTCGCCAAACGGCAGCCCGGTCGCCGGATCGCCGCAGGTTTCAAGGTATTCGAGGTGGCCGTGCGCGTGACCGGTCTCGCCTTCCGCAGTCGAACGGAACACCGCTGCGACATCGTTGTAGCCCTCGACGTCCGCCTTCTGTGCGAAATACAGATAGCGGCGATTGGCTTGCGACTCACCCGCAAACGCCGCCTTCAGGTTCGCTTCCGTCTTGCTGCCCTTGAGCTTGGCCATGCTGTTCTCCTCTTCATGAGTGAAACCGCAGGCCGAGCCTACGCTCGTTCGGCGTCGCGCAAAAGGCGGTTCTGGCTATGCCTGCAATAGCCCGACTCTATGGCCGGCTCAGATGCCGGGCAAGGCCTTGCCGGGATTGAGGATGCCTTTCGGATCCAGCGTCTTCTTCAGCGCGCGCATTACGTCGAGCGTGCCTTCGGCGATCTCCCAGCCGACGTAGTCGCGCTTCTCGATGCCAACGCCGTGCTCGCCGGACAGCGTGCCTTCCAGATCCAGCACCAGCCGGAACACCTCGCCCAGGCAGGCGTGCACGGCTTTCATCTGCGCGGGGTCTTCGGGATCGGCGAGCAGGTTGGTGTGCATGTTGCCGTTGCCGGCGTGGCCGAAGTTGACGATGCGGATGCCGTGCTTGCGCGACAGTTCCGCGAGCCCCGCAACCAGCTCGGGAATGCGCGTCACCGGCACGCAGACGTCCTCGTTGACCTTCTTCGGCGCGATCTTGCGCAGTGACGGCGACAGCGCCTTGCGACAGGCCCACAGCGCGTCGGTCTCGGCGCTCGTCGCCGCGGTGCGCAGCTCGACCAGGCCCGGCCCCGACGCCGCGGCCGATACCGCGCGCAGCGCGGCGTCGATCGCATCGACGCTGCCGTCGACTTCCATCAGCAGCAGCGCGCCGGTGCCGGTCGGCACGCCGGTCGGCTGATAGCCTTCCGCGAGCTGCACCGCGTCGCCGTCCATGAACTCCAGCGCGCTCGGCGTTTCCGGCTGGCCCATGATGCGCGCGACCGCCTCGGCCGCGCTTTTCACATCCGCATAGCAGGCGCGCACGGTTTTCACGCATTGCGGCTTGGGCAGCAGCTTGAGCGTCGCCTCGGTGATCACGGCGAGCGTGCCCTCGCTGCCGACGAGCAGACGCGTGAGGTCGTAGCCAACGACGCCCTTGGTCGTCGTGCAGCCGGTCTTGATCGTGGTGCCGGCGCCGGTCACCGCACGCAAGCCGAGCACGTTGTCGCGCGCAGTGCCGTACTTGACCGCGCGCGGACCGCCCGCGCAGCAGCCGAGATTGCCGCCGACGGTCGAGTAGGCGAGGCTGGTCGGATCCGGCGCCCAGAACAGCCCGTGCTGCGCGACCGCGGCCTGCACGTCGCCATTGAGCGCGCCGGCCTCGCATTCGATCAGGCGGTCACCCGGCGACACGCGCAGGATGCGGTTCATCCGCTCCAGCGACAGCACGACGCCGCCGTGGATCGGCACGGTCGCGCCGGTGGTGTTGGTGCCGCGCCCGCGCGCAACCAACGGCAGCGCCAGTTCGTTGCACAGCGCCACCAGCGCCGCGACCTCGTCGTGCGAGGTGGCGAGCACGACCGCCTGAGGCATCGCCATGCGCTTGGAGTTGTCGTAGCCGTAGGCGAGGCAATCGGCGGGATCGGTGTACAGCCGCTCCGGCGGAAACGCCGCGCGCAGCCGGCGCAGCGCGGGCTCGGGCAACGGTGCAGCCGGCTGGATCTGCGGCGCAGTCATGCCCGCGGGAACAGCTGTTCGTCGATGGCGTCGCACAGGCAATGCAGGAACAGGATGTGCACCTCCTGCACGCGCGCGGTCACGGACGAAGCCGCGCGCAGCTCGACGTCGGCCTCGCCCAGCAGCGCCGCCATGCGGCCGCCGTCGCGCCCGGTCAACGCGATCACGTGCAGCTTCTGCGCCTGCGCGGCCTCGATCGCCTTGACCACGTTCGGCGAATTGCCCGAGGTCGAGATCGCCAGCAGCACGTCGCCGGCGTGCCCCAGCGCCTCGACTTGCTTGGAGAACACGCGCTCGAAGCTGTAGTCGTTGGCGATCGCCGTCAGCGCCGAGGAGTCGACCGTCAGCGCGATGCCGGGCAGGCCCGGCCGCTCGCGCTCGAAGCGGCCGGTGAGCTCGGCAGCGAAATGCTGCGCGTCGCCGGCAGAGCCGCCGTTGCCGCAGGTCAGCACCTTGCCGCCGGCGCGCAGGCGCTCGGCGAGCAGCGTGGCGGCGCGCGCCAGTGCCGGCAGCGCCAGCGCCAGCGTCGCCTGCTTCGCGGCGATGCTGGCTTCAAAATGGCTGCGCAGACGGGATTCGAGGTTCATGGCTGGGAGAGGAAATCTGGAATAGTCATTGTGAACCGCGCCCGTGATCGCGCCAATGGGCCGTAGCAACCATGTTTCGTCAAGCGCGTTTTGCGGCCAAGTGGGGATTCCACTGGCTGTGATCACGAAGCATGGCGTTGAGGATGGTGAGGAGTTTTCGGGCGACGGCGACGAGGGCGACCTTGTG
>JBAZXW010000049.1:21576-25876 GCA_041659605.1 Sinimarinibacterium sp. | reverse complement strand
CGGTCCCAGCAACCATTCGGGTTCTAGAAAGAAAAACAGTCGGAGGCTCCTATTGCTACGGCACGGTCTCTCAGACCCAGGGCGGCTCGGGCTCTCCGACTGCACAGCTAACAACTACCGCAGAAAAAGCATTACACAAGGGCGGGCAATGCCCGCCGGCGGCCACGGGCCGCCCTACGCAGCACGGGCGATATACTTCCGTCCCCCGTTTCGTGCAGTACCCACTCCCGTGACTTCGCAGCCCCCCTCCAACTGGTCCCCCGAATCCTGGCAGAGTCGGCCGGCCGTGCAGCAGCCGCAGTATCCGGACGCGGCGCATCTCGAATCCGCGCTCGATCAACTGCGCCACCTGCCGCCGCTGGTCACGTCCTGGGAAGTCGAGGCGCTCAAGCAGCACCTGGTGCGCGCGCAGGACGGCGACGGCTTCATCCTGCAGGGGGGTGACTGCGCCGAGTCCTTCGCCGACTGCCGACCGGAGATCATCACCAACCGGCTCAAGGTGCTGCTGCAGATGTCGTTGGTGCTAGTGCATGGCCTGCGCTCGCGCGTCGTGCGCATTGGCCGTTTCGCCGGCCAGTACGCCAAGCCGCGCTCGGCCGACACCGAGACGCGCGACGGCCTGACGCTGCCGAGCTACCGCGGCGACTTGGTCAACGCGCCCGAGTTCACGACGGCGGCGCGTATCCCCGATCCGCAGCGCCTGCTCGAAGGCCACGCGCGTTCGGCGATGACGATCAACTTTGTGCGCGGCCTGATCGACGGCGGCTTCGCCGACCTGCATCACCCGGAGGACTGGGACCTCGACTGGGTCAAGCATTCGCCGCTGGCCGCCGACTACCAGTCGATGGTCGATGCGCTCGGCGATTCGGTGCGCTTCATGGAGACGCTGGCCGGGCAGCCGATCGGCGAGTTCTCGCGCGTCGAATTCTTCACCTCGCACGAGGCGCTGCTGCTCTGGTACGAACAGGCACAGACGCGCCAGGTGCCGCGCAAGCACGGCTGGTACAACCTGTCGACCCATTTTCCGTGGATCGGCATGCGCACCGCCGAAGTCGGCGGCGCCCACGTCGAGTACTGCCGCGGCATCCGCAATCCGATGGGCGTGAAGGTCGGGCCGTCGATGTCGGCGGAATGGGTCACGGACCTGTGCCGCGTGCTCAACCCGGACAACGAGCCGGGGCGCCTGACGCTGATCCACCGCATGGGCGCCGACAAGGTCGGCGACCACCTGCCGCGTCTGATCGAAGCCGTTCGCGCCGGCGGACACCGCGTGCTGTGGATCTGCGATCCGATGCACGGCAACACGGTGGGTACGCCCAATGGCCTGAAGACGCGGCCGTTCGACAAGATCCTGTCCGAAGTCGAGCAGTCGTTCGCGATTCACAAGGCCTGCGGCTCGCGCCTGGGCGGCGTCCACCTGGAGCTGACCGGCGAAGACGTCACCGAATGCACCGGCGGCGCGCGCAACCTGCTGCACGGCGATCTCGAACGGGCCTACCGCTCGATGGTTGACCCGCGCCTCAACTACGAGCAGGCGCTGGAACTGGCGCTGAAGATCGTGCGCGTCGCGCGCTGATCCCGTGACCTGGCGTTTCCATCAAACCGTCGCTGTTGGCTGAGTTGGAGCCCACCCCATCCGCTCAGGGACTGGAGCCTCCGACAAAGCCGGGCTGGTTCTCTAGAGTTTCCCCAAGAGTACCAGTATGAGCAGGATGATCAGCACCACCCCCAGCCCGCCGCTCGGTGCGTAACCCCAGGACCGGCTGTGCGGCCAGGTCGGAATCGCGCCGACCACCATCAGCAGCAGCACGATCAACAGAATCATTCCCAAGCTCATCGCATTTCTCCTTCAGTGCAACTGTTGGCAACGTGTTGAACCTGAGCGCGTGCCCGCCTCCGTTATGCAGTGCTCGCTATACATGCTCATTGCAGGGCGTGACGTCCGCAATGATCTCGATCAATGGCGACTTGCGCGGATGTGGCGTGGAATATGAGCGTGACCAGTTGCGCCGCATTCAACCGATACTGTCGGAGCCGCTCATGAACAAGGACCAGGTCAAAGGCCAGATCAAGCAAGCGAAGGGCCAAATCAAGAATGTCGCCGGCAAGATCCTCGGCGACAGGACCATGCAGGCCAAGGGCAAGATTCAGGACGCCGCCGGCAAGATCCAGGAAGGCTACGGCGATCTCAAGGCTGATTTGAAGCAGGATCCCGACGAAAAACGTTAGCGGGCCGAGGCTTGCACTTTCCTTCGAGTCGAGTTCCCAGCGTCGCCCGCATCCGCTACGAGGAAATTGCAGCGGATCCCGGCAACCGGGAATGCACGTCTGTTGATTGCCGGATCGCGCAGGTCGAACAGGTCGATGAAGTTCGTGCGCGTGGCGGCGTGATGTGACGCGCTGCACGTGGTCGGGCTTGTCCTCGCTACGGCGACGGGAAACTGTGAAGCAGTCGTCTTGCGCTGCGTCGCGCCGCAATCTACAAGTGGGGCGGCGGTGCAATGTGCCCGCTCTGAGAGGCGGCGCGTATGTCCAGGATCGGTACGATGGTGGCGACGGGTGTGTGGTCGGCGCTCGCATACGCTGGAGCGGCGTCGGCCGCGGTCACGCTGCCCAGTCCCATCCTGTTCGTGACGCAAGTGCCGGTCGGCGGATTCACGACCCTGACCTCGACCTTCGGCGCGCAGCTCGCCGACATGCAGAGCGCCCCGCGTGGCGGCGACCTGTGGATTCGCTATCCGGATGGCACGCTGCGCAATCTGACGAAGGAAGCCGGCTACGGCCGCAGCACGATCGCGCAGGACGGTCCCGCGGCCATCGCCGTGCGCCAGCCCAGCGTGCACTGGAGTGGCGACAAGGCGCTGTTTGCGATGGTGGAGGGCGCGCCGTCGCGGCAGTACGAGGTGCTGGATTTCAGGTGGCAGATCTACGAGGTCACCGGCCTGGCGCAGGGACAGCCCGCGCGCATCGCCAGGCTGCCCTGCCAGCCGGCCGAATACAACAACATCGCGCCGACATATGGCAGCGACGACTCGGTGCTGTTCGTTTCCGACCGGCCGCGCAATGGCGCGCCGCACCTCTACCCGCAGCGCGACGAGTACGAGTCGGCGCCCATCGACACCGGCATCTGGCAGATCGATCCAGTGGCCTGCACGGTCACGATTCTGCAGCACGCGCCTTCCGGCGTGAGCTATCCCTCGGTCGACAGCGCCGGACATGTGATCTTCACCAAGTGGGATCACTTGCAGCGCGACCAGCAGGCAGATGCCGACCAGTTCGAGGGCGGCAGCTACGGCAGTTTCGACTACGCGTCTGAATCAGCCCAGACGCCGCCGGCGACGCATCGCCGGCAGGAAGTCTTTCCGGAGTTGCGTCGGGCGGAATATTCGATGGGCGCGGCTTTCGATGAAGAGAGCATTGCCCCGGACTATCCCTTCTCCGGGCACACCTTCAACCAGTTCATGCCCTGGTCGATCAACCAGGACGGCAGCGACGAAGAGCTGTTGCACCATCTCGGGCGCCACGAGCTGGGCGGCACCTATACCGAAGGCAACTTCCGCGATGACCCGGCGCTGGGGCCGGTCACCGCGGGCCAGTTCAGCGGCGCGACGCAGTTCCTGCGCGGCGACGGCGGCATGTTCCATCTGCGCGAAGACCCGAACAGGCCCGGCCGCTACTGGGGCGTGCGTGCTCCGGAGTTCGCAAGCGCTACGGCCGGCGACCTGCTCTTTTTCGACGCACGTCCGGAGATCAACACCGACCGCATCAAGCTGCGACTCGCGGCAGCCGGCGCGACGGCGGGACGCATGCGCAACCCGCTGCCGCTGTCCGACGGCCAGCTGGTCGCCGTGCGTACCGCGCAGGCGGGGCTGCTGGTGCGCAGCGGCACGTCGGCCTCCCCGGCATACAACTACCGCTTCCGCCTGCACCTGATGAATCCGGACGGCGCCCGCTTCGTCCCGGGCGAACGCCTCACGCCGGGCATCGCCAGGGAAGTGGCCTACTGGGATCCGGACCAGCGCGTAAGCTGGAGCGGCACGCTCTGGGAGCTGGACCCGGTGGAGGTGCGTCCGCGGCCGTTGCCGCCGCTCACGCGCATGCCCGCACTGCAGGACCCCGAGCGCCAGGCCTTTGCCGCCGCCGGCGTGAATGCGCCAGCGCTGCGCCGCTGGCTGAGGAATCGCCGGCTTGCGTTGATCGTTTCGCGCAATGTCACCACCCGCGACCGGGCGGACATCCAGCAGCCGTTCAATCTCCGCGTCGGCGGGGCACTGGGCGGGCTGCAGACACTCGGGGATCC
>JBAZXW010000049.1:0-21566 GCA_041659605.1 Sinimarinibacterium sp. | reverse complement strand
GAAGATCTACTCCGTCACGGATTTCCAGATCTTCCAGGGCGACCAGGTGCGCGGCTATGCCAACGGCGGGCCGCCGCAGTTCGGAGGCACGGTGCAGGCCGGTCGCCGCATTCTGGCGCGGCCTCTGCACGACGCTAAGGCGCTGGCGGCGATGGGGAACCAGCTGTCCAGCAATTTCCCGGGTGCCGTGAGGATCGCGCCGGACGGCTCCGTGGCCGCCATCGTGCCGGCCGGGCGCGCGCTCAGCTGGCAGTTGTCGAACATCGAGGCCTCCGGCTGGAGACAGGCCGTCGTCCGTGAACGCAACTGGGTCAGCATGGCGCCCGGCGAGATCCGGGTCTGTGCCAGCTGCCATCTGCCGAACACGAGCGATCAGGCCGGGCAACCCGCGCCGCAGAACACGCCGCAGGCACTGACCGATCTGCTGCTGGAGTGGAAGAACGTTTCGGGTCAGTAGCGCGACGTGCGCGCTGCCGGCCGTTCGTCGGGCCGCTACTCCGGCCTTCCCGTGCAGGCGTAGGCTCGAAATGCCGCCTTGCGCGGCGGCATTTCGGTAGGTGCGGAGGTGGCGTATGAAATCCGCGATGCTTGTCGCTGTGGCCTGCCTGCTGATCCTGCTGCCGGGTTGTGCCCAGCAGCCGGTCGCACGCAGCACGGCCAATGACCGGGTCGACTACCAGCAGATGGCCGCTGTCGAACAGCAGGCCGGCATACTCGGGGTCAAGGTGTACTGGATCCATCCGCCGGAGAAGGCGGGTTCGACCATTCGGCAATAGACACGGGACCGCGGCACGGTTTTCGTGACCGCCCCGCTTGATCCGGATGCCCGCGACGCAGCTGCTGTCGCGGAGAGGGGAGTGCGTCAGCTGATCGCCGGATCGCGCAGGTCGAACAGGTCGGCAAACAGCGCGCGTCCGCCCTTGCGCAGCAGCGACGCAGCGTAGATCAGCCCCAGCAGCAGCAGGCTCAAGGACTCGTACCAGGCCGGCGCGTGGGCGTGCCCCGCGGGGATCGATGACTGCAGTCCCGACGGTGCGAGCGCGTTGACACCCAAGCCGATCAGGATCGCGCCGACACCCGTCAGCGCGGCGAAGACGAGCGTGGTCGTGCGCCCGTGCAGACTGCGCAGCACGCCGAAGGTCGAGATGTTGGTCGCCGGTCCGGTCAGCAGGAAGGCGATCGCCGCACCGGGTGAAACCCCGCCGGCGATCAGCACCGCAACCAGCGGTGTCGCCCCGGCGGCGCAGACGTAGATCGGCATGCCGATCAGCGCGAACACGGCGATTTCCAGCAGCTCGGGCAGCTGCGCCCAGAACGCCTGCTCGACATACGGCATCGCCGCGGCGGCGAGCACGAGGCCGGCGATGATCCAGGCGACGGTGTCGTCGACCAGGTCGACGAGGCCGCTGCGCAGTGCGCGGCTGACGCGGCTGACAGGCGACGGCGCGGCGTCCGCAGCATGGCAGTGATTGCAGCAGTCGGACTTGGCAGCGGCGGTCGGCGTGGGCACCGGCACGGCACGCGTCAGCAGCCAGGCGACGGCGAACGCCAGCAACGCGGCGGCGCCGACGCGCAGCAGTGTCATCTCCCAGCCCAGCAGCGGCACCGACACGAACAACGCGGTCAGGCCGACTTCCGGCGTCGCGATCAGGAAGGCGACGGCGGCCGCGACCGGCACGCCGCGCTGGATCAGCGAGCGGTACAGCGGCAGCACACCGCAGCTGCAGATCGGCAGTGGCAAGCCGATCGCCATGCCGCGCAGGGCCTGCGCCGCCGCGCCGCCGCGGCCCATCCAGCGCAGCCAGGATTCCGGTACTTCGCTGCCGATGAAGCCGCCGACCACGTAAGCCAGCAGCAGCGCCGGCGCGGATTCGTAGCCCAGTTGCAGCAGGCGCTCGACGAAGCCGGGCAGGGGTTCGCTCGGCGCGTGCGCCAGCGCCAGCCAGGCCAGCGTTGCCAGCGCGCTCAGGTTGCCGAGGCCCTCGAAGGGCGGCGGCGTGTGGTGATGCTCCGAGGTCTCGTCCAGATGCGGCCGACCGAAGATCACGTGCAGGATCGAGCCCGACATCAGCGCCTGGAACCAGGCCCAGCCGCGCTCGCCGAGCAGGCCGCCGAGCTCGATGCCGAACAGGTAGCCGGCGATGGTTGCCACGCACATCGCCAGCAGCGCCAGACCGGGCAGCCAGGCGCCGAACACCGGGTACAGCAGCCACCACACGACCAGGCCGACCGGCACGCTGTGGATCGCGATCGCCAGCGCCAGCGCGTCGTCGCCGTGCGTGCCGCCCTCGCCGGACAGCGCCGTGCCATCGCCGATGCTGTGCAGCACCAGGCCACAGATCGCCAGCGCCAGCGCCAGTAGGTGCGCTTCACGGCGCGCGCGGGTCAGACCGCGTTCCAGCGCCGTCGGGCCGAGCAGGCCGGCGAGCAGGAAGACCAGGCTGGTCAGGCCGCCGGACGCGAAGGCATCGGGCAGGACCTCGATCAGCACCAGCCCGGTGATGCTCACCAGGACGAAGCCGTCGAGGAAGCCGAGCAGCGCCGGCCGCCGCTGCGCGACGGCATAGAGCACGGGCCCGGACATGAGGGCAACGAGCGTGGCGACGAGCAGGACAGCGTGCATGGCTGGGACAGCGGGATGGGTGCGCATTATTTCATGGACCCTGCGTCGGCGATGGGGTCTGCGTCGAGCGGTGCCACGCGGCTTGTAGCCCGGGCGCAGCCCGGGGCGGAACGCGCCGACCGCATCCCGGGTTTCACCCGGGCTACGCCCATCCGGCAATGTCCTATGCTGGCGCTCCGGATGGGCGGACGCAGCACATGAACAAGAAGGCAGTCGGCATCCTCGTGGTCGCGCTCCTGGGCCTCGCGCTGGGCTGGTGGTATTGGGTCGGCCGCGGCGACCGTTACGACTACGAGGCTGCGTTCGAGCACCTGCCCGAAGCCGGGAGCACGACGGCGGACATCGACATCCGCGCATTCGCCGGCAAGCCGCGCGCCGAGGCGGAAAACGCGCTCGGCCGTCCGCAGGCCTGTGATCGCTCGCTCTACAGCGAACGCTGCGGCTACGCCAACGGCGTCGAGGTCGTCTACATCGACGGACAGGCCGACTGGCTCACCGTGCCGCTCGGCTACGGCCGTCATCCGCTCGCCGCCGAAACGCTCGCGCGCATCGGTCTGCCGGTGACTGAGCCGGCGCAGGCCGAGGCGCAGGGGGAGGCGCGGCGTTTGGTTTGGCGCGACCTGGCCGGCCTGCGCGAAGTGCAGATGATCGGCGACGGCAACGGCGCGCTGTTTGCGCGGGTGAAGGTGCGCCATGAGTAACGTGGCGCCCCCCCTCCCCCCAGCCCTCTCCCCCCGCGGGGGGAGAGGGAGTAACAGCTTGGCGTCGTTTGTCGCGCTGCTGCTCGCAGCGGCAAACGGCACTGGTGTCGCGGCGGCCGAACTGCACGTCACGCGCATCACGCCGACCGGCGACGACGTGCGCGCCGAGCGCCAGATCACGATCAGCTTCGACCGCGCCGTCGTGCCGCTCGGGCGCATGGAGCGCGATGCCGCGGAAGTGCCGGCGACGGTGACGCCCGATCCGCGCTGCCAGTGGCGCTGGCTCGATCCCCAGGTGCTGGCCTGCAACCTGCCGCCGGACACGGCGTTGCTGCCGGCGACTGAATACCACGTCGAGGTGCGCCCGGAACTGGAATCCTTCGACGGCGTGAAGCTGCGCGAGGGCGAGACCGCGCGCTTCATCACCGAGCGCCCGGCGCTGCGCTACGCCTATATCGTCGACTGGCGCGGACCGGAGCAGCCGGAACTGCGCGTCGCCTTCAACCAGCCGGTCACGGCGAAGTCCGTCGCCGCGGCGCTGCGCATCGGCGGCGACGTCGAGGTCGGCCACGACTGGCTGGAACAACAGACGCCGTTCTACACGCCGGATGGCGAGGCGCGCCGGACCTGGCGCGTGTGGCCGCGGGCGCCGCTGCGCGCGGACCGGCCGTACGCGCTGGAAATTGTCCCCGGCCTTCAATCCGCGCTGGGCACCGAGCGCGGCATCGCGGCGGATCCGGAAGTGGCGCTGCACACGTTCCCGCCGCTGCGCTACCTGGGCATCGACTGCCAAGTCGGCGATGGCACGCGGCGCTTCGCTCCCGGCGAGACGCCAAGCGGCTGCTCGCCGCTCGAAGGCATCGGCCTGGTGTTCAGCGCGCCGATCGACCCGGTCTCGGTGCGCGAACGCCTGCGCCTCGCGCCAGACCCGCGCGCGAGATCCGAAGCGGGCGAGGAGGCCTGGCCGGAGACCGCTCAGGCGCGCGTGGCCTGGTCGCATCGGGCCGACCAGACTTACACCTTGTACCTGCCGCTCGCCTTCGCCGCCGAGACCGAGTACGCGCTGGAGCTTGCGTCCGGCGTGACGGATCGCTTCGGTCGCCAGCTCGGCGACGGGATTGCCACGCAGATCGCCACCGGCTCGCGTCTGCCGCGCTTCGTCTTCGACCATGGCAATGCCGTGCTCGAAAGCGGCATCGACAGCGAGGTGCCGGCGATCGTCACCAACCTGCAGGCGATCGTCGCGCGCTACACGCGCATGACCGCAAGCGGCCTGCAGGCGCAGCAGGAATCGCGCGTGCCGGTCGCACCGGCGCGCAATGTCGCCTTCGCGATGCCGCTGGACGCGCGCAGCATGATCGGCGCCCACAGCGGTGTTGGTTCCGGTGCCGTGCGCGGCGAGCTGCAGTCGCAACCGGCAGACGGCCTGCCGCGCGAGTTCTTTGCGCAGGTCACGCCCTGGCAGGTGCACGCCAAGTTCGGCCACGCCAACACGCTGGTGTGGGTGACGCGTTTCGACGACGGCACGCCGGTCGCGGACGCCGAGGTCGCGGTGATTGAAGGATTCGGCGACCAGGCCAAGGCGACGGCGCGCACTGACGCCGACGGCCTGGCCCTGCTGCCGGGCAGCGCCCAACTGGACCCGGCGCTGGATCGCGCATGGAAACGCGGCAGTGATGCGCTCGCGGTGCGCGTGCGCAAGGGCAGCGCCAAGAATGCAGAGTTTGCGTTGCTGCCGCTGGACTATGACTTTTCGGTCGACACCTGGCGTGCGTCGCGCGAGCAGATCTCGGCGTGGCGGCGCGAGCGCCACGGCCATCTGCGCAGCTGGGGCACGACCGCGCAGGGCGTCTACCGTGCCGGCGACACCGTGCAGTACAAGCTCTATGTGCGCGACGACGCCGGCCAGACGCTCGCGGCGGCGCCGGCCGGAACCTACGCGCTCACCGTCTACGATCCGACCGGTACCGCCGTGCACGAGCGCAAGGAGCTGACCGCGAGCCGCTTCGGCGCGCTCGACGGCGAGTTCGCGTTGGCGAAGACCGCTGCAGTCGGCTGGTACCGCTTCGAACTCAAGCCCTCGTACAGCGAAAGCGCGCTCGAACCGTTGCGGGTGCTGGTCGCCGACTTCGTGCCGGCGCCGTTCCGCGTCGGCGCCGAGCTGCGAACCAAGGTCGTGCGGCCGGGCGAGTCGCCGCAGGCCGTCGTCTCCGCGCTGCTGCACGGCGGCGGTCCGTTCGCGAACGCGAAGCTGCGCGTGCTCGCGCGCCTCGAAGCGGCGCCGTTGACCGTCGAGCATCCGCTGGCGAAGACCTACCAGTACGACGTCTTTGCGCCCGACGCGCGTCAGCCGGCGCCGCTGCTCGATCGCGAGGACCGGCTCGACGCGCAAGGCGAGTGGCAGGGCGCGATCGCGATTCCCGAGGACAGCGCCGTGCGTTACGGCCGCATCGTGCTCGAAGGCAGCGTCTTCGACGATCGCGGGCGCAGCATCGCCGCGCGCGGCAGCGTGCCCTTTGAGGCGCGCGACCGCTACATCGGCCTGCGCTACGAGGGCTGGGTCACGCGCGAGGGCCAGACCTCCGAAGTGGGCGCGATGGTGATCGACGCCGACGGTACGCCGCAGGCCGGCGTGCCGTACTACATCAAGGTCGAGCGCAAGCAGACGCGCGGTGCGCGCGTGAAAGGCGCCGGCAATGCCTATCTCACGCGCTACACGCACGAGTGGCTGCGCGTCGAGACCTGCAAGGGGCGCTCGCGGCGCGACGGCATGATCTGCCGCTTCACGCCGGACGCCGCCGGCGAGTACCGCGTCATCGCGTTGGTGCGCGACAGCCACGACCGCCTGCACGAGTCGCACAGCTGGCTGTATGCGCAGGGCCGCAACGAGGTGTTGTGGGAGGACACGCCGGATTACAGCCTCGAACTGCGCGCCGAGCAGGCGCGCTGGAAGGTCGGCGATACCGCGCGCTTCATGGTCAAGAATCCGTTCCCCGGTGCGCGCGCGCTGATCACCGTCGAGCGCTACGGCGTGCTCGACCGCCGCGTGCAGGTGCTCGAAGGCGCGGCGCCGGTAATCGAGATCCCGGTCAAGCCGGAGTTTGTGCCCGGCGCCTACGTCTCGGTCGTCGTCACCTCGCCGCGGGTCGAGCAGCCGATCAAGGGCAACATCGATCTGGGCAAGCCGACCTTCCGCATGGGCTACGCGACGCTGACCGTCGACGAGCCCTACCGTCGCATAGCCGTGAGCGTGAAGCCCGCGCGCGAGAGCTACCGACCGCGCGAAAGCGTCGACGTGACGCTGCAGGCCAAACCGCTGCATGCGGACGGCCAGCCGATCGAGTTCGCGGTCGCGGTGCTCGATGAGGCGGTGTTCGACCTGGTCCAGGGCGGCGCGGACTACTTCGATCCGCTCAAGGGCTTCACCGCGCTCGACCCGCTCGATCTCGCCAACTACAGCTTGCTGACGCGGCTCGTCGGCCGGCAGAAGTTCGAGAAGAAGGGCGCGAATCCCGGCGGCGACGGCGGCGTCGACCTGTCGCTGCGTTCGATCGAGCGCTTCGTCGCCTACTGGAACCCCGCGCTGCCGGCCGATGCGCAGGGCCGCGCCCAGTTCTCGTTGGCGCTGCCGGACCAGCTCACCGGCTGGCGCGTGCTCGCGCTGGCGACGACGCCGACCGACCGCATGGGTCTGGGCCAGGGCGGCGTGAAGGTGTCGAAGCCGACCGAGCTGCGGCCGGCGATGCCTAACCAGGTCGCGAGCGGCGATCGTTTCGACGCGGCGTTCACGCTGCTCAACCGCGCCTCGCAGCGGCGCACGATCGATGTGGAAATCGACGTGCAGGGCGGCGCCGAGGGCCAGCTGCGCAAGACGCTGACGCTGGAGTCCTTCGAGCGCCAGACCGTCAGCCTGCCGGTCGAGGTCGTGCGCGCCGAGCCGCTGCGTTTCAGCGCACGCGCCGGCGACGCCGACGATCGCGACGCGCTCGCGCACGTCGTGCCGGTGCGCGCGCCGCGCGTGTCGGCCACCGCCACCGATCTCGCCAGCCTCGTCGCCGGCGAGCGCATCGAGCAGGCGATCGCGGTGCCCGCGGCGGCGCGTTCGCCGCGCCTGGAGCTGCAGCTCGCGCCGACCCTGGTCGGTCCGCTCGACGGCGCCTTCGGCTACCTGCGCAGCTATCCGTACCTGTGCTGGGAGCAGCGCCTGAGCAAGGCGCTGATGGCCGCGCACTACCGGCCGCTGCGCGAGCGCTTCGGCGCGAGCTTCGACTGGCCCGAGGCCGATGCGCTGCCGCAGGCCACGCTCGATAGCGCCGCGGCCTTCCAGGCGCCCAGCGGCGGCATGGCGTTCTTCATTGCCAACGACGCCTATGTGAGTCCCTACCTGTCGGCGTTCACTGGCCTTGCGTTCGGCTGGATGCAGGCGCTCGGCCACACGCCGCCGCCCGCGGTCTGGGACAAGCTCGACGCCTACCTGCAGCGCCTGCTGCGCGAAGACCCGGCGACGATGGGCTACGACAGCGGCGAGGCACGCGCACAGCTGCGCGCCGTCGTGCTCGCCGCGCTCGCGGCGCGCGGCGCCGTCGACGCACGCGAGATCGCCCGTCACGCACCGCAGCTGCCGCGCATGGGACTGTTCGGCGAGGCGCTGTTCCTGCAGGCCGCGCAGCAGGTCGAGGGTAGCGGCGCCGCGGCGCAGTCGGCGCGCAACCGCGTGCTGTCGCGCGCCAATGAATCTGCCGGTCGCCTGTCGCTGCAGGACGAACAGGACGCCGCCTGGGACTGGCTGCTCGGCAGTTCGATGCGCTCCAACTGTGCGGCGCTGTCGGCGCTGATCGCGGAGCGCGGTCATGAAAGTGGGGGGGCGGGCCTGGGCGAGCTGCCCTTCAAGCTGGTGCGTCACGTGCTGTCCGCACGCGGCACGAAGACGCACTGGGCCAACACGCAGGAAAACCTGTTCTGCGCCCGCGCGCTGCTCGACTACGCCAACGCCTACGAAGCCGAGGCGCCGGACCTGCAGGTGGAAGCCGCTCTGGACGGAGCGACGCTGGGCAAGGTGCACGTGGTTCCCGGCCCGGTGCAGACGCTCGCGCGCCCGCTCGAAGTCGCCGGTGGCGCGCTGCAGAAGGTCGAGGTTGCGGCGAGCGGCCAGGGACGCGCTTACCTGACGACGCGGGTGCAGTACATCGAGCCCGATGACATGCCCGCGCTCAACGCCGGTCTGAGCGTGCAGCGCAGCTACGCGGTGCAGCGCGACGGCAAGTGGCAGCCGCTGCAGGCATCGACTCAAGAGCCTCTGCGCCTGCGCCGCGGCGAGCTGCTCAAGGTCGAGCTGGTCATCGACGCGCCGTCGTGGATGACTTATGTCGTCGTCGACGATCCGGTGCCCGGCGGCATCGAGCCGGTGAACCCGGACCTCGCGACCGCATCCGGCGTCGACGTGGAAGCCCTCGCATTCGGCGACGCCTATCCGTACCCGTTCTACCACCGCGAGCTGCGCTTTGATGCCGTGCGCCACTACGCCGAATGGCTGCCGCAGGGCACGCACCGGCTGGTCTGGGTCGGACAGGCCGTCGCCACCGGCACGTTCGCGATCGACCGCCCGCACGTCGAGCAGATGTACGACCCGGACGTCTACGGAAACGGCGTTTCAGCGCGGCTGATCGTCGAGGAAGCGCCGCCGTGAAGCGGCCACGCAGCAAGATCCCCTCTCCCTCACGAAGTGGGGGAGAGGGCAGGGTGAGGGGGTCTCTCAAGCGATGAGTGACCTCCGATCGCCGGCGCTACCGCCGACTGCGTCGGCACCCCTCACCCGCGTTTGGACAAGCTGGGGAATGACTCAATGTCATTCCCCCGTAGCCAAACGCCTCTCCCCACTGTCGTGGGGCGAGGGGGTTAAGGCTCGCTGGCGTCTTGCTCTGGTGATGGTCGTTGCGACGTTGCTGCTGGCGACCCTCGTCGCCCAACGCCCGCTCCCCGATCGCCTCGCGCCGCCCAATGCATCTGCCGCGCCGCTGATTCTCGATCGCAGCGGCCAGCCCCTGCAGCTCCGTTACGACGGCGACTGGAACCACGCCCAGCAGCAGCCGCTGCAGCGCATCCCGCCGCTGTTGCGCGCGGCCGTGGTCGGTGCCGAGGACCGGCATTTCTGGACGCATCACGGCGTCGACTGGCGCGCCCGCGCGGCCGCGGTCTGGCAGAACCTGCGTGCGGGACGCGGCCTGCGCGGTGCAAGCACGATCAGCGAGCAGGTCGTGCGCCTGCTGCATCCGCGGCCGCGCACGCTGTGGTCGCGCTGGGTCGAAGGCTTCGAGGCGATGCGGCTCGACGCGCGGTTCTCGAAGTCCGAGATCCTGGAGTTCTATCTCAACCAGGTGCCGTACGGCGCCAACCGGCGCGGCGTCGCGCAGGCTGCGCGGTACTACTTCGGCCGCAGCCTGGACACACTGGCGCCGCCGGAGATGCTTGCGCTCGCGGTGCTCTTGCGCGCGCCCTCACGTCTTGCGCGCGAGCCCGAACCTCTTGCCGTCGGCATCACGCGGCTGGCGAGCCATCTGGCGGAGCAGGGCAGTTTGCCGGTGAACGCGGTCGATGCCGCGCCGGCGCTCACATTCGCGCGCGCGCCGGCCGATCTGCACGCGGCGCATTTCGCTGCCGCGGTGCAGGCACGCGCAGCGAGCCTGGGCCTGCCGCAGAGCGGGCCGCTGCCGAGCAGCCTCGACGCCGCGTTGCAGGCTGATGCCGCGCGCTATCTCGAAGAGCGTCTGCGCGACTTGCGCGGCGAGGGTGCGGCGCAGGGCGCGCTACTGGTCGTCGATCTCGAACGCAACCGCGTGCGTGCCTGGGCGGTCGCGGACACGCGCAATCCGCAGACGATCGGCATCGACGCCGTTACTGCGCCGCGCCAGCCGGGCTCGGCGCTCAAGCCACTGCTGTACGCGCTCGCCTTCGAGCAAGGCTGGGGACCGGACACGCGCATCGATGACGCCCCGCTCGCCGAGCGCGTCAATCACGGTTTGCACGAATACCGCAACTACAGTCGCACCCACTACGGGGAACTGAGCGTGCGCGAGGCGCTCGGCAATTCGCTGAACATCCCCGCGGTGAAGACGTTGCAGTTCGTCGGCGCCGCAAGCTTCCTCGACCGTCTGCATGCGCTGGGCGTCGCCAGCCTCGACCGCGACGCCGCGATCTACGGCGACGGACTGGCGCTCGGCAACGGCGAGCTGACGCTCTACGAACTTGTGCAGGCCTACAGCGCGCTGGCCCGCGAAGGCCGCTGGCTGCCGCTGACCCTGTTCGAAGATGAGCGCGAACCGCGCAGCGAGCGTGCGCTGATCGCCGCACCCGCCGCCCGTGCAATCAGCGACATCCTCTCCGACCCGGCCGCGCGCCAGCTCGAGTTCGGCGACGGCGGCGTGCTGCGCTTCCCGGCGCTCACCGCGGTCAAGACCGGCACGTCGAGCGACTACCGTGACGCGTGGACGGTCGCCTACGACGGGGCCCACCTCATCGGTGTGTGGATCGGTGATCTGTCCGGCCGCGCCACCGACGGCGTCACCGGCGCCCGCGGCCCGGCGCTACTGGCCCGCAGCCTGCTCGCGCGAATTGGCGAACCGGTGCCGGTTGCCGCGGAGCGTCCCGCGCCGCCGGCTATCGTCGCGGCCGCCGCGCCGCGGCTGCCCGACGTGCCGCAGCTCGTGCAGCCCTACGACGGCCTGCAGCTCGCGCGCGATCCACGCATTCCCGATGCACTCGAAGCAGTCGAGTTCGAACTCGCCTGGGTGCAGACGCCGCGGCGCGTGCGCTGGTACGTTGACGGCGCGTTGGCGGGAGAAAGCACCGAGCCGCGCTGGCCCTGGCCGCTGTTACGTGGCGAGCACGTGCTCTACGCGAGCGTCGATGCCGGAGTTGGCGACCCGCTGGTCACCGAGCCGGTGCGCTTCGCAGTGCGCTAGTAGGAGCGGCCCATGGCCGCGATTCTGTACGGCGCGCGCCGTAATCGCGGCCATGGGCCGCTCCTACAAACCGCAACGATGATCGCGCGCGCTACTCCGCCGTCGTCGGATCGATGATCGATGCCACGGCGGAAATGCGGTTGGCCGGGAATCCGCCCCGATCCGCGTGCTCGCGCACCGCCTTTTCGTTGGGCGCGATGTAAACGCAGTACACCTTGTCGCCGGTGACGTAGCTCTGCAGCCATTGAATCTGCGGCCCCATTTCGCTGAGGACGCCGCATGACTTCTGCGAGATGGCTTTGAGTTCCGCAGCGGAGAGTTTTCCAGCGCCCGGAATGTCCCTTTCAATGACGTACTTTGGCATGGCCAATCTCCCGATCCGTGGGTGAAGGGACAGCCATCTTACGCGCGGCGTCGTGCGCGGGCGACATCCGCCGGAATCCTGGGCGACGCGTCAGCGCCGGAAGAAACGGGCCGGGGTTCGCGGACGACGACGAAGCCGCGACTGCGTTCCGAGGCGGGGTCGACGGTGTTCATCGCATTCCACAAGGCTTCGGCCGAAACCCACACCGGCGGATACTTGTACGCGGCAACGTCCAGGACGAGCAGGCGATCGGTCCTGGCGTCGTAGGCGGCGACCGGCGAGATATGCCCTGATTCGCCCTGCCCCAGAACGGCCCGCTGATAGTTGATGAGCAGGAAATCGCCCGCGGTCTGCAGATTCTCCCGTGCGATCCGGCGAAACGTGACGAGATCCGCGTCCGCAGCGTGGAACACGGTGGCCTCCGCGCCGTGCGCACGCAGCAGCTCGGCCAGCTGTTCCAGCGTCATGCCGCCGAAGGTGATCCGCAGAGAACTGCGGACGCTGTCCGTCGTGTCCGTGAAGAAACTGGATTGCGTCAGCCGGGCGTGCGGGCCGCGCAGGGCATTGAGAACCGCGACGGCACTGGCCACGCCGCAGAAGGCGGGCCGCGACTGGGGCTCGAAATGGTGCGACAGGATTTCGTAATCGGCATTGAAGTCCGATTCTCCAAGCGGCCGTTGCCCCGCAGCAGATTCAAGCGCGATCAGCCCGTCCGGCAGAGCGAGACGGTGGATCGGCGGCGCGCGGAAGGCCGCGTTCCAGATCGCCGCGCATGCAAGCACGAGCAAGAGCGGCACCGCCACGCCAAGAACGCGCAGGCCTCGCGTCATGTGCGGCTGATGTATGGCGATTCTTTCCGATCTGTCAGCTCAGGTCGATGCGCCCCGTCGCAGGCCCCAGAGCACCAGGACGGCGGCAGCAATGATCGACAGGCCGACACTCATGAAGCCGAGGGTAATCAAGCCCTCCTGCCAAGGCTGTGCGGAACGACCCGCCGCAGTGATGGGCGACATCGCGCCTGTCCCGAAGACCGCTGCCAGCGTCGTGAACATCCAGTTCGCATACGCGCCGTACAGCGAACTCCAGTACGCCGCCGTTTTCAGGCGCGCCGACAGCCTGACCTCAAGCCAGATCGCTCCCAGCGCGACCAGAAACGTTCCGTTCATGACGCCTTCGAGATGAGCGGCCAGGCCCATGCGCGGGTTCGCGAACTGAGTTTCAACCAGGCCTGTGAGCAGGCCAAGCAAGAACAGGAACATGCCGTGCCAGATCAACCGCCGCCGGGAATCATCCACGTTCTTTCTCCTGTCGTGATCGGATGAGGTTGTTACGGCCGCCTGCAAGGCGGCTGTTCGCGAGCATCTTGTCAGCCGCCAACGCCGCCGTGCGAGACGGTGTTGCCGCCAAACTCCGGATCGGCGACGCATGCCTCGACAGACCCGGGCCTGGAGCCGTTTGCGACGACGATGCGGCAGAGCCGCTGCTTGAAATGCGCCTTCGCGGCGCATCCATCCTTCGGCGCGCGCGCGATCTGCTCACCGATGCAATCCGATGCAGCGATCTCGTCATCCGTGCCGAGCATCGCCATGCAGTAGTCCGCGATCCACTGTACGGGCTCTCCGGGAATGGCGCACACCGTCCTCGCCTGCGCCAACTGCAGCGCTGGCGTCGGATCGGCAGCGAGCAGCCGCGGTACGAAGAAACCCGCTGGAAGGCCGAGGGCGATAGGGGAGAGCAACGCAGCGAGCATCCGGCATGCTTCATTGCGGAAGTGCCGGGGGATGTCTGTCCGACGTTGCTTGGCTCTCATCGGCGCCTAATCCCCGCGCTCGGGTGCTACCTGCGCGGCCTGTTGGGCCCCGACATGCAGACGACGCCAGGTCGCGCGTGCAACGAGCGTGGGGATCGCAATCACCGCGATCCAGGCAGCGGCGAAAACAATGACCTGAAGCCAGGACGGCAAGATGTCGCTGTGCGGTCCCGCGAAGACGATGACCACGACGAAGCCTACGCCGGCGGTGACGACCAGCGATGCGACGGCTGCCAAGAAGGTCAGAAATGCTTTGATGGCGTGATCTACCTGTTCTGGACCGACGATCTCACTGGATGGCGCACCTGTCAGGCCCGGGTGAGATAGCCCTTGGGTTCGCGAAGCTGGGGCGAACGCGTGACCCGGCCGAAGCAGCGCCGGTGACTGTTACCTGTGTTCCCGACTGATCACTCAAGGAATCCGCCTTGCAACTGCTGGAAAGGCCTCATACGCCGCACATAGCGACTGCACGTGCACCGGATTGCGCTCCTCGAAAGGCTCTGGACTCAACTTGACGAGCCAAGCCCCTGCCGGGGTTCGATAAGAGTGCTCTGCCATCATCGTACCAACCGCCGATTCAGGGAAGCCCACGTATGCAGCGACCTCCTGGGACCAATAGTTGATCCAGCCGAAATTATGAGGCTGTAGTTCGGTAAGGCCTTCATACAGACTCTCGCGTATCGGCGGGAGCCTTCGCTCCTCTGGCGTTACGTCAGAGACCGTCTCGACTGCCGATGCTGCGCCTCCAAGTGGCGATCGATGATGTATCAAGCGCAGCCGCCACGCTACAGACGGTGGGGTGAACTCCGAGTGATGCGCGCCAAGTGCGTCACCCAACGTAACCAGGAGTGCCTCATGTTGCGCGGGAGATTGCTCTGGGCATACGAACGAAAGAACGTAAGCCGACCCGCTTCCGTACATGGTCCCGCCGAAGTTGTAGTAGCTGCGGTTTACGAACGTGTTTCCGACGCGACTTAGGCCGTGCCCGCTGAAAATGGAGAACCAGCGCGTCTTTGTCTTCAAGCGGTCTCGCCAAAATCGTTCCCGAGATGCGATGTCCGTGGCTGTGGCATTGTTCTTTGTACCGCCGTGAGCTTGGCTTAGCTGTATCCCGAAGTGCTTCTCAATGACCGAGCAGCCAGCTTCCATGCGCTCGGCCCAGGTGGCGCGGTCCGCTGAAATGACAAATCTTTGAGGGATGCTCATCGGTCGTGCTCCGTCCGAGTGACCCGACGCCCAGGTTCGACGACACGCTCCTTACGCCGACACATAGCCATGTCGGGCCCAACGGCAATGCGCAGTCGATGCGAATGACTTGATCCAGGGGAACAGGCACAGCTCGGACACCAGAACAAGCGCCAGCCCGGCGCAGAACAGCAGGGCCAGCAGGCGCCAGCGTTCCGACGATGAGTATTCCTCGGCGTATTCCGGCTCAGCCATGGGTGCTACCGGCCGCTGTGCTCGGAATGGCATTCGTGCTTCCCGGCAGGTGCTTGCCGAAGCAGACCGCCTCCGGTCTGTTCACGTAGCGACCGAAGTTGGGTATGGCCTGGTAGCCGTTGCGCTCGTAGAAGGCGACCGCCCTGCGGTTCACCTGTCGGGTTTCGAGCCAGATCTCCCGGTAGCCGAAATCGCTGGCCCTGCGTTCCAGATAGGCCAGCACCGCGCGTCCGACGCCGGCCGTGCCCGGCATCGCAAACATGCGCTTGAGCTCGGCGACCTGGGGATCGAGCCCACGCAGAGCGCCGCAGCCGACGGCGAGGCCATCCGCAGTGCGTGCGATCGCGAAGCACGACCGCGCCGCCAGCACGTCGCCGACTTCGAAGGAAAGCCGTCCGCTGCTGCCGGTGACGCGCTCAAGCGTCTCCGACAGCGCGCCGAGCAGGGCCAGCGCCTCCGGAGAATTCGGGTCTTCGCTCTCCACTCGATACACGCCAGTCTCCGTGTCCGGTCGCTACAGGAACGCTGAGCAAATGTGAACCGTCATTGCGAGCGCAGCGAAGCAATCCACGAACGGCCTTCAGTCAATCGCACCTGGATCGGCTCACGACGGAACCCTCGCAAACGTCGGAAGCGTCTCCAGTCCTTTGTCCCAGCTGGCCCGGCTGGAAGCGAAAATATGCGCGTCCGGCCGCATACGAACGCTGCTATCCAGGCTGCCCGCGGGAACCACCAGCAAGGCGCCATCTGCCTGCCGGTACGGAAGCGCCGAACCGCAGGTTGAGCAGAAACAGCGCGTGTGCCGGGTGGAGGGCAGGTTGAACTCCGTGACCTTCTCCTGGCCAGAAAGCCACGTCAGGTGCGCAGTCGAGGAAAACAGATTCGCCGCATGCGCCGACCCCGTGTCCTTGCGGCAATGCTCGCAATGGCACAGGAAAAAGCGCTCAAAGTCCCCATCGACTTCGAAGTGAACCTGCCCGCAGAGGCAGGAACCGGCGTGCTTCTCGCTCATCTCTGTTCCTCGGAATGTGGATTCAAGAGCGTCGGCTGGAACCGATGGTATACCGGGTCCTACTCCGGAAAGTCGCAGAGCTGATACGCGGCGAGGGCCGACGCGTGCGCATTCTTCAGTTGCTTCTCGGCGGGGTCACTCGGCCAGGCCACCACGACTTGAGTCACCGTATACATGAACCGACCGTTCGTGAACTGGACTTGTCCGCGAATTCCGTCAATAGGCTTCCCCTCCGGCGACACGGCCGGCGAAACCCCGGGGGTCAGGATTGCAGACCTGAGAACAGGACGGCCCGAAACGGTGTCCAGTCGTGACTCCAGCAGCCTGGCGTTCGGTATGACGCTCTGAACGAGCGGGAGGAGATTGCTCGACAGATAGTTCTGATAGAGATCGTTGCGCAGTTCTGCCAGCTCCGCCTCGTCAAGGGGCGGATCGAACGCTTCAATATCGATCCTGGTCGATTGCACCTCATCCTTGAGGTGCAGCGTGCCCCCATGTGGACCGAAGTGTTCCTCCGCGGTCGTATCGAGGTCGAACGGGCCACAGCGAAAATCACCCAAACTCGAAGCGTACTTTCCTCCGGGTTTGATCCGCCTGCCTCGCTGTCCCCGACGGCCAAAACCTCGAAGTGCTGAAAGCCATCCTTTGGTCATCGCGTTCCCCCTGCGTTCATGTGTGCCCAACGTCCGCGCGCATCATGTCCATCGTTGAAAGATAAGGATGCCTGAATACACGACCAGCGCGAGCAGCCCGATCGGAATGGTCAGGAGGCCCAGCCAGCCGACGACAAACATGCTGTAAAGAGGCCTGCCGATGTCGACGCCCAGGATGCGGCATGGATGGGGCCCGCCTTCGTCCAGTTCCGCACCCGCAGCGCGTGCAATTGCAGAGGCAACGAAGACGCTCAGAAGCGGCGCTACCGTGAACAGAACAATCACGACGAATGCGATCATGATGCTGGAGCGCAGCGGCGGCGTGTCAGTCCGTGCGAAGCGCTGGGCATCGCTTATGTTCCAGACTCGCCAAAGCGCTTGTTCGCGAGTTCGTCCACGGTGAGGCGTTTGGCAGGGCCGCAAACGTCGTATCTCTTGCCGGCATATTCGTAGGCGATCGTCACCGGAATGTGGGTACCGGAATTGCTGCCGAGAGTGATAACGCTTCGCGTGATATTTCGATTTCGGGGAGGAATCTGGATTGAATGATCGACTTCAACACGCTTGTCCAGAAACTCCGCATGAAGAAACCGTACTGTGACCGCCGCATCTGATCTGTTGCTGAAGTAGACCTCCAGCACCTGATCAAGGATTCCGTTCTTGTATGCCTCGGAGAGATCGTCGGCGAATGGACCCGTGTGTCTGTAGCCAGGCGGCACCCGCTCCTTGCCAGATGTAACAATGACTTGTGCCAGTAGCTTCCCGTCGTCGCTTTGATGTCGCAACTCATGGTACGGGGAGTAATGAATCTGCGTACCGTCCGGGCCGGTCCACACCATGTATCCGGTAGGCATGCGCTCAGCACGGCCGACGAAGATGCGACTCAGTGATTTGAGAAAGCCCATGCTCAGCTCAATGGAACATAACCACCCAAGTGGGCGACAGCGCGCGGATGACAGAAAGCCGTAACCGCACCCGCTACGCCTGCGGCAAGAGCAAACATATGGAAATCTTTATGCACGACGGCCGTGAAGATAACCAGCCCGACTCCTGCGACTACAGCGATGAGCGCGAACGGAACGACAGGAAACCTGATGAGTTGGAGCGTGCCCGCAAGGACGAGCAGCCCCGTGCCGATAGTGAAGATGCCTGCGCAGTGCCAGCCGATGGGGCCGCCGAGGAGCGCTGGCCCCCAAGGAAACAAGATATGGCCAATGACCTCGTGACAGACGCCAATGAATGCGACTAGCGCGGCCCCACATGCAGACAAAGCCTGATAAAACGCGGCTTCTCTCGACATCAGAGCCTTACTGCCTTTCTGATGCCCTGCATCTTGTTGTTGGGCGACATGCGGTAGGCAAGATTCACGGTGCGACATCCCGGGCGGTTTGATACAGGCGAAGGACGTCATTCGAGGATGGCCGTTCGAGCAGCTGTCCAGCGACCCGCACCACCGGAAAGTGGACGTAGCTCGGGTCGCTATCAGGGTGCGTCACGTACGTAACGGCGTGCAGCATTTCTTGATCTTCAAGAAACCCATCATCCACGTTGACGTAGGTGAACGGGACGTTACGTTCCGCCAAGGTAGTTCGCATGTAGGTTGTGATGCCGCATGAATCACGACCGTAAACGACAACGGTGCCCGGCTCAGGAAAAATGCGATCTCGATGGGCTACGACATATGAGGCGACCGCGAGCGCCAAGGCCAGGACGAGGCCGGCATAGATCGCGACAAACCGCAGCAGAAACCGACGAAGCGCCCCGCTAGAAGGAAGCGCGGGAGAACCGGATGGAAATCCGTGGCTCATGGTGCCCAACGAGACTGTAGAAAAAGTCGGGATGCATGGCCAACAGCGCCGGAGCTCCACGGTAGGGTCGTTTCGTGATCATGGCGCCCAATGCCGAATTAGATTTAACAACATGACGGATAAACCGGTCGACATGCGCGCGAATCCTGACTAGGAGTCGCCAAGCTATTGAACATAAAAGACATGCGCATCACCCTCCCGGTTTATACGTCACTCAGCACGTCAAAGTGAGCGACTGGCTCCGCAGGTCGTGTTGCGACGGCTGAGGCGATTTAACGCCTGCTGCGGGCATCCGGCAAGCGGTTGGGGGGTGGTCGAAATGTGATCTCATCGACGCAGCTGCCCGTGTTGTGAAGTCGGCGAACCGACCGCAGCGGTCCCCCCGGCACAGGCGCTACGGCAGCGCTTTGATGGCCGTGCGCAATCCAGGCAGCAGCGCTTCGACTCCGGGGGAGTTGCTCTCGCGCGCGTTGACGTAGGTCGCGAACAGGAACGCAGCGAGGTTGTGGCGGCGGCTCAGGCCGGCGCGGCTGGTGTAGGCCTGTGCCCAAGGAAGGTCGGGCGCCGGCTCGAGGAGGCGACGGAACCAGGCGTCCCAGTCCTCAGCCGTGTGGAGTCCGCGCTGGGCGGCGACCAGCAGGACGCGGGCGAGGCGTTCTGGTTCGCCGTCGGTGTAGGCGTGCTCGCCGGGCGGCATGATCTGGCTCGCCAGTGCGGCGAGCAGGCGATCGAGCTGCGGTTTGCCGAAGGCGGGATTGAGGGCCAACTGGGTGAGCAGGTCGGCGCCGTGTGCCACGCCGTGGCGCCAGCCTTCACGGGCATCGAAGCCGCGGTAGTCGCGCAGCGATTCAAAATAATCCACGCCACGATTCAGCACGGTATTCCGTTCCAGATCCTCCATCCACGGTGCGATGCGGTCGGTGCGTGCGACTTCGGCGAGCGCGAGCACGGCGAATGGCCTGCGAAAGCCGGCGCGGTCGGGCATCGTGGGATCAAGCATGCCGAGAAGGCGGTTCAACAGCTCACGACGTGTCCCCAGGTCGATCCGCTCCGCACGCAACCAGGTGTAGTACGCCTCGAAGGCAATGCCGTCGCGCAGCGAGGGGTCGGGATTGTCCAGGCAGTCCAGCAGCTCAAGGGCCAGTGTCTGGCGGCGGGCGTCGTCGGCGATCTCGAATCCGGTGGCCTTGAGGGCGACGAGTTGGGCGCGGCTGTAACCCGCCGGTGGGCAGGAGGCGCCATATGCCGGGGCGATGAGTACGGCCGCCAGCATCAGGCCGGCGAGGCGCGAGCTCACGGAGCGGTCAGCTGCGCTCATTCCGCCGGATGATCCACGCCTTGTCGGTGCTCTCGTGGTCGCGGGCGATCTTGGCGAGGGCGAAGGCGCGTTTGCGGCCGTAGGCCTTGCAGGAGAAGGACACGGTGCGGGCGCGGCCGTCGGGACCGAGCCAGTAGGCTTCGTAGTACTGGTAGCGGTGTTCGGTTGCGCGGCGACGGTCGACTTTCTTGGCGAGGCGCACGCCGACCTTGCCGGTGGTGTTGCGCGAGGTCTTGAGGTCGCGCGAGGTTGACGGTGGCGGTGCGGCGCGGACGAGCTTCTCGCGATGGCGGCACGCAGCCTTGAAGGCCTTGGTCTTGCCGCCGTGCAGACCGTCCGCGAACCACTTGTGCGTCGTCACGCCGCTGCGCGTGATGCGCACCATCCAGCCGGAGCCGCGGCCTTCGGGCCCTTCGATGCGGGTGACGCCAACGGTCTTTTTCACCGGAACCTCGATCGCATGCCAGCGCCTGCAGTGTAGGCCCGATTCAGGCCTGCGCGTTACGACCTCGCGGCCACGCCGAGCAGTGCGCCGGTCAGGCAGCAGGTGTCGCCGATGCGCACCGGCGCGAAGCCGCTGCCGGGCGTGCGCATGCCGACAACCTGGCCCTGGAACACGCGCGCGGCGGCGCCGATGATCTCGCCGCGGTCGGCGAAGAAGCGCACGTCGTACTTCCACTCCTGGCCGCTGCGGTCGATGAGCGGGTGCGGCGCGTAGCGCTGGGCGAGGTAGTCGTCGACCGGCAGCTCGGCGAGCTTGGACCGGCTGATGCTCTTGCCGACGTACACGCCCTTGCTGGCGTGGCCGGACACCGGCTTGAACACCCAGTCGCGACGCTCGGCGTACCAGGCATCGAGCGGACGCGTGGCCATCGGCACCGTTTCGGCGATGCGGAAGACGAGCCCACTGACGACATCGCGCGCCAGCTCGGGCTGGCGCGACCACTCGACAAAGCGGCGCTTGTCGGCGATGGCGCGGTAGGCGTCGGGCGACGGGGCGAGGGTGATCGTGCCCTCGTCGAGCGCGCGCCGCACCGCGGCGTGCTCGGGTTCCGCGAGCGTGAAGTCGGTGCTGCGCCAGTAGACGCGGTCGATCGTCGTGTCGCCGTGATGCAGGCGGCCGTCGCGGTAGTGCAGGTCCTGCGCGTCAAGCACGCGCACGTCGGCCGCGTGCGGGCGCATCAGCGCCGCCAGCGCCTGCATCTCGCCGAGCAACGGCTGCGAAGCGAGCCGATCGTCGACGATGGCGACGACACCGCAACGACGGGCATCGGTGCCGAGCAGGTCGCGGCGGAACAGTGCCAGCAGGCGCGCGCGCAGCTGATCCTGCTCGCCGTCCGGGCAGCAGCTGTTCACTGCACGCGCGGCGCTGATGGCCGAGAGCACGCCGCCGGCGTTGGTGTTCACTTCGATCAGCACCGGTCCCTCGGGCGTGGGGTGCACGTCGTAGCTCAGCAGCAGCGGGCCGGAATCGGCTGCAGGCGTTGTCGCGACGATGCGCGACCACAGCGAGCGCACGCCGTCGGCAACCAGCCGGAAGGCGGCCTGCGACAGCGGCACCGGGTCAGGCAGCACGGCCGGGCCGGTGAAAGAGGGAGCGTCGTTCACGCGATCAGCACTGAGGACGGTGCTGTCATTTGTGGGGGCGGGAAGTGTGGATTCAACGCGAGATGTCCGGCAATGGATGTTTTTGTAAGAGCGGCCCAAGGCCGCGATTCTTTTCGTGCGGCGTGTGCGCCTCATCGCGGCCATGGGCCGCTTGTATGTTAGTGGGGTCAGGCGAAAGCCTGTCGGGGTGGAGGGACCAAGGCCGCATCTGGCGATTGCACAGACCGTAGGAGATATCGTCCCACCCCTCACCTGAAGCGCCGATAAGGAA
>JBAZXW010000048.1:0-30965 GCA_041659605.1 Sinimarinibacterium sp. | reverse complement strand
ATCTTGCTGTCGGGAAAACGGGACTTCTTCACGGGAACCTCCTCGGAAAAGACTACGAGAAAATTCCACTTCCCACCTCAGCTAATTTGCGGGGGGATTACCCCGGGACGAAGACTCGCCCCGGCGCCGGAGCGAAACAGCCCCCCGCGACCGCGGATTGTTTCGGTGACATTCGTCAGCTACCTTGCGCAGATGGATGAGTTATCGCCCGGCAAGAAGGCGTGGATCACTCGACGCAGCGCTACGTATCGGGCGCGCCAGACGGCGCGCGCAAGCCAGCTCACGCTTGAACGCTGGGCGCATCAACAAGGCTGGCGCGTTGTGTTTCTGGACGCCGATAGCGGAAATCCGCGAACCGGAATTGTCGACGCGGTACTCGTGCGCGTTCGGCCACGTGCCAAAGACCAGATCGACGTGCGACTGGTCCAGCTCAAATCCGGCGTCGCCGGATTGACTGGCGCAGAGTTCGACCGGCTGTGTTCAGCGGTTGAGCGCATCAGCGTCGAGGGCTTGGCCGCGCTGTGCAATGGCCCGGCAGTATTTACGGCTCCGGTATCGCGTGCGGTCGTGTCGGCGGTGGAAAAGTTGAGCACCAAGCCGTCGCCAATCAGCGGTCGCCGCAGGCGCAAGGCGAAAGGCTGACGCGAACCGCCGAAATGAGCCGTCACGAAACCGAGATGACCCGGTGGTTCTGGCGGCTGACAGGTGGGAAGCTGTTCGAGGAATTCATGGTCGTGCCCCGCGGTGCGAACCAAGGACGTCGCCTTGTGGACGGGCTCATCGTCCACGGCCTCCCGACCAGGATTGCACGTATTGGCGAACGCATCGACCTTCGGGAGCTTGATGTCGTCGTCGTTCAGGCCAAGAACGCGCGGCTGGGCATGAACCTGATGGGGCAGACGCTCTTTTCAGCACGCCTCGTCGCCCGGCTTGCCCCCCGCAGCGTTCGCGCAGTCGCGCTGTGCGGCAGCGATGACGTCGTTCTTCGGCCCCTACTTGAATTGTTCGCAGGCTGCGAAGTGCGCGTATGTCCGCCGGAAGTTTGCCAACGGTTAAAAGCACGTGGCTGAACACATTGCCATCCGTCGCCCCGAATTTGTCGCCGGCACCTCGGAGCGCCCCGAGGTTCGCGTGTTCACGCAAACCCACGCCGCGCGGCATCCGGTTCCGTGGGGACGCATCGGCATCGGCGACGCTGTGTACATGAAGTGGACCGCCGGCCCAGTCGTGGCGCGCGCCACTGTTTCAGGGTTTCGACAGATTGCGGACACCGACGCGAAGGCGCTACGCGCTGCGACGTTCGGTTCCGATCTGCACGATCTCGACCCCTACTGGTCCAATTTGCCGCCGCGATTCGACGCGGTGTGCATCTACCTTGAAGGCGAGAACTGGCTCGATGAGCCGGTCCCGGTACAGGGCCGCAGTTATGGAGAGAGTTGGGTCGTCTTTCCAGACGCCGTTGCACGGGAACGCTGGCTCGAAACGCCGCCGGCGGGTGTCGACCAACCGAGTCGCGGACGGCGGACCCGCACGCTGTCGGCTTCGTTGCGATTCGCCGTGTTCCGGCGCGACAACTACAGTTGCCGCTACTGTGGACGTCGCGCTCCGTTCGTCGTGCTCCACATCGATCACGTTGAGGCGTGGTCGCGCGGCGGTGCGAATAGAATCGAAAACCTCGTGACGGCCTGCCAAGAGTGCAATCTGGGAAAGGGCGCAGGAGCGGCTTAATCCAAATGGCGCGTGATCTTAGAGGGGGGCACCGTGGCTCGGGGCTGGCCTGCTTTCTTCGGACCACCACGGCGAGCTAGGACTCGCGCCCGGTCAGTCAATTGCGCTGTTAAGAGTGGCGCGAAAGTAGGCTGTCCCAAGAAGCCTGACTTGGCTTTATGCCTACACACTGCCTACAAACAAAAAAAGCACCCACACCCGATAGGATGTAAGTGCTTGAATTTGATGGCTCCGCGAGTTGGACTCGAACCAACGACCCGCTGATTAACAGTCAGCTGCTCTACCGACTGAGCTATCGCGGAACGGTAGAAGGACGCGAATTGTAGTGATCTGATTCCGGGGCCGCAATGCTTGCGGCCCCGGAATCGATCGATTGGGTGGAATCAGCCGGCGACGAGGGCTTTCATGCGTTCGACGCTGCCCTTGAGAACCTTGTCGGAGGTTGCGAAGGACAGGCGCAGATGGCCCGGCGCGCCGAAGGCGGAGCCGGGCACGACGGCGACCAGCGCCTTTTCCAGCATCAGGTTCGACAGCTCCAAGTCGGTCTTGCAGCCGAGCTTGGCCATCATGCCTTCGACGTTCGGGAACGCGTAGAACGTGCCGTCGCCGGCCAGGCAGTGCACGCCCGGCACGGTGTTGAGGTCGGCGACGAGCGCGTCGTGGCGGGCCTTGAAGGCCTTGACCATCTCGGTGACACAGGACTGGTCGCCCGTGAGCGCGGCTTCGGCGGCGACCTGCGCGATCGAGTTCGGGTTCGAGGTCGACTGCGACTGGATGTCGGCCATCGCCGTGATCAGCTTGGCCGGGCCACAGGCCCAGCCGATGCGCCAGCCGGTCATCGAATAGGTCTTCGACACGGCGTGGATCACGACCGTCCGGTCATACAGGTCCGGGCAGGCGTTGATGATGTTGCTGTACGGCTCGCCGGTCCACAGGATCTTTTCGTACATGTCATCGGTGGCGATGACGATCTGCGGATGCTTGCGCAGCACCTCGCCAAGCGCGGTCAGCTCGGCCTTTGAGTAGGCCATGCCGGAAGGGTTCGACGGCGAGTTCAGCCAGATCATCCGCGTGCGCGGGCCGATCGCGCGCTCGAGCTGTTCCGGCGTGATCTTGAAGCGCGCTTCCGCGGTGGTGTTGATGAATACCGGTGTCGCGTCGGCGAGCAGCACCATGTCCGGGTAGCTGACCCAGTACGGCGCCGGCACGATGACTTCGTCGGTTGCGTTGAGCAGCGCCTGGCACAGGTTGTAGCAGGCCTGCTTGCCGCCGGTCGAAACGAGCACCTGGTTGGGCTTGTAGTCGAGCGCGTTGTCGCGCTTCATCTTGTCGATGATCGCTTTCTTCAGCGACGGCGTGCCGCCGACCGCGGTGTACTTGGTAAAGCCCTTGTTGAGGGCGTCGACCGCCGCCGCCTTGATGTGGGCCGGCGTGTCGAAGTCCGGCTCGCCGGCACCGAGGGAAAGCACGTCCTTGCCTTGGGCCTTGAGTTCGGCGGCCTTGGCGGTGACGGCGAGAGTCGGCGAGGGCTTGATGCGGCCGACGCGCTGAGCGAGGGAGAGTTCCACGTTGACGGTCCCGGAGGTGTACACAAACGGGGCGGGATGATACTGGAACTCGGGGTTACCCGACACATGCCTGTTTCTCCTGCTTGCCGTCCAGGCCCTCGATGAACCGCGCCGATCGACCGCGCCGCGCCGCGCGCATCCAACCGGCTTCATACGTGGGATACCGTACAGACCAATTCCGGAGACAGAACGATAGTTCGCTCGCCAGGCAGGGCGTCCAGCGCAATCACGCATCACGGATGATCCTCCTGAAACGGAGTTATGGATGCCCGGGATAAAAAAATCGCCTGCTCGGCTGCTACCCAAGCTCGCCACGGGCATCCTGGGATTCGACGCCTTGAGCCACGGCGGACTGCCGTGCAATCGCATCACTCTGCTGAAAGGCGGCGCGGGCTCCGGCAAGACCGTGTTCGCGCTTCAATCCCTGGTCAACGCCATGCGCGAGCGGCAGGAGCCCGGCATATTCGTCGCGTTCGAGGAAAGCACGCGCGACATCATCGCCAATGCCGCCAGTTTCGAGTGGGGGCTGCCTGCCCTGGCCAGCAGCAAGCTGTTTTTCATGGACGCGCACCTGTCACCCGAGGTCGTCCAGTCCGGCGCATTCGACCTGAGAGGCTTGCTGGCGATGCTCAAGGCGAAGAAGGAGGAGATCGGCGCACGATGGATCGTGTTCGACGGCCTCGACGTGCTGCTGACGCTGCTGCAGAACCCGATGGCGGAGATGCGGGAAATCCACCGGATTCGAGCCTGGTTGAAGGACAACGCAGTGGACGTCGCCATCATCACGGCCAAACTCGAGGGAGATCATTCCGAGATCGTGAACTACGGCTTTATGCAGTTCATGGTGGACTGCGTGGTCCAGCTCGAGCGGCGCCTGGAGTACGGAGTCGCCCTGCACCGAATCCGGATCACGAAGTATCGCGGTTCGGATTTCGCGGCGGGCGAGTATCCGGTGAGCTTCGGTCCCGCCGGGATGATCGTCGACGCCCCCGAACCGACCGAAATCAGGCAGCTCGCAACGGGCGAGCGGGTCTCGGCCGGCTTCGAGCGGCTGGACACGATGCTGGGCGGCGGCCTGTTCCGCGGCAGCAGCACGCTGATCACCGGCGTACCCGGCACGTCCAAGACGACCCTGTCGGGGAAGTTCATGGAGGCCGCGTGCCTGCGCGGCGAGCGAACGCTGTTCGTCAGCTTCGACGAAAGTGCCGATCGCATCCTGCTCAACCTGAGCTCGGTCGGAATCCACCTCAAGCCCTACGTCAAGAGCGGTCTGTTGCGGATGTATTCGGGTCGCACCGAATCCATCGGCGCGGAAGACCATCTGCTGAAGCTCAAGGCGCTGATTCGCGAGCAGCAGCCGCGCTGCATGGTGATCGACCCGCTTTCGGCCATCGCCAAGGCGGGCGGGATCGCGGCCGCGCGCGCCGTCGCCAACCGCTTCATCTACATGGCGAAGGACCAGGGCATCACCGTGATGGTCACCGCCATCAACGAGAGTGACGAGCCGGAGACCGAGGCAACGGATCTGCAGATTTCGACGATTGCGGATACCTGGATCCACCTGTCGTACCTGGTTCGCAGTGGCGAGCGCAACCGGGCGCTGACCATCATCAAATCGCGCGGGACCTGGCACTCGAACCAGGTGCGCGAGCTGATCCTGAGCGATGCCGGCCCGATGCTGGCGGACGTCTACACGGCGGGGGGCGAGGTGCTGATGGGGACGCTGCGCTGGGAAAAGGAGGACGAGGGGCGCGCCAGGACGCTGCAGCGTCGCGCCGAATTCGATCACAAGCGCGAGGCGCTGGAGCTGGCCGAGGCCGACACCCGCGCCCGGATCAAGGCTTTGCAGCACGATCTCGACCGGCAGCGGATCGATCTGGCGACGTATTCGAGCGGCAATGACGCGCGCATCGTTTCCTCGAGCGTCCGGGAGAAGGAGCTGCGCAGGATCCGCAGCGCGGACCCGACGGACCCGACGGACCCGGCGGACACGGTGGAGTCGGTGGAGCCGGTGGAGAACACGGCAACCGGGACCATCGCCGCGCTCGCGAAGCGTCGCGCTGGCAATGGTTCAGGAAAGCCACGGACGACTAAGCGCAAGACGGAGCCGCGTCATGTCCCGTAAGAAGCCCGCTCCCGCAGCCACGACGGTGGTGATGTGCCTGTACATTGCCGAAGGCGGACCCAATTCGGTTCAGGCCATCGCCAATCTTGAAGCGATCTGCAAGGAGCACCTGCCGGACCGCTTCAAGCTGGAAATCATCGACGTGATCCAGCATCCGCTGCGCGCCCTGGCCGATGGCATCGTCGTCACGCCGAGCCTCGCCAAGCTGTCTCCATCACCGACCGCGAGAGTCGTCGGCAACCTCAGCGACAAAAGCAGCGTGCTGCGCGCGCTCGGATTGAGAGGATGAATCAAGATGAAACCCACCCCACCCGCGGCCAGCATGAATGCCGAGAGCGTGATGCCCGGCCGCGAAGAGCACGCGCCTGCGGAAGCCGCCGGGCCGGATGCCGGGCGCCGGTTGGAGAAAGTGATCCTGCGACTGGTCAAGGGTGGCCCCGAGCGACTTGCCATCGAAGCGGGCCAGGCTGACGCGATCATCGACCCTGCGAACGGCACCGTGATCCTGCTGCCCGAGGTGCAGAGGCAGGCACGGAATCGCCACATCGGCAGCGCCCTCGATGGACTGACGGCCCATATCGCCGTACTGGACCCGGCGGGGGTGGTCCTCGCGGCGAACAAGACATGGCGCGACGCCGCCGCCACCCGCCAGACCCGCATCGGTCCCGGAGTCGCGGTGGGCGCCAGCTATCTCGCCGCCTGCGCCGCCGCCGACGGCAGCGAGCGCGTGGACGGAATCGCGATCGCCGCGGGAATCCGCCAGGTGATAGCCGGTGAACGCCGGCATTTTCGCTACGATCACGCTTGCGCTTCGCCTGCCGGGCCGCGCTGGTTCACGCTGAGCATCCGCGGCGTTGCTGACGACCCACCGGCGCGCGCCGTCGTCTATTGCGAGGACGTCACCGAGCGCAAACGCGGAGAGTCGCTGCTGGCGCTTGAGCATGCGGTGGCGCGCTGTCTTGCCGACGCCGGCAACGCACCCGCAGCGCTGAAGGCAGTGATCCGCGCCGTCTGCGAAACGCAAGGCTGGGATTGCGGCCGATACTTTCGCCTGGATCCGGCGGCTGGCGTGCTGCGCCACGAGGAATCCTGGGGCGTGCCGACTGCCGCCGTCGAACAATTCCTCGAGAAGTCGCGTGACCTGGTTGTCCGCCCCGGCGCCGGATTGAAGGGCCGCGTGTATCAGACGGGCCAGCCGCTCTGGATCCGCGGGGGTGCGCAAGACGCGGATTTGTCGCAGACGGCGCTCGCGCCCGGCACCGACATGGACGGCGCCTTCGCCTTTCCGGTCATGTCCGAAGACCAGACCATCGGCGTGCTCGCATTTTCCCACCACACGGTCCGTGCACCGGATGACCGCATGCTGCAGACCGTGCATTCCATCGGCAGCCAGCTCGGCCGGTTCCTGCAGCGGCAGCAGGCACTGGACACGCTGCGCCGGAACGAGGCGCGCTTCCGCAAACTGACCGAGCTGTCGAACGACTGGTACTGGGAGCAGGATCGCGACTTCCGGTTTACCCAATCCGTCGGACACGGCATTCTCGGCGCCGGCGAAGTGCTCGGCAGGACGCTCTGGGAGTTGCCCAACATCGTGACCGACGATGACGAGTGGGTCACGCACAGATCGCATCTCGACGCACGGTGGTCTTTCTGCGACCTCGAGTTCGCGGCGGTCCGGCCGGACGGGCAGCTGAGCTACTACTGCATCAACGGCGAGCCCACGTACGATGAGGCCGGCACATTCACCGGATACTGCGGCACCGGCTTGAACATCACCGATCGCAAGCTCGCCGAGATCGCGTTGCGCGAGCGCGCAGCATGCTCGCTTGCCGCGAGCGGGCCTGTGTCCGGCTGATCCAAAAACCCAGCGCAATCAGGCCTCCATCTCGGCCGTTGGTCGTCATGCCCGCTTTCGCGGGAAGGACGTAGCGAGAAGGGCGGCCGGCCCAGCGCGAGATCGTTGATGCCAGCGGCGCATTCACCGCCCGCCACAGAATCCGGCGCTCTCAGTCAAAAATAATTATTCGGGTCCAGAAAAAGTCCTTGCCAATGGCGCCGGTCCAGGCGCCGGACATGACAGGCGCCAGAGTGGGCGTCCGCCATGCGGCTGATTGATTGGCGGTTGCGGCGGTATCGGTCTGCCAGCGGACAAATGCAGCGCGTGCCGGATGGACGGCGCGCCAAGCTGACTGCGGTTCGCGTGCCAGCGCACAGACAAAAATAAACGCGGACGCATGTCTCGCCAACGTGGTAAACCGCACAGACGAGGGGACAACACTGCTTCCCTCGGCGTCGCCTCGATCGCAGGTACACGACGCAAACGCAACCTGAGGTACCGCAGATGTTTTCGCAATGTTGGATCACACCAGCAACGAATACCATTCGGCCGTTGAAGGCTTTGGCTGCATTGATGGGCGCGTTGCTCGCGGGCACCTTGATCAGTCCAATGGCCGCCGCCAGTACCGGCTACTTCGCGCAGGCGGGAAAGATCCATGACTCCAGTGGACAGGAGATTCAACTTCGCGGTATCAGCCACTTTGGTTTCAATTCCGACGTCCTGGTGCCGCAGTACCTGTGGGAGATGGGCTGGAAGGAGCAGATCGCGCAGATCAAGAGCCTCGGCTTCAACGCAGTGCGTGTGCCGTTCGTCCCGGACACCCTGTATGTCACCACCCCGGTGGACCAGCTCGGTTACATCGACCCCAACAAGAACGCCGATCTGTACGGCAAGACACCGCTGCAGGTCCTTGATCTGTGGATGGCCGAGGCGGACCGCCAGGGCCTCTACATCCTGCTGGACTTCCACAGCCTCAGCAAAGTGAACCAGTATCAGACCTGGTTCAACGACGATCCCGACGCCTACGGGGCCGGCAAGTGGGCCGCGACCTGGAACGGCCAGCCCTACACGGCGGAAGACTGGAAGCGCGACCTGGCTTTCGTCGCGGCGCGCTATACGCATCTGCCGCACTTCTTCGCGATCGACATCTTCAACGAGCCGCAAGCCATCGTGCGCTGGAGTATGGGCGATGCGAACGCCAGCAATCCGAAATACTTCTGGAAGCCCGCCGCGGAAGGCGCCGCCGCCGCCGTGCTCGCGGCCAATCCGAAGCTGCTGATCTTTGTGCAAGGCATCAACGCCAATTACGACGGCATCGAGAACTCCGACATCCCGATCAACTGGGGCGAAAACTTCCAGCCGCAGGCCTACCAGCCGCTGAACATCCCCGCCGCCAAGCTGGTGCTGAGTCCGCATACCTATGGGCCGGATGTCTTCATGAAATCCAGCTTCAGCGCGTCGAACTATCCGGCCAACCTGGCCGCAGATTGGGAGACGCTGTTCGGCCAATTTTCGTCGCAGCACCCGGTCGTCCTCGGCGAATGGGGCGGGCGCTACGGGCAGGGCGGCACCGGAGAAAAGGACGTGCAATGGCAGAACGCACTGGTGGACTTCCTGCTCTCCAAGAACATTCGCAGCAGCTTCTACTGGTGCTACACGCCCAACAGCGGTGACAGCGGCGGCATCCTCGACGACAACCTCAACGTGCGACAGGACAAGATGGCACTGCTGCAGCGCCATTGGGGTGCTGTTCCATCGGGCTCGACTGCCGCAGTTCCGGTGCCATCCCCGAACGCTACAGTGTCGCCGAACGTGGAGTCGCAGGACGATGCGCGCTTCGGCAGCGGTGCATTCAGCCCCGGCCTTTTCCTGCTGCTGATAGGTGTCCTGGTGCGTGGGCAAGCCCGCAGACGCCGCCGATTCCATTGACGTCGTTGTGACCGTCAAGGAAACCCTGTTGGGTCAGTTCTCCGCTGCCAACAGCCGATGCATGCGCAGATAGTCGCGATGGTATTGGCCTGCAAACCGTAGCTTCTGAACGGTGCTCAACAACTTTCCGGACACCTGGAAGAACTTCTTTTCTTCCTCGCGCAAGTGATGGTGCACTTCATGAGAGAGCGCCTTCGCCTGGTCGATCCACGCCTCGCCAGCCGGGTCCAGGGCCTGCAATTGCTCCACCAGTTCGTCCACCTGATGATGCTCGTGCAAGGCATGCCGACTCGCCGCCAGGCCGATGTCGTGCATCATCATCGGCACATACAGATAGCGTTCCTCTGCGGCTTCGTGCGCAGCCAACTCGTGGCGTGCCTGCGTGAACAGCCCAATGCGTTCCCGACTGCCTGGCTTGCTACGCAGCAGCTTGCGCAACACGGCGCGCTGAATCTCGTGGCTCTCGCGCAGGGCGTCATAGATGGTGGCGGCGGTCATGGCAAAGTCAGCGAACCGGGGGCCGGGGGCGCAGACATGTCGCTAGTTGACCGCTGTCCTGGCCCGTTCCAGATCGCTATCTGCAGCATCCTTGCAGGCCTTTCGCAAATCATTGGTCATGGCTTCGCACTTCTCGATCGAAACCTTGTGCGAGGCCTCGGCCCGCGCGAGGGTGATCTCGCGCGTTCCCTGGTTCGACGCTTTCATCAAAGCGGCGTCGGCCTTGGCCGATTCCTGCTGCGCCTCGATCAGATTCTCAGATGCATCGCGACGTTCGTCAGCGACATTCTTCCGGCCTTCGGCGCGGGCGTCGGCGACATCGGCACGCGTATCGGAGACGGATTCAGTGCCGTTACAGGCGGTGAGGATCAGGCCGAGCATGCAGAACGCGATAAGCAGGCTGGGCATTTTGCGTGGAACGTTCATGGCGACATCCGTGGCGGGTCAGGTCAGCCAAGCATGGATGACACAAGACGACAATTCCGTTCGACAGCGCACCCAGCCGGAACCGAGCGTGCGAAGTTTTTAAGGTGATGAGCGCCTTGTGACACGTTGGAGCTTTCGTATCCAGTCCGTGGTGAGGGCATCCGAATCGCGCCCGGCGTACCGGCCCAGAGAAAGCCCGGGCGACCGAGGCGCGTGATTGGCCACGACCACGACCCAGAGGGCGAGCACGATCACGGCCAGCACGAAGCAAGCGCTCAGAACGAGGGAGTTCATCCTGGATTCAAGCCGTGCGCGCTGAAGCTCGATTGTTGTGGTGTTCTGATGGTTTGTTTCATGGCGACCTCTGAGTACTGCGGCTTGCGGTCAATAGCGGGGTGTGCGTCGGCGAAAGCGACCGTGCTCCGCGGTCAATCAGGGCGACCTTCAAGATCGAATCGCGATCGGGCTGCGGCTCTACGCCAACCACCTGGCTCGCGATACCGTCCTCGAACAATATCCGGTGGCCACCGGTTCGCTGGTAGGAGCCCAGAGCCTGCGCGGTCCAAGTCTCAGCGTCGCGCCGTGTTTCGGGTCTGTCGAGCGACTCGGCATTGCCGGCAAACAGAGCGGCAACACCAAAGACAGCAGCCAGAAGGATTGAGCTGGATGAGAAAAGCAGACCCTGATTCACGGCCGACCTCGGCGGTAGCCGCATGCATCTGCGGGACGGCGCCCAACACAGGGTGCCGATCGGTGGCGCCGGGGATCGCGAGTTCGCTTGAACGGATGTCAGTCGACGCCACGGGCGCTTTCCGGATCGAGTCAAGTGCCTGGGTCGGCGGGGACGTTCGGCAACTCCGGCAGTGACGCAGCTTCTACGGCGAGCAGCAGCAACTGCCGATTGACTGTAGATCCATGGTTGCGGCCCGTCTGTTCGTTCTCGAACACATCACCGCGCTAGTGTCTGGTCTTGCCAGCCCGGTTGTATCGCGCCAGCTCTCGCTGAGCCAGGGCCTTGTCTGCGGCGCCGGCGCGCAGCGCGCGGTGTGCTACCGCACGGACGGTGTACCCGGGAATGGATCAGATTCGGTATCCCCGGATGTCACGGGAGCAGCCAGGTCGACCGACCGACGCGCGAGGGAATCCATGCCCAACAACCCGTTACGCCGGAAGTTCTACGAGTTGCTGCTGTCACCGCGACTGAAGCCGTGGCTGGAAGATGTGCCACTGATCCGTCGGATTTATGCCGGCTGGACGCGCATCCACCCCTTCGATATCGCCCACGGGGTCGACACCAGCGGCTTCGTGCCGGCAGTGCAATGCTCGGCCGATCAGGTCCTCGCGGCGCGCATCAGCCCCTATGTGGGCTCACAGCCCAGCATTCTCCGCTCGGTGCTGGCCACCTTGCCCGAGCCGGAGCGCTATGCCTTTGTCGACATCGGCTGCGGCAAGGGCCGTCCGCTGATCGTCGCCTCCGAGTTTCCATACCGGCGCGTGACGGGCGTGGACCTGTCGCCCGAGCTGGCCGCCGTTGGACGGGCCAACGCGGCGGAGATCGCTGCGCGCTATCCCGACCGCACCGCCATCGATATCCAGATCGGGGACGCCACAGCCATACGGCCGCCGGCGGATCGCGTCGTCTACTACATGTACCACGCCTTCAACCGCACGCTGGTGGATGCGCTCGTCGCCAATCTGGAGCAGCAGATTGTCGATGACATCGATCACGTTTTTTTCGTCTACTACGATCCGGTGCACAGTGCGGCCTTCGATGCATCGCCGCACTTCGCGCGCTGGTCCGCGCAGATGATCGGCTATGACGCCGAGGAGATGGGTTTCGGCCCGGACCTGGCCGATGCGGTTGTGGTGTGGCAAAGCCGGCCTGAGCGGTATCCGGCGCAAGCGGGCGCCGAGCGCGCCGTGGCGGTCGACCACAGGAACTGGAGCACCTTGGTCGACGCTGCGGCTTGAACGCGCCTGCGCACCGAGGTGGCGTGTGCTTCCCAGCATGCTCTGGCCTGAGAACTCACGCCGCCTTCAATGTATAGCGCTGAGTCTGCGCGACCACGGCGTTCATCTGCGTGAGCAGATGACTGTTGTCGTGATCCCAGGGATGAAAGCCCGGGCGGAAGTAAGCGAGCCAGGGCAGGGCGAGGCGAGGCAGCAGGCCGGGGGAGCCGAACAGGAAATTGAGGAAGTTGCCGAAGCCCTGCCCGCGGCGTGCCAGCGGATCGGCCTTCAGCAATTGCTGCTGATAGAAAAGTACCAGCGCCAGAAACCCTGCGGTCGTCAACAGCATGCTGCCGCAGCGCAAGGCATAGGCCTTGGCGTCGCGACCGATCACGGTTTCATAGACATCGAACGCCACTGCCTTGTGCTCGATCTCTTCCAGCGCATGCCAACGCAAAAGTGCCGACAGGCGGCTGTCGGCGCCCGCCGTCATCCGCGAATCGGTCAGCACCAACTGCGCCACGATCGCGGTGAAGTGCTCCTGCGCGATCGTCACGGATAGCTGTGCCGCCGCGGGCAGCTTCGCCTTCAGTAGATCGAGGAAGCGCGCGGCATGCGCCTCCAGTTCCTTCGCCGGCAACCCGGCCTGCGCCAACAGCCGGTTGTAGTCCTCGTGCTCGCGCCCATGCATCGCTTCCTGGCCGATGAACGCGCTGACCGCCGCCTGCAACTCGGGATCGGAGATGCGATCGCGGTAGTGGCGCACGGTGTGAATGAAGTAACGCTCGCCGTCCGGAAAGAAGATCGACATGGCGTTGACGAAATGGGTCACGTACGGACCCCGCGCATGCCAGTGGCCGAGACTTTCGGGCTTGAGCTTGAAATGCAGATTGCGACGGATGGGAATCATGCCGGCTCTCCGATGATTGTGGACGTACTGCCGGATGGATCCTGCGAGCAGCCGACACACTAGACACGGGCCGGGTTCGATGTCCGTTTGGTATCGCACGAAACGCCGATCGCGCCCGGCACTTTGGTCCGCGGGCGATCTTCGCTACCAGCTGCCGTCGATAGATCGACAGCGGACATATGCTCGCGTGAACACTAGTTTGGGGCGTGTCTACTGAACGCGGCCTGAGCGAGGCAAGCGGCAAGGCGAAGCTCGCGGCCGATCATCATCGAGCGCTGACGTTCTGAGCTGACGCGACAACGCTCTGATCGAACGGATATGGGGAACCGCTGCCTGGTATGCCTGCTTCATCACGCTTCCCTGTGCGAAGTCCCGACTTGGGGCAGGCCTTGGGTTGGCTAGCGTACAGATGCCCTGGCTACCCGGGTGTACGCTGCCACTGCTGCCAAGCGTCGATTCCACGAGCGGCCGGGTCAGCGGCAGGATTTCGCTGCGCGACGAGTCTCGCTTCCAGAGCGGTCGTGCCGGTTCTGATTCGCACCCATCCGGCAGCCAAGGACGATGATGATTCGCAGGATTCTGTTTCAGCCGCTGGGTCGCGCCGCCGCCGCATGGTCCGGCAGTCGGCGCGGCGGGCACCTGGGTTCGCCGGGAGCGGACGACCAGACGCTGCTGCGCGCCGAGTTGTTCAGCGCCGATCAGATGGCGCAACACGGCAAGGCCCTGGCGGACGCGCACGTACTGAACGGCTCCGGCACGCGCGATCGACTGCTCAGGCGACTGGATGAAAACGAACGGATCCTGGGCAGCACCCGCGACCTGCTGACCGCGTCAGTCAAGGCGCGGTCGCGGATTGCCCCTGCCGGCGAGTGGCTGCTCGACAATTTCTATCTGATCGAAGAACAGATCCGCACCGCCAGGCAGCATTTTCCCAGAAGCTACAGCCGCGAGCTGCCGCACCTGGCGCAGGGGCCTTCGCGCGGTCTTCCGCGCGTTTACGACCTCGCGCTGGAGACGATCTCGCACGGCGACGGGCGCGTGGACGCCGAAACGCTGGTCCGTTTCGTCGCGGCTTACCAGACTGTCACGCCGCTCGCGCTGGGCGAGCTGTGGGCGATTCCGATCATGTTGCGGCTGGCGCTGATCGAGAACCTGCGCCGCGTCTGCGCACGCATTACTTCCACCCGGATTCACGTGAACCAGGCGCAGGACTGGGCGAGCCGGATGATCGCAATCGCCGAAGCCGATCCGAAGAGTCTGATCCTGGTGATCGCCGACATGGCGCGTTCCGAGCCGCCGATCGTGGGTCCGTTTGTCGCCGAGCTCGCGCGTCGCCTGCAGGGTCATGGCCCGGCGCTGGCCCTGCCGCTCACCTGGATCGAGCAAAGGCTCGCCGAGTCGAGCCGCACGATCGAGCAGCTGGTTCTGTCGGAGAACCAGCAGCAGGCGGCAGACCAAGTGTCGATCAGCAACACCATCGGCAGCCTGCGTTTTCTCGGGGCAACCGACTGGCGCGTGTTCGTCGAGACGATGAGCGTCGTCGAGCGCACCCTGCGCGAAGATCCGGGCGGCCCCGCATCGACGTACGGCGCAATGGATTTCGCCACGCGCGATCGTTATCGGCATGTGGTCGCAAGGCTCGCCCGGCGCAGTCACCGCCCGGAAGCCGAAGTCGCGCGCGCAGCCGTCGATCTGGCGCATTGCAGCGCCGCCGCCAAGGACGGCGGCGGCCATACCGCGCACGTGGGCTACTACCTGATCGATCGCGGACTGCCGCAGCTGGAGGCCGCAGTCGCAGCGCGCCCCTCGTTCGTCGCACTGGCGCGCAGGATGAACGACCGTTGGCGACTGGCGCTCTACCTGGGCGCGATCCTGGCGATGACAGCGCTGTTCACCGCCGGCCTGGTGGCGCAGGCGCACGGCGGCGGCGTGGACGGCTGGCCGCTGGTGCTGCTCGGCGTCGTGTCGGCGCTGGCGGCCAGCCAGCTGGCGTCAGCGCTGACGAACTGGCTCGCGACCCTGCTGATCGCGCCGCAGCTGCTGCCGCGCATGGACTTCTCGCGCGGGCTGCCGCCCGATCTGTGCACGCTGGCGGTGGTGCCGACGCTGCTCGGCAGCGCGCAGGACGTCGAGGATCTGCTCGAAGCGCTCGAGGTCCGCTACCTGGGCAACCGCGATCCGTATCTGCATTGCGGTCTGCTGACCGATTTCCCCGACGCGCAGCAGGAAACGCTTGCCGGCGACGAGCCGCTGCTGCGGCGCGCGCGCACCGGTATCGAGAAACTGAACGAGAAGTACCGGAGCGTGGGCAGCGGTGGATTCTTCCTGTTCCATCGGCCGCGTCGCTGGAATCCGTCGGAACGCCTGTGGATGGGCTTCGAGCGCAAGCGCGGCAAGCTCGCGGAGCTCAACGCCCTGCTGCGCGGGCGCGGCAGCGACCGTTTCTCTCTGGTGGTGGGCGATGTCGAAGCGCTGGCGACCGTGCGCTATGTCATCACCCTGGATACCGATACGACGCTGCCGCGCGATTCGGTGCGACAGTTCGTCGGCGCAATGGCCCATCCGCTGAATCGGCCGCGCTATGACGAGCGCAGGCGGGTCGTCTGCGGCGGCTACGGCATTCTGCAGCCACGCCTGGCCGCGAGCCTGTCGGGCGCGGCGCGCTCGCGCTATGCGCAGCTGTACGGCAGCGAGCCCGGCATCGATCCGTACACGCGGTCGGTCTCCGACGTCTACCAGGACCTGTTCGGCGAGGGCTCGTTCATCGGCAAGGGCATTTACGAGGTGGACGCGTTCGCGCGCGTGCTCGGAGACCGTTTCCCGGACAACCGGATTCTCAGCCACGATCTGCTGGAGGGTTGCTACGCGCGATCGGGCCTGCTCAGCGACGTGCACCTCTACGAAGAGTATCCCGCCCGCTACCGCGCCGACGTCGATCGCCAGCGGCGCTGGATGCGCGGCGACTGGCAGATCGTGCACTGGCTGCTGCCCTGGGTTCCGGGCTTGCAGGGCCGATGGCTGAAGAACCCGCTGTCGGCACTGTCGCGCTGGAAGATCGCCGACAACCTGCGGCGCAGCCTGGTCCCTGCGGCCCTGGCTGCACTGCTGCTGTTCGGCTGGTGGGCCTTGCCTCAGCCCTGGTTGTGGACATTGACGGCGGTGGGCATCGTCGTGATTCCCGCTGTGCTGGTTGCCGTCGTCGCCGCGTTCCGCCTGCCGCCGGACGCGCGCGCGAGCGAGCACTTTGCCGCGCTGGCGTACTCGGCCGGACGCAGCCTGTTGCAAGCCGGATTCAGGATCGCGTGTCTTCCGTACGAGGCGCTGTTCAGTCTCGACGCGATCCTGCGGACCGTCTGGCGCATGGCGTTCGCCAGGCCCGGCCTGCTGGAGTGGAGCGCCTACGGCGAACGCGACCGGAACGCGGCGGCCGGCCTGTTTGCGGTGTATCGGGTGATGTGGCCTGCGCCCTTGGTCGGCGTCGTCGCGGCTCTGGCACTGGCGTTGATGCGACCGCAGGCGCTGGCCGCCGCCGCGCCGATTCTGGCGCTCTGGCTCGCGGCGCCGGGCATCGCCGGCTGGATCAGTCGCGCGCCGGCGCGCCGCGCGCCGGCGCTGACCGTGGATCAGACGCTGTTCCTGCGCAGGATCGCGCGCAAGACCTGGGCGTTCTTCGACCACTTCGTCGTCGCCGAAGAAAACTGGCTGCCACCCGACAACTTTCAGGAGCACCCGGGTCCGGTGATCGCGCATCGCACGTCGCCGACCAACATGGGCATGGCGCTGCTCGCGAACCTGTCGGCTTGCGACTTCGGCTTCATCCCGGCCGGCGTGCTGCTCGAACGCACCGGCCGCACGTTCGCCACGATGGCAGTGCTCGAGCGGCACCACGGGCATTTCTGCAACTGGTACGACACGCGCACGCTGCAGCCGCTGCATCCGCGCTACATCTCGTCGGTGGACAGCGGCAATCTCGCCGGCCATCTGCTGACCCTGCGCGCCGGCCTGCTGACGCTGTCGGACCAGAGCATCGTCGGCGCGCGCCTGTTCGAAGGGCTCAGCGATACGCTCGGCCTGCTTGGCGATGCGCAGGCCCATAACGCCCCTGACGTCGATCACGCCGACGACACCGGCGAGCGCATGCCGGAGGCCGCCCGCGCGTCAGCCGAGCATCTGCAGGCGCTGCTGAGCAAGGCTTGTGCGCAGCGTCCGGCGACGCTGCCCGCGGTGCTGGCCTGCTTGAAGGCGCTGAGCGGACATGCCGAGGAACTGGCTGCGGCCTGCGCGGTAGCGCCCGAAAACACGGCGGCGTACTGGGCCGACGCCTTGCTGCGGCAATGCCGGGAAGCGCTCGACGAGTTGCAGCAGATCGCGCCCTGGCTGGAGCTGCGCGCTGCACCTGAAGAGGTGCGCGTGTTCGCCGACACCGGCAGTGCCACGACGCTGCGCGACCTGGAGAGACACGGCGCCAGCGCGCTGCAGGTCGTCGACGCACGGCTCGCGGAGCCGCTGTCGTCGGCCGAGCGCGACCAGCTGACCACGCTGCGCGGTCTGATCGTGCTGGGCGGCGAACGCGCGAAGGAGCGCATCGCACTCGGCGAGCGCCTGGCGCAACAGGCGACCGAGCTGGCGACCGCGGAGTACGCGTTCCTCTACGACCGCACGCGACACCTGCTGGCCATCGGCTACAACGTCGACGAGTTCCGGCGAGATGCCAGCTTCTACGATCTGCTGGCCTCGGAGGCGCGCCTGGGCAATTTCGTCGCGATTGCGCAGGGACAGCTGCCGCAGGAAAGCTGGTTCGCGCTCGGTCGCCGGCTGACCACCGCGGGCGGCGCGCCGGTCCTGGTGTCCTGGAGCGGCTCGATGTTCGAGTACCTGATGCCGCTGCTGGTGATGCCGGCCTACGTCGGCACGCTGCTTGAGCAGACCTGCCGCGCGGCGGTCGCGCGACAGATCGCCCACGGCAATCAGCGCGGGCTGCCGTGGGGCGTGTCCGAATCCGGATACAACACCGTCGATGCCAACCTCAATTACCAGTATCACGCCTTCGGCGTACCGGGCCTTGGCCTGAGGCGCGGTCTCTCGGAGGACTCCGTCGTTGCGCCCTATGCATCCGGTCTGGCGCTGATGGTGGCGCCCGAGGCGGCCTGCGCGAACCTGCAGCGACTCGCGGCCGACGGGCTCGAAGGACGCTTCGGCTTTTTCGAAGCGGTCGATTACACGCCTTTGCGTCTGCTGCGCGGACAGACCAGCGCCATCGTGCGTTCGTTCATGGCGCATCACCAGGGCATGAACCTGCTGGCGCTCGCCTATGTGTTGCTCGACCGGCCGATGCAGCGGCGGTTCGAGTCGGACCCCCTGTTCCAGGCGACGCTGCTGCTGCTGCAGGAGCGCACGGTGCGGACCCACCTGTACTCGATGCGCGTTCCCGACCAGACCGACAGCGGCCTGTTCGAGGAGGAGTCGCCCACGTCGGCACAGGCCTCCATCGGTGCCGAGACGCCGACGCCGGAGGTGCAGCTGCTGTCCAACGGCCGTTACCACGTGATGCTCACCAACGCCGGCGGTGGGTACAGCCGCTGGAAGGATCTCGCGGTGACGCGCTGGCGCGAGGACGCGACGCGCGACCACTGGGGCGCGTTCATGTACCTGCGCGACGTCGTCGGCGGCGAAGTCTGGTCGGCCGGACACCAGCCAACACTCGCCGCAGCGGACAGCTTCGAGGTGCTGTTTTCCGAGGGACGCGCCGAATATCGCCGGCGCGATCACGATGTCGAGACCTACACCGAGATCGTGGTATCGCCGGAAGACGACATCGAACTGCGCCGCCTGCGCGTCAGCAACCGCTCGCGCGTGAGCCGGACCATCGAGATCACCAGCTATGCCGAAGTCGTTCTCGCCGCACCGGCGGCCGACGCGATGCAGCCGTCATTCGGCAACCTGTTCGTGCAGACGGAAATCGTCGACGGCAGCCGCGCGATCCTGTGCACGCGGCGCCAGCGTTCCGCGTCCGATGCGACGCCGTGGATGTTCCATCTGCTGGCGGCCAACGGCACCCGCACCGGCGAGGTGTCCTACGAAACCGATCGCATGCGCTTCATCGGCCGTGGCCGAAGTTGCGCCGCCCCGCGGGCGCTGGACGCTGCCGGCGCGCTGTCTGGCAGCGCGGGATCGGTGCTCGACCCGATCGTCGCCATCCGTTGCCGGATCACGCTCGAGGCGGAGCAGTCGGTCACCCTCGACTGGGTAACCGGCGCCGCCGACAACCGCGCGGCCTGCATGACCCTGGTCGAGCGCTACCAGGACCGGCATCTGGCCAACCGGGTCTTCGATCTCGCGGCGACGCACGGCGGCGTGACGCTGCGGCAGATCAACGCAACCGAATCCGATGCGCGGCTCTATCGGCGCCTGGCCGCATCGATCCTCTATGCCAATCCCGCGCTGCGCGCCGATCCCGGCGTGCTGATCCAGAACCGGCGCGGGCAGTCCGGCCTCTGGGGTTATGCCATCTCCGGGGATCTGCCGATCGTGCTGCTGAAGATCGCGCAGTCCGGCCACATCGGGCTGGCACGCCAGCTGATCCAGTGCCACGCCTACTGGCGCCTGAAGGGGCTGGCCGTCGATCTGGTGATCTGGAACGAGGAGCACGCCGGCTATCGGCAGGATCTTCAGGACGGGATCACGGGACTGATCGCGACCGGCGTCGAGCCCAAGGCGATCGACCGGCCCGGCGGCATCTTCGTGCGCTCCGTCGAGCAGATCTCGCACGAGGATCGCATCCTGCTGCAGACGGTGGCGCGCGCCATCGTCGTCGATAGCCGCGGCGGTCTGGCCGAACAGGTCAACCGCCGCGTGCTGGCAGGCAAGGGCGTGGCGCGGCTGACGCCCACGCGCAGCCATCGTCCCGCGTCCACGGTCGCCGCCGACACGCCGCGGCGGGATCTCGTGCTCGGCAACAACTACGGCGGTTTCACTGCGGACGGCAGCGAGTACGTCATCACCACCGCGCGGGCGCACAGGACGCCGGTTCCCTGGGTCAATGTGCTCGCCAATCCGGGCTTCGGCAGCATCGTGTCGGAGAGCGGGCCGGCCTACACCTGGAGCGAGAACGCCCACGAATTCCGCCTGACGCCGTGGAGCGACGACCCGGTCGGTGCCTCGAGCGGGGAAGCCCTCTACCTGCGCGACGAGGAAAGCGGGCATGTCTGGTCGCCCACCCCGTTCCCGCGCGGTGACGCGATGCCCTATGTCTGCCGGCACGGATTCGGCTACAGCGTTTTCGAGCACACCGCGGGCGGCATCCGCTCGGAGCTGTGGGTCTACGTGGACCTCGAGGACGCGGTCCGTTTCTCGGTGCTCAAGTTGCGCAACGACTCCGGCCGCACGCGGCACCTGTCGGCGACCGGCTATGTCGAGTGGGTGCTGGGCGATCTGCGGCCGAAATCGGCGATGCACGTCGTCACCGAGATCGACGCTGGCAGCGGTGCGCTGTTCGCTCGCAACGCCTACAGCACCGAATTCTCCGCGCGCGTCGCGTTCTTCGATGTCGACGATCTGTCGCGCACGCTGAGCGGCGACCGCAGCGAGTTTCTCGGGCGCAACGGTTCGCTGGCGAACCCCGACGCCCTGACGCGGCTGCGGCTGTCCGGCCGGCTGGGGGCGGGGCTGGATCCCTGCGGAGCGATCCAGGTGCCCTTCGATCTGGCCGACGGGCAGGAGCGCGAGATCATCTTCAGGCTCGGTGCCGGGCGCGACTTCGACGAAGCACGCAGCCTGGCGCAGCGGCTGCGGACCTCCGGTACGGCGCGTACCGCGCTCGACAGGGTGCGGCGCTACTGGAAAGACACGCTCGGCGCCGTGCAGGTCGAAACGCCCGATCCGGCGCTGAACGTGCTGGCCAACGGCTGGCTGGTCTACCAGACGCTGGCCTGCCGTCTGTGGGCGCGCAGCGGCTACTCGCAATCAGGCGGCGCCTTCGGGTTCCGCGACCAGCTGCAGGACACGATGGCGCTGGTCCATGCGCAGCCCGGTCTCGTGCGCGAGCACCTGCTGCGGTGCGCGCAGCATCAGTTCCCCGAAGGCGATGTGCAGCACTGGTGGCATCCGCCGGTCGGGCGTGGTGTGCGCACGCGCTGCTCGGACGACTACCTGTGGCTGCCGCTCGCGGTCTGTCGCTACGTGTCCAGCACCGGCGACAGCGGCGTGCTCGACGAGAGTGTCCACTTCCTCGAAGGCCGCGCGCTCGACGCCGACGAAGAGTCGTACTACGACCTTCCGGGACGTGCCACCGAGACCGCCAGCCTGTATCAGCACTGCGTGCGCGCGATCGAGCACGGGCTGCGCTACGGCGACCATGGCCTGCCGCTGATGGGTTCCGGCGACTGGAACGACGGCATGAACCTGGTCGGCATCCACGGCAAGGGCGAGAGTGTGTGGCTGGGATTCTTCCTGTACGAGGTGCTGGGCGCGTTTGCTGCGCTCGCACGCGCGCACGGCGATCCCGTCTTCGCCGAGCGCTGCCTGGCGCAGGCCGGGCAGCTGCGCCGCAACCTCGAGCAGCATGCCTGGGACGGTGACTGGTACCGCCGCGCCTGGTTCGACGACGGCACGCCGCTGGGCTCGTCGGCCAGCCCGGAATGCACGATCGATTCGATCGCGCAGAGCTGGTCGGTGCTCTCGGGCGCCGGCGATGCCGGGCGCTCGCGTCTGGCGATGGACGCGATGGACCGGCAGCTCGTGCGCCGCCATGACCGGCTGGTGCAACTGCTGGCGCCGCCGTTCGATACCTCGTCGCTGAACCCCGGCTACATCAAGGGCTACGTGCCCGGTGTGCGCGAGAACGGCGGGCAGTACACGCACGCCGCGGTGTGGGCGGCGATGGCCTTCGCGCGTCTGGGCGACAGCCGCCGCGCCTGGGAGCTGCTGGACCTGATCAATCCGGTCAATCACGCTCGCAACGCACAGTCCGTGGCCACCTACAAGGCCGAGCCCTATGTCGTCGCTGCGGACGTCTACGCGGTGGCCCCGCACACTGGCCGCGGCGGCTGGACCTGGTACACCGGGTCGGCCGGCTGGATGTACCGCCTGATCGTCGAGTCCCTGCTTGGTCTCCGGCGCGAAGGTGACCGGCTCCACGTCGCGCCCTGCATGCGGCCGGACTGGACCACTTACGCGCTGAGCTATCGTTACGGCGCGACCGAGTACCGCATTACCGTGCGCCAGACCGCGGATGCCGCGTCCGGCGGCACCACGCTCGATGGCGTCGACCAGGGCGAGCTCGGCATCGCGCTGGTCGATGACCGCCAGCCGCACCGGGTCGAGGTGAGCGTCGGCCGGGAAGGGCCGGGCCTGCTGCCATTCCGCGCACAGTCAGCAACGCACTGCGAAAGTAAGTGACATGGACGACCCCGCCACTCCGCAGAAGGCCGTCAAGCCGCATGCCCGAGTGCAAGGGCGGATCGGCGGTGCGCGGCGCCCGGTTCTGCGCGACCTCGAGGCGCGGTTCCTCCTCGTCCTGCTGGCCGTGCTGCTGGTCGTACTGTGGGACTGGAACTGGTTCGTGCCGATCGTGGAGCGGCAGGCGTCGACGGCGCTCGGCCGCCAGGTGACCATCGGCGACCTCGATCTGGATCTCGGCAAGCACCCGCAGATCACGCTCGGGGACATCGCCATCGCCAATCCGCCGGAGTTCACGGGCGAACCGACCATGCTGCACGTGAAGCACGTGGCAGTGCGGGTCGACCTGCCCGGCTTCTTCCATCACCGCGTCTACCTCGACGACGTCGCGATCGGCCAAGCGTCGGGATTTCTCGGGCGCGGACCCTCCGGCATCCCGAACTGGGTGTTCGAGGAACTGCAGAAGCGCGCTGCGCCGCCGGACCCCGATGCCGAGCCCTGGGTCGTGGAGGTCGCGCAGCTCGGCGTCACATCGAGCGAGATCCGCTTCGTCGATCCGCAGTTCAAGTCGGACTTCACCGTGCGCTTCAGGACCGAGACGGCTGCGCAGACCGGAGAGTCGCAAGTCGTCGTCGAGGTCGCCGGCACCTATTCCGGACAGCCCGTCGAAGGCCGGCTGACGGGTGGCTCCGCGCTGACCTTGCGCGACGAGACCCGGCCCTATCCGATCGACCTGCGCCTGGCCAACGGCGCGACCCGGGTGCACGCGAACGGGACGCTGCTGCGTCCGCTCGAGTTCGGCGGCGCGGACGTGAAGCTGGAATTCGTGGGCGACAGCCTCGCCGATCTGTTTGCCTTGACCGGGATCCCGCTGCCCGAGACGGCGCCCTACCAGCTGACGGGCCAGCTCGACTACAGCGAGAACCGCATCCGGTTCCGCGACTTTGTCGGCCGCGTCGGCAGCAGCGACCTGTCGGGCACGGTCACCGTCGACCCGCATCGCGAGCGGCCGTTCGTGACCGCGGAGCTCGCCTCCCGGCAGGTCCTGTTCGCCGACCTCGGCGGCCTGGTCGGCGCGACGCCCGGCGAGGCCAAGGCCTCCGATCCCGATGCGCTCAAGCGCGAGCGGGCCGAGCAGGCACAGCGGCCGCGCGTACTGCCCGACACGCCGATCGACCTGCCCAGGCTGCGCGCCGCGGATCTCGACGTCCACTACAAGGTCGACCGCATCGTCAGCGACACAATGCCGTTCGACAACATGGACGTCGTGCTGGGGATTGAGAACGGCGACATCCGCCTCAAGCCCGTGAAGTTCCGCGTCGGCGAAGGCAGCATCGTGGCCAACGTCGCGCTCGACGCCCGGGAAGACCTCGTCCGCACGCGCGCGGACGTGGACGTGCGCAAGCTCGACCTGTCGAAGATTCTTGAGAAGATGGGCATCCACAAGGGCGAAGGCCGGCTCGGCGGGCGCGCGGTGCTGACCACGTCGGGCAACTCGGTCGCGCAGGCACTGGCCCACGGCGACGGCTCGATGCAGCTCTTCATGTCGGGCGGCGATGTCAGCTCGCTGGTCGTCGATCTCGCGGGGCTGGACTTCGGCAACGCGCTGCTGTCGGCGATCGGCATCCCGTCGCGCACCCGGCTGCGCTGCATGGTGGCTGACGTCGGTCTCGACAAGGGGCGTGCGACCGCGAAGACCTTCCTCGTCGATACCGAGGAGGCCAACATCCACGTCACCGGCGGCGCCGATTTCAGGGACGAGTCGCTGGCGATGCGCCTGGAGACGCATCCCAAGCAACTCAACCTGCTCGCCCTGCGCGCGCCGATCAACGTGAGCGGCACCTTCAAGGACCCCAAGGTGATGCCGGACCGCGTCGAGCTGGCCAAGCGCGGCGGCGCGGCGATCGCGCTCGGCATCCTGATCACGCCGCTCGCAGCGCTGTTGCCCACGCTTCAGCTCGGCATGGGCGAGGACACCGACTGCCGCGACGTCCTCGACGACGTGAAGGCGCCGGGGTCCGTGAGAAGTGCGGCGCCGCCGACCAACGGATGACGCGCTCCAACGAGGGGGTCGTTTCACGGCTGGCCGCGGTAAGCTTCACCTCTTATGCAGGAACCACTCCACGAATCCCCCAAGGTCGTCCGTCTCAAGCGGCGTGACGAAAATGCGTTCGAGCTCAAGGCCGACTGGCAGCCGGACGGCGACCAGCCGACCGCCATCCGCCAGCTCACCGAGGGTCTGCGCGACGGCCTCACCCACCAGACGCTGCTCGGCGTCACCGGTTCGGGCAAGACCTTCACGATCGCCAACGTGATCCAGCAGCTGCAGCGGCCGGCGCTGGTGATGGCGCCGAACAAGACGCTGGCGGCGCAGCTCTACGGCGAGTTCCGCGAGTTCTTCCCGCACAACGCGGTCGAGTATTTCGTTTCGTACTACGACTACTACCAGCCGGAAGCCTACATACCGAGCACCGACACGTTCATCGACAAGGACAGCTCGATCAACGAGCACATCGAGCAGATGCGCCTGTCGGCGACCAAGTCGCTGATGACGCGGCGCGACGCGATCATTGTCGCTTCGGTGTCGGCGATCTACGGCCTGGGCGATCCGGAAAGCTATTTCCAGATGGTGCTGCACCTGATCAAGGGCGAGCGTCTCAACCAGCGCGATCTGATCCGTCAGCTGACGGCGATGCAGTACACGCGCAACGAAGTCGCGATCGAGCGCGGCACCTACCGCGTGCGCGGCGAGGTGATCGACATCCATCCGGCGGAATCGGACGCCGACGCGATCCGCGTCGAGCTGTTCGACGACGAGATCGAGAGTCTGAGCACCTTTGACCCGCTCACCGGCGAGGTCAAGCAGAAGCTACCGCGCGCCACGGTGTTCCCGAAGACTCACTACGTGACGCCGCGCGAGCAGATGCTCGGGATTCTCGACCGGATCAAGGAAGAGATGATCGGGCGCGTGCGGCATTTCAACACGGTCGGCAAGCTGCTGGAGGCGCAGCGCATCGAGCAGCGCACGAACTTCGACCTGGAGATGATCCGCGAGATCGGCTTCTGCTCGGGCATCGAGAACTACTCGCGCTACCTGTCGGGCCGCGCGCCGGGCGAACCGCCGCCCTGCCTGCTCGACTACCTGCCGCCGGACGCGCTGATCGTGATCGACGAGTCGCACGTGACGGTCCCGCAGATCGGTGCCATGTACAAGGGCGACCGCAGCCGCAAGGAAACCCTGGTCGAATACGGTTTCCGCCTGCCGTCGGCGCTCGACAACCGGCCGCTGCGCTTCGACGAGTTCGAGCGCATCTGCCCGCAGACGATCTTCGTCTCAGCGACGCCGGGGCCGTACGAGAAGGAAAAGTCGCACGGCGCGATCGTCGAGCAGGTCGTGCGCCCGACCGGCCTGGTCGACCCGGAGGTGGAGGTCCGCCCGGCGTCGAGCCAGGTCGACGATCTGCTCGGCGAGATCCGCATCCGCGCCGAAAAGCACGAGCGGGTGCTGGTGACGGTGCTGACCAAGCGCATGGCCGAGGACCTGACCGACTATCTGCATGAAAATGGCTGCAAGGTGCGCTACATGCACTCCGACGTCGACACCGTGGAGCGCGCCGAAATCATCCGCGACCTGCGGCTGGGACTGTTCGACGTGCTGGTGGGCATCAACCTGTTGCGCGAAGGTCTCGACATCCCCGAGGTCTCGCTGGTCGCGATTCTCGACGCCGACAAGGAGGGCTTCCTGCGCTCGGACCGCTCGCTGATCCAGACCATCGGCCGTGCCGCGCGCCATCTCAGCGGCAAGGCGATTCTCTACGCCGACCGTCATACCGACTCGATGAAGCGCGCGATCGACGAGACCACCCGGCGCCGCGACAAGCAGGTCGCCTACAACCTGGCGCACGGCATCACGCCCAAGGGCGTGCAGAAGCGCGTCGCCGACGTGATGCGCTTCGGCTACGAGGACATCTCCGGCCGCGCGCTCAAGGCCGCCGAGGTCAAGGCGAAGTACGACGTGCTGCCGCCGGAGCAGATGGCCAGGCAGGTTGCGAAGCTGGAAAAGGAGATGAAGCAGCTTGCGATGAACCTCGAGTTCGAGGCGGCGGCGGCCAAGCGCGACGAAATCCGCAAGCTGCGCGAACGCGCGCTGGTCAGCGCCGCCTGACCTGTAGGGGACTTGCGCGTCGGGGTCTGCACTACAGGTGCCGGAAGATCCCTCGGCCTCGCGGTCCCGAATTGCTACAGACAACGTGCCTGGAGAGGGTCACAGTAGGCTCAGGGAGCTCCGGATCCGGGCTCCGAAGGAGCCTCGTCGATGTCCACGCAACGCCAGATGCCCAGCCTCGGTCAGCCGTCCCGGGCCCTACAGACGCCCCGTTGCGAACCGCAGCTGCCGAGCGGTCCGGCACCGATTCCGGCGCGTGGCCCCCATCTTCTGCCACCGACGGCCGGCCCGCGCAGCCGTTAGCTTTCAGGGGCCACGGCGCGCTGGCTCTGAGCGGGTGGTGCGGCGCTTGCGCGGACCGCACCGCGCCGGTATCCTTCGCGCCCCTGCAAAAACCGCAGGCGCGTAGCTCAGCTGGTTAGAGCACCACCTTGACATGGTGGGGGTCGTTGGTTCGAGTCCAATCGCGCCTACCAAACTGTTCGATAAGCCCCGAAGCTTCGGGGCTTTTTCGTAGCTGCAGCCCGGACTCGAACCAACTCCGTTTCCATCAGATGCACGCCGGGGCGCGCTTCCGGGTTGCTCGCTGCGCGAGCGCCGGCCTGTGTGGCCGGTCGAGTCCAATCGCGCCTACCAAACCGTTCGATAAGCCCCGAAACTTCGGGGCTTTTTCGTCTCTGCCGCAATGCGGGCCATTAGCCAATCGGCTAATGCCAGCCTATCCGTCCGGCCAATACCCAAGCGCAAGAGGCGCGCGTACCGTGACTGCGTGCACATCGGATGTCGCACGTTCCTCAGCAGGGAGCAGGATATGAACCAGTACACCGCGATGTTGGATGCTCATCTGCGAGCCGGCGGGGAGATCCCCTGCCGGTCGGACGATTGCGATGCGCGTGCGACGCCGGAGCAGCTGCGCCGCTCGGAGCGGGTGCATGCGCGGGCGCTGGAGGTGTTCGGCAGCCGGATCGGCGCCAGCGTCTGGTGTCACTCCCCCAACGAGCGCGCCTGTGGCCGCTGGACGAGCCCGTGGGCGATGTCGCGCGAAAGCGAGGACGGTTGCCGCCGGGTGCTGATCGAGCTCGATCGCATCGAGTTCATCCTCCACTGTCGGACGGATTGGATCCCTCTCGCACGGTAGCGTCGGCCGATCTCGTTCAATCGAAGCCGCGAAACTCGGCGAAACCTTCCAGCGGCAAGCGCCGCGAATGCAGACGGTTGATGGGCGCATCGGGGTCGGCGTAGCCGATCGACATGCCGCAGAACAGCATCAGTTCGGGCGGCGGCTTGAGCACCGAGGCGACCGTCTTCGGATAGGCCGACCAGCATTCCTGCGCACAGCTGTCGAGGTCGCGTTCGCGCAGCAGCAGCATCAGGGTCTGCAGATACATGCCCAGGTCGGACCACTGCGGCGGTCCCATGCGGCGGTCGACGTAGCAGAACAGCCCCGCCGGCGCGCCGAAGAACTGGTAGTTGCGCGCGAACTGGCGCAGGCGTCCGGCCTTGTCCGCGCGCGGGATGCCGAGCAGGGCGTACATCGCCTCGCCCAGATCGAAGCGTTCCGTACGATGCGGTTCCCACAGGTCGGGCGGGTAAACCGCGTACTCCGGACGCTCCTGCGGATCCGCTTTTTGCAGCCGTTGCGCGACCCCGGCCTTGATCTCGGCAAGCGGCGCCCCGGCGAGGGCGAAGATCCGCCAGGGCTGGAGGTTGCCGCCGGAGGGCGCACGTGCCGCGAGCTCGATGGCTTCGCGCAGCACGGCGCCGGGAACCGGGGTGTCGAGAAAGGCCCGCACGCTGCGGCGCGAGCGGACGGCTTCGGTGACCTGCATCGGTGGAACTCCTGGGAGGGCATGAAGGCTGCTGGATCGGACTTGAACGCGTTCGGCTGCGGCCGACGACCGCCAGTCGGTTGTCGGCACCGGTCCGCGCTGGCGGGATCGATGATCGCAGTATGCCGGGTGCTCTCTCCATGTTGCCGACGGTACCGACGACCAACGTATCCGCTCATAGCAGTCCCGGTCTGGATCTGCGTGCCGCACGCGACCTGGTGTACCGCCAGGTCCGGCCGGCTGTCGACAGTCTCCACCAGGAAGCGGCGCGCATCGATGCGGTTTATCAGATTGCCGAAGTCATCGGCGACATGGACCGCTCGTTCGAGCGCATCGTGCGCATTGCCGCGCAGACGCTCGGCACGCCGTGGGCGGCGCTGTCGCTGGTGGCCGAGGAACAGTCGATGTCCAAGGTGGCCATCGGCCTGCCTGGCGGCCTGCCGTCCGGCCTGCCGTCGCCGCTGCTGCCGCTGGAGCGGATCACCGCCGCCACGAACATGGCCTACGTGGTCGAGGAGCTGGAGGCGGACGAGCTCTACATGCAGTGGGCGAAGACACGGAAACTGGCGCCGCCGGCGATGTATGCCGGCGTGCCGGTGCGCACGCCGACAGGCTTGGTGGTCGGTGTCCTGTCGGTCGCGGATCAGGTGACCCGGGCGCTGACCGACGCCGAGCTGTCGGCACTGGCGGATCTGGGGGCGACAATCGAGGAGCTGATCCTGCTGCGCAGCGCGTCGATCGTCGATGTGGTCACCGGGCTGTTCAACCGCCGCTATTTCGAGGAACTGGTCGCCAAGGAGTGGCGGCGCTCGCTGCGCCAGTCGAGCCCGGTATCGGTGCTGATGATCGACATCGATTTCTTCAAGGCCCTGAACGACATCTACGGCCACGCCGAGGGCGATCGGGCGCTTGCGAACGTCGCTCGCCTGCTGCGCGAACAGTTCCGGCGCGGCGGCGATGTCGTCGCCCGTTACGGCGGCGAGGAGTTCGTCGTCGTGCTACCCGACACCGACGCAGCGGGCGCGCTGGAGCTGGCGCGCTCCACCTGTAAGTACATCGAAGACGCCGGTCTGGCTCATCCGACGTCGGCGTACGAAGCACTCACCGTCAGCGTCGGCGTGGCAACAGCGTCAACGCGGGCGGATCAGGATCGCGGTCCGATCGCCTTGCTCGGCCGCGCCGATCAGGCGCTCTACGAGGCCAAGCGTCTGGGCCGCAACCGGGCGGTGTTTGACAAGACGGCGGCGCACCGCGGCTTTTAGCCGATACCTCCCCGCAGCTTCGCCTGCGATCCGTGCGGCCGGCCGGTCTCTTCAGGCCGCGCGGTGAACGAAGGGCTTGTATTTCACGTCGGTATCGAGGATGTGCGCCGTCAGCCAGTGCGTCAGGAACGACTGGATCTGGCGCGCCGCTGCCGGCTCGCCCGCGCGCAGGTTCAGCAGCAGCTCGGTAACCCGATCCATCAGCTGGCGGTGGGTTTGCCGGTGCGCGGCGAGGCCCGGATAGGCGTGACCGACCATCAGCGCCTCTTCCTCGCGGAAGTGGTGGCGGGCGTAATCCGCAACTTCTTCAAAAATCGTCACGAGTTCGGCGCGCGGCGCCTTGCGGTTCAGCGCAGTACGGTAGCGGTTGACGATCTCGATCAGCTGCTGGTGTTGCTGGTCCATGGCGCAACTGCCCACCTCGAAGTCGGGCGTCCATTCGACGAGCGGCATGGTCTTCCTCAAAACTGTTTATTGGCCGGAAGATAGGCGGCGGTCGCCGGTCCGGCGTTGATCTAGATCAACGGGCAGGCGCGTTCAGGCGGGGTCGGGCGGCCGGCTGGTGTGCGTCGCGATGTAGCGGACCAGGGCTTCGATGGCGGGCTGCGCCTCCGTAAAGCGCCGGTCCTCGGCGCCGATCTCGCGGATCCACATCGCCTCGTCGGCATCGGCGTCCGGCAGCTCCGGATGCCCGCGCCGCAGGATCAGGTACAGGAATCCGCCGTTCTTCATCGGGTCGCGCAGCTTGAGCGAGATTTCGCGACCGTCATCGCTGAAAGCAAATGCCGCGACGCGCGGATCATGCGCCACATGGTCGTGCAGCTGATGCGCCGCCACGAGGACGCGGGCCCAGCTTCGATCCATCTGTTCGCGGCGGAGCTGGGCGGCTTCCCGGTCGGCGGTCGCGCGGTCGCGCATGCCGGCGCGCATCGTGGCCAGCAATTCGGTCGGCGACGGTCCGATCGCGTCCGTGACATCGGGATTCACGGGCGCGGTGATCGGCTCCGGCGCGGCATGCTCGATAAACTGCCCGGGTGTTCCCATGTCCGGATCCGCCTCGATCGTGACCTCGTAGTTCGCGATCTGCACGGTGGCCCCGATCGTCAGCGGGACCGGCTGAGCCACCGGGCGGGCGTCGACGACCGAGCCGTTGCGGCTGCCGAGATCGCGGTACACCAGCCGGCCGCTCTCGACGTCGATGCGTCCGTGGTGACGCGACACCTGCGTGCCCGGCAGCTGGATCTCGTTGTCGGGTGCGCGGCCGATGCGCACGCTACCCGCATACAGATTGCGTCTGAAGCGGAAGGTGCCGGCGGCGTTTCTGACCGAGATAGATCGGAAG
>JBAZXW010000047.1:0-31124 GCA_041659605.1 Sinimarinibacterium sp. | reverse complement strand
GGTGATGGTGATCCGCGGCAGCAATGTCGTCGTCGAGTGCGGCGGAGTGCCCATGGCCGAGCAAAGACCGGCCGAGCGCGCAACGCTCGATCCGGCCTTCGCCGACGGCACGAAAATCGGCAAGCGCTATGTCGACGCCAGCGCCAGCGTCGAGCTGCTCTGCGTCAAACCGGGAACAGGCTCTCTCGCCATCTCAGGTGTCGCCCTGCTCACCAAGGATGCAAAACCGCTGCCATCGTCGGATTGAAGACTCGCATCAATGAATCTCTCACTCATTCTGCAGATGGCGGCCGACGCCGAGCCCGAGCGTATCGGCCTGGTCTGCGACGGCCGTCGCTGGTCCTACGGTGCGCTGCTGCGCGCGGCGAAAGGCGCGGCCGCCAGCATCGCCAACAGCGGCTGTGCCCACGTGGCGCTGCTCGACGAGAGCAGCGAGGCCGCGGCCATTGCACTGTTCGGCGCTGCGCTCGCCGGCGTGCCCTATGTGCCACTCAACTACCGGCTCGCCGATGCCGATCTGGCCGCCCTGCTCAAACGCATTACACCCGCCTGCGTCATCGGTGACGTCCAGCGCGTGCAGCGGCTGGGACCGGACCACGGGCACACGGTCCTGACACGCGAGGCCTTCGTCAACCAGGCCGAGGCCCTGGCCAACGACGCGACGGACGAGGAGCGGCCCGGCGACGGCATCGCGGTGCAGATCTTCACCAGCGGCACGACGGCGGCGCCGAAAGCCGCGCTGCTGCGCCATGCCAACCTGCTGTCCTACATCCTGGGCACGGTGGAGTTCGCCTCTGCCGCGCCGGACGAGGCGGCGCTGGTCTGCGTGCCGCCGTATCACATCGCAGGGATCGCGGCGCTGCTGAGCTCGATCTACGCGATGCGCCGCATCGTGCTGCTGCCGGCCTTCGAGCCGGACGCCTGGCTGACGCTGGCCGCCGCCGAGCGCGCGACCAATGCTTTCGTGGTGCCGACGATGCTGGCGCGCATCGTTGCGCGCATGGACGCCGGCGTGAAACCCGATCTCTCTGCCTTGCAGGCGATCGCCTACGGCGGCGGCAAGATGCCGCTGGAGCTGATCGACCGCGCGCTGGAACTGCTGCCGCAGACGAACTTCACCAATGCCTATGGCCTGACCGAGACCAGCTCGACCATCGCCCTGCTCGGACCGGAGGATCACCGCGCCGCGCATCGCTCCGACGATCCCGACGTGCGCGCGCGCCTGGGCTCGGTCGGTCGCCCGCTGCCGACCGTGGAGATCGAGATCCGTGACGAGGACGGCCGCAGGCTGCCCGTCGGCGAGCGCGGCGAGATCTATGTGCGCGGTGAGCAGGTCTCCGGCGAGTACCGCGAGCGCAGCGCGCTCGATGCGCAGGGCTGGTTCCCGACCCGCGACGCCGGCTGGCTCGATGCGGAGGGCTTTCTCTTCCTCGCCGGGCGGGCCGACGACGTCATCGTGCGCGGCGGCGAGAACATCTCGCCGGGCGAGATCGAGGATGTGCTGCTGTCGCACCCGGCGATCGCCGATGCCGCGGCCGTGGCGGTGCCGTCCGTGGAATGGGGCGAGGCCGTGGGCATTGCCGTCGTGCCGCGCGCGCCGCATCCGGCACCGGGCGATGACGAGCTGCGCACGCTTATCCGCAATCGCCTGCGTTCCTCGCGCGTGCCCGAGCGCATCGCCGTGGTCGGCGCGCTCCCTTACAACGAGATGGGCAAGCTGCTGCGGCGCGAAGTGCGCAAGCTATTTCAGTGCACCTGATCAGGACCTGAAGACTACTTCGCGCCCTTGCGCGGCGAACGCTGCGCGCGCAGCTTGGCAGTCAGTTCGGGAAACTTTTCCGGACGCATGTTGCCGACCAGGCTCAAGCGCAACATCTCATTCGAGAAGCGCTGGGCCAACTGCCGGCGCTCCTTGGCGCTGCGCGTATCGGCACGCACGAATACCGGCCACAGCAGCGTGGCGATCAGCATCATGACTGCGTGCACGTCGACGTCGATACCCGGCTGGGCGCGATCGGACTTCGCAAACGATTCCAGCGACCCCCTGAACTGGTGCCAGAACGGATCGTTGGCCGGCCGGCTGGAACTCAGCACTTCGAACAGCCACACCCGCCCGAGCGCAGGATTCTCCATCGCGAACTCCGTCATGCGCTGCGCCACACCCTGCGCGTCCCCCAGCGTCACGGTGTCAGGGTTCAGCGCATGGTCGCCGAAGACGGCGCGCCGCAGCTTTTCGCTCACCCAGGTCGTGGTGGCCGCAAGAAGCTGTTCGCGCGTCTGGAAATGCTGATAGGCAGTGCCGCGATTGACCTTGGCAAGCTGTGCGACCTGGGAGACGCTCAATCCCTCCGGACCGTCCTTGGCCAGCAGCGTGCTGGCGGCCTCGAGGATCGCCTCGCGGGTACGCTCCGGGTCCTGTCGGCGCCTTTGCGTCTTCCGGCCCACTGCTTCGGTCCTCTGATCCAGCATTTGTCCCACTCCGGGTGAGGTCAATTGAAAAATATGGGGCGCGCGGAGCGCGACAGGTCCATCGATCCATGCCCGCCAAGGATTTCGGTCGCCGCGGGCTGAATCGAGTACAACGCCCTTCCCTCGTCGTCGGCATTGCGCACCGTTACACGCTACGCATCGACTCTCACTGCGTCAACGGCGCCGGTGCTTCACACCGCGAAGCTGTAGCCGCCGTTGACCGGGTAGGTCTGCCCGGTGATCCAGCCAGCGGCATTCGAGCACAGGAACAAGGCCATGTGAGCCACGTCCTCGGGTTTGCCGAAGCGGCGGATGACGTAACGCGCGACATGGGTCTTGGCTTGCTCGCTGGCCATGAACTGGCTTTTCGCCGGCTCATCGAGCGCGGGCTCCAGCGTCGACAGGGAGATGCAATTTGCCGTGATTCCGAAACGTCCGGCCTCGCGGGCAATGGAGCGCATGAAGCCGGCCGCTCCGGCCTTGGCGGCGGCATAGACGGCGAGGCGCGCTTCACCGACGCGGCCCGCATCCGACACGATCGTCACGACGCGACCGCGTTGCTGCGCCGTCATGCCCGGCAGCGCCGCGTGGCAGCAGTTCATCACGCCCTGCAGGTTCGTGCGAAAGAAGCGCTCCCAGTCGGCGGGGTCGGTTTCCCAGAACACCGGCGTCGGCCGCATGAGCGTGTTGGGCCCGGCGTTGCCGGCGTTGTTGACCAGAATCGTGACCGGTCCCAGCGTCGTAGCCTTCGCCATCGCCTCGCGCACGGCCCCATGGTCTCCGACATCGGCCGGCACGGCGATGGCTTTCACACCCAGTGCCTGGATTTCGGCCGCCACGGTCGCGGCGCGTTCCGGAACGAAATCATTGACCGCGATACCGCCCGCGCCGTGCCGCGCCAGGGCGAGCGCGATGGCGCGACCGGCGCCCTGCCCCGCGCCGCTGACGAAAGCGATCTGACCGCCCAGCTGCAGCGGATCCTGTGTCGTCAATCAAGCCGCCTTGGAGTGGTGGGAGAACATCTTCATCAGGTCGCCCGAGGTCACCGGTCGCAGCGTCTCGCCCTCGGCCAGCGGCTTGGCACCGCCGGAGGACTTGGTCGTGACATCGACGCCGTCCGCCTGGGCTTTGGCACGCAGAGCACCTACCGTCAGCGCCTCGCGCTTGTGGTGCTTGAGCGGATCGAAATTGAAGAAGCGCATGGCGTTGCCGTGCGTCACCTTGTCGATCTGTGCATCGCTCAGGTGCTTGACGCTCTTCCACAGGTACTCCGGCACGTTCGGCCACAGGCTGTCCGAGTGCGGGTAGTCGCATTCGTAGGCAACCATGTCCTCGTTGAGCGCGTCGAGGTTCTTGAGGCCGAAGGCGTCGTCGATGAAGCAGTTGAGGAAGTGCCGGCGGAAGATCTCGCTGGGCTTGGTGCTGCCGAACTTCGAGTGGGTCCAGGCCTTGTGGCGCTCGTGGCTGAAGTCGGCACGCTCCAGGAAGTACGGGATCCAGCCGATGCCGCCTTCGGACAGGGCGATCTTCAGATTCGGGTAGCGGTGCAGCGCTTCGAGGTTGAGCCAGTCCGCCGCGCCGGTGGCGATCGACATCGGCATGGTCGTGATCCAGGCTTCGATCGGCGTTTCCATCGAGGCGTGCGGCGCCGGGTTGCCGGCACCGATGTGCAGGCAGATGGCGATGTCGTGGTCGACGATCGCCTTCCACAGCGGTTCCCAGTAGGGATTGTGAATGCTCGGCAGGCCCTGCACCGTCGGGTTTTCGTTGATCGAGACCGCGGTGCAGCCTTTCCGGGCGATGCGCTGGATTTCCGCCACCGTCGCTTTCATGTCCCAGGTCGGCAGCAGCGCGCAGGGGATGAAGCGGCCCGGGTGGGTGCCGCACCACTCGTCGATGTGCCAGTCGTTGTAGGCGCGCAGATGCACCAGCGACTGGGCCTTGTCCGCTACCTTGTGGAAGCGGCCGCCGTCGAAGCCGGGGAAGCTGCCGAAGTTGAGCGAGGCGGCAATGCCGTTGACGTTCATGTCGTCGACGCGCGCAGCCGAGTCGTAGCAGCCTTTGCGCAGCTGCTCGAAGGACGTCGGCTCCATCCCGTACTCCTCCAGCGGACGGCCCACCACCGCGTTCAGGCCCACCGACGGCATCTTCAGCCCCTGGTATTCCCAGTAGTTGGTGCCGTTGTCCGACATGCACAGCTTCGGCGCCGTCGCCAGCGCCTCACCGGACAGGTGCTTCTTGAACATGTCCGCAGGTTCGCTGATGTGGTCGTCGACGCTGATGATCAGCAGGTCGTTCATCTTCATGGATTGCTCCTCATGGTGTGAGACGCGACATCGCTCGATCGTCGCGGCTGCTGTTGATGGGCGGGTTCAGCGGTTGCGCCGTCCCCTGGCTGAAGTCGCGGATTTCGCCGACGCGCCGGGCATCGCCCACGCGCTGCGGCTGGAAGCTGTAGCAGTTCGGCGGCATGCGGCTCGCATCGGACTGCCTTTCCATCGGGATCGTGCGGCCGTGCGCGAGGATGGCACCCCAGCGCAGCAGGCGCGCCGCCTCCTGCTGTGCAGAATCGAGCGAATCGATCCAGGCTCGGAGTTGGTCGAGCCTGAGGCCCGCGAGCGCGACCGGCTCGACGATCCGGTTGTCCTGTTCGGTCCAGCCCAGCTGCAGAAGGCCGTTGCGGCGCAGCTCCACGCGACGTTCGCCGCCGACGGGATCCGACACCAGGATGTCGTAGACCAGCGGCTCGCCGTCGGCCGCATGCGCAGCAGCCAGCAGCGCCAGGTCATGCAGATGCGTGCAGTTGGCCGGCTTCTCGCCACGCGCAATGAAGCCGTCCAGCGCAATGCCGGTAAAGGTCTGCTTCAGCTGCTCCACGGCGCCCGGACAGGTGGTCCAGGGCGCGCGATGCATGATCGGCTCCACCGCGACGACGACGCCCTGGGCGTGGCGCAGCGTCACCGTCATGCAGTGGTAATCGTCCTCGACTTCGCTGCGCACCCAGTCCGGCCCCGTCGTGACACGGAAGCGCCGACGGAACCCAGGGAGCTGTTCGAGCGCCGTCACGGATTCAGTCCCGCGCCAACAGCAGCGCAGTGGCCAGCGGCCCGCCGCCCGAGGTGGCCACCGCCACACGCGGGTCGCCCGGGATCTGGCGCTCACCGCCCTTGCCGCGCAGCTGCACCACGGACTCGTGCGCGAAGCCGAAGCCGTGCAGGCGGCCCGCGCCGATCTGGCCGCCGAAGGTGTTGAGCGGCAGCTCGCCGTCGCGCGCGATGCGCTTGCCGCCCTCGATGAAACGCCCGCCCTCGCCCACGCCGCAGAAGCCCAGGGCTTCCAGCCACGTGATCGGATAGAACGCGAAGCCGTCGTAGAGCTGCACGGTGTCGACGTCCGCGGGCCGATAGTCGGTGTGTTTCCACAGGTCCGCGCCGGTCGGGTAGCAGGCCATCCATTCGGCCTGGTCCCAGCTGTGGCGTTCCACCGCGCCGGCCATCGCGGCGATGCGGATCGGCGTGCAACGGACCTCGTCGATGGCACTGCCGGCCGAAACGATCAGTACGGTCGAGGCATCGGTAAAACGGTCACAGTCGTAAAGACACAGCGGCGTGGAGATCATGCGCGCCGACAGGTACTGATCCATCGTCAACGGCTCGCGCACGAGCGCGCGCGGGTTGAGCAGGGCGTTGGCACGGTCGGTCAGCGCGACCTGCGCCAGCTGCTCGCGCGTCAGGCCGTAGCGCTTGACGTGGCGCATGGCGTACTGCGCGGTCCAGTTGGCGGCCGAGATGGCGCCGAAGGGTGCGGTCCACTGCGAGGCGCCGTCGACGCGGTCGCGACGCAGCGGCGGATACTCCTCGGGACGTGCCATCGCCGCCGCTTCGTAGACGGTGCGGAAGCAGATCACGTGGCGCGCCAGGCCGGCGCGTACCGCGGTCGCCGCCGCCACCACCGCGCCCAGCTGCGAGCTGATCTCGCCGCCGCCGGCGTACCAGGTCGCGCGGATGCCGAGCGCATCGATCAACTCGTCGGCGCCGACCGGAGAAAAGCCGAGATATCCCGCCATGCGGCCGGGATAGGTGGAGACGCCGTCGATCTGACCGATGGTCAGGCCGGCCTCGTCCAGCGCCTCGCGCACAGCGTCCAGCGTCAGCAGCAGCGGATGCCGCGTCTGCTTGACCGCGATCTCCGACAGGCCGATGCCGGTGATATAGGCCTGGTTCGCCGCCATCAGCCCACCTTCTCGAACAGCGGCAGCCAGACGTCGTCCTGCTGCAGGAACGTCGCCCGCACGCGGTCGCCGATGTCCACGGCGTCGACCGGACAACCGACGATGTTGGTGGTCAGGAACACGCCCGGCGCGCCGTCGACGGCGACCCGCGCGATGACATAGGGCACCTCGATCGCCGGATGCCACTTCTGGTAGTTGATCGTGTAGGTGTCAACCACGCCGGTGCCGGGCACGGCGACGGGCGCGACCCGCTCCGACAGGCAGGCGCGGCAGACCGGGCGCGGCGGATGGATGAAGGTCTTGCAGTCCTGACACTGCAGCAGCCGCAGCTGGCCGTCGGCACCGCCGGTCCAGAAAAACCGGTTGTCGGCATCGAGCCGGGGCAAGGGGCGGGTTGCCGCCACTTACGCGTCCCAGAGCAGGTGCAAGGTGTCGACGCCGACGACGTGCCCGCCGTGGAACTTCGGCGGATGCGCTGGGTCGAGCCGGAATTCCGGCAGGCCCGTCATCATTTCCTCGTAGAGCACCTGCAGTTCGACGCGCGCAAGGTGCGAGCCGAGGCAGCGGTGAGGCCCGGCGTTGAAGGCGATGTGCACCTTGTTCTCGCGCTTGAGATCGAAACGGTCCGAGTTGGCAAACTCCTTCGGATCGAGGTCGGCGGCGGGCAGGAACAGCATCGCCTTGTCGCCCTTCTTCATCGGCACGCCCATGAATTCCATGTCCTTGGCGGCCAGGCGCGGCGGCACCGTGAAGGTGTAGCGACGCAGCAGTTCCTCGGTCACGTCGCCGATGATCTGCGGGGTCTTGCGCATTTCCGCCTGCAGGGCCGGATCGCGCGCCAGGTGGCGCACGCCCAGCCCCATGCCGTTCATGACGGTGTCGAGACCGGCGATGAACAGCAGCACGCCGTAGTTTTCCATGTCCTCGAGCGTGGTCGGCTTGCCGTCGACCTCGATCTTCCAGAGCATGCTGAGGATGTCGTCGCGGGGGTTTTCCTTCCGCTCCAGCATGGTGTCGCGCATGCTCGCCGCGACGCGCTGCAACTTGCCGATCATCTTGCGCGGGTCGAGATTGGAATCCGCCAGATGATCCTTGACGAGTGCGCGGTATTCCGTCCACCGCTCCAGCGGCAGGCCCAGCATCTTCAGGAACACCTGCACCGGCAGCGGCTCGGCGATCGCCGCCATGAAGTCGCCGCCGCCACTGGGCCGGGCCTTGCCGATCAGCTCGCGCGCCAATGCGCGGATGTCGTCCTTGAGCGCGGCGATCGCCTTGGGCGAGAACACGCGCTGCAGCGGCATGCGGTACTTGCCGTGCTCCGGCGGGTCGAGATTGATCGGCACTGCCAGCGGGATATGCGGCGAACCCGGCGGCATCATCGCCTTCATCATCGCGATCTTTTCCGGCGGGGCGAACTCGCTGGAGAAGGACTCGGTGTCGCGCGAGGCATTGAAGTTCGCCGCGTGACTCATCAGCATCCAGTGGCCGCCGTTGCGCGGCGTCCAGAACACCGGCGGCGCGTTCCTCAGCAGGTCGAGGATGCGCTCGTGCGGATCGGCCAGCAGCGCCGGATCGCCGAACATATCGAAGTCGTAGACCACTGCGTCCGGCACATGGGCCGGCTTGGGGACTGCGGGAGTGAGCGTCGCTGCTTGGGTCATTGGGGGCTCCAGATATTGGATCGCGTTCGCTCAGGCCGCGTTGGCCATCAGGCTGCGCGGATCGATCTGGCCGGTGGCGATGCCCGCCATGAAGCCGCCGTCCACCGCCAGCGCCACGCCGTTGACGTAGCTCGCCGCCGCGCTGTTGAGGAACAGCAGGGCACCGGCCTGCTCGTCAGGCGTCGAGCGGCGGTTGATCGGCTGCATCGCCGCCTCCAGCACGGAGGCCTTCGTCGCCTGCTCGAAATGACTCATCATCGGCGTCTGCGTCGGTCCCGGCATCGTGCAGTTGATGCGGATGCCGCGCTTGATCAGCTTGTTCGACACCAGCATCGTCCACAGGATGATGCACTCCTTCGAAAACGCGTAGCCTTCGCGCACCGTCTCGGCGTTGTCCTGGCACCACGTCACCGCGCCCTCGTAGTCCTCGATCTGCAGCAACTGCATGATCGTCGGGATGCGCCGGCTCCAGCCCATGCCACCGTTGGAGGAGATGCTGACGATCGCCCCGCCCTCGGACATCAGCGACAGCACGCGCTCGGTCACGCGTCGCGTACCGCAGTAGTTGACCTTCATCACATCCAGCGCCGGCGCGGTCTGCGGCAGACCGGCGCAGTTGAACAGCGCATCGACCTTGCCGCCGATCCTGGCCGCCGCGGCGTCGATCGCCGCGGGGTCCCGCAAGTCCACCTGCGTGAACGACGCCAGCTTCAGGTTCGTCGGCTTGTAGTCGAGGCCGTGCACCTCGGCACCCTGCTCCAGCAGCATGCGCGCGGTGGCCTCGCCCATTCCGGAGAAGCAGCCGCTGACGACGACGCGCTTGTTTCTGTAACCCAAAAAGTCCATGACCGGATTCTCCTGCAGTTTGTGTTGTCTGACCGCGGACGACGTGCGCTTGGCACGCCTTCCATTCATTCGTCTTCGATCACGATGATGCGCTCGGGACAGGCGCGCGCGCCGTGCCGCGCGAGATCCTCCTGGCCCGGCGGTACGTCGATCTCGGTGACCGCGATGTAGCCGTCGTCGTCGAGCGGGAACAGCTTTTCCGAAACAGCGGCGCAGCGGGCATTGCCCACGCAGGACGCCTTGTCGATGCGGATCTTCATATGTGCTCCAGGCGCTGGCACGGACAAGAAAGGGAGCAAAACCGGCGCCGCATTCTTTATCGCATAAACGCCATTAACATACAACAGTGGTGTTTATCGTTCAGAACCTCGCCGAGCCATGCATCGCCGCGCCATGGGCCGCTTGACCGCCCACCATACTAAATCAACAATGCTGTTCATACAGAATCCTCGACCGGCTGCAGCCGGCACTTTCCCGAGCACCCGAGGCAGACCAGCATGGCCAGCAACAGCACGGAACAGAACTTCGATTTCGTCATCGTCGGCAGCGGCGGTGGCTCGATGTGTGCGGCGCTGGCCCTGCGCGCCGCGGGCAAGCGTGTGCTCATTGTCGAAAAGACGGGGCTGGTCGGAGGCACGACGGCGATCTCGGGCGGCGTGATGTGGATTCCCGCCAACCGCTACATGAAGCAGGCCGGCATCGCGGACAGCGCGGACCAGGCCATGGCCTACCTCGACGCCGTGATCGGCGATCGCGCCGACATGCCGGGCGCAGCCCGCGCACGCCGCCGCAGCTACGTCGAGCAGGCGCCGCGGATGATCGACTTCCTCGTCAATCAGGGCATCCGCCTGCGGCGCATCCCGTCGTGGCCAGACTACTACGACGCGCCGGGCGCCTCGGTGCCGGGCCGCACGGTGGTCTCGGAGCTGTTCGACATCAGGCAGCTCGGCGAGTGGAAGGCCAGGCTGCGGCCCGGCTTCCTGCCGCTGCCAGCGAACCTCGACGAAGCCATGCAGCTGCCGCTGATCAAACGCAGCTGGCCCGCGAAGAAGGTACTCGCGCGCGTGCTGGGCCGCGCGATCGCCGACAAGCTTCGCGGCCGGCAGCGCGTCACTGCAGGTCAGGCGCTGCAAGGGCAAATGCTGCACGCCGCGCTCAAGGCCGGCGTCGAAATCCAGCTGAACGCCGCGGTCAGTCAGCTGGTCGTCGAGAACGGTCGCGTCGCCGGGGTCATCGTCGGCAGCGACGCCGGCGACCGGCGCATCGGCGCGCAGCTGGGTGTGCTGATCAATGCCGGCGGCTTCTCTCGCAACCAGCGCATGCTCGACCGCCATATTCCCGGCACCTTGGCGAGCTGGTCCAGCACCATCGAGGCCGACACCGGTGAGATGATCGAGGAAGGTCTGCGCATCGGCGCCGCTGCGGCGCAGCTGGCCGAGCGTATCGGCATGCAGATCGCGCTGCCACCGGGCAACCGCGAGATCGGCATCAAGGCCGGCATGCAGAACGATATCTGCAAGCCGCATGCGATCGCCGTCGACCAGACCGGCGTCCGCTATGCACGCGAGTCCAGTTCGCATCCCGAGTTCAGCGAACGCATGCTGGAGCGCAACAAACTCGCGCCCGCGGTGCCGAGCTGGATGGTGTTCGATAGTCAGTACCTGCGCACCTACATGCTTGCCGGCACGATGCCCGGCGCGAAGAAACCTCAAGCCTGGACCGATGAGAACTTCCTGCGCCGCGGCGACACGCTCGAAGCACTGGCCGCCGCCTGCGCCATCGACGGCGCGACGCTGCGCGCGACGGTGGATCGTTTCAACGGTTTCGTGCGCCAGGGACGCGACGAGGACTTCCACCGCGGCGATTCCGCCTACGACCGCTGGGTCGGCGATCCGCTGCACGCGCCATCGAACACGCTCGGCATGATCGAGGAGGGCCCGTTCTATGCGGTCCAGCTCTATCCGGGCGACGTCGGTACCTTCGGCGGCCTGGTAACCGATGCGCATGCGCGCGTACTGCGCCCCGACGGCTCGGCGATTCCCGGGTTTTACGCGACCGGCACGTCCACCGCCTCCGTGATGGGCGGCGTCGAACCGGGCCCGGGCGGCAGCATCGGTCCGTCGTTCACGTGGGCGTATGTCGCCGCCCTGCACGCGCTGGGCACGATACAAGCCGCGGCGGACATCGAGCCGGCTCAGGGAACTGCCGCAGCCTGAAGGCCCCCCCCGGCGGGACATCCTCGTGCAGGAGATCCGCTAAACAACATCAGTGTTGATTATTTTGCAGCAAGGGGTAATATTCATTGCCGCGGCAGGCAACAGTACCGCGGGCCGTTGGAGCCCTCGGACTGCCGCAACAGGATTCGACACCCCCTGCAGAATGCCGAACGCACAGGCTGCAGTCCGCGCGGAGGAAGAGGGCGATGAGCGACGGGTATTTCTTTAGCCTTGAAGGACCGCTGGACTCGATGCCGGTCGAGCGCCAGATACGCGCCGGCAATCTGACCGGCCTCGGCGAGCTGGTTCGCAACCTCGGCGCCGATCCGCGCGGAATCCTGGAGCGACACGCCATCGATCCCCGGGCGATGCGCGACCCTGACTCGTATGTCGACAGCAAAGCCGTAGTCGAGCTGCTGGAAGATTGCAGTCACTCGTTCAACGATTCCCTGTTCGGACTGCGTCTGGCCGAGCGCCAGGACCCGGACGTGTTCGGCTCGGTGGCCACGCTGTGCCGCTCGGCTTCGAGCCTTCGCGAGGCTTTGCGCTGCTACACCGATTTCATTCCCGTCGTCCACTGCCCCCTGGTCACGCTTGAGGTCGTGGAAAGCAGCGAGACCGCCGAGCTGCGATGGCATGTGCAGGCCGACCTGGGGCAGACCGACCAGGCGCAATACAAGGGTGCGCTGATGAATCTGAAGCTGCTGCACCAGATCGGCGGACGCTCGTTCAGGCCGAGCTACGTGAAGCTCACGGTCGACGCCCGTCAGAAAGATCTCCCCGAGATCGCCAATCGGTTCGGATGCGGTTTCCGCGGCAGGTCCGCAACCAATGTCATCGCCTTCCCCGCCGCGATGATGGACCACCCCGTCGCCAGCGCCAACCGTCTGCTGTTCCGACTGCTCGGCGGCTACCTTGAACGCGTCCGTGCCGCTTCGCGCCGGAGTACGGTCGAGCGGGTCGAAGACTACGTTCGCGGTGCGCTGTCCTCGGGTAGCTGCTCGATCGAGCACTGCGCCAAGAAGCTGGGCAGCTCCGTCCGCACGCTGCAGGCAACACTGAGCGAGAACGACTTGCGCTTCTCCGACATCCTCGAGCGTCACCGCGTCGAGCTGGCGAAGAATTATCTCGAGAAGGGCGAAATGACGCTGGACGACGTGGCGGCCATGCTGGGGTACTCCGAGCAATCGAGCTTCGGCCGCGCGTTCAAGCGCTGGACCGGATCGACCCCGCAGCGCTATCGGCGCCAATTGGAAGTCCTGCAAGCGGCGTAGTCCGCGCCGGCTCGATCTCCAGGCAGTGTCGCGATCGTGGCCGGACGCAAGGATGGCAGGTCAGACTTCCACCCGCTTGACATCATCGTCAACGATGTTGTCTATTACCGTCAGCACTCTGCAAGGCAAGTTACCTTGCACGGCAAAGTAGTTTGGAGGAGCCGCTGTTGAACGACGTCGAACGGGCGATTTCCCAGATCGAGGACATCCGTGCGCAACTCGCCGCGAGCACGCGCTTTCGCGGCATCGCGCCCAAGGGCTCCGCGCTGACGGGCGTGTTCGCCTGCGTAGTGGCGATCGCGCAGACCCTGTGGCCGGACACGCTCGCGCAGGATCACCTCCGCTACGTCGCCGTGTGGGCCGTCTTCACGGTCGCATCGGTCACGATCGTCGCGATCGAAGCCATTTCGATATCGCGCGCCTTGCATGGCCCGATAGCGGACACGCTGCTGGGTGCGGTGTCGCGTCAGGTCCTGCCGTTCGGCGGCGCCGGCGCCGTCATCACGTTTGCGATCTGCCGATTCTCACCAGACGCTGCCTGGATGCTTCCGGGGATCTGGCAGATCCTGATCGCGCTGGTCGGATTCAGCGCGCAACCCAACTTGCCGCGCAATGTCGTCTGGCCGGCCCGATGGTATTTCCTCAGCGGCAGCGTCGTTCTCGGACTGGCCGGCTCGAGCGGAACACTGTCGCCGTGGATGATGGGCCTGCCGCTGGCCATCGGCCAGTTCGTCGTGGTGCTCATCCTGCGCGATAGCGGAGAGCGCGATGGCCGAGCCTAGTTCGACGGCCCCCTTCGCCTATGAAGGACTCGATCGCATCTTTCACGAGAAAGCGCGTCTGGGCATCGTGAGTTCCCTGGCCGGACACGCCGACGGGCTCAGCTTTTCCGATCTGAAAGCGCTGTGCGGACTCACCGACGGCAATCTGAGCCGCCACCTCCAGGTTCTGGAGGAGGCGGGCTACCTCGATATCGAGAAGGGCTATGAGGGCAAGCGCCCGACCACGCGCTGCCGCCTCACCCACTCGGGGCGAGCGCACTTTTCGGAATACCTGGCGGTGCTCGAACAGGTTCTCCGCAAAGCCACGCAGGCCAGCGGGTCGACGCGCGCCGTGAGGCTTTCCCGCTGAGACGGTTCTTTTATTTTGCCCATCTACTTTGCAATGCAAAGTGTTCTGCCGGCGCCCATCGGGGCCCGCTCCATGAGGAATCCACCATGACGTCTACCCAAGCAACGCAAGGCCACTCACCCGGACACGTGCCGGCGGAGCTGTTCTGGGATCACAGCCTCGCCGAGTACACGCACGAACTGGACGATCCTTTCCTCGCCGCGAGCCGCCTCCACGACGGGCCCGACATCCTCTGGGCCCGTGACGCGAACTTCGGCCAGCCGGGCTGGATCCTGACGCGGCACGCACTCCAGCAGGAAGCGTTCATGGATCACGAACACTTCTCGGCGGAACGCGCGAATCTCGCGCCACTGCTCGGCGTCAGCTGGCGGCTCAACCCGCTGGAATTCGATCCGCCGGTCCATCGCACTTACCGCCAGATCCTGAATCCGTTCTTCTCGCCGCGCGCGGTGAGCAGCCTCGACGAGGCGGTACGGCAGGCCTGCCAGACCCTGATGACCGAATTCGAGGGCCGGGATTCCTGCGAATTCGCCCATGAATTCGCCACGCCATTCCCCTCCTATGTCTTCCTGGCGTTGATGGGTATGCCGAAAGTCATGCTGCCGCAGTTCCTGGAATGGGAAAACACCCTGCTGCGCGGCACCGACAATCAAAAACGAGTCGTCGCCGCACGCTCGATCCTCCACTACCTGGAGGGCTTCCTCGCCGAGCAGCACAAGAACCCGACCACCGAGCTGATGAAGGGGCTCCTGGCCGCCCGCATCGAAGACCGCCCGCTCGACGACGGCGAACTTCTCGGCATGATCTACCTCCTTTACATCGGCGGCCTGGACACGGTCTACAGCGCGCTGGGATGGATCATGCGCCACCTCGCCGGCGACCCGTCGCTGCAGCAGCGGCTGCGCGCCCATCCGGAGGATATTCCCCGTGCCGTCGACGAGTTCACGCGGGCCTTCGCGGTGGCCGCACCACATCGCAAGGTGACGAAGGACTTCATCTTCCATGGCGTAGCCATGCGCAAGGGCGATGACGTGCACATGCCGACCTATCTCGCCACACGCGATCCTCGCGAATTCGAGAATCCGCACGCCGTCGACCTCGACCGCCGGACGCGTCACCTGGGCTTTGCCACCGGACCGCACCTTTGCCTGGGGGTCAACCTCGCCAAGCGCGAGATCAAGACCGTGCTCGAAACTGTCCTCGCCCGTTTCAACAACATCCGCATGTCGCCCGGCGAGACCTACGAGTACCACACGGGCTCCGTGCTCGGCGTGGACCGCCTGATGCTGACGTGGGACCGCATCTGTTAAGCCTCGGCAGACGAACCATGAGCCAGATCTCTTTTCAGAATCAGGTTGTCATCGTCACCGGGGCCGGAGGTGCGCTCGGTCGCACCTATGCACTGGACATCGCACGGCGCGGCGGCGCCGTCGTCGTCAACGACCTTGGCGGCACCGTCGAGGGACACGACAGCTCGCGCGACACGGCGGATCGCGTCGTCGCCGAAATCCGGGCCGCCGGGGGGCGCGCAATCGCCAGTTACGACAGCGTGGAGACGACGGACGGCGCGCAGCGCATCGTCGCAACGACGCTCGGTGCATTCGGACGCGTCGATGCGCTGATCAACAATGCCGGAAATTTCCGCAGCTGCCCGTTTGACGAGGCGCGCGGGGAGGATCTCGACGCCCTGCTGTCCGCACATCTCGTCGGCACCTTCAACGCAACGCATGCCGTCTGGGCGCACATGAAAGCGCAGCGCTATGGACGCATCGTCTTTACGACTTCCGCTGCCGGCATGCTCGGACATGCCAATCTGAGTGCCTACGGTTCGGCAAAAGGCGGGATCACCGGCCTGATGAACGTGCTGTCGCAGGAGGGGGCACCGCACGGCATCCTCTGCAATGCGCTCATGCCCAACGCCATGAGCCGCATGGGCCAGTCGTTCGCCAAGAGCGGTGTGGCGAAGGAGCCGAAGGACAATCCTCATCTCGCGGCCATCCTGCCGACCATGGATCCCGTCTACAACGCCGGGATCACGGTCTATCTGGCGAGCGACGCCTGTACCTCCACGCACTCCATTTACTCATCGCTCGGTGGACGGGTCGCGCGTGTGTTTGTCGGGGTCACGCAAGGTTGGCAGGGTCCGCGCGAAGTCCCGGCGAGCGCAGAAGACATTGCCATGAACATCGAACAGATACGCGACGTCGCGCACGGCTTCGACATTCCCGACAACCTGAGCGACGAATATCGGATCGTTGCGACCGGAATCGCCAAGCGATCGCGATGATGACAAGAGCGCGACTTCGCTCTCGCCGTACACGGATACACGAAGCCATCACAACAGATGGCGCCCTACGCGCCCGCGCATCAGCGGTCGCGATGGAGGAGAGAAAACATGAGAAACACAACGCTTGCCGCCACGCTGAGCTTCGCCGCCGGCCTGGGCCTCGGATGTCCACTGCTCGCCATGGCGCAGTCGGCGGGCGAGGCGCAGTCCCAGGACGAGTTCATGTCCATCCTCGGGGAGGAACCGGACCAGACTTCGCAACCCGCGCCGACGGAATCGGCGCCCGGCAATGCCAAGACCGGCGCCGGCGCCAGTGCCGGCGGTTCGGGCTCGCAAGAGACTCAAGCCGCACCTGAGGAAGGCGCGCTCGATGTCATCCCCGTGGATTCCAGAACGAATGCGCGCCCGCAGCAGGGCACTCCAGAAAAGCCTCGCCACGAGTCGACGATGCCCATCGAGGAGATTGTGGTCTCGGCGACCAAACGCGACACCAGCCTGATGGAGACCGGCATCGCCATCAGCGTCCTGGACAGCGATCAGATGAAGTTTCAGGACATCAACACCCTGGAGGACATGCAGAATTCCGTACCCGGTCTCAACGTGGGGGCGGTCATGGGAACTCCGCTGATCACGATCCGCGGCGTCGGCCTGAACCTCCTTTCCGGTCTCGGAAACCCGGGGGTCGCCAGTCACTACGATGGCATCTATCTGGCGCGCACCGGCTCAGCCGCCATGGCGTCGGTGGATCTGGATCGCGTGGAAGTCTTGCGCGGACCGCAGGGCACGCTTTACGGACGCAACGCCACCGGAGGCAGCGTCAACTTCATGTCGAAGCGGCCCGCTGATGAGTTCGGCGCCGGGCTCACCGCCGCGCTGGGAGATTTTGGACGATGGTCTTACGAGGGTTACGCCGAAGGTCCGGTTCTGCTGGACGACCTGGCGATGCGTGCCTACTTCAAACAGGAGGGCTTCGACGGATACGGCATCAATGAAACCAACGGGCATTCGATGGGCGATAACGATTCCATCATGGGACGCCTGGCACTCACCTATCAGGTGACGGAGTCGCTGGGCCTCTATGGCAGCTATTCGCGCCGCGATGACGAGGGGACCTATCCCTACTCGACCGCGCTGACCACAGTGACATCTCTGGGCGGCGTTGAATTCCCGGCGGAACAGCAGTCCTACGAGCCCTACAACGTCAAAGCGCTTCGCGATCCCCACGCAGAAAAAACCACCAACGTCGGAAATCTGACCGCGACCTGGCAGCTCGGGGATTACACGCTGAAAAGTATCACCGGTTACGTCGGACACGATCGCAACGAGGATATGTCAGCTCCGGAGATCGAGCGCTTCGTGGTTTACATTTTCCGCTACGAGACTTCCGATGCGTGGTCGCAGGAATTCAATCTGTCCGGCTCCTGGTTCGACGGTACGCTGGACTGGCTGGTTGGCGCCTACTACACCGTCGACAAGGGCGCCTCGCCGTTCGGGGCATTCATCAATCTCGACGAACTCTTCGCGCAAAACTCGTCCACCGGCCAGGTGCTGGTGTTTTCGCCGGTGTCGCTGACCCGGGATATGTCGCAAGCCGTGTTCCTGGACGGGTCCTGGTCCGTGCTGGATGACCTGCGCGTGATTTTCGGCGCGCGCCTGAGCGAAGATCGCCGTGAGCTGACGCGGACGTTCAAGCCTTACATCGAGGACACGCAGACGGGACAACCCGCGTCCACCACCGTGTCCGAAGCACTGATTGGAACGAACCTGGCCGTTCAGACCTGCGAGGATGTGCACAACGACAGGACGTTCTCATCGATGGATCCCAAGCTCGGTATCGAGTGGGATGTCGCGCAAGACACGATGGTCTACATGCAGTATCAAACCGGCTTCAAGTCAGGCGGTTTCAATGCGGCCACCGGCTGTGAGGATTCCTATGAGCCCGAGCGCATCAAGGCTTACGAGCTTGGATTGAAGACCACGCAGCTCGATGGCGGGCTCGTGATCAAGACGGCGGTCTACAGCTACGACTACAGCGACTACCAGGTGGAGAAGGTGGAAGGCTTCGGCTCGGTCATCGACAACGCGGCGGCGGCTGGCTCACGGGGCGCCGAGATCGAAGCCACCTTGGTGCCGGCCACCTGGCTGACCGTCGATGCCGAGTATTCGTATCTCGATGCGGTCTACAAGGACTACATGGCGCGGGACAATTTCAACAACAGCCATGTCGCGGTGCAAGACGGTCCGATTGAAGACCTCTCCGGCAACCGCTTGTCGCGCTCGCCGAAGCATACGGTCAGTATCGGAGCGACCTTCTCCACCGACATCGACAGGTTCGGGCTGGGCACGGCGCGCTTTCGCGTCGAGGGGTATTACTCGGACGACGTCTATTTCAGGGAATTCAACCGGCCCATCGAGAAGCAGGATGCTTACCGGACCGCCAACGCGTTCCTCTCGATCGACTCCGCAGGCGAAATGTTCTCACTTTCGATGTTCGCCAAGAACATCACTGACGCGCGCTATCAGGTCGGGCAGATCAGTTTTGACTCGGTCTACTACCGGGGAGCGTACTTCGCACCGCCGCGTACGCTGGGCGCTTCACTGTCCGTAAAATTCTGATTGGGCCCATCCGGCCTGACCATCGAGGGCGTCGTGCTGAGCAATCCGGCCTCCATGCGCGCCTGGGTCTGGCGCGCCTTCGGCTCCTGCGACGGCCTTCGCTGCGAGACACGCGCGCTGCCGCAGCCCGGACGCGGCGATGTGCTGGTGCGGATGCGCGCCAATTCGCTGAACCAGCGTGACGTCATGGCCATGCATGGAACGCTGCCGCGCGGGGCCGAGGCCCTGGGGCGCATTCCGCTGTCGGACGGAGCCGGCGATGTCGTTGCCGTCGGCGAGGGCGTGCACGACCTCAAGCCGGGCGATCGTGTCGTCGGCCTGTTCTTTCCGCGCTGGCAGGCGGGTGCGCTGCGGTCGGAATACGCCGCCTGCATTCCCGGTGGCACCGTCGACGGCATGCTCGTGCAGTACGCGGTGCTCCCGGAAAGTGCAGCGCTGCGTTTTCCGGACCACCTCAGCCCTGCCGAGGCCGCCACCCTGCCCTGCGCGGCGGTCACCGCCTGGTGTGCGCTGTGGCCCAAGAGCGGCTTGCAACCGGGCGAAACCGTACTGGTGCTGGGCACGGGCGGCGTCGCCGTGTTCACGCTGCAACTGGCGAAGGCCGCCGGCGCCCGCGTGATCGTGACCACATCCAGCGACGAGCGCGGTGAGCGCATGACGCAGCTGGGTGCCGACGGCGTGATCAACTATCGTCGGCATCCGCAGTGGCACCAGGACGCGCTCGCGCTGACCGGCGGTGCCGGGGCCGACGTCGTCGTCGAAACCGGCGGCGCCGGCACCTACCTGCAGTCGCTGAAAGCGAGCGCGCTCAACGGCCGCGTCGCCCTCGTCGGCATCATCACCGGCCTGAACGATCCCGGCGGCAGCTTCGCCACGATTCTCACGCGCAATCTGACGGTCCGCGCGGTTCAGCCGGGCAGCCGCACCGATCTGGAAGCGCTGCTGCGCTTTGTCGACGCCGTCAGGCTCAGGCCCGTGATCGACAGCGTGCACCGCTTCGACGACGTGCACGCGGCCTATCGACGTCTGGACAGCGGCCAGGCCTTCGGCAAGGTCGTGGTCACGCACGATCTCTGAGGGCCGGTAGCGCACACGCGGTATGCGGGCTGGCGCCCGTTGGTCTGTCGATGATGGCTCATGTGCCTGCGCGTGCAATGGGTACCGGCCCCTCCCCGGCCTGCCGATAAGATCGGTCCATCTCAGTCTAAACACCGTGTGATGACCAGTCTGAAGCGAGAGGCCTGCCTGATCGGCGGTGAATGGGTAACCGGCGATCGCTGGATCGACGTCGACGATCCGGCGACCGGCGCCGTGATCGGCCGCGTGCCCCGCTTCGGCCATGCGGAAACCGAGCGCGCCATCGCCGCGGCCGAGCGCGCCATGGGACCGTGGGCGCAGCTCGCGGCCAAGGAGCGCGCGCGCGTCCTGCGCCGCTATCACGATCTCATCCTGGCGCACCAGAACGAACTCGCCGCCCTGCTGACGCAAGAACAGGGCAAGCCGCTGGCCGAGGCGCGCGGCGAAATCGCCTACGCGGCAGGCTTCATCGAATGGTTCGCCGAGGAAGCCAAGCGCGTCTACGGCGACGTGATTCCGGGGCATGCGCCGGACAAGCGCATCGTCGTGCTCAAGCAGCCGATCGGTGTCGTCGCAGCGATCACGCCGTGGAACTTCCCCGCGGCGATGATCACGCGCAAGATCGGTCCGGCACTCGCCGCCGGCTGCGGCGTCGTGGTCAAACCCGCCACGCAGACACCGTTCACGGCGCTGGCGCTGGGCCTGCTCGCGCAGGAGGCCGGGCTGCCGGCCGGGCTGCTCAACATCGTCACCGGCAGCGCCGCCGAGATCGGCGATGCGCTGACCGCCAGTCCGATCGTGCGCAAGCTGTCCTTCACCGGCTCGACCGAAGTCGGCGCGAAGCTCTACGCGCAGTGCGCGCCGACGGTCAAGAAGCTCAGCCTCGAACTCGGCGGCAACGCGCCCTTCATCGTCTTCGACGACGCCGATCTCGACGCCGCGGTGGCCGGCGCCATGCAGTCCAAGTTCCGCAATGCGGGACAGACCTGCGTCTGCGCCAACCGCATCTACGCGCAGTCGGGCATCCACGACGCCTTCGTCGAGCGTCTCGTCGCCGCCACCGCCGCCCTGAAGGTTGGCGCCGGCAGCGAGCCCGGCACGGAGATCGGTCCGCTGATCGACGACAAGGCCGTGGCCAAGGTGCGCGAGCACATCGACGACGCCACCAGCAATGGCGCGCGCGTGCTGTGCGGCGGCACCGCCCATCCGCGCGGCGGACGCTTCTTCACGCCCACGGTTCTGGATGGCGTGACCGACAAAATGCTGGTGAGCCGCGAGGAAACCTTCGGGCCGCTGGCACCGGTGTTCCGCTTCCGCGACGAGAACGAGGTGATCGCGCAGGCCAACGCAACCCCGTTCGGGCTTGCGTCGTATTTCTATGCGCGCGACATCGGCCGCATCTGGCGCGTGGCCGAGCGCATCGAGGCCGGTATCGTCGGCGTCAACACCGGACTGATCTCGACCGAGATCGCGCCCTTCGGCGGCGTCAAGGCTTCGGGCCTGGGGCGCGAAGGCTCGAAGTACGGCATCGAGGACTACCTGGAGATCAAGTACCTGTGCCTCGGAATCTGAGCATGGACAAGAGGCGGCACTGATGGATTTTCAGTGGGACGCCGAACAACGCGCCTTCCGCGCCGCAGTGCGGGAGTTCCTTGCCGCGCACCTGCCGCCGGACTGGGAGTCGCTGGCCCATGGCCCGGGGTCGCAGGCGCAGAGCGCATTCTCCAAGAAGTTCTGCGCGGAACTGGCTGCGGCCGGCCTGCTCGTGCCGCACTGGCCGCAGCGCTGGGGCGGCCGCGACGCCGATGCCTGGACCGCCTTCATCCTCGCCGAGGAAATGTGGATGGCCGGCGAGCCGCGCGGCGGCCAGTACATGAACGTCAACTGGATCGGCCCGATCCTGATGCGCTTCGGCACCGAGGAGCAGCAGACCGGCTACATCCCGCCGATCGCGCGCGGCGAGACGATCTGGTGTCAGGGCTTTTCCGAGCCCGAGGCCGGCTCCGATCTCGCCTCGCTGCGCACCCGCGCCGAGAAGGACGGCACGGGCTACCGCATCAACGGCCAGAAGATCTGGACCTCCTACGCCGGCCATGCCGACACCTGCTTCCTGCTCGCGCGCACCGCGCCCGGCAAGAGCGGCATGTCGGTGTTCCTGGTGCCAATGAACACGCCCGGCATCACCGTGCGCCAGATTCCCAGCGTCATCGGCGAGGGCGACATCCATGAGGTGTTCCTCGACGACGTCCTCGTGCCGGCCGGTGCCCTGCTGGGGGCAGAAGGTCAGGCCTGGGAAATCGCGCGCACGGCGCTGTCGCTGGAGCGCGTCGGCATCCCGCGCTTCGCGCTGGCTTCGCGCATGTTGCGCCGCGCCGTCGCCGCGCTGAAGAAGGCCGGCCGCTTCGGCCACGGCGCGGTCGAGCAGGCGGCCCGTGCCCACGCCGCCTGCGAGGCGGCACGGCTGTACAGCTACCAGATCGTCGACCAGCGCCGCCACGGCACGCCCACCGGTCCCGAAGCCAGTGCCGCGCGCTATGCCACGGTGATGGCGGAGCGACAGGTCGGCGAATTCGTCGTCGAGCACTGCCCCGACGCGCTGGCCGGCGGCGATCCGCTGCTGCTGGCACACCACCAGCGCGCCATCGTCGCCGGCATCGCCTCCGGCGCGGCCGAGATCCAGCTCAACCTGATCGCGACCGACTTGCTGCAGCTGCCGCGGGAGCCGCGCTGATGGACTTCACGCTGACCTCCGACCAGTCCGCGTTGCTGGGCGCCCTTGACCGGCTGGCCGCGCCTTTCGAACAGAAGCCCACCGACTTCCACGGCTTCGCGCTGATCGGCAGCGGGCTCGCGCGCGAGCTCGAAGATGGCGAGTACTTCGACATCGCGCAGATCCCGGAGCTCGGACCGCTGACCGCGGCGATGGCCGTCGAGCGGCTGGCCTGGCTGCCGTGCACGGTCGACATCGCCCTGTCAATGTTGGTGCGACCGCAACTGCCCGGCGCATGGCCGCGACCGCTCGCGCTGGTGGAGAACGGCCGTCCCGGGCGCTTCGTCGCGACGGCGAAAACCTTGATCCTCGTCGACGGCGACCAGGTCGCGCTTGCGGCCGTCACCCCCGACGACGTCGAGCCGGTCGAGTCGCTGTTCGCGTATCCGATGGGCCGCCTCAAGCGCCGCCCGATCGTGACGCCGCTGTCCGCCACGGATGCCGCCAAGGTTCGCAAATGGCTGCGCGTCGCACTCGCCGCCGAAGCCAGCGGCCTGCTGCAGGCGGCAATCGCCTCGGCGGTGGAGCACCTGAGCGTGCGCAAGCAGTTCGGCCGGCCGCTGGGCGCGTTCCAGGCCCTGCGCCACCGCATGGCCGAGTGCGCGGTTCTCGCCGGCGGCGTGCGCTGGCTCGCGCTCAAGGCCGCAGCGACCGCCGACGACGGTGATGCCGCGCTCGCCGCGCTACATGCGCAGGAAAGCGCCACGCGCATCGTCTACGACCTGCACCAGATGCTCGGCGCGATGGGCATGACCCTGGAGCATCCGCTGCACCTGTGGACCTACCGCCTCAAGGCGCTGCTGTCGGAGCTGGGCGGACGCGGCGGCCAGTCCGAAGCCGTGGCTCGGCACTGCTTCGCCGACGCTTGAAGGAACCGGCGTGACTCCCGAATCGCTCAGAGCGGAGGGCTGGATTGTGCTGAAGGCGGACGGCTTCTCCGGGCTCGCCGGCACCTTCTGGACCCGTGGCAGCGGAGCCGAATTGGGTCTTGGCTTTCTCGCCGAGCCGCAGCACCGCAACGGCCACATGGACAGCGTGCACGGCGGCATGCTGCTGACCTTTGCGGACATTTGTCTGGGCTATGCGGTCACGCAGGTTCTCGGCGGGACCCACTGCGTCACCGCGCAACTGCAGATGCACTTCGTCTCGGCCGCGCGCGTCGGCGACTTCGTCAGCTGCCGGCCGGAAGTCGTCCGGCACAGCGCGCAGCTCGTGTTCATGCGTGGCCTGATCAGGGCCGGCGAACGTACGGTCGCGAGCGTGGACGGGATCTGGAAGATCCTGGAGCCGCGACCGCAATCCTAGGCACGTCGATCCGCGGCACGTCGATCCGCGGATGCGCTCCGCGCGCGACCGTTCAGGGCTTGCCGCTCGACGCGCTGCCGTCCTCGTCTTCGTCTTCGTCTTCGTCTTCGATCACGATGATGCGTTCCGGGCAGGCGCGCGCACCACGCCGGGCCAGCGCTTCCATGCCGGGCGGCACGTCGATCTCGTCGACGGCAATGTAGCCATCCTCGTTCAGCGGAAACAATTCCGCGGACACGGCGGCGCAGCGCGCGTTGCCCGCACACCTGGCCTTGTCGATGCGGATCTTCATGACTCCTCCTGCGCAACGGTGGCTCCCCGCGCTTTGCGCATGTTTATCGCATGAATCTTGATACAACACAACACTGCTGTTTATTATCGACGTCCGCGACTCGGAGCTGGCCATGTCAAAAACCATCGTGATCACCGGCGCCGGCATCGGCCTGGGACGGGCGCTGGCCCGCCGCTTCGTCAAGGACGGCGAGAACGTCGTGCTGCTCGGCCGCACGGCGGCAAAAGTGGAGGCCGTCGCCGCCGAGCTGGGCGAACGCGCGTTCGCCGTCGGCTGCGACGTCTCTTCGCCCGACTCGGTCAAGACCGCGTTCGCAGCCATCGCCTGCCGTCATCCACGCATCGACGTGCTGATCAACAACGCCGCGATCTACGAGCCTTTCCTAATCGCGGAAGCGACCGACGCGCAGATTCTCCAGACAGTCGCGACCAACCTGACCGGGCCGATGCTGTGTGCGCGCGCCGTCATCCCGATGATGGGCCGCGGCGGTCACATCATCAACGTCAGCAGCGAGTCAGTGGGCATGCGCTTCCCCTACCTGGTCGCCTACCAAAGCACCAAGGCCGGGCTGGAACGTTTCTCGGAGGGCCTGCACCACGAGCTCGAACCGGGTGGCATCCGCGTGACCAATGTCCGCGCCGGCCAGATGTTCGAGGAAGGCAAGACCTTCAACCTCGATCCGCAGCTGGCGCAGCGCTTCGGGCAGGCGGCCATGGCCGCGGGCCTCAACCTGCGCGAGCGGCCGATCTCGCACGTCAACTCGGTCACCGAGGTGTTCCGCTCGCTGATCGACCTGCCGCCGGACGTGCACGTGGTCAACGTCCACGTGCAGGCGCGCAAGCCAGCCTGATCAGCCCGGCGCGTACCGGGCACGCAGGGCTTTCTTGTCCGGCTTGCCGACCGCGGTCTGCGGGATGGCCTCGACGAACGCCACGGTCTTGGGCGCTTGGAACGAGCCCTTGCGCTGGGCCACCATCGCGACCAGTTCCTGCGCGTCGGCCGTCTGCCCGGGGCGCAGGACCAAAATCGCAGTCACTGCCTCGCCCCACTTCGGATGCGGCACGCCGATCACCGCGGCCTGTGCCACCGCCGGATGCAACGCAAGGATATCCTCGATCTCGCGCGGGTAGATGTTGAAGCCACCGCTGACGATCATGTCCTTGGTGCGGTCGATGATGCGCAGGTAGCCGTCGGGGTCGCGCACCGCGACGTCGCCCGAGTGCAGCCAGCCGCCGGCGAAGGCCTGGGCCGTCAGCTCCGGGTTGTCGCGGTAGCCCTGCATCACCAGCGGGCCGCGCACGCAGATCTCGCCGGGCTGGCCGTCAGGCACCGAGCGGTTGTCGGCGTCGAGCAGTTGCACCTGCACCCAGGGCACCGGCCGGCCGCAGCTCGCCAGTCGGTTCAGATCGTTGACGTCATGCTCGGCCTTGCGCAGCACGGTGACCGACATCGGCGCCTCGGCCTGGCCATAGAACTGGAAGAACACCGGGCCGATGCGTTCGATCGCCTCCTTGAGCCGCGTCGGCGAGATGCTTGATGCGCCGTAGAACACCGTTTCCAGGCTGGAGAGATCGAACTCGCCGAAGCGCGGATGATCCAGCAGCGCGTAGATCATCGTCGGCACCAGCAGCACGCAGTTGATGCGGTGCTGCTGGATCGCCTGCATCACTGCCACCGGCTCGAAGCCCGGCAGCACCAGCATGCTGCCGCCGCGCAGCAGCGTCGGCAGGAACATCGCCGCGCCGGCATGCGACAGCGGCGTGCACGACAGGAAGCGCGGCGGGTTCGGGAATTCCCATTCCGCCATCATGATCTGCAGCGTCGCCAAGCCGGTGCGCTGCACACTGGCCAGAGCCTTGGGCTTGCCGGTGGTACCACCGGAATAGCCGAGGCGGATCACATCGAGCGGGCCAACGCGCGGCGCGACCAACGGCTGCGGCGCGATGCCGGCGGCGAGCCTGCACAGGTCCGGCGCCAGCGCGCTCTCACCCAGGGCGACGAGCTTGAGGCCCGGGCACTGCGCGGCCAGCTCCGCCGCCCGCGCGCCATGGCGCTGCGCATCGAAAACCAGCAGCTCGACGCCGGAATCGCCGATCGCGAACTGGTGATCCGCCAGTCCGCCGAGCGGATGCAGCGGCACGTAGACCGCGGCGATCAGCTGGACCGCATTGTTGGTGTACAGCACCTCGGGCAGGTTCGCCGACAGTAGACCGACGCGCGTGCCCTTGCGCACGCCAAGGCTGCGCAGGGCCTGTTCGAAGCGGCTGGTGGCCGCGCGTACCTCGCCCACCGTGATGCGGGTGCCGTCGGCCAGCTGCAGCAGCAGGCGCTCGGGAGTCTGGCCCAGCGCGTTGACCAGCAGGTCCGGCACGTACAGCGGCCAGTGCAGTTCCTCGGGAATCATCGCGCGCGACGATCAGCTGCCGGACTTGCTGCCCTTGCCGATGCCCTCGACGTAGCGCTTCATGCCTTCCAGGTAGGCGGGATTGAGCATCAGCGCGCTGTTCGCCAGACGCTCGACGTTGCGTGCCTGGGCCTTCTCCACATCGCGCGCCAGCTCGATGGCGAGCTTGGCGGTGCCCATCTGCTCGCCGTTCTGTTCCGCCAGATGGCGGCAAAAGCGCATCGCGTCCTGCTCGAAGCTCTCGTCAGGAAACACCTCGTGGACCAGCCCCATCAGCAGTGCGCGGTCCGCGTCCACCGACAGGTTCGCCATGATCAGATAGCGCGCCCAGTGGGTGCCGACGAGGCGGGTCAGGCGGCTGACGCCGTTGGAGGCCGGCAGCACGCCGAACTTGCCTTCCGGAAATGCATAGCGCGCGCTCTTCGCCGCCAGGCGGAAATCGCAGGACAGCGAAAGCTCGAGCCCGCCGCCGACACAGGGGGCCTGGTGCGCAACGACGAAGGGCTTCTCGATGGCCTCCATCTCGTCGTAGATGCGTTGCATGCCATGCAAGCGCAGGCGGTGGTTCTCGCGAATCGCCGAGCCCGACAGGGCCGCCTTGGGGCGCTCGTCGCCGCTGCGCAGATCGGCGCCGGAACAGAAGTAGCGCCCGGTCGCACGCACCAGCATGACCTTGAGCTCGGGTGTGTCGCGGAAGCGGTGCACGGCCTGCTCGAACAGACTCATCGTCTGGGCGCTGAGCGCATTGAGCTTGTCGGCCCGGTTGAGCGTCGCGATCAGGATCGCGCCGTCATCTTCGACCAGCAGGTGCGGAGCTTCGGACATCGCGTTCTCCTCAGGCGCGTGTGCGGGGCATGTTGAGCGCCCGCTCGGCGATCATACTGCGATGCACTTCGCTGGTGCCGCCGTAGATCGTCGTGCCCTGCGCGTGGCGGTAGCACTGGTTGACCAGCGCGGCGGCGCCCTTGCGCTTGGACAGCGACAGCGGCGCGGTCAGGTCGAGCAGGTCGCGCGCGTCGGTGAGGAATTTCTCGGAGGAGAACAGCTTGGCCATCGGGCCATAGGCGTGGTTCGGCTTCTTTTCCGCGATCGTCCACTGCGCGCGAAAGGCCAGCATGTCGGAGACCCAGAGGTTCGCCACGCTGCGCGCGAGGCGGCCCTGCGCCGAACCGTCCTCGAGCAGCGGCCGGCCGTCGTGCTGGATCTCGCGGCACAGTTCTTCGGCCGCCTCCAGCATGCCGCGCATCACCTTGGAGAAGCCGCCGCCATGTTCGAGTTCCAGGCTTGCGCTCATCGTGCGCACGCCACCGTCGACCTCGCCGAGGCGCCAGCTGTCGGGGATGCGCACGCCATCGTAGAAGGTGATGTTGGTGCGCTCGTCCTGGAAGGTGTGGACCGGCTGGATCGTGACCCCCTGGGCTTTCAGGGGCACGATGAACATGGTCAGGCCCTTGTGCTTGGGCACGTCGGGGTTGGTGCGACACAGCATCAGAACGTAGCTGGCGAGGTTGGCGCCGCTGGTGAACATCTTGGTGCCATCGATGCGCCAACCCTCGCCGTCGCGGCTCGCCTTGCACTGTGCGGCGAACACGTCGGAGCCCGAGCCGGGCTCGGAGTAACCGAGGCTGCAGATCACCTCGCCCGCCATGATCTTCGTCAGCACTTCGCGCTTGAGCTCGTCGCTGCCAAAGCGGTAGATGATCAGCCCGACCATCTGCGCGACGTTGGCGGCGGGGTTGTTGTAGCCCTGGTGCTCGAAGGCGTTCATCGCCGCGATCTTGGCGTAGGGCGCCAGGCCGCGACCGCCCATTTCCTTTGGCAGGCCGGGAAACAGCAGGTTCGCCTGCGCGAGCTTGCGGTTGATCTCGGGGTTGTAACCTTCCCAGCTGTAGTGGAACTTCTCGCGCATCGCCGGGGTGACGTGCGTGGCGAAGAAGGCGTCGATTTCCGAGGTGATGGCGCGGGCATCGTCGCCGAGGTCGAAGTCGATCGGGCAGTCGCCCGCATCCGGCAGCGCCGCGGTTTCGCCAGCGTAGAGCCGGCGACCGGCCTCCGCCAGCAGGCGCTGCGGATCGCCCAGCACCAGCGGCCAGGCCTTGGCGCGCAGGTTGAACAGGAAGATGTCGTACTCGGTGGTCAGGCCGTAGCCGCCGAAGGTGTGCAGTGCCTGCGCTACCGCGCGGCCCGCGGCCTCGGCGTTCCACCACGCCGCGATCGACACCGCGGCGGCGGCTTCGGCACCCCCGTCGGCACCCCCATCGGCAATGTTGCGGATCGCCTTCCACACCAGGAACTTGCCGCCGTCGACTTCGCACAGCAGGTCGGCCAGCGGGTGGGAGATCGCCTGGAACTGGCCGATGAACTGGCCGAACTGCTTGCGCTCGCTGGCATAGGCGGACGCCAGCTTCAGCGCCTCGCGTCCAAGCCCGGCGAGCGCCGCGGAGATCAGCAGCTTCCACTCCTCCCGCGCCTGCGCAAACGCCGTGCGCGCCGCGGCGCCCGTCGCGAGCGTGGTACGCGGTAGCTGCTGCAGATTGAGTTCTGCAAGCGGCGTGGATGCGAGGTTGTCCTCGCTCCTGCGCTCGGCCGAAGGCACCTTGACCAGGACGATCGCATCGCCGTCGCGGGCGATGACCGCCTCGGCCACGGCGCCGCCGGCGACCCATTGCAGCGGCATGCGCGCCAGATCGTGGAAGGCGATACCGACCACGGCGCGGCCGGCGATGACGCGATCGAGCAACTCGCCCTGCCCGCCGAGCGTCGCCAGCAGACGCGCGGCGACGAGCGTCTCGGCGACCGGGCCGGAGGCCAACGTGCGACCCGCTTCCTCCATCAGCAGGGCCGCGTCGAGCAGGCCCAGGCCGAGCCCGCCGGCCTCTTCCGGCACGCGGATCGAGAAGGCGCCCAGGTCCGCCAGGCCGCTCCACAGCGCCGCGTCGAACCCCGAAGGCAGCGCGGCGCGCACGCGCGCCATGCTGCTCTGCTCGTTGAGAAAGCGCGCGAAACTGTCGCGCATCATTTCCTGTTCTTCGGACAGAGCGAAATTCATGCCGCGGACACTCCAGCGGCCGGCGCGACCGGCACGCTGTCCTTAATATAGCGATCCAGCTCCTGGTGCATGTTGAGGATCATCTTTTCCTGCTCGACCGCCAGCCAGATCTGCTTGCAGCCCTTGGAGTGCAGACCCTTCTGCATGCGCGGAATGTTGCCGAGATCCTGGCGCGGGATCGGCAGCACTTGCGCCGGGTCGTTGGAGTCCGTGACCTGTTGCATCGTGGCCCGCGGCGACTTGACCGCGGCCGGATAGGTCTTGGTGGAGAAGATCTCGAAGACGCAGTGGTCTGGGTTGGAGGCGTCCGGGCGCACGCGGTAGATCATCGCGTTGCCGGCCTGCGGCAGGATCATCAGGTTGGGAAAGATGAAGATTTCGCCGCCCCACATGCCGAGGATCTCCGGCACCGGCTTGGGCATCGGTCGCTTCTGCATCGCTGCCGTGGTGTACAAGGCCTTGACGTACTCGGCACCGAGGTTCGAGCCCTCGGGGATGGGCTTGCCCTTGAGCGAGCGCACGATTTCGACGTCTTCCGTGAGCACCATCGCGTCCATGCCCGTTACCAGCAGGTTGAGGCGGTCGGCCATGGCATCGACCGGATCGCCTCCCTTCTGCTTGACATGACCCGCCATCGGCGTCTTCTTGCCGGCGAAGAAGCGGCCATGTCCGTTGGCGAAGTTCTCGGTATGGACGTTGCGGTGCGCGAAGGTCGCGTCGGCTTCCGGACCGGGGGTGCCGTCGAAGACGATCGCGGCGGCGTCCGGCTCCAGCTGCGGATGCGTGGCAGGCACGTGATAGCCCTCGAAGAAGGCCTCCTGCGCGACCTTCCAGTTGCTCGCGACCGGGATCGCCTTCCACCAGTAGTGGTGCATGTCGCCGATCGCCAGTCCTTCGATCAGACCGCGCACCGGCGCGATGAACTCGTCGAAGGGCTGTGGATTTTTGTCGAAATTGATGAACACGAAGCCGGCGAAGACCTCGTGCTTCACCTCGCGCAGCGCGACATCGCTGTCACGCAGCTGGCCACCGCGGAATTCCCCGCGCTCCAGCACGTACTCATTGCAGCCTTCGAGGTTCCAGCGCCAGCCATGGAAGGGGCAGATGATCTTGCAGTTGCGGAAATGGCCGGTGCCGCCCGGCGACAGCGCGGTGGCGCGGTGCGGGCAGACGTTGTGGTAGGCCTTGATCGTGTCGGCATCGACGCGGACGACGATCACCGACTGGTCGCCGATGTCATAGGTCGTGAAGTCGCCGGGCTCCGGAATCTCGTCGAGGCGCGCGGCCGCCTGCCAGACCCGGCTCCACAGCTTGTCGAACTCCAGCTTCGCGAACGCGGGGTCTGTGTAGCGCCCGCTACGGATCCCGTGATCGAGGACGCGCCAGCTCTCGGGCCAGCTGGTCTGAGCGATGCCGTTCATGCTCTCTCCTCCTTCGTCGAAGGGTCAGACGATTTCCGCGATCAATGTGCCGACCGGGTTGACCTCGCCGGTGGC
>JBAZXW010000046.1:0-32878 GCA_041659605.1 Sinimarinibacterium sp. | reverse complement strand
CCACCCAAGTCCTCGTCATCCTTGCGCGAAAACTCGCTCGGATCGCCTTCGCACTCATGAAAAACCAGTCCAATTACCAGCCTGCGCTCGCTGCCTCTCCGACTTGAGGGCCAACATAGAATCTCCTCCTACAGTAGGCTTGCTGCACCAACTCCACGGGGTGAGCCATGAAATCCGTCGTCGTCACCGGCGTATCGACCGGCATCGGCCGCGCGACTGCCGCGCTGCTGTGCCAGCAGGGCTTTCACGTCTTCGGCAGCGTGCGCAAGGCGGCGGACGGTGAAAAGCTCAAGGCCGACCTGGGGAAAAGCTTCACACCACTGGTCTTCGACGTCACCGACGAGGCCGCGGTGCGCGCGGCGGCACAGGGCGTGCGCGAGGCGCTCCAGGGCGAGCGCCTCGCCGGCTTGGTCAACAACGCCGGTATCGCCGTCGGCGGTCCGCTCACCGATGTGCCGATCGCCGAGTTCCGCAAGCAGATGGACGTCAACATCACCGGGCCGATGATCGTCACGCAGGCTTTCCTGCCGCTGCTGGGCACCGACAAGACGCTCAAGGGCGCGCCCGGCCGCATCGTCAACATCAGCTCGGTTGGCGGCAAGATGGGTGCGCCGTTCCTCGGGCCGTACGTCGCGTCCAAGCACGCGCTCGAAGGCCTGAGCGAAAGCCTGCGCCGCGAGCTGATGTTCTACGGCGTCGACGTGATCATGATCGCGCCCGGCCATGTCGCCACGCCGATCTGGGACAAGGCCGAGGAGATCGACCCGAAGCCTTACCAGCACCTCGACATCTTCCCGGCGATGCAGAAGTTTCTCGAGTTCTTCGTCGCCGAGGGTCGTCGCGGCTTTCCGCCGGAGCGCGTTGCGGGTGTCATCCTCGAAGCGCTGACGGCCGGCAAGCCCAAGGCGCGCTACCCGGTCGTGCCCGGCCATGTACAGAACTGGACGATTCCGCGCCTGCTGCCGGTGCGCGTGGTGGACAAGATCGTCGCCGCGCGGCTGGGCCTGACGCCGCGTTGAGCCCTTCAGCCAGTGCTCGGTTGAACGGGTTGCCCTGCATCCGCTGCGCCTTCCAGCGCATGGATGTAGATGGCGAGCCAGATGGCCAGAATCAAGTGCAGTCCGATCAGGCGCGGCTCGAGGGGGAGGGCGTTCCATGAGCGCACTCCGCCGGCCGCCAGCAGGCCTGCCACGAGGAGCGTCGGCCACTTTGACTGACGCGGTTGGCAGCCAATGACCATCGCCAGGGTGGCCACGCTCAACAGAGCGGCGAGCGCGCGTTGCTGCAGCAGGATATCCACCAGGAAGAGTCCGAACAGGACGTACAACACGCTCACTCGCCAGAACCCCCGGAGCGGGCTCGACGACCCGTTGTGGCGTGCAAATACGGCGATGGCAAGCATCGGAATGGCGACAATCGCGGACTGGTCAGACAGAAGCTGGTGCACTTCCCCGAGCGATTGAAGGCCCCCGAACCGTAAAGCGCCGACCGCGGCGGCCAGGCCAATCAGCGCGATGCCAACCTGCGCAGCCCAACGGATGCAGCCAGGTACGTGAAGGCGGCGCAGGCGCATCAACGCATACACGCTGGCGAGGGCCAGAACGGCGTCTGATGCAGAGAGCAACATCAGCTTCAGCCTAGGCCGTCGGCGTCGTCTGCGCGACGATTCCTGCCTGACTGCGCGATGTGACCGCTCGTCGCGCTTGCGCGGCAGACCACCACTCCGGACCCTTGAAGAGAATGCCGAGCATGTTGCGCACAGTGCTGGCTTGCGACAGATCGCGACGGATCATCAGGATCTGATTCACCGCAATCCGAAACGGATTGTGGTTCGGCATGTCCTTGGTCAGGCCAAACTGCACCTTCTCATCCTCCAGGACAAAGCTTCCGAACATTCGATCCCAGATGATGAAGATGCCGGCGTAATTGATGTCGATGTATTGCGGATTGCGGCCGTGGTGGGCGCGATGGTGCGAGGGGGTGTTCATGACCCACTCCAATGCGCCAAGCCGACCCACCGCTTCGGTGTGCAGGAAGAACTGGTAGATCAGGCTGATCGACTGCGTGGTGATGATCAACAGCGGATGAAAGCCGAGTAGCGCCATCGGCAGGAAAAACATGTAGCTGTACAAGGGCGACAGCCAGGACTGCCGGAGCGCGGTCGTGAAATTGCAGTAGGCGCTGGAGTGGTGCGCCTCATGGGCGGCCCACAACACACGGACGCGATGGCTGCAGCGGTGATACCAGTAGAAGCAGAAATCCTGGAGGAAAAGGCCGGCAATCCAGACTCCAGCCGCATGCGTATTCAGCTCGAACAGGCGGTATTCATAGGCCAGCGCGTAGAGCGCCAGCCAGCCGCTCTTCAGGCTGACGCTGATCAAGACATTGCCAACGCCCATGCCCAGGCTGCCGATCGCATCCTCTCGTTGGTACCAGCCGCGATGGCGCCACGCGGAGACTCCCGCTTCCAGCAGAACCAGAACGAGAAACATCGGAATGGCATAGAGCACCAGCTGGTCGTTGCCGATGGAGTCGATCATGTGGGTGCTCTAAAAATGGAAGCCGACTTCCAGCTCGTAGATGGCGAACGGATAAGCGCCGCCGAAGTGCGAGCCTCGATAGGCGGGCGCGTCTTGTGCCGCGGCAAGGGATTCCTGGTTGCTGACGTTGTCGCCAAACAGCGAGACATGCCAGCGATCGAGGATCGAGCGCACGCCCATCTGCACGCCGAAGGTCGTGCCGCCTTCGCGGATGTCGATCGGGTCGAGGTCCGTGGCCAGGGCCACTTCGCTGGTGTAACTGGCGGTCACGCCGGCGCTGAACATGACGGGCAGATCAAAGGGCTGCACCTGCCAGCCGGTCACGAGCGTGGACTTGATGCGCGGTGCCAGACGCAGGCGACGCCCTGACAGATCGCAGGGCGGAGCGTCCGTGACCTCGGCGGCGCAGGGCGCTGTGCGGAAGTCGTCATAGTGGGCATCCGTATAGGCGCCGTTGAGGCCCAGCAGGACGCCCAGCGGCGTGATCAGCATGCCTTCGTACTCGATGCCCTGAATGGTCGCCGACGCGGCGTTGCCGACGACGTAGGCAACGCCATTGAAGGTTGCAACCTGGAGGCCTTCGAAGTCGGTTCGAAACGCCGAGACATTCAGTCGGGCAGCACCGCCCAACCAGGTCGACTTCACGCCGATTTCGTAGGTAAGGGCGTTTTCCTCGTCGAACTCGATCTGCTGGTCGTTCACCGGCTGTGCGTTGTATCCGCCCGACTTGTATCCCTGGGCAACGCTCGCGTACGCCATCGCGGAGTCATCGAAGTCGTACTGCAAAGACGCCTTCGGGATGACGTTCAGATCGTGCCGGTCCCGCTGCGCCGAAAACGGGGTGTCGCCGGCAATGATGATCGGGAAGATGATCGATCCGCCCGGGTTGTTCCCCAGGCCGTAGCCACCCAGCAGGGGCACTCCCTGACCGCCGCTGGTGACGTTGCTGCCTTCCACGCCGGTCTGGTTGTTGATCAGCCGGTGCACGACGTCCAGCGACTTCTTCTCGTAGTTCAAACGAGCGCCCAGGGTCAGTCCCCAAGCTTCGGAAAAATGCCAGGTGGCCTGGCCAAAGAGCGCGGCACTGTCGGTCAGCTGCCCGAATCGCGTCAGCGAGGTTTCGACCGGGCTGGCGCCGCCCTGCGCGCTCATGCGCGCCTGGATCGTTTCTCCGGCTGCGCGGCCGGAGTTGCTGTCATCGAGGATGGCGTCCTGGCAGGTCTTCGGGTCGGAGCTGGTGTTGATGCAGGCGATGCGCTCGGCTTCCCCGGTGATCAGCAGGATCTCGGTGAGCTCCAGATAGTCGGTGATGTCGTAGGTCGCATTCAGGTCGTTGCGCAGGAAATACGCGCCGGCGACATATTCAAGCTCGCCCGGCTCCGACGTCAGACGGAGTTCCTGGCTGAACTGGCGCAGTCGCTCGTTGTTGTCCAGCACCAGGAACGGTACCGGAGAAGCATCCGCGTCGAAGTGAACGATCTCATCCAGCCACGCGTAGTTGCTGATGCTTGTCAGGACGGTGCCGGAGTCCAGCGTCCAATCGGCGCGCAGCGTGCTGTCGTAGGTTTCCCGATCGACGCCGGCCCTGTGGTCCATCGCGCTGCGTTCGTCGTAAGGGTCGTCGCTGGTTTGCGGATCGAACACGAGCATCGCTGCGAGGTGGCGATCGCGGGCCTTGGTCAACTGCGCGCCCGGTCCGTCCTGGCCCACGAAGCCGGCATTCAGGGTCAGGCCGACCGCGAGGTTCTGGTCAGGGCTCCACTGCAGGCGAAGCCGGCCCGACTGGTTGTCGCGGTTCTCTTCGTTGACGCCCGTGGTGGTGTTGTGAATATCACCATCCCGACGCTCGTCGAGCAGCGCCATGCGCCAGTTCAGCGTGTCGCCGAGAGGTCCGGTGCTGATCAGGCGATAGCGTCGCGAGTCGAGGCTGCCGAGCAGCACATCGCCCTTGGTGGAGAAATCGGACTCCGGCATCGCCGTGCGAAAGTGAATCGCGCCCGCTGACGAGTTCTTTCCGAACAAGGTGCCTTGCGGGCCGCGCAGAACTTCGACCGCGTCGAGATCGAGCAGTCCTTGGTTGATGTAGGAGGCGCGCCCATAAAACACCTCGTCGATCAGCAGGGCGACCGATTGCTCGAAGCCGCGGTTGTAGCTTGATCCCAGTCCGCGCATGTAGATGCTCGGGAAGGTCGGGATCGCGAGGACGTCCAGGTTCGGAACATGGTTGGCGACTTCGTTCATGTCGCCCATGTTCATCTCGGTCAGGTTATCGCCCGAAATGGCGGTCACCGACAGCGGGACGGACTGGATGTCTTCCGGACGCTTCTGCGCGGTGACAACGATCTCTTCGAGCACGGGCGGCGGACGTTTTGCCGGCGGCTCAGGTGACGCATCGTCCTCCTCGACCTTCTGCACGGCGATGACGTCCAGGGGCGCGTCCGCAGGCGCCTGCGATGGCGCGTCGGCCGCCTGCGCTTCTCCGTCAGCGGGCTGCCATGGTTCTTCGGACTGTGCGGTGGCGGTGCACATCGTCGTCAGGAACAGGGGCAGCAGCAGCAGACGTGCCCCCGGGATCGGGTACAGCGGTTTTGGGGAAGCCGCCGCGCGCCACGGCAGCACACCCCGAATCGGAATTGTCATGAGTGTTTTGCACTTTGTCGTTGTTGTGCGCCGGCCTCAGGGCGCACTTTCTCCTCGTTGCCGCAAGAGGCCATGAACATCGCGAACCGTCGATGAGCGTTCGACGGACCGAAGGTCCGGCGCCGTCCCCATGATCCAGTCCCCGAGTCCCATCGAGACACCCCACCAGAGCTTCTCGTCGCGGTGATGGTGCAGCCGATGCATGCGCTGGCGCCGGCGGTAGTAGTTCAGCGGCGGGCACCAGTTCGTGTGTGCCATGAAATGGCAGAACTCGTAATGCAGCGACAGCGCAAAGAATGCCGCCAGGGCGCCGGTCGCAAGCGCGGGCGTCGGCATCAGCCAGAAGAAGAGCCCCACGATCGCCGGCACGGCGAAATGGAACACTTGCCGGTCGATGGTGATGTCGGTCAGGTCCGACGGATTGACGTGATGCTGGCGGTGCTTGCGCGCAACGCGCGGGTCGAGCGTCCAATGCCAGAGTTTGATGGGCCGCCAGTGCAGCAGGAAGACGTGGATCGTCCACTCGAGAAGTGGCCAGATGGCTACCAGCGACAGAGGCGCAATCAGATCGGCTGCGTGCCAGTTGCCGAGCGCGATGCGGGCGATCAGGAATCCCAGGGTCAGTGCCGCGAGAATTCGAGGGCTGACGTGCGTGAACAGGCCGCCAAGACAGGAACGCGCCGTCGACGGCCCGGAGGTCGGGGTGATGTCTTCGAACGCGGCTGCGCTGTTGCTATCGCCCGCCATACAGGACTCAGGTGAGGTTGCTTCGACGCTCATAGGCGTCGAGAAACCCGTAGATCGCGTCGCTGTTGTGATTGATGTAGCGACGTGCCTGCTCGAATGCGGCACCACGGTCAGCCTTGCGGACTGCGGTTGCGATGGCGCGAAAGCTTTCGAGATTCCGGAACTCCTGCTCGAGCATCCGCGTCATCAATTCCCGGATCGGTTCGTAGGTCCGGCGCAGCGAGTTGAAAGCCAGCTGATAGGCGATGTTGCCGCTGCCCTCGACCAAGGCTTCCCAGAAGGAGAGAGCCAACTCCTGGAGGGTTCCGGTCGGCGCTGCGGGCACCATTTTCGCGACGATGGCGTCGAGGCGATCGGCCGTGATCTGCGGTGCATGGGTCGCGGCATCGGCGGCGATCTCGGGCGACAACACCTGGCGCATGCGCACGATGCTTCGAGCCACGTGGACCTGAATGCGTCCCTGGGCATCCACCAGCAGGCTGGCCAGCAGATCGGTGCCGGCCTGACGCCGATAGTCGGTCACCGTCGTCGGACCGCCCTGACGCACGTGAACGAGCCCAGCTTGTTGCAGGCGCTTGATCGCCTCGCGGACGGAGCCGCGGTTGACGTTGAGCAGCTCGCACAGCAGTCGCTCCGGGGGCAGTGCGTCGCCGGCCCTGAGATCCTCGCGCATGATGCGCTCGCGCAGCTGGTCAAACACCGCATCTGACAGGGATTGCTTGCTTACTGCCTGGAACACGAGGCCTCCGTAGCGGTCCGCAGGTCAACTGGTCCGACCAATATACCGGCAGTTCGGCGCGGTATCCAGTCTCCGGATACGGCCTGTTGAGTCGTTTTTGCTCCCACCTATTTGCGGGGTAGGCCGCCAGGAGGCACTCGGTTAACGTCTGTACCGTTCGCGGAATGGGGGTGCAGTCATGGGCGAAATGAAGCTCTTTGCAAACCAGGCGCTCAAGGCGCATCGCATTTTTTTGCAGGAAGTGCTGGTCGAGGTCATGCCCATCCTGGCGAGTGGCACGGCGTCCGAGACGCGCCTGATTGCCGGGCTCGAGGTCTACTGGGAGGCCTGCTTCGCTCGCCGCGACACGCGCTGCGCCGTCCATGCGGCAACAAAGAACACCCCGTTCGAGCAGGTGATCGAGCCGATGGGCAAGCCTTTCGAGGTGATGGTGCGCGCCGAGCTGCTGCCGACCCTTGGCGCGCACGCCGCTGCGCTGGCAACGTTTGTCTATGACACCGCGCGCGCAATCACCATCGACGAGGCGCTGTCCGGTGAGCGCGCGAGCGAACGCCGCCGGGCATTGATCGAGCAGATCAGCGCTTCGGCCCCGCTCGCAGAGTTGAAGGCGGCTTAGCCGCCCGCGCGCGCATCTTCGCGCTCCACCTTGCGAGAAGCCGAAGGCGACGTGTAAGCGGCCCATGGCCGCGATGCGGCGCGCACGCCGCACGAAAAAGGAATCGCGGCCATGGGCCGCTCCTACAAATCGTGCGGCCAGCCCCGCCGTTATGCGATTGGCGCGGATCGGCCTAAGCTTTGCGCCATGGCGCGCACGCATCGGAAGCTAACGGCCGTAATGTTCACCGACGTCGTCGGTTACAGCGCGCTGGTCAACGCAAACGAACGCGTCGCGCGCGAGCTGCTGGAGATGCACCAGCGACTGTTGCACCGGCAGCTCTCGATCCGCCGCGGCCGGCATATCGACAACATCGGCGACGGCACCCTGACAATCTTCGACAGTGCGCTCGATGCGGCCGAGTGTGCCGTTGCCATTCAGCGCGAGTTGCAGCAGCACAACGCGACGGCCCCACCCGAACGGCGCGTGCACATCCGCATCGGTCTTCACCAGGGAGATGTCGAGCACGGCCGGGGTGGCGTCTACGGCGACGGCGTCAACGTCTGCGCGCGGCTGGAGCCGCTGTCGCCGCCGGGCGGCATCGCGGCGTCGTCGATGGTGATTGCGCAGATTCACGGGCCGCTGCGCGCCCATTTCAAATCCATCGGCGCGCAGACGCTCAAGAACATCGCCGAGCCGGTGGAAGTGTTCAAGCTGGCCGATGACGACGTCGCGGCCGCGGCAGCAGTGCTCGGGCCGCCGCCGCGCAGCGGCTCGCGGCTGCGCAACTACGCCGTCGCTGCAGGCGTGGCTGTTGCCGTACTGGCGTTCGGCGCTGCGGCCTGGTTGAAGGTGCGAGCGACGTCGTCCGCCGATGAAGCCAGCCTCGCCGTCCTCCCGCTCGAAAACCTCGCGACCGAGCCCGGCAGCGCGGAGTTCGTCGCCGGCCTGCACGACAGCCTGATCACCGAGATCGCGCGCACGCCGCATCTCAAAGTCATCTCGCGCAGCTCGGTGATGCGCTATGCCGGGAAACCGGTGTCGATTCCGGACGCAGCACGCCTGCTGCGCGTGGCCAACGTGCTCGAAGGCAGCGTGCAGCGTTCCGGCTCGCGTGTGCGCGTCAACGTGCAGCTGATCCGCGCCGACACCGACGAGCACCTCTGGGCCGAGGTTTACGACCGCAACGTCGAGGACCTGTTCGACCTGCAGACCGAGATTGCCCGCGAGATCGCGCGCAAGATCCACGGTCGGCTGGCGTTGCCGGCGATGTCGGACGCGGAGCGGCCGACAGGCAGCGCGGAAGCCTACGAGCTCTACCTGCGCGCGATCTCGCGCGAGGAGAACGACACCTCGCTGGGTTTCGTGCCGCCCGACGAGCCGCTGCGCCTGCTGGAGCAGGCCGTCGCGATCGATCCGTCGTTCGCGCTCGCCTACGCGGCAATCGCGCGCTACGCCGCCTGGGGCGCGCGCTGGGCGACCTACGTCGACCCGACGCGGGTCGATGGCTACGTTGTGCGTGCGGTCGAGGCGGCGGAGCGTGCGATGGATCTCAAGCCCGAGCTGCCCGAAGCGCTGCTGGGGATGGGGCTCGCGCGCTACTGGAAAGACCGCGATCCGGAAATCGCCGAGCCCTTCTTCACGCGCGCGCTGGAAAAGCGGCCAGGCTATCCGGCGGCGCTCTACATGCTCAGCGGGGTTCACGACGCGCTCGGCAATCTCGATCGTGCGGTCGACATGGTGCGCGCCTTGCTTGACGTCGATCCCGACAACGACCAGGCGCATACTCAACTCACGCAGTTGCTGACCCGGCAGCGTCGCTATGGCGAGGTGGATCGCGCCTATGCACGCTGGCTGCAAATGAGTGAAAACCGCGGCTTCGTGGAGTCGCTGCAGGCACAACTGGAGTTCTACCGCAGCGGCGACCTGGAGCCGTGGAAGCGCGTCGTCGGGGCCTCACACGACACCACAGGACAATCGGCCCAGTTCAATCTGGACCGCTGGGCCATCGCGGTCTACGAGGGGCGGTTCAATGATGCCGTGGCACTTGCTGCTTCGCACGCCAGCGAGCTGGGCTGGAGTCGTCTTGCGGGGGACGCACTTGCCTTGGCCGGAAACAGGGAGCGGGCGCGCCCATACCTGGAAACCGTCGCTGCACACTTTCGCGCGCAACTCGCAAAGAGCCCCGACGACCACAGCGCGCTCGATGCGCTGGGGCAGACACAACGCATGCTGGGCGACTACGTCGGCGCACTGGCCAGCATTGAACGCGCCCTGCAGCTCTCCGCACCCAAGACCGGACGTGCGCCGTCGGCCTCCCACTTCGAGTACCTGATGCACCGCGCCCAGCTTGCCGGCGCAATGGGGCGACGCGATCAGGCCCTGGTGGATATCGACCGGCTGCTGCGCGAGCCTTCGGGCCAACACGCGCACGCAGTCCTCCGTGACCCCTATTGGGGGTCGCTGCACGACGATCCGGAATTCCAGGAGCGGGTGAAGAGTTTTCTGCCCCCGGCCTGACGCGCTACTTGCTGCTGGCTGGCCTGCGCCGGCGCGGCGCAGCCTTGCGGGCGGCCGGCTTGTCTTCCTTCTCCAGCGCCGCGATCAGCTGATCCAGCGCTTTGCGCATGCGCTTGAGCAGCTTGATGAGCTCCCGCTTGGGTAGCGGCGGGCCGATCGGAATCGACGGCATCATCTTCGAGATCTTGCTGAGCAGCTTATTCTTTGTGGCGGTCGCCATTGTCATCTCCCCCGTTTGCACGGAGACCTATCCTAGGCTCGGTCGGTTCGCGGCAGCAAATCTCAGATCACCCGTCATGCCCGCGCAGGCGGGCATCCAGGCAGGGGCCTCCGCGCTCCGCTTCACTGGATTCCCGCCTACGCGGGAATGACGAACCGCTCACTGCGCCCGATACCAGTCCACGCCGTCGCCGTCGCGCGCAACGCTCACGCGCTCGCGTCGCAGCAACCAGTTCAGGTGCGCGATGCATTCGCCGGTCGCCATGTAGTAGTGATCGCCGCGCAGCGGTTTGCGGAACATCACGGCGAGCAGATCGATCGCGCGCCGCGGCGTCGCCAGCGCCTCCTGCAGACGCTGCAGGCTGCGCTCGTGTCCGCCCCGGAGACCGTCGAGGCGCGCATGCAGTCCGCGGAACGGTTCGTTGTGTGCGGGCAGCACCAGCACGTTGTCGGGCACCGCGCTGCGCAGGCGATCGAGCGAGTCCAGCCAGTCGCCGAGCGGATCGGCGTCCGGCTCGGTGGGAAACACCGAGACGTTGGAGCTGATCTTCGGCAACACCTGGTCGCCAGAGATCAGCAGTCCCAGCTCCGGGCAATACAGGCAGGCGTGTTCGGGCGAGTGGCCGCGGCCGACGATCACCTGCCAGCGGTGCGTGCCGATCGTCAGCACGTCGCCGTCGCTGATGCGCCTGAAGCTGTCCGGCAGGCGGTGAATCGCCTTGCCGAAGGCGCCGAAGCGCGCCTTGTATTCTTCCAGCTGTTCGCCGGGCCAGCCCGCGGCGCGGTAGAAACGCACGCCGTCTTCCGGCGCCGCGCGCCCGGTGTCCGCGACCAGCGTTCGACAGGTCAGGTACTCCAGCCGCGTGATCCACAACCGGCAGTCGAAGCGCTCCGCGAGCCAGCCCGACATGCCGATGTGATCCGGATGCATATGCGTACAGATCACGCGCGTGACCGGACGGCCGCGCAGCGGTCCGGCCAGCACCGCGTCCCACGCGCTGCGCGTATCGTCGGTGTTGAGGCCAGTGTCGACGGCGGTCCAGCCGTCGCCATCCTCGATCGCCCACAGGTTGATGTGGTTCAGACTGAACGGCAGCGCCATGCGCAGCCACAGCACGCCGGGCGCGACCTCCACCGCATGCCCCGGCACGGGCGGCGCGCCGCAGGGATAGGTCAGTCCGGCGACGGCGGGCATGTCCACGGCGGACTCATCACTCACACGAAACTCCAGTTGGCCGGCATCGCAGCCGGGCCCCGATCTTCGCAAGCGCGGCGCGCGACTACAAACAGCAGGGTCGGCCGCCATCGTGCCGGGACGCGCAGCGCGCAGCCGACGGGAAGTCGGATGCGGCGACAGGGTAATCTGCACTCGATCCGAGCGTCCGAGGAGAACCCGTGCGTGGATGAGGACAGAGCCGGTGTGCCGAGCCGCTACCTGGCGGCGCTCAAGCGCGTGCTGCTCGATCCGCATCGTGGCGACGCGGCGATCAATGCGGCGCTGCGCTCGGCAAAGCGGCCGGTGCCGGTCATCTGGCTGCTCGGCAAGACGCAGTCCGGCAAGTCGTCGATCATCAGCGCGCTGACCGGGCACCCGCATGCGCAAGTCGGCAACGGCTACGCGCCGTGCACGCGCACCGCGATGATGTTCGACTGCCCGCCGGATGTGCCGGTGATCCGCTTCCTCGACACGCGCGGGCTGGGCGAGGTGGCCTACGACCCGACGGAGGACATCGCCGCCTGCGCCGGACAGGCGCACCTGATCATCGCCGTGTGCCGCGTCGCCGATCCGCAGCAGCACGCCGTGTTCGACGTGCTGCGCGAGGTGCGCAAGGCGCACCGCGACTGGGGCATCGTCGTCGCGCAGACCGGGCTGCACGATCTCTACGAGCCCGGCCAGGATCATCTGCAGCTGTATCCGTTCGGCGGCGATCTGGACGCGATCCGCGCCGCGCGTCCCGACCTGCTGCGCGCGCTCGATGCTCAGCGCGAACGACTCGGCCGGCTGCCGGGTGCGGACGTGCACTGGGTGCCGGTCGACCTCACGCAGCCCGAGGACGGGTACAACGACCGTCACTACGGCCTGGCCGCGCTGTGGGACGCGATCGAGGCCGTGCTGCCGCAGGGCATCGCCGCGGTGCTGCGCAAGTCCACGGGCATCGGCGACGCGTACACGCAGGCTGCGCGTGCGCAGATCCTCTACCACACGATCGCGGCGATGGGCGGCGGCGCGCTGCCGGTCGTCGACCTCGTCGCGGTCAGCGCGATCCAGAGCAAGCTGCTGCACGCGCTCGCGGTGCAGGCCGGGCAGGACTTCAGCCTCAAGACCGTGCGCGACTTCCTCGGCATGCTCGGCGCCAGCGTCGCCGGCGGACTGGCGCTGCGCATGCTCGGGCGTAGCGCCGTCAAGCTGATCCCGGCGCTGGGGCAGACTCTCGGCGCCGTGTGGGGCTCGGTACAGGCTGGCGCGACGACGTACGCGCTGGGCTGGGCTGCGGCGCGCTATTTCGAGGCGCAGAGCCTCGGCCAGCAACTGGCGCCCGAACGCCTGCGCGAGATCTACGCCGAAGAGTTGCGCGCCGGCCGCGCGCTGATCGAGGACAAGCTGCGTGGAAGAACGTAAGGCGCAACAGCGGCAGGCCTGGCGCCAGTGGGCGCCGCTGCTGCTGCCGTACCTCGTCGTCATCATGCCGGTGCTGCTGCTCGCCGTCGCCGGCATCGTCCTGCTGTTGCAGTACGACCTGGCGCTGTACTGGGTGCTGGTGCTGCTGGTCTGCGGCGTCATTGCGTGGCTGCTGCTGCATCGCGGCCGCACGCGCGTCGAACGCACGCTGCCGCGCCAACAGGCCGACCCGTCGTGGACGGCCAGTACGAAGGGCGCCTGGGCGCTGATCGACGCGCGCGCGGAAAAACTGCGGGCCGCTGACTGGCCGGACGAGGCGAGCGGTATTTACACGCTGGCCCGCGACGTCATTGCCGACGTCGCCCGCCACTTCCATCCGCAGGCGATCAATCCGATGGCGGAAGTGACGCTGCCGCACGCGCTGCTGATCATCGAAGCCGCGAGCCATGACTTGCGCACCGAGGTGCTCAGCGTGATCCCGTTCGCGCACCGGCTCAAGCTCGCCGACCTCGGCCGCGCCCAGTCGCTCTACGAGATCTACGAGCGCGTGTACGACCTGTACCGGGCCGGGCGCATGATCGTCAATCCGCTCAGCGCCGTCGCCAACGAGCTGACCGGCTCGCTGCGCGACCGCGCGCTCAACGCGGCGAAGGAAACGCTGCAGCTGTGGCTGCTGCGACAGTGGGTGCGCAAGGTCGGCTTCCACGCCATCGCCCTGTACAGCGGCCAGGCCGTGTTGACGGCGCCTGAAGCCCGGCCAACCGCCGCGACCGCGCGCGAGATCGCCCAGGCGCTCAAGGAGGCCGCTGAAGCCGAGCCGTTGCGCCTGGTCGTCATCGGCCGCAGCGGCGCGGGCAAGTCCAGCCTGATCAATGCGCTGTTCGAAACCGAGCTCGCCGCCACCGACGTGCGCGGCGCCACGACGCCGGCTGTGCAGCCCTTCGTCCTGGAGCGCGACGGCTGGCCTGCGGCCATCGTCGTCGACACGCCCGGCTGCGACACCGCGGACTTCGGCTTCGACGACATGCTGCGCGAGCTGGAGCGCGCGGACGCCCTGCTGCTGGTGATCGCTGCGCCGCGCGCCGACCGCGCGCTCGAAGACGAGCTGCTGCAGCGCCTGCGCAACAGTCCGCTCGCCCGCACGCGCGGCCTGCCGCCGATCTTTGTCGTGCTGACGCAGATCGATCGCCTGACGCCGGCGCGCGAGTGGGTGCCACCCTATGACCTCGCGGACTCGGCAAATGCCAAATCCCGATCGATCGCCGGCGCCGTGTCCGCAGTCGCCGCCGACCTGCGCATCGAAGCCGAGCGCATCGTTCCGGTCTGCGCGCGCGCGGGATACGTCTACAACGTGCAGGACGCCCTGCTCGGCGACATCGGCGCCGCGCTCGATGACGTCAAGCAGGCGCGCCTGCGCCGCTGTGTCTCGACGCAGCGCAAGGTCGAGAGCTGGGCGCTGGTGAAGGAGCAGGTGCTGGCGGCGGGGCGGCTGCTGCGCAAGTCGCTCGGCAGCAACTCCCCGTAGGATGGGCTGAGCGCAGCGAAGCCCATCGGCTTCCGCGCGAACAACGATGGGCTTCGCGTTCGCTCAGCCCATCCTACGGATGCTGGACGATGGGATCAGCCGCCGTCGTCCACCGTGGTTTCCATGTACGGCGTCGTCTCGTCGTATTCGCCGTCGAGCATCAGGCGCAGTTGCTCGAAGCCGGTGCGGATCACCGGGTGCACGTAGTCCGCCTCGTTGCCGTGCCCGGCCAGCCGGACCATGTTGTTGGGATCGTCCAGCCCGAAGATGCCGGCGAGCGCACCGGTCCCGGTGGTGCCCGGATCCTGGCCGTCGGACACGCGCAGCACCGTGAACAGCTGCACCGGGATGGCGGCCGTTACCAGCGCATCCGCCATCTCGCGGCCCTGGTTGTAGACGACCAGGCCATCGTTGACGTCGTGGACCACGGCAACCGCGCGCAGCCCCGCCGCGGCCATGTCCTGCGCGCGCAGGGCGGGCGAGCGGCGCACGTACTCGTCGGGCACGGTCGCAGGCGTGCCGCCGGCATCCTCCTCGAGGTACGCGGCGTACTCCGGCACCACGGCCGTGGCCTCGGCCCACGCCTCGCTCACATTGCTCAGGCCCTCGACATCCACCCAGTAGTCGTACAGGCCGCCGCCGTCTGCGGTGACGTGCACCGCCTCCGTGAGTGCCGTCCCCGACACGGCGCCGCCGAATGACACGCCGAGCAGGTACACGGTCTGCACGCTGGGGAAGCGCTGCTTCGCATACAGTGTCGCCGCGAGTGTGTCGTGTGCAGCGCGCAGCACCGGCAGCTGCAGATTGTCGCGATAGTTGGTCGTCACCACGGCGGTGTCGGCATTGGCGAAATCCAGCACCGCCTGGTACCACGACGCCTCGACCGCATGTCCAAGGCCGTGGCAGAACACGACCAGCCGCGTCGGCTGCGTGCCGTCGACGTAGCCCAGCAGCCCGCTGGCCTGTCCCGGATCGCTCTTGCCGACCGTGGGTGGCGCTGCCGCCTGTACCGCCGCCGCGTCCGTGGTGATCGATTCGACGGTGATGCCAGCCGCCGCGCCGCCGCCGCTGTCACTGCCGCCGCACGCCGCCAGCATCATTGCCGCGAGCGTCATCATGCCTGTTCTCATTGGAATTCTCGTACCGGTTCTTCCTCGACGCGCAGCATAGCGCCGCCAGGCCTCGCGCCGGGTAACGCCGGCGGCACCCGGTCGCGGCCCGTCGTCGCAAAGCAAACACCACCGTCATTGCGAGCCGCGTAGCGGCGTGGCAATCCAGCGCTGCCCGGGCCGAAACCTGGATTGCTTCGTCGCCCCAAAGAGAATTTGCGGCTCCTCGCAATGACGGTTGTTTGATGGAAGCGGCGCCCGACCGCGACCTCAGCCCACCAGCCGCGCAATCAACCCCGTATCCGCGACGCCCGTCGCCGGCAACCCCTGAGCAATCTGGTACTTCTTGATGAGCCGGACGCTCGTCTGTCCGAACACGCCATCCGCTTTCACGTCCGCACCCTGCGCGGACAAACCCAGCTGCACCAACCGCACGTCGAGCCCGCGCGCCAGCGGCGATTGCAGCATCAGCGCGCGGCTGCCCGGCTGCGGACCGACGTAGCAGCGCGGCGGCGTTGCGGTGAGCGTCGCCTCCGAAATCTCCAGATCGCGCACCACCAGCGGCAGCGTCAGGCCCCAGTAGTCCTGATCGATCAGCCGCCGGAACGCGTCCATGCGATACGTCGTCGCGCGCAAGTCCTTGCGCGGGTGATTCGCCAGCCATGCCCGCCGCGTGTCGACGTACGCGCCGATCCAGGCCTGCTCGCCGGTGGCACCGAGCGCGCCGTGCTGCTGCGTCGTGCGATCGCGCATCGCCTTCCACGAGCCGTGCACCGTGCTGTCGTAGACCACCGCCATGCCCATCGGCGTCTGCGCGCCGATCACGCCCGCGGCCCGCTCCGCGGCTTGCCAGTACACCTGGTCGAAGAACTGATCCTGCGTCTCGCGCATCACCGGATCGTCTGCCGACGCGCGCAGCAGGTTGTGCAGATGCCGGTCCGTGTCCAGGCTTAAGTCGCGCGCGGCGAAGCGCGGCAGGTAAGGCGCCAGCGCCGCGGCGAAGCGCGCGCCGGCGTTGCCGCAGTAGCGGCGCAACAGCTCATGCAGATTGCCGGAGCCCAGCGTCGTCTGCGACCGCCCGAAGGTCAGATGCCCGGTATCTCCCGCAATCAGCGTGACATTGCCGTAATCCCCGAGCACCGACCCGGTCTCGAAGATGTTGACGATGGCCTGCGCGGTTTTCTTCTGCGTGACGGTCAGCATGGCGCGTCCCTCCCTGGAAGCCGACTGCAACCCTTCAAGACTGCTATGGGCAGTGCCGGGGATTCAATCGCCGTCGCCCCGAAGCTGAGAACAAAGTCACGAATCCTGGTCACATCGCCTCCATCTTCGAGTGTGCGCACCGTCCGCGAAGTCGCCTCGGGCGATCAGGGCATCGTCCGATTGCTCAGCGACCGGAACTGTGCTCCACTCGAATGGGGCGTTGCCTTGAGAAGGATTCAACGGGCATCGCACAAGGCGTGAGCCTGACGGGGTGCGGGGATCAGGGATGAAGACTCGACGTTCGTACACCGTTGCGGCGTTGCTCGCTGCGATTGGCGCTGCTGTCACGGTCGCGGTCACGCTGCCACCCCGTCCGGAAGCGCAAGGCGCGGCTGCGGAGAAGCTCGAAGGGGCGCGCCAGCCCGACGAGGATGAGGCCGTCTACGCGCAGGAGCGACAGCCTGGCGGCCATGATCGCGCAGCCGGCGCCGCCGCGACTCCGCTGGACCCCGAGCGCTATGTGGCCGCCCTGCGACAGGCTGACGCCATGCCCCGACTCGTTGGCGGCGGGCGGTTGGTGGTGGGGAAGGGTGCCGTGGCGGCTCCGCCCTGGACGGCACTGGGTCCCCACAATGTCGGCGGACGCACACGCGCGCTGGTGTTTGATCCATCGGATCTGAGTGGCCAGACCCTGTACGCCGCAGGCGTCGGCGGCGGCGTGTGGAAGTCCACCGACGGCGGCGCCAATTGGTTGCCGACCGGCGGTCTTGTGCCCAACATCAGGGTCAGCACGCTGGCGATGGATCCCGCGAACTCGAGCGTGCTCTATGCCGGCACGGGCGAGATCTTCAGCGGCGGCAACTTCCTCGGCGCCGGCATCTTCAAGACCATGAACGGCGGCGCGACCTGGGTGCAGATCACGGCCACCAAGACCCCCGATTTCCAGTACGTCAACAAGATCGTCGTCAGTCCAAACGATTCCTCACGTGTGTACGCGGCGGCCAGCAATGGCAATACCAGAACCGGCGGCGTGTGGCTGTCCACCGACGGCGGCGCCTCCTGGATCAAGACGCTCAGCCCGAAGAAGGGTGAGCCGCTCGATACCGCGCTGGAAACTGTTTTCAACGGCGACGCCGTCGACTTGCCGGGCGGGTGTACCGACCTCGTCGTGCGCGCCGGCACTTCGGCGGACAGGGTGGTCGCGTCCTGCGGCATCAACCTGGGTTATGGCAGTGCCGACGGCGCGGCCCTCTATTACAACCTCACGGCCAATTCCTTCCTCCCCAACAACGGCGGTTGGGTCCGGGCGTACTCGGAAGCCGGCATGGACCGTACCTCGCTCGCGATTTCGCCGTCCGACCAGAACGTCATGTACGCGCTCGCGGCGAGCCACGAGGCAGACCTGACCCGCTTCAATGGCATGCTGGCGGTGCTCAAGTCCACGAACGGCGGCCAGAGCTGGACCGCGACGGTACGCAATACCAGCGCCACCCCGATCAACCGGCGGCTGCTGAGCGACTACGGCCCCGCATGCTACGGCGGCAGCGGCTACGGCCAGGGCACGTACGACAACACGATCGCGGTCGACCCTGTGAACAGCAATCGCGTGTGGGTGGGCGGGATCGACCTGTTCCGCTCGGACGACGGCGGCGCCAACTTCGGCCTGGCCTTTCACTACTACCCCCCGCACCCCGACCTCCACGCCTTCGCGTTCCCTCCTCGCTACGACGGCGTCAACATCAAATCCGTGTATGTCGCCAGCGACGGCGGCATCTACACCACCCCCGACGCGACGGCCGCGACCAAGTCGGACCCCTGCGACTTCTCCACCGGCGAGATGGAGTGGACCGCGATCAACAACGGCTACCAGACGGCGCAGTTCTACCACGGCTCCGTCTATCCGGACGGCACCCGCACCGTCGGCGGCACGCAAGACAACGGCATGCTGCGCAACCGGAGTGGCACTACCACCTGGGATGGCCTGGGCCTGGGCGGCGTGATCGGCGGTGATGCCGGCTATTCGGCGGTGGATCCGACGAACACCAACGTGCTGTTCGTCTCAGACAAGTTCAAGTACATCCAGAAGTCGACGGACGGCGGCAGCACCTACAGCCGCGCCATGAGCGGCATCAGCGACAGCTTCCTGAGCTTCGCGCCTTTCAACATGGCGCCCTCCAACCCGCAGATCCTCTGGACCGGTGGCTCCTACCTGTGGCGCACGACCGACCAGGCCGGCTCCTGGGTTCGGGCGAGCGCGATCGTTCCGGGTCTCGTCAAGACCATCGCCGTGGCGGCGAACGACCCGAACACGGTGCTGGTCGGCACCACCGACGGCTACATCCTGCGCAGCACCGGCGCGCTGTCGACGACGGCGACGACGAACTGGGACAAGGTCCTGCTCTGCGCCAATTGCGCCGTCTCTTCACTGGCTTTCAATCCGTCCGACGCGCGGATCGCCTACGCGACGGTGTTGAACTTCGGCGCCAAGCACATCTGGAAGACCACGGACGGCGGCGCGACCTGGAGCTCCCTTGACGGCAGCTCGTACTCGTCGCTCCCAGACGTGCCGGTGACCAGCGTGGTCCTCAATCCGAACAATCCCGACGCACTCATGCTCGGCAGCGACATCGGCATATTTGTCAGCCTCGACGCCGGCGCCAGCTGGGCGACCGCGAACGCGGGCATCGGCAACGCGCCGGTGATGACACTCGCCTACAACGCGGCGACCAGCCGGATCTTTGCATTCACGCATGGCCTTGGCGCGTGGAGCTTCGACGCGTCCTTCCTCGACGCGCTCCCGGCCGCGCCGGCCAACCTGACGGCGACAGCCGGCAACGGCCAGGTCACCCTCAACTGGGCGGCTTCAGCCGGAGCGAGCACTTACAACGTGTACCAGGGCACCAGCGCCGGCGGGGAAGGCACGACGCCGGTGGCGACGGGCATCACCGGCACCACGCGCACCGTCGCGGGCCTGACCAATGGCACGACCTATTACTTCAAGGTCGCCGCCATCAATGCCAGCGGAACCAGTCCGCTTTCCAACGAGGCGAGCGCCACGCCCGCCGACCCACCGCCAGCGCCGACCAATCTGACGGCGACACCGGGCAACAGCCAGGTCACCCTCAACTGGGGCGCTTCAGACGGAGCGACCAGCTACAACGTGTACCAGGGCACCAGCGCCGGCGGGGCAACGCTGGTGGCGACGGGCGTCACCGGGACCAATCGCACCGTCACCGGCCTGACCAATGGCACGACCTATTTCTTCAAGGTCGCGGCCATCAACGCCGGCGGCGCAAGCAGTCCGTTTTCCAACGCGGCCAGCGCGACGCCGCAGGGCCCGCCACCGGCGCCGACCAACCTGTCGGCGACAGCGGGCAACGGCCAAGTCACCCTCAACTGGGCGGCGTCGACCGGCGCGACCAGCTACAACGTGTACCAGGGCACCAGCGCCGGCGCGGAGACGCTGCTGGCGACGGGCATCGCCGGCACTGGTCGCATCGTCACCGGCTTGAGCAACGGCACGACGTATTACTTCAAGGTCGCGGCCGTCAACGCCAACGGCACCAGTCCGCTTTCCAACGAAGCCAGCGCCACGCCGCAGGGCGCGCCGCCGGCGCCGACCAACCTGACGGCGACCGCGGGCGATAGCCAGGTCACCCTCAACTGGACGGCTTCGACCGGAGCGAGCAGCTACAACGTGTACCAGGGCACCAGCGCCGGCGGCGAAACACTGGCGGCGACGGGCATCACCGGCACCAGTCGCACCGTCACCGGCCTGACCAACGGCACGACCTATTTCTTCAAGGTCGCCGCCGTCAACCCCACGGGGGTCAGTGCGCTATCCAACGGCGCCAGCGCGACGCCGCAGGGCGCGACCCAGGGCACGCCGCCTGCACCGACGAACCTGACGGCGTCAGCTTCCAGCGGCCAGGTCGTCGTCCAGTGGACGGCTTCAACCGGGGCGTCGAGTTACCGCATGTTCATGGCTACGGCGCCGGGCGGGGAGGACACCACTACGCCGGTGTGGTCGGGCTCCGGCACGCTCGGCTTTGTGAGCGGCTTGACCAATGGCACGACGTATTACTTCAAGGTCGCGGCCGTCAACGCCAGCGGAGCCGGTCCCCTGTCCAGCGAGGCGAGCGCCACGCCCTCAGGTCCGCCGCCGGCGCCGACCAATCTGACGGCGACAGCGGGCAACGGCCAGGTCACCCTCAACTGGACGGCTTCGGCCGGCGCGGCGCGCTACGGCGTCTACCGCGGTACGACATCGGGCGGGACAACGTTCCTGTTATTTACCGCCAGCGGCACCAGTCGCACCGTCACTGGCTTGACCAATGGCACGACCTATTACTTCACGGTCACAGCCGCCAACGAGAACTACGAAGAGAGCCCTCGTTCCAACGAAGCGAGCGCCACGCCAGTGGCTACGGCGCGGGCTCAGACGGAGACATCCGACGATGAGGGTGGTGGCGGCGCCATGGGCTGGGCCGCGCTGCTGATCGGACTTGCCGCCGCCGTGCGGCGGCGTCGACGAATCTGACGGTGATGCTCAGGAGGATCGCCACCGACCCTCGGCTGCTCTGACCGCGCGCACCCGTAGGAGCGCCCCTTGGGCGCGACGCTTTTCGCGCGGCGAGGGCACGGCCGTGGCAGGAGCCCCGTGAATTCGTGAAGCGATTGGGCTTCTTATTCATATCATTAAAAGATATGATAAGCCATGCCAATCGCATCACCAGAATTCATCTGGCAGCGTCCCGACTGGCCGCGCTGGTCCTGGGATGAGGCGTCCATCGGTCCGCAGCTGTCCGCCATCCATGCGCAGCGGGCGTCGCTGGGCGCACACCTGTCAGCGCTCGACGACGAGCATCGCGGCGCTATCGTCGCGGAGTTGATGACCCGCGAAACAGTGTCCACGTCCGCGATCGAAGGCGTGAAAGTGGACGCCGCGGCCGCACGATCCTCGATCATGCGCCGCCTCAAACTCGGCGTCGCGCCGGGGCGGGAATGGCAAGTGACGCCGCAGACCATCGGCCTGATCGACATCCTGGCCGACTGTGCCGCGGACCGTTCGCCGCTCACGCACGCGCGCATCAAGGACTGGCACCAGGCGCTATTCCCTGCCGGCAAGCTGGGCCTGATGCCCCTGCTCGCCGGCGAATACCGCGCGTCGGTCGAACCCATGCAGGTGGTTTCGGCGACGCGCCACGGCGAGAAGGTGCATTACGAAGCCCCGCCGAGCGATAGGCTCGACGCGGAGATGGAGACGTTTCTCGCCTGGTTCAACGACCACAGCGTCGAGCTCGATCCCGTCCTGCGTGGCTGCCTCGCCCACCTGTGGTTCGAGACGCTGCACCCGTTCGAGGACGGCAACGGTCGCATCGGGCGCGCGATCTGGGACCTGGCGATGATGCAGGGCATGCCGCAGAGCGCCGCCAACCAGGCGCGCATCTGGGCGGTCTCCACGGCGATCGAGCGCGACAAGAACGAATACTGGAATCAGCTGGAACGCGCGCAGCGCGGCACGCCCGACGTCACGCAGTGGCTGCGCTACGCGCTGAGCATCGTCGCCGCGTCCTTGCAGGAATCCAGCGCCTGCGTCGAGCGTGTCATGCAGGTGACCCGGTTCTGGCTGCGGCACCGCGAAGCGCCGCTCAACGCGCGGCAGCGCAAGGCGCTGAATCTCGCCCTGTCGGGCAACGAACTGGACGACGGCTGGCTCACAAATCGCCGCTACCTGAAGCTCTCCGGCGCCAACACACCGCTGACCGCATCGCGCGACCTCGCACATCTCGAACAGCTCGGCATCATCCGCAAGGACCCGACGACCGGCGGGCGCAGTACGCGGTATTCGATCGTGTTGTCGCCTTGAGATCCGGCTGCTGGACGTGAACTCCGCGACTGTAGTCGGGCCAAACGCGGGAGAGGCGTACGTCACGCGCACTACCGATGGAACCGGCTGAGGTCAGTGATGGTCGTCTTCGCGCTGGGGACGTACGGCAAGCGCGGTGACGGTGCGCGGCTGCAGCGAAAACCTGCTCGACGAACGCTATGTCAAAACCCTCAACCGCGGCTCGCTCGGCACGATCTATGGCCGCTACGGCGCGCCGCGTAGCTTTGGGGTGCAAGTGCGGTATCGATACGAGCAGGCTAGGACTGCGCGGTTTGGCGTCGCGATAAGCAGCGCCCATTGCGTCGACGTCTGTTGCGCTGATCCAGGCCCTGGCCGGGCGCCGCTGGATGCGAGACATCGCGACCTTCGCTCAGCGCGATTCGTTCGAGTGTCGGAGCTTCGACGGCTTTGCAGTCGCGGCGCGCGTTCGCAACTTGCGTTTGCCGGCGCGTTCGTCAGCCAGCGCGGCGAAGCCTTCTTTGATCTCGGCGAAGAGATCCCGCTTGGTAGCCCGTCTTTGCATGTCGTATTCCGTCACGGTCTCGCGTGTCACAGGCGCCATGTTGCCAGAGGCGTTAATGCGGCCTCCTCGATTCCAGCATCAGCCGGTCAGAGTAGTCGCGCTACGGTGCCCGTCGCGCCGAGACGTTATGCGAAACATGCTCCAGTGGTCTCGGCGCGATTTCGCCAACGGTCCCTGCAACGGTAAACGCGCTCATCTTTCGATTGCGCCGGGATCGGCTTTTGAGCCACTTGCCGACTATCGTCAGCACCCAGAAAGTCTGGCGCCCCGCGCCGCCGTAGTGCTTGATTTGGGCGAAACACGGGGCATAATGTCCGCAATTATACCCGGAGAATCCCATGGCAATTCCGCTGCGCACTGAAGATCAAACGCCCGCCATTGACTATCTTCTTGCGGCGCGGAAGTACCTTACGCAGGCCGAGATTGCTGCGGAGTTGGGGGTTAATGTCCGCACGGTACGGCGCTGGGAGCTGCGTTCCTCGGGGCCGCCCCAGTATCGGGTACATTCGCTTCAGCGCCTGCTGCCGCTGGAGCCGCAGCAGGAGCGCGCAGAAGGTTTCCGCTTCGTTGATCTGTTCGCCGGGATTGGAGGTATACGGCTGGCGTTCGAGGCGATCGGTGGGCAATGTGTGTTCACCAGCGAATGGGACGCGTACGCCCAGAAGACATACGCCAGCAATTTCACTCATCGCGATGAAATCCACGGCGATATAACCAAAGTCGGCGCGGACGCGGTTCCAGATCATGACCTGCTGCTGGCCGGCTTCCCGTGCCAGCCCTTCTCGATCGCCGGTGTCTCAAAGAAGAACGCTCTCGGACGGAAGCACGGTTTTCTAGATGAAACCCAGGGCACGCTCTTCTTCGATGTGGCCCGTATCCTTCGGGAAAGGCGGCCGCGGGCTTTCCTTCTGGAGAACGTGAAGAACCTGCAGTCGCATGATCGCGGGCGTACTTTCGAGACGATCTGCCGGGTCCTGCGTGACGAGCTTGGCTACGACATCCACTACAAGGTTATCGACGGCGCGCATTTTGTTCCGCAACACCGCGAGCGCATCCTGATTGCGGGATTTGCTGAACCTGTTGCATTTGACTGGGGCGCGATCCCGTTGCCGGCAAAGAAGCAGCGCCGGCTGGGTGAAATCCTGCACAGGACTGACGGGACGGAGCCGATTATCGAACATGACGGCCCGCGCTTTTTTGATCACGATCTGCGACGCGTCAACAGCAAGTACACACTCACCGCCGGACTGTGGCGATATCTGCAGGACTACGCGGCGAAGCACAAGGCGAAGGGCAATGGCTTCGGCTTCGGGTTGGTCGGACCGGACGATGTCACCAGAACGCTCTCCGCGCGGTACTACAAGGATGGTTCCGAAATCTTGGTCAGCCAGGGGGAAGGGTTGACTCCGCGGCGATTGACTCCGAGAGAATGTGCGCGGCTGATGGGATTCCCGGATTCATTCCGGATCCCCGTGTCCGACACCCGTGCCTACAAGCAGTTCGGGAACTCTGTGGTTGTTGATGTCGTGCGTCACGCCGCACAGTTGATGAGACCGTTTCTTGAAGCCGAGGTATTGGCTCCCGAGTTGCCTTTGAGTGCCGCTGCCTGACAGATTGAATTTCTGTTCACGGCGCGGATTGCTCGATGGCAGATGTCGTTGATCGGCAGACCCGGAGTCGGATGATGTCCGGCATACGAGGGCGCGACACCGGAATAGAACTGCGGGTGCGGAAAGGGCTGCACAGGCTGGGATTCCGGTACCGCCTTGGCGGCAGTGGCCTTCCCGGAAGGCCTGATGTCGTCCTGCCCAAGTATCGCGCGACCGTGTTTGTACATGGCTGTTTCTGGCATGGACACAATTGCCATCTGTTCCGATTGCCGAAGACCAGAGCCGAATTCTGGCGTCAGAAGATTGAGGCCAACCGCGTGCGTGACCGGCGAAGTCTGATCAGGCTTGAGCGCCTCGGATGGAAGCCCTTTGTGATTTGGGAGTGCAGTCTCCGTAGCGCAACACCGCAGCAGGTAGCGGACTTGCTGGAAAGGCTGGTTGAGGATATTTCAGAGGGGCGGAATGCCGCATGGCAATAACAACGCGATCGTCAAGTTCAAGCAGCATTGCGCGGGGCTGGGGCGTGCAAAATGCTCCGGAGACGCCGCTCTGGAATGTCATCGGAGATATGGCCTCCAGGAGCATCACACTGCTGGTGAAGAAGCTGTCCAGAAATGATGTTTCGTGGGCAGACGACCGCGGCAAGCATCAGGCAGGGTTCTATGTTCCTAGTGAAATCAGGACTTCCGGTTTTTTTCCGAATCTCCATGCAGCGGTTGCGGGGAAGCCGCATATCTTCCGGGCAGGCTGCCCGACAGTCTGGCCGCAGACTGGTGAGATCACGCAGTCAAATCTCAGTCACTACAGCAACAAGGGTTCTGAAGCGCACTTCACGGTGGTTCCGAGGGTGCTGTTCCAGGGACTGAGTCCAGCGTCGTGGTTGGTAGGAGGGCGATTCGACGATGATGCTGGCGAGCCGTGTCACTGGTTTGTGACGGTCGACTCCGCATCCGAAGAGGCGGAGCTTCTTGAGACAGCGCTTGATCTCAATGCGCAGTTCCACTTCGCCTTGTTTGATCCCCGAGATCTGCTCCAGGCACCGGGGGCGTTTCCACAGGATGAGATTTCGAGCCTCATCGAGGAAATCCGAACTGCGCTTAGGTCCGGGACCCTCAACGCACTGCTGGCTCAAGTGTCGGCATTGCCGGAGCCGGCAGCGCTCGCACATGCAGCGCAGCAGCAGTGGATGAAGGAAGAAGGCCGCTCCAATCTAAATCCTTTCGACATTGAAGCTCCCGGCGATGCTTTGATGCGCATAAGTCGCGATCTGGAGTACAGGATTTACAGGCGATATGAGCTACGCCGCAGGGCCGTCGAAGTGATCCGCATCCTCATCCGTGAACCGGACCAAGTATCAAGCGTAGTCCATGGGTTTTCCGAGCTTGATGCTGTATTCCTGAGTGCCAGCCAGCAAAGAAAGACCAGGGCGGGCCGGTCGTTCGAAGGGCATATCGCCGCGATGCTCCGGGCGGGATCGATTAGGTTTTCCGAACAGGCTGTCACCGGCGGGCGCCGCCCCGATTTTGTTCTGCCGGACGCGCGTACGTTCAAGCTTGGCCATGCACGTACTTACAATGAGGCTCTGGTGCTATCTGCGAAGACGACTCTCCGTGAGCGGTGGAAGCAGGTTTCCCGGGAAGGATTCAACTGTGCGGTATTCCTGGCGACGGTTGACGACCGGGTGCCCGATGCGGCTATCAAGGAAATGGCAAGCGACGGTATCGGACTGGTTGTTCCGGAAAGCTTGATCCGTAGCAACGAAACCTGTTATGCGAAACAGAGCAGCGTGATCTCTTTTCGATCGTTCTTCCGAGACGAGGTTCGCGCGAAAAGAAAGACGTTGTTGGTCAGTGTGTAAAGGCGACCGTAGGTCCCAGCGTGGCGCCCAGACCGACGGCCCGCAGGCCCGTTGCGCGACCGTGCCCGAGATGCGCTAAATTTGACCAACGGCACCGTCGGGTAGGAACCACGGGCCGGGGTAGCTAGATCGGCGCACAGGTCGGCAATCATGAGCGCTTTGACGGAGTAAAGACCTGGCGCAAATGGTTGGGGGGGAATGAGATGCTGAAACCGGTGTTCCGGAAAATTGATCCGGACCAAGAGGAGCAGGAGATCACGCAGGTCGATCAGTTCAGTACGGACGAAGTCCGCCTTGCTGAGACGCTGGTCCGTGAATCCCTCCAGAACTCGAACGACGCAAAACTTGCCGGTTCGCAGCTTGTGCGCCTGCGTGTCGCACTGAAGGAGCCCGATCCGGAACAAGCTCTTTTCTGGCAACAGCTGCTTGAGCCGCTATTGCCCCATCTCGATGCTTGCGGCATCACGACCGAAGGCGCACGGGTTGGATTGCCCAAGGTCCTTGTAATTGAGGATTTCGGCACGACGGGATTGGTGGGAGATCCGTACCGGAAGGATGATTCGAGCTTCCAGGATTTCTGGCGCCGCGTCGGACGCTCACACAAGGGTGGCGACAAGTCCGGCAGCTGGGGGCTCGGAAAAATTGTGTTCCCGTCGTCTTCGAGCATCAAGACATTCTTCGGGCTGACGATTCGGCATGATGATCCAGTCAGAACGCCGCTGCTTATGGGCCAGACGGTGGTCCGTCACCACAGCATCGGCAGCACCGAGTATTCGTGGCTGGGTTTGTTTTCGGCGCCTGAAAGCAGTCAGTTCCGGGGTCCGACATCAGATCGGACATTCATAACCCGCTTCTGCAAAGCGGCAGGCTTCTCGCGCAACGATGAGAGCGGACTGTCAATCTGCATACCGTTTCTGAGGGACGAGATCGCCCTACCAGATCTGGTTCCCTATGTCGTTCGCAACTACTTCTTTCCGATTCTCACTGGAAGGCTCGAAGTACAGATCGGGGATCTGACTCTTAACGGCACTACATTGGACGAACATGCGGCGCATTGCAGTGACCGTGCGCTTGAGGGCGGCCATCTTCTGCGATTCGTGCGCGAGCTGCACGCAGCACAGACCTCTACGCCCGATCTGTGCCTTGCCGACAGCTGGGACAAAGATCTGGTTCAGCTCGGCATGAGCCCCACCGACCTTGCGCCCCTCCGGGAATCATTTGCGTCAGGCAAGCTCATCCACGTTCGGGTGCCCTTGGCCATTACCCACCGGAAAGATGGTCTCCAGAGGGGACACTACGATCTCTTCCTGAGAAATGCGGGCGAGGGTATCAGCGGCAGCGCGCTGTTCATCAGGGGAACGATTACCGTGCCCGGCGAAGCGCAGTACTTCCCATCCCGGCGAGCGTTTGCCGCTCTGGTCGCCCCAGACGGAGTCGCAGCAAGGTTCCTGCGAGACGCGGAGAATCCAGCGCATACCCGGTGGAACGGGCAGGCGGAAAAACTCAGCCAGAACTGGAAGGGCGCCGGTCCACGGCTGGCGGCGATTCGGCGCAGCCTCAGATCACTTCACGATCTGCTGGCACAGTCGGTTGAACGCATGGATCCCGATGCGTTGCGGAATATCCTCTCCGTTGCAGGCGGTGGCCAGCCGCGGAAAACGCCGACGGAGCGGGCGCCGATCATCGCGAAGCCCGCGGTGCCATCCGTTCCTCCCCGGCAGCAGCCTTTCCGCATCACTTCGGTCAAGGGCGGGTTTGTCGTGCGCGGAGGTGGTGCCGACTCCGCAGGATCTCTGATTGTTGCGATGGCTTACGACATCGCGCGCGGGGACCCGTTCAGGAAGCACAGTCAGTTCGATTTTGATCTGATGGATCCGCGCGAGATAAAGCTCACTTCAACCGGCGCAAACGTGAAGCCAGTCTCGTCCAACGAACTGTTGATCGATGTCACGGCATCGGATTTCGAAGTACGCGTCGATGGATTCGACATGCACCGCGACTTGCGGGTGAAGGCCGCGAGGGTCCGCAATGAAACGAACGCTTAACTGGACAGGCAGGAGGAACATTCCTGCGCACTGCGTGCAGATCCGTCTTCAGGAGCTGCTGGGTGGTACTTCATCGTTCAGCGCGGAGTTCGCTGGGCTGGAGGGCCTTTCACTGGATCCGGCGGCGAGGCTGTATGTGGAGCCCTATGCAGGCTCTTCGTCGATGAGATTTGACTTTGGAACGATCTCGCTCCGCCGTACTCCGGAGGATACGACTCTTTCTGAAATCGATGCTGGCGGGAGCGTGCTCTTCCGAGTGCGCGTCGTGGATGAGTCCGGCGACGTTGGAAAGATACTCGCGGCAGCCGACGGCATCCGTGCCGTCAATGACGATGACGATGGAAGAAAGTCCATCCTCCCTGTGAAGATGATGGATCTGGGTGAAGCGATCTGGAATCTGGAGATCGATCCTCATTCGGGGCCGCTTCTGGCCCTGAACAATCGCCTGCCGTCGCTCGCCGATGACATACGGTCGAACCCGATCCTGCAGGGAGCAATCGTTCCGCACGCAGTCAGACAGGTTCTGGAGTACATGCTTCTAGATGATGAGGCGTCGCCGGAAGCGGAGTGGGTAAAGGATTGGCACGCATTTGCTGCCGCCATCAATGGCGGCCAGGAGATGGCTGACTTGCTGGGCGACCCGGATGAGATCCGGATCGTCATCGCTGAAACGGTATCGCTGTTCAATGAGAGATCCCGCTGGACCTCTCGGCAGCGCACTCTGATTGATTCACTGCAGGGAGCGATCAGCAGTGACTGATCTGGTCAGGACGCTCAACGAAAGGGGCGGTGAGAGGCTCCGGGAGTGGATCTCCGCGGCTCGCGCCGGCGGAACATCTGATCCACCAACGTGGCTGCTGACAAGCACAGAACACTCGGCCGAGTTTCAACCGGACATAGCCGTTGCGCGCGAGCCATCCGGTCGTCCATTCAACGATCGCCTTGAATTCGGGTTGTACCTAGCACAGCTGTTCGCCGATGTCCCGAAGACGGTCATCTCCAGACAACACAATCTCTGGAACTGGCTTTCGCTTTACTACATCGATCAGCTGGCCCCCAGTCAGGCCAATGGAGCGCGCAAGCTCTTCGAGTTCGACGTCTACCTTCTGGACAGCGTTTTCAGCTTCCGGAAATACTACAGGCATGCCGTCAGGACGAGCTGGCTCGTCGCCGCTGAGCACGGCCAAAGTGGCAGGGTGCTGCTGGTTCCGGCGGGCAGAACCGCCGCCGGAGTCGGAGTGTTGGCGCACCGCGGCGAGATCATTGAACAAATGGCTGCGAGGCAGTGGACGCTAGGTAGCCGCTCAATAATCCAGGCTGCCGAGAAAATGTACATTGACGTGGCGGCCGGAAAGCCGAAGCGAGGGGCTGGTGGTGCTGGCAAGGGTTCGCCGCGCCGCCTCGCCGCGGTCATTCAGCAACTTGAATTGACCTATGACTTGCGTGACTGCTCCGCTGAGCAATTCCTCTCGCTTTTGCCGAAGGAGTTTGACCGGTGGAAACTCCTTTAAGGACAGACGCAGAGAGCTGCAGTAGCGGCCACGTCCGACGGAATCAGCCGGCTGAGACACTGTCGGGGCCTGCCACGAAGCTGTGTTGCTGCCTTTTTTGAAACCGACTGGAACAGAACCTGTAAGTGCAATGCCTGCAGCTGATACGAAAGTCACTATGCTGTAGCGATTTTGCCGAAACCGCGAGGATTTCTAATGACTGAAACAAACGAGATCGAGGTCGAGGAAACTGAGTCGGCTGACGAGGAGGCGTTTGTTACATACGATATCGCTGCTTATCCGGCTGATTACACGTTAAGTGTTATCGCCGAGATGTGGAGCAACGGAGATATCGTAGTTCCACCTTTCCAGAGGAAGTTCGTTTGGACTCAGAAGCAGTCTTCGTTGTTAATAGAGAGCCTGCTGATGGGACTGCCGGTTCCCCAAGCCTTCTTCTATGTTGACGCGGACAGTAAGAACTCCGTGATCGACGGCCTCCAAAGGCTCATGTCGATCGTGTATTTCTTCCAAGGTTATTTTGGCGAAGAATCCTATCAGGGGAAGAAAGCAGTCTTCAGGCTGACGGGGCTCAGCGAGCGCAGTCCGTACAATAAGTTGACATTCTCCGAGCTATCCGAGTCCGATCAGAGAAAGCTCAGGGGCCGGGTGCTGAGGGTCATAAACATCCGTCAGCTTGGCCCGAAGGAGGATGACACGAGCGCGTACCATATCTTCGAGCGCTTGAACACCGGAGGAACACCGTTAACTGCTCAGGAGATTAGGCACTGCGTTTATCACGGACCGATCGTTGAACTTCTATCGCGCCTGAACAAGGTACCCCAGTGGCGGAAGATTGTCGGCAAGTCGGTTTTGGACAAGCACCAGAAAGACGTTGAGCTTGTTCTGCGCGTATTGGCCGTCGCGACTCAGATTGATCAGTACGAGAAGCCGATGAAAGAGTTCTTGAACAGGACTATGGCGGTTAACCGAAATGCGGATTCTGACGCCGTGAAGCGGTTTGCTGATCGTTTCCCCATGATTTGTGATTCCGTGGTGAAGGCGATGGGCGAGATACCTTTCAATATTCACGGGAGACTTAACGCTTCCGCCCTTGATTCCGTAATGGGAACCTTGGTTGGAGGAGACGGTGGCCTTCCAGACGACTTAGGGGCACGCTACAAGGCGCTGCTGGAAGACCAGGAGTTTCTTGGGACGCTATCAGTCAGCACAAGCGACACCATCGTTGTAAGAAAGCGAGTTGCGGCTGTGCGCCGACACCTTGTTCCGGGCTGAGATATGTGATGGCTTACGCCGATCACTTCCGCCTTGTAGACGACGTTGCGGTTCACTTCGACGGGGTTGTCGCGTCAGTCGATCCCTTTCTTCAGTCTCGATATGTTGGGTTCTATGCTGTGGCCGCCGCCGCGGTTATGGAGCTTGCGGTTAAGGAGATTATGATCGAGTACGCCAAGGCACATCACCCACTCTTTGGCGAGTACTGCCGCGCTCGGTACGAGAGAATTAACGGACGCGTAGGGTTTGATGATCTTTGCAAAGAGCACCTAAAGTCCTTTGGGTCAAGGCCCCTGAAGACGTTCAAGCGTATTGTTAGATTTGTTGACTATTGGCACTTGAAGCACAAGGGGTACTCCGTCAAGAAGGCATATGAGAACCTTCTTACGTGCCGACACGCGTTTGCTCATGAAGGGCATGTGCCAGAGCAAACCGCGTACTCTGATATCAAACAGAGCTTCGAGAGCGGCAAGATCATGTTGGCCTGTCTGGCGAAGGCTCTAAGAATGAAGCGGACGAACGTTTCGAAAGAACAATGATGAAGGGCCGCGCTGTGGCCCTTCATATTGGAATGGGCAGGAGGAACTACCTCCTTCCTCCTGCTGCCTCCTCCTTCTTCTTTCCAGCCCCATCCTCTTCGCTTCAATCCCAGCTCAACGCCCCACCTGTCTGATACTCCGTCACGCGCGTCTCGAAGAAGTTCTTCTCCTTCTTGAGGTCCATCACCTCGCTCATCCACGGGAACGGGTTTTCCGCGCCGGGGTAGAGGGGCTTGAGGCCGATCTGGGCGCAGCGGCGGTTGGCGATGAACTTCATGTACTCGTTGAACATGCTGGCGTTGAGGCCGAGCACGCCGCGCGGCATGGTGTCGTGGGCGTACTTGATCTCGAGTTCGGTGGCTTCGACGATCATGTCGGCCACTTCCTTCTGGAACTCGGCAGTCCACAGGTGCGGGTTCTCGACCTTGATCTGGTTGATCACGTCGATGCCGAAGTTCATGTGCATGGACTCGTCGCGCATGATGTACTGGATCTGCTCCGACGTGCCGACCATCTTGTTGCGGCGGCCGAAGCTGAGCAGCTGCACGAAGCCGACGTAGAAGAAGATGCCTTCGAAGACGACGTAGAACGCGATCATGTCGCGCAGGAAGCGCTGATCGGTTTCCGGCGTGCCGGTGTGGAATTCCTGATCGGCGAGGCTCTGCGTGAACGGCAGGCTCCACGCGGCCTTGTCGTGGATGCTCGGGATCTCGCGGTACATGTTGAACACTTCCGCTTCGTCCAGGCCCAGGCTCTCGATGCAGTACTGGTAGGCGTGCGTGTGGATCGCTTCCTCGAAGGCCTGGCGCAGCAGGTACTGGCGGCACTCGGGATTGGTGAGGTGGCGATACACCGCGAGCACGAGGTTGTTGGCGACCAGCGAGTCGGCGGTGGAGAAGAAGCCGAGGCTGCGCTTGATGATCGTGCGCTCGTCCTCGGTGAGCCCGTTCGGGTCCTGCCACAGGGCGATGTCCGCGGACATGTTGATTTCCTGCGGCATCCAGTGGTTGTTGCAGGCGTCGAGATACTTCTCCCAGGCCCACTTGTACTTGAAGGGCACGAGCTGGTTGAGGTCGGCGCGGCAGTTGATGATCTTCTTGTCGTCGACGCGGATGCGGCGCGCGCCCATCTCGACCGCCTCCAGCCCGGTCGCGCCCGCCAGGGCGGACGCGG
>JBAZXW010000045.1:0-36556 GCA_041659605.1 Sinimarinibacterium sp. | reverse complement strand
GCTTCCAGATGATCGGCGGCGCGAACGAAATGCCCGGGAACACCGACTCGTACTTGATGATCGCGATCAGCACGTAGCCCCAGGAGAACGGGTCCGGATAGAGGTCCAGGTTCGCCTGATGCGGATTGAAGCGCAGGCCGTCGATGCCGTACGAGCAGGACTGGCGCGGCGCATGCGTCACCGGATCGTAGGAGCAGGCCAGGCGCTGCTGCCGCTCGGTCGTCCACGATCCGCCGGAGCCGTCGGCGCCGGCGCTGGCGTGCGCGTAGGTGCCGGCCGCCTCCAACTGCAGCAGATCGAGCGACGGCAAGTCCGGCACCCAGGTCGCGCCGGTCTCGAACACGAACTGGATCTGGTCGGCGCCGATCGGATTGTCGGTCGCGCCAAGCACCTGCGTGCCGCCGAGATTGAACTGGTAAACCTGCATCTCCTCATAGCCGCGGATGTAGCAGGGGTTCGACGGCGTGTACGGAATGAAGTTCGGGTTCAGACCGCCCTGCGCTGCCTCGCTGGCGTCCACGTTCTGGCTGCCGTTGTACAGCTGCTCACAGGGCGCGTTCTCGCCCACTTCGGTGCCGCGGTACGCCGTGACGAAGGCCGGGAATGCGCGCGCGGAGCCCGGCGCGTGGCCGATGCCGAGGTCGAAGGTGTCGCGGAACGCACCCGGCGTGCCGTTGGCGTCGGTGACATAGTCGCTGGGCGCGTAGATCGCCTCGCCGCCTTCCAGGGGCGTGCCGGTATCGAAACCGCCGTCGACATAGGAGCCCACGCCCGCGGTCGTACCCGCGCAGCCGACGCCCGCCGGCAGCACGTTGGGAACGCCGATGATGCCGCCGGTGGCCTGATTCAGGGCGCCGAAGATCGCGTTGGCCTGCCCGAGCGCGCCGTTCAGCTCGGCGCTCGGAATCACGCCGCGCGGCAGATCGCCATCGTGGCACCGCGACAGCGTCGGGCCCAGAGCCGCGAAGACCAGATCTTCCGCATCGACCTGCAGCGGCGAATTCGGGCGATAGGCGATCTCGCCCTGGAAGGACCAGCCGAAGGCCGTCGTATTGAAGCTGACGCCGAACAGCTGGATGTCTTCCGGGTATTCCACCTGCAGCTTGATCGTGTCGAGCGGAACCGCATTGCTCTGCGCATCCGCCGTATCGCGGCCGGTCAGCTCGTACAGGATCGGCAGATCGTCGCAGGTGGCCAGGAAGCTGATCGGATCGTAGGCGTCGATGCCCAGGTCGTTGCCCTCGCGGCGCGCGCAGCTCGCAGCCGAGGCATAGAAGCTCGCGATCGGCAGGCGCGAGTGGTAGTTCATGTAGTACAGGCCGAACTCGGTGCCGTTGTTGAGCTCTTCGGCGTAGTACTTGAATGCCAGACCGTACTGGCCGCCATCGTCCGGCTCCAGATCCGGCACGCGGTCGAAACTGGTGGTCGTGTTGGTCACGCCGGACAGCGGCGTCGCCAGCGGATAGCCGACACTCTCGGGGTCCTCGGCACCGCCGCCGAACTGGACGTGGACGTAGTTGACGGCGTTGTTGGTGCCGACGGTATCCGACAGCTGCAGCATCGTGCCCGGTGCCGGCGCTTCGACCGGCAGCCACTCGTACTCGTAGAAGGCTTCGACCGTCGCGCCGGAGAACGGCTCGAAAGACGCGGAGATCATGCCCACCGGCGTGAACACTTCCTCGACCTGGAAGCCGACGCGGTAGAAGTTGTTGGCGTTGACCGGATTGGCCTGGTTGACCGAGTTCAGCGCCAGCAGCAGCGACTCGCCCCAGTTGATCGCCTGGCGGCCGATCTTGACCGACAGCGGCATGTCCTCGGTCAGCGAGAACGTACCAAAGAAGTAGGAATCGAGCAGCTGCAGCTCGGTGCCCGTCTGTGACAGCAGGTCGCCGCCGTTCCTGCTGCGGCGTACCGGCGCGCCGGGGCCATATTTCAGAACCCCCGAGGTGCCGTCGGGTTCGCCGACGCCGGCGCTTTCCTTGTTGGCGCGGTTGACTTCGTTGGGATGGAACTCGGTGAAATCGGCGTTGACCCAGTCGTAGAAATACAGGCCCTTCGCGAAGAAGCCGAAGTCGCCGTAGGTCAGCGTCAGGTCCTGCGTGATCTTGGCAAGGCCGCTGGTCAGATCGCCCTTGTCGTAGTTCCAGTTGCCATCGTCGAAGTTCGGCGAGAACTGACCGCGCTGCGCGGCGAGCGCCGCCGCCGGATGCCCCTGGTCGCGGAACAGGCCCTGGCAGGACTGGTTGACGCCGGAACATACCAGCGGATTGACGTTCGCCTTGCCCAGGTAATCGGTGTGACGATCCTGCATGCGCACCGACGCACCGACGGAGATCGTCGTGTTGAGCACGCTCTCGATCCCGTCCTCGCCCCAGGGCAGGCTGAAACTCACGGCCTGCGCCGCTGTCCCATACAAGGTGCCGGTGGCGGTAACGATTGCTGCGACGACGCTACGGCGTATTGCCAACTTGCTCATTATTTCTCCCCCAACTGGGCTTGCGACCGCTGCGCTGCCGGCCACCCTCACGGCATCCGGTCACGGCAAGATGCCCGACGCCAATCAATACTTTGGACAGATTATGGAGGAATTGCTTGAAGGCGCAACAGCCCCCTGAAATTCCTCAATCGGACGACGACTCCGCAGCCGTCAGCAGCGCCCGGGTATAGGGTTGCTGCGGCGCATTGAGCACCTGCCCCAGCGCGCCGTGCTCGACCGTCCGCCCCCGCCGCATGACCAGCACCTCGTCGCACAACTCGGCGACCACGCCCAGGTCGTGCGAGATCAGCAGCAACGCGAGACCCCGTTCGCGGCGCAGCTCGCGCAACAGGTCGAGCAGCTGCGCCTGCGTGGTGACGTCGAGCGCGGTGGTCGGCTCGTCGGCCAGCAGCAGCCGCGGACGGCAGGCCAGCGCCATCGCGATCGCGACGCGTTGACACATGCCGCCGGACAGTTCGTGCGGATACTGGCGCAGGCGCCGCGGCGCATCGGCAATGCGCACCGCATCGAGCAGGCGGCGGCTCTCCGCCGCGGCGTCGGCGCGCGACAGGCCGCGATGGAGTTCGAGCACTTCGCCGATCTGCCGGCCGATGCGCAGATGCGGTGTCAGGCTTGCGTAGGGATTCTGGAACACCGTGCCGACCTGCTGCCCGCGCCAGCGATTGCGCGCGGATTCGGTCAACGCGCCCAGATCCTGACCGTCGAAGACGATGCGTCCGGACACGCGAGCGTCCGGCGGGCTCAGTCCGAGGATCGCGCGCGCGGTTTGCGACTTGCCGGAACCCGATTCGCCGACGATGCCCAGAGCGGTCGCCGGCGCCAGCTCGAAGCTGACGCCGGCGACCGCGGTGACGCCACCGAAGGCCACCGACAGCTCGCGCACCTGCAGCAGCGGCGCCATCACGCGCTCCCCGTCGGTTTGCGCAGGGCGTCGCCGAGCAGGTTCAGACACAGCAGCGTGACGACCAGGAATCCGGCCGGAAACGCCAGCGCCCAGGGCGCCTGCTCCATGTCACGCGCGCCGTCGTTGATCAGCACACCCCAGCTGGTCATCGGCTCCTGCACGCCCAGGCCGAGGAAGCTCATGAAGGACTCGACCAGGATCACCTGCGGCACGGTCAGCGTCGCGCAGGCGATCACCGTCGCCGCCAGGTTCGGCACGATATGTCGGCGGATGATCTCGCGGTCGGTAACGCCGGCCAGCCGCGACGCCAGCACGAAGCTGCGCGTACGCAGCGACAGGGTCTGGCCGCGGACGATGCGCGCCATGTCGAGCCAGTTGACCAGGCCGATGGCGACGAACACCAGGACGATCTGCCGGCCGAAGGCCACCATCAGCAGGATCACGATGAACATGAACGGCAGCGCATAGAGCACGTCGACGATGCGCATCATCCAGGCGTCGACGCGCCCGCCGAAATAGCCGGCGATCGCGCCGTAGGCGACGCCGACCAGCACGGACACCAGCGTCGCCGCCAGACCCACCAGCAGCGACACGCGGCCGCTGGCGAGCGTGCGCACGCAGACGTCGCGGCCGAGGCTGTCGGTGCCGAACCAGTGCGCGGCGTGCAGGCTCGGCGGCGCGCTCCACACCCCGGCGAAATCGATGGCATCCACCGCGTGCGGGCTCAACCACGGACCGACGATCGTCGCCAGTGCGATCACCGCGAGCAGGCCCAGCGCCCACCGGCTCATGTGCTGCGCATCCGTGGGTCGAGGATGCCGTACAGCAGATCGACCAGCAGGTTGAACAGCACGATCAGCGCGCCGTAGACGAGGACGACACCCAGCACCAGCGTGTAGTCGCGGTTGAGCGCGCCCTGCACGAAATGGCGTCCGACCCCCGGGATGCCGAAGACCTGTTCGACGACCACCGAGCCGGTGATCAGTCCCGCCGCCGCCGGCCCCAGGTAGGACAGCACCGGCAGCAGCGCCGGCGGCAGCGCATGTCGCAGCAGGATGCGCCGCTGCGGCAGGCCGCGTGCCTGCGCGGCGAGCACGAAGCCGGATTGCAGCGCCTCGGCCAAGCCGGTACGCGTCAGTCGCGCGACATAGGCCAGCTGCGGCAGTGCCAGGGCGATCACCGGCAGCACCAGGTCGGCGACTTCGCCGTTCTGCCAGCCGCCTGCCGGCAACCAGCCCAGGTTCACTGCGAACAGCAGGATCAGCAACGGCGCGACCACGAAGTTCGGCAGCGAAATCCCGGTCAGCACCAGCCCCATCAACAGCCGGTCGGGCCAGCGGTTCGCGTGCAGCGCACACAGTGCTCCCAGCGTCGTGCCGACCAGCAGGGCCAGCAGCAGCGCCAGCGCGCCGAGCTGCGCCGACGCCGGCAAGCCGGCGCCGATCAGCTCGTTCACCTCGTACCCGTCGTACTGGAACGAAGGTCCGAGATCGCCGCGCAGCACGCCGGAGAGATAGCGTCCGTACTGCGCCCACAGCGGCTCGTCGAGATGGAAACGCTCGGCGATCGCCGCCTCGATGCGCGGCGGCAGCGCACGCTCGCGATCGAGCGGCCCGCCCGGCGCCGCGCGCAGCAGAAAGAAGGTCAGAGTCAGCAGCACAAACAGCGTCAGCAGTCCGGCGGCAATGCGGCGCGCGATTGCGTAGACCATCAGCGAGCGTAACGGTAACAACCGTAGGATGGGCTGAACGCAGTGAAGCCCATCGTTCGCCGTCGGCTTCGCAGACGATGGGCTTGTTCGGCCCATCCATGGGCCTCACCCCTCGCTTCGCTCGGGGCTACGCTCAAATGCGTTCCTACGCATTTGTCGCGTTGCTCAGCCCATCCTACGGCCTGATCCGTGTTCATCCGAGTGATCCGTGGCAAATAAGCTGTCGGGATCAATTTAGGGAAAGATCCTTGCTGTAGTGGTAGTCGAGCACGTTGTCGGTCCAGCCGCGCACGCGCGGGTGGACCAGATGCTTGGACACGTAGAAGTAGATCGGAATGACCGGCGCGTCGGCAAGCACCTTCGCTTCCGCCTGCGCCAGCAACTCCGCGCGCGCACCGGCGTCGGCCGTCGCGGCCGCGTGCTCAAGCAACGCGTCGTAGGCCGCATCGGCCCAGCCGCTGTCGTTCTTGCCGTGGGCGCTGTGCAGGATGCCCAGAAAGCTGGACGGATCGTTGAAATCGGCCATCCACGCCGCGCGGAACACCTGCGTATCGCGGCGCAGTCGCCGCTTGTACAGGAAGACCTTGAACTCCTCGTTGAGCAGGCGCGTGCGCACGCCCAGCGCCTGTTTCCACATCGCCGCGACGACGGTCGCGACGCGGCGGTGGCTTTCGTGCGTGTTGTAACGGATCTCGACGTCCAGCGGCGCCGTATCGGAATAGCCCGCGGCGCGATACAACTCGCGTGCGCGCTCGACGCGGCGGTCATAGGGCCAGTCCGCCCAGTCCGGTTGCTGCGCACGATGCTGCGCGGTGCCCGGTGGAATCCAGCCGTAGGCAGGCAGCGCGAGGCCGTTGAGTACCTTGGCGGCGATGACTTCGCGGTCGATCACCATCGACAGCGCCTGCCGCAGCTGCGGTCGATCGCGGAACGGCGCGCGCGTCAGATTGAGCCCGTAGAAGTACACGCCCAGGTACGGCGCCAGATGGAGCTGGCCGGCAAAGTCGCGGCGGATCTGCTGCGCCTGCGCCGGCGGAATTTCGTAGGTGACATCCAGCTCACCGGCGCGGTAGCGCTTGAACTCCGAGTGGATGTCCTCGGTGGCGACATAGCGCACGGCATCGATCGCGGTGCGTGCGGCGTTCCAGTAAAACGGATTGCGCGCGAGATCGACCTGCGACTGAACGATCCAGTTCTGGAGACGGTAGGCGCCATTGCTGACCAGGCGTCCGGGCCGCGCGAACCCATCGCCGTGCGCGCGCAGGCTCGGACCGTGAATCGGGAACGTCGACTGGTGCGACAGCAGGCCCAGCAACTGGGGCGCCGGTGCTTCGAGTTCGATCTGCAGAACCCGGGGCGCGAGCGCATGCACGCCGAGCTGTTCCGGCGGCAGGCGTCCTTCGAGCACGTCGACGGCATGACGGATCGGTCGCAGCAGCTGGGCGAAGGCCGAACCGGTCGCGGGCGCGACGCTGCGGCGCAGACCGGCGACGAAATCGTCCGCGGTCAGCGCATCGCCGTTGGACCAGCGTGCCGCGTCGCGCAGCTGGAAGGTGTAGGTGCGACCGTCCGCGCTGATGACCCAGCCGCGCGCCGCCGCCGGCATCGGGCGGCCGTCCGCCGCAATGGCGGTCAGGCCCTCATACAGATCGCGCAGGATGTTGCCGGCGCTGACGCCCTCGGCGCGCTGCGGATCGAGCGTTTCCGGTTCCGGGCCGTTGCCGATGCGCAGCGTCCCGCCGGCGTGTGCCGTGTCCGCGCCCAGCAGGCTCAGCGCGAGCAGCGCGGACCGCGCCGCCCACCGATCCCGGCGGCGCGCGCCGGTCATCCCGGCTTGCGCCGCGAGGCTACCGTCACCAGCGCGACGCCGGCGAGCACGACGAGCGTGCCGAGCACCTGCGGGCGTTGCATGTGCTCGTCGAGCAGCCACCAGCCGAGCAGGACGGCGATAGCCGGATTGACGTAGGCGTAGGTGCCCAGCTGCGCCGGCGTCACCTCGTGGACCAGCCAGAAGTAGGCGCCGTAGGCGAGGCAGGAACCGAACAGCGCCAGATAGACCAGCGCCGACACCGATGCGGCGGTCGGTCGCCAGCGTGCAGCGTCGCCCAGGGCCAGTCCGAGCGCGGTCATGACCACGCCGGTGATCAGCATCTGCAGCGCCGCGACCATCAGCGGCGAGCAGCCCAAGGGGTTGCGGCGCGACAGCACGGAGCCGCCGGCCCACAGGATCGGCGAGAACAGTAGTGCGGCATAGGCAGACCAGGGCGCCAGCCGATTGCCGATGCCGGCGCCGACCAGCAGGGCCACGCCGCCGAAGCCCAGCAGCAGGCCGGCCAGCGCCAGCGTCGAGAAACGCTCGCCGCGCCCGCCCCAGGTGCCGAACCAGGCCATCCACAGCGCGGAAGTGGCGACGATCAGCGCGGTCTGGTTGGACTCGACCCAGGTCTCGGCCCAGGTCACCAGGCCGTTGGCGCCGACCAGCATCATCAGCGCCGTCAGGCCGATGATCTTCCAGTCATGCCAGCTCGTCGGCAGACGTGCGCCGCGCCACCACGCATAGGCCAGCATCAGAGGTGCAGCGATCAGAAAACGCACGCCGGCGAACAGCACCGCCGGCAGGTCGGTCACGCCGACGCGGATCGCCAGATAGGTCGAGCCCCAGACGAGATAAACCGTCGCGAATGCGCCTACCAGCTGCAGGGATCGAGCGGACGCCAAGGGCTAGGGCGTCAGTCAGTTCTTGGCCGGATCCTCGGCCTTGGCACCCTTCGCCTCTTCGGCGGCGGCCATGGCCGCCTGCGCCTGCGTCTCCGCGTCCTCGATCTGCGCGATGTGGTTGAGCCACTGCGACGCGCCGTTGCGGCTGTCGTCGTAGCCCTGCGCCTTGTGCAGCGCATCGACCGCACGCTTGCGGTTGCCCAGCTGGAACGCGGCGATACCTTCGAGATAGGCGGCGTCGCCCATCTTCTTCACGCCCTTGGACTGCGCCTTCGACAGCGCTTCGAGTGCGTCCTTCCAGCGCTCGTCCTCGACGTAGATCTGGCCGAGCCGGTAATAGATTTCACCCGAGTCGGAGATGCCCGCGGCCCGCTTCAGCACCGCTTCGGCCTTGGTGTACTCGCGCGCCATGGTCCAGGCGTCGCCGGTCAACTGCAGGGTCTTCTCGTCTTCCTTCAGCACCTTCTGTTGCAGTCCCCGTTCCAGCAGCTGCGCCGCCTTGTAAGGGATATCGAGCAGCAGGTAGATGTTGGCAAGATTGCGGACTTCGGCTTCGGTGTCGAGGAAACCCTGGCGATCGGCCAGCGCGAGCACCGCCAGCGATTCCTTGTCCTTCTGGATTTCGAACAGGATGCTGGACAGCTGCTTCCAGTAGTCCTCCTTGGCCGGCACCAGCGAGATCAGCCGCAGCAGCACTTCGGCGCACTGCGGGAACTGCTTGAGTTCGTAGTGCAGCGCGAGCTTGAGCTGCAGCCAGGACTCCTTGGGCTCCTTGACCTTGGACAGCGCCTTGTCGACCTGCGGCAGCGCGTCGGCGAAACGCTTGCGGTCCGAGTACGCGCTCGCCAGCAGGATGTGAGCATCCGCAATGGGCTCGACCGTCGCTTCGCGGAAATAGCGCTCCATCCGGTCGATGGCCTTGTCGGTCTGGCCGTCCTGGAAATACAGCTGCGCGACATTGAACAGCATCTGCTCGTATGGCTGCTGCGGCAGCGCATCCAGCTGCAGCGCCTCCTCGAACGCGGCGAGCGCGGCCTTGTAGTTGTTCTGCGAGATGTAGATGAAGGCCATCGTCTGCCGTACGACGGCTCTCTCGTAGTCGTTGCCGACCCGCTCCAGCAGCGCCTTGGACTTCTCCAGCGCCTCTTCGTTCTTGTTCTTGCCGATCAGGTCGTGAATGCGCTCGAGCTGCCGGTAGGTGCCTTCGGACAGCGTACCCGACGACTTGCGCTGCTTCTTGGCCGCAGCGGCTGGCGCGTCCTGCGCATGGACGACCGAAACCGGCACGACGAGCAGCGCGCTCACCGCAACCAGCGCCGCCATCATTGACTTGAACATCGCTGACTTGACCGGGGGCTTCATCACTCTTCGCCCAGCTTGAACTTGACGGTATAGACGCCCGTGGTTTCCTGCGGCTTGCCGTCGACGACCTTGGGCCGGAAGCGGCCCTTGTACGCACCCGACACGGCCGCGGATTCGAAGTAGCCGCGCGGCTTGGCGCTCTTCACGCGCGCCGACTTGACGGTGCCGTCCGGGCCGACCGTGATCTCCAGCGTCACCTCGCCCTCGATGCCGTCGCGCAGGGCCTGGCGCGGATACTGCGGCGCGATGCGCACCAGCGGAATCAACTCGGCGTCGCCCTGGATGCTGTCGGCGCTGGCGAAGGTGCCGATGAACGGGCCGCCGCTGATGTTCGTGCCGATGTTCATGTTCGGCATGTTGAACGGCAGCACCTGCTGCTGCGGTGTCTGCGTCTGTGCCGCGACCTTGACCTGCGGCGGCGGCGGCTGCTTGGGCGGCGGCGGCTTTTCCGGCTTGCGGCGCTGCTTGGTCTCGATCTCGACGTTGCGCTTGAGGCGCACGAAGTCGATCGTCGGCATGGTCTCGGACGCGACGCCCGCACCGCCGCGATGGATCAGCGCATGCAGCGTCCAGAACATGGCGAACGCGACCACCAGCGCCGCCAGCAACGGTGGCGCGAAACGGATCGGGCTCATCGTGGTGTCACTCACGCGTCAGCCCCCCGATCCCTGCGCGGCGATCGACACCGTCTCGATGCCGCCGGCGCGGATCTGGTCCATCACCTGTGTCAGCACGCCGGCCTGGGAACTTCTGTCGGCAACGATCACGACCGTGTCCTCAGGGCGTTCGGCGTGCATGCGCTCGATGTTGTTGCGGATGTCGCGCAGATCGACATGGCGGCGGTCCATCCACACGTCGCCGTTGGGCCGGATCGCGACCAGGATGTTGCCGGTCTGCTTGTACTCCGCCGTCTCCGCCTCCGGGCGGATCACGGTCACTCCCGACTCCTTGATGAAGGACGTCGTGATGATGAAGAAGATCAGCAGGTTGAGGACGAAGTCGAGCATCGGCGCGAGGTCGATGCCGGTGTCCTCCGAAAGCTCAGCGTGTCGGCGAGAACGCATAGGTAGTTCCTGCGGCCGGCTATTTCGGCGAGCTCGCCGAGATGGAAATCTGATCGATGCCGCCCTGCCGCACCTGGTCCATGACCTGCACCAGGACGCCGGTGGCGGCAGCACCCTCGGCAATGATCACCGCCACGTCTTCAGGCTTCTGCGAATGCAGGCGCTCGATCGCCGCGCGCACGGCGCGGACGTCGGTCTGGCGGCTGCCGACGAAAATGTCGCCGCTTTCCTTGATCGCGATCAGGATGGTCCCGGCTTCCTTGCTTTCGGCCGCCTTGGTCGTCGGCCGGCTCGCGTCCAGCGCGACTTCCTTCACGAACACCGCCGTGATGATGAAGAAGATGAGCAGGTTGAGCACAAAGTCCAGCATCGGCGCGAGGTCGATGCCGGTCTCGCTCGTCGGCTCGTCGTGGGCGTGGCGGCGTAGGGACATGGCGGAATCAGTAGGTGAACTTGTCGGCCAGCAGCTCGGTTTCGCGCCGTACCCGCGAAACGAACCGATGCACCGGGAACAAGCCCGTGATGCTGACGGCCAGACCCGACAGCGTGCAGATCATCGCCTCGGACACGCCGTCGGCCATCGTGCGGGCGTCGGCCGAACCGCGCGCCGCCATCGCATCGAACACGGCGAGCATGCCGGTGACGGTACCGAGCAGACCCAGCAGCGGCGCCATCGGCACCAGCACGCGCAGCATCGGCATGTTGGCGTTCATCGCCACATTGAGTTGCGAAATCATCTTCTGGCGAATCTGGCGCGCAATCCACGAGTCGTGCTCGGGGCGCGCTTCCCAGACCTTCAGCATCGCATCGGCCTGGCGCGGCAGTACATAGCGGAAATACCAATAGCGCTCGATCACGAGCGTCCACATCACGATGCAGCTGATGAGGATCCACTCGACCACCGGCCCGCCGGACTCAACCAGCTCCGAGACGGCGGTGAACGGCGCCAGCAGCAAGTCAAGCACGCTTCTGCGCCTCCAGGCGCTCGGCGAGAAGACCGGTGCTCTGCTCGTCCAGGATCTGCACGATCTGGCGCGAACGCGACTGCAGCGCGGCGTTGATGAACAGCAGCGGCACGGCGATGCCCAGGCCGAGCACGGTCGCGATCATCGCCTGGCCGATACCCGCGGCCATCAGCTTGGGATCGCCGGAGCCGGACTCGACGATGCTCTGGAAGGTGATGATCATGCCGATAACCGTGCCGATCAGGCCCAGCAGCGGGCCGGCGGCGACGGCCAGTCGCAGGAACGACTGGAAGCGCTCAAGCTTGGGCACTTCGCGCAGCACCGCCTCGGATATGCGCAGCTCGACGATCTCGGCATCCTGCTCGATCTTCGAGGCGTCGCCCTTGAAGGTCGCGAGCACGCGGCCGAGCGGGTTGTCGGTCGACGGATTGTCGAGATCATACAGCTGGCGACGCACGCCGATGCCGATGCCGAACAGAAAGACGAACTGGTAGGCGGCGAGCAGCGCGCCGACGACGCCGACGGTGATGATCACGTAACCGACCCATTCACCCTGCTCGATGCGCTCGAGCACGGACGGACGCTGCACGTACAGCGCCAGCAGCACGCCGCGGGTCGGATCGACGACCATGCGCGAATAGCCGCTGGTCGACTCGGCGAAGTCTTCGGCCATGCCCGGCAGCGGGCTGTCGGGCTGACGCGGCAGTACCGTGAACTTGCGCGATGCCGGCAGATAGCTCAGGTAACGATCCTCGGCGACCGCGATGAACGGGCCGACGCGCGTGACCTTCTGCTGCTGTTCCGCGCCGTCCGGCTCGATCACGCCGGTCTGGAAGCTGACGACCTTGCCGGTTTCGGTCATCTCGCGCTGCATCTCGAACCAGAACTGTTCGAGATCGGCGATCGACGGCAGCGACTTGACCTGGGCCAGCTTCTGCGCGAACTCGGTGCGTTCCGGATACTGCACGCTGACCATCGAGTTGTGCGTCACCGACGAGAAATCGCCGGCCACCTGGCGCACGACGCCGAACATTTCGCCGAGGTTGCCGATCTTGGCGTCCAGTGCCGCCTGGGCCTCGGTGAGCTTCTTTTCGTTGGCGTCGAACTGCGCGGACAGCGCATTCGCGCGCGCCTGCGCCTGGGCGAGTTCGCCTTTGGCCTGCGCCAGCAACGCGGCCTGCTTGTCGCGCTCCTGCTGGAAGCGGCTGACTCGAGCCTGATTCTCCTTGGCCTCGGCCGCACGCGCGTTACGGGTCTGCTCCAGCAGCTGGTCGAGGTTTCCCGCCGCGGCGGCGGCAGCCGAAGCGGCGACGGGCGCAGCCAGCGCCGCGACGACGGCCAGGCTCATGATGGACTTCATGGCGCGCAGCATTACTTGATCTCCTTGGGGGCGCCGACCGGCACGATCAGCAGATCCGGCGCGCCCTGCTTCTTGGCGACTTTGAGGCCGGCCGTGGTGGCTTCGCGGTAGTCGCTGTCTTCCTGCCACGACTTGGCGTCGGCATCCCAGTAACCGGTTTCCTTGCCGTCCAGCGTGCGATACAGGAGCGCGATGCGGCCGACACGCAGGACCTCGACAGTCTTGTCGCCGATCTTTTCCTCGGTCGCCTCGATGGTGCGGCCGTATTCCATTTCGACCTGGTAGGCCTCTACGAGGCGGCGATACTTCTCCGCGATCGATACGTCGGCGCGCGTCATCATCTCCTTGAGCCCGGCGATGCGCTTGCTGCGCTCTTCCGCCAGGAACGGCAGATCCAGCTTCACGAACTCGTCGAGTGTCGACAACATCTTCTGCACCAGCGGCAGCACCTCGCGCGCCGTGGTCTCGATCTCGCCGAGCTGCTTCTGGATGGTCTGCATCTCCTCGAGCTGCGCCCTGACCGTGGCTTCAACCTGCTCGTTGTAGCGGCGCAGGCTGTCGGTCTCCTGGATGACCGCACGGTACTCGGAGACCGCCGAACGCGCTTGGTCGTCCAGCTTCTCGACGTTGCTCTGAGTCTGCTGGGCGGCCTGTTCGGCCCCCACCTGCTCGTTGACCGCCTTGGTCGCCGTGGACTGGGCGTACGCGAGCGACGACAACATCAGACCCGCGACGGCCCATCCGCTGCGCTTCAAAACCGCAGCTCGAAACAGGCTCTCGGACATGAGTGAAATTCCTTTGACTGGGGATCAATAAACCAATGCGGACAGCCCCGCACAACGAGGGTCCGGCAATCAGGCGGCGGATGGTAGCATCAATGCCGGACCCGACAATAACGGGGTTTTCCCTCACCCGCAGCGCACAAAATGAAGGCGAGCCGAAGCTCGCCTCTGAAGGTCCCTCCCGGGGGCCGGGGAGTGCGGATCGGGTCCGTCAGCTTTGTTTTTCGTCGCGGCAGGGCATCCGCGCGACATTCCCGAAAACACACTCAGCATGACATTTCGCGGCATCCGTCCCGGACATCGAGGGCAGTTGCGCTGCTGCCGTCGCCGCTGCATCCATGCAGTTCGTTCCCGCATCATGTTGCTGAGTCCACTCTAGGCGTGCCGGGGCGGCATGAACACCTAGCCGATCGGCTAGGTTGTCAGAGACACCTGCCGCTTGAGATGATTCGTCGTTTCGATTCCGAAATACCCCCTCCGGCGCACTGCCCCTTCCCGATGCAACTCGCGCTGGCGCCGATGGAAGGCCTGGTCGACGACGCCCTGCGCGATGTCCTGACGCAGGTTGGCGGCGTCGACTGGTGCGTGACTGAATTCGTCCGCGTGACCGACCGCCTGTTGCCGCCGCAGTCGTTCACGCGCCCGGCGCCGGAACTGCTCCGCGGCTCGCGCACGCGCGCGGGCACGCCGCTGCACCTGCAGCTGCTGGGCTCCGACCCGTCCTGCCTGGCCGACAACGCAGCGCTGGCCTGCACGCTCGGCGCGCCGGTGATCGATCTCAATTTCGGCTGCCCGGCGAAGACCGTCAATCGCTCGCGCGGCGGCGCGATTCTGCTGCGCGAGCCCGAGTTGCTGCACCGCATCCTGCTGGCCGTGCGCGCAGCGGTGCCCGCCGCGGTACCGGTGACCGCCAAGATGCGGCTGGGCTACGAGGACACCGCGCGCGCGCTCGACTGCGCGCGGGCGCTGGCCGACGGCGGCGCGGCGCGGCTGGTGGTACACGCGCGCACCCGGCTCGACGGCTATCGCCCGCCGGCGCATTGGGAATGGATCGCACGCATCCGTGGCGCCGTTGAGGTGCCGGTGCTCGCCAACGGCGACATCTGGAGCGTCGACGACTGGCGCCGCTGCCGCGCTGTCAGCGGCGCGACGGATTTCATGCTCGGCCGCGGCCTGGTCTCGTGTCCTGACCTGGCCTTGCGCATCCGTGCCGCGGCCAGCGACGCCGATGACCGGCCGCTGCCCTGGCGCGAGCTGCTGCCGCTGGTGCAGTCGTACTGGACCCAGGTGCGCGCCAAGGTGCTGCCGCGCCACGCACCCGGGCGCCTCAAGCAATGGCTGGCGTCCCTCGCCCGCAACTATCCGGAAGCCGGCACGCTGTTCGCTCAGCTGCGCGGCGAGCGCGACGCCGGCGCCATCGATCAGCACCTCGCCTTGTCGAATTCCATCGAGGCCTGACGGCCGGCGCGCCTGCGCGGTCGGGTTCAGCCCGGGCGGCGCTCACCCTGCAGCGCGATGTCGTTGACGATGCCGATCTTCTGCCAGATCTTGGCGGACAGGCCCTGCGCGATGTTCTGCACGTCGTTGACGCTGTTCAGCACGATGGAATCGTTCAGGACCTGCGCATACAGGGCGGCGAGCTTGCTGACGATCGACAGCAGCTCCGAGCAGTAGTCGAGGTAGCGGACCAGCTCGAAGCGCGACAGCGTGCGCCGCGGCGAGGAGGTGGTGTCGACACCGCTCGACAGCAGGCTCTCCGGGTCCTTGGTCAGCTGGTGCATGTCGATGATGTGCGCGACGCTGCGCAGCTGGTGCAACGCGGCCAGCGCCGCGCTGCGCTTGGGACGTCCCTCCAGCGTGAGCAGAAAGTAGAAAGCAATCGCGACGAAGACCACGTTGTTGATCGCCGCCTCGATCCCCTGCAGCAGGTCGGACACGCCGCCGAACCCGGCCTCGACGCGGATCGACACCGGGAACACCAGCGCGATCGCGGCGAGCGCCAGCAGGCCGCCCCACAGCACGACGCGCAACGGCCAGTTCGGACGCGCCAGCTGCAGCGCCTGCTGCCGGGTCTGGCGCGCCAACACGCACAACTCGGCGCTGACCGCGGCCAGGCCGGAATCGGGAAAGCGCTCGCTGATCCGGCGCGACAGCCGCTCGGCGGTCGCGCCGATCCGCTCGGGGTCGAGCTGCAGGTACATGCGACGCGCGCAGGCGCCTCGATGCTGCGGCGCCGGCCTTAGAACGCGTCGGCGTCCATCTCCATCAGCGAGCCGGAGCCGGCACGAGCCTGCGCGATCAGCGACGCCGATTCCGGGTAGAGCTTGGCGAAATAGAAGCGCGCCGTGTTGATCTTGGCCTTGTAGAACGGATCGTTGGCCGTGGCCGGATCTGCGAGCCGGCGCATCGCGACGCCGGCGGCGCCGCACCAGGCGAACGAGAACACGAGGTGACCGATCGTGCGCAGGTAAGGCACGGCGGCGGCGCCGACCTCGTCCGGATTCTTCATCGCCTTCTGCCCGATCTCCATCGTCAGCCGCTGCACCTCGCTCTGCAAGGCATTCAGCGGCGCGAGGAACTCCTGCATCTGCGACATTTCGGAGAACGGCTTGAGCGCTTCCTGCATCGCCTTGCCGAGCTTCATCAGCCGGGCGCCCATGTCGCCGAGCACCTTGCGGCCGAGCAGATCGAGCGCCTGGATCGTGTTGGTGCCCTCGTAGATCATGTTGATGCGGGCATCGCGCACATGCTGCTCCATGCCCCATTCGCGGATGTAGCCGTGGCCACCGAGCACCTGCATCGCCAGCGTGGTCGACTCATAGCCGTTGTCGGTGATGAAGCCCTTGATCACCGGCGTCAGCAGAGACACCAGGTCGGCATTGTCCTTGCGCACCTGCGCGTCCGGGTGCTTGTGCTCGCGATCGATCGCCAGACCCGCCCAGTACGAGAACGCCCGCGCAGCTTCGACATAGGCCTTCTGCGTCAGCAGCATGCGGCGCACGTCCGGGTGGACGATGATCGGATCGGCCGGCTTGTCCTTGCGCTTGGGGCCAGTCAGCGAGCGCGCCTGCAGGCGCTCCTTCGCGTAGGCCAGCGAGTTCTGGTAGGCGACTTCGGCCAGACCCAGGGACTGCATGCCGACGCCCAGGCGTGCGGAGTTCATCATCACGAACATCGCGTTCAGGCCCTTGTTGGCCTCGCCGACCAGGGTGCCGATGGCGCCGTCGAAATTCATCACGCAGGTGGCGTTGCCGTGAATGCCCATCTTGTGTTCGATGGAGCCGCATTTCACCGCATTGCGCTGGCCCGGATTGCCGGCCGCGTCCGGCATGAACTTGGGCACGATGAACAGCGAGATGCCCTTGGTGCCGCCCGGCGCATCCGGCAGGCGCGCGAGCACCAGGTGGATGATGTTCTTCGACATGTCGTGCTCGCCGGCCGAGATGAAAATCTTGGTGCCGGTGATCGCGTAGGTGCCGTCGCCGCGCGGCTCCGCCTTGGTCTTGAGAATGCCCAGGTCGGTGCCGGCGTGCGACTCGGTCAGGCACATCGTGCCGGTCCACTCGCCCGACACCAGCTTGGTGAGATAGACCTTCTTCTGCTCCGGCGTGCCGAACGCGTGCAGCGCGTTGTAGGCGCCGTGCGACAGCCCCGGATACATCGTCCAGGCCTGGTTCGCGGAGTTCATCATCTCCATGAAGGCACTGTGGATCACGTGCGGCAGACCCTGGCCGCCGAAGTCCGGATCCATGCCCAGCGCGCCCCAGCCGGCCTCGACGAACTTGGCGTAGGCTTCCTTGAACCCGGTCGGCGTGGTGACGACGCCGTCGCCCTTATAGGTGCAGCCCTCGCGATCGCCGATCTGATTCAGCGGGAACAGCACCTCGGCGCAGAACTTGCCGCCCTCCTCGAGCACCGAATCGATCGTCGCGGCATCGATGTCGGCATGCGGCGGCAGCTCGCGCAGCTCGCGCTCGGCGTTGAGCAGTTCGTGCAGCACGAAACGCATGTCACGCAGCGGCGGGGTATATGTCGGCATCGGAATGCTCCTGATTACAAGGGATCGCAGGTGATCGGACGCGTACTGACCCTAGCAGCCGCCGCGGCGGCGCACAAACGGCGTCAGAACGGCTCGGCCGGCGCCTCGTCGATCGGCAGGTCGAGCTGGTCCGGCCGCGCCCAGCCGATCTGGCCGGTGGTCAGCACCAGCACCTGCTGCCGCCAGGAATAGCCGGCGGCGGTCGGACCGATCAGGCGCAAGCCGGACAGCACCAGCACCGGTCGGCCGCGCAGCAATTCGCGTCCGGTCGCCAGCTGGGCCTCCGGACGAATGCGCAGGCGCAAGCCCGCCGGCCAATGACTGACCGGGCGCGCGGGAATCGTGACAGCTGTGCGGTCGGACATGGCGACCTCCCCCTCAGAATCTTCCTTGCGTTTCTCTTGTAGCGGAAATCCGGAAAACCCGCCAGCATCCGCAGACCCAAAAGCACTAGGAAAATTAGATCGGGTGGAAGACTGGGTTCGACGCGCACTTGCGAAATGGCCGGACGTGCCGGCCCTGTACGGCTGGCTCAGCCTGGACCGCCGCGGGCGCTGGCGCATCCGCGGCGAAACGATCTCGCGGCCGCAGATCGTCGACACGATCAACCGCAACTATGAAGCGGACGCGCAGGGCCGCTGGTATTTCCAGAACGGCCCGCAGCGCGGCTACATGCAGCTGGAATACGCGCCGCTGATCCTGCGTGCCGACAGCCCGGAAAATCTGACGACCCATACGGGTCTTGCCGTCAAGGCGCCCCGCGCAGCCTATCTGGACGAAGACGGGGCGGTCGTGATCGACACCGAGCACGGCCCCGGAATCGTCGACGACCAGGATCTCGACTGGATCCTGCAGCGCCTGCGCGCCGACGGGCGGCCGCTCGACGACGGCGCGCTCGCTGCCGCGCTGGCGCTGCCTTCGGGCGCGACCACCGCGCTGCAGCTGCAGATCGACGACCTGGTCCTGCCGGTCCAGCGTCTCGACGCCGCCGACGTACCGGCCCGGCTCGGCTTCGTCCGCGACCCAAAGCCCGATCCGGCGGCACACTGAACTATGATGTCCGCCGCGGCGCTCGCCGCCGCGAACGAAACAACGGGGAGAGAACGAGATGGCCGCCACCAAGCGCTTGAATCCACTCGACTGGACCTTCCTCGCCGCGGAGACGCGCGAGTCGATGATGCACGTCGGCTCGCTGATGCCCTTCTCGCCGCCGGCGGACGCGCCGCCCGACCTGTTGCGCCGGCTGATGGACGAGATTCGCGCGGAGGCCAAGGTCTACGCGCCCTGGAACCTGAAGCTGCGCCACCCGGGCTTCCTCGCCAGCCCGCTGCAGTCCTGGGTCGAGGACGACAAGTTCGACGTCGAGTACCACATCCGCCGCTCGGCCTTGCCGAGCCCGGGAGACGAACGCGAGCTCGGCATCCTCGTCTCGCGCCTGCATAGCCACAGCATCGACTTCCACCGCCCGCCCTGGGAAGTGCATTTCATCGAAGGCCTCGAAGGCGGCCGCTTCGCAATGTATTTCAAGGTGCATCACGCCCTGATCGACGGCTACACCGGCGTGCGCCTGTTGTCGCGCAGCCTGTCCGACGAAGCCAGGGAACGCGACAAACCGATGTTCTTCGCGCTCAAGCCGTCGTCGCGCGAGCCGAAAGTGTCCGGCGGCGCCCCCACCCTGGAACATCTGATGGGGCTGGTGCGCGAACAGGCGGGCACGACGCGCAACATCACCAAGGCGCTGACGCATGCCCTCAGCCGCAAACGCGGCGCACTGATCGCGCCGATGCAGGCGCCCAAATCGATCCTGAACGGCAAGATCGGCCGCAACCGGCGCTTTGCGACGCAGCAGTTCGGCATCGAGCGGCTCAAGAAAGTCGCCCGCCAGCACGGCGGCACACTCAACGACCTCGTGCTCGCGATCTGCGGCGCGGCGCTGCGCCGGCTCCTCGCGGAACTCGGCGCGCTGCCGGCGCAACCGTTGACCGCAATGCTGCCGGTGAATGTGCGCCCGAAGGACGATCCGGGCGGCGGCAACGCGGTCGGCGCGATCCTCGCCACGCTGGGCACCGACATCGCCGATCCGGTCGAACGCTTCCACGCGGTCGTCGCGTCGACCCGCGAGGCCAAGGAGCAGCTGCAGGGCATGACCGCTATCGGCATCATGCAGTACAGCTCGCTGCTGATGGCGCCGATGCTGCTGTCGCAGATTCCCGGTGCGGTCGGGCGCGTGCGTCCGGCCTTCAACCTGGTGGTGTCCAACGTGCCGGGTCCGACCAAGCCGCTGTATTTCCGCGGCTGCCGCATGGACGCCTATTACCCGCTGTCGATCCCGTTCCACGGCTACGGTCTCAACATCACCGTCGTCAGCTACATCGACACGCTGAATTTCGGCTTCATCGGCTGCCGCGACACCATTCCTCACCTGCAGCGCCTCGCCGTCTACAGCCGCGACGCACTGGACGAACTCGAAGCGGCGGGAGAATAAGCCGATGTCGCCGAGTCCCGCGCAGGTCGAGGCACGTGCGAGCGCGATGCAGGCGGCCTTCGTCGAGGCCGCGCAGCGCAACGAATGGGAGTGGATCGCCGACGCGTTCTACGCCGAGCGTTGCGAATACGTCTGCGAGTACGCCGGCACGATGCTTGTGCGCGCGTTCACGCGCGACGAGATCCGCGCGACGCACTACGGCCGCGACATGCGCGTCGGCTGGGAAGGCTGGAGCTTTCCGATTGAGCGCTACACCACCCACGGCAACCAGATCATCACGCACTGGTGGAACCGCGGCCCGGGCCGGCGTGCCGACGGCAGCCACTTCCAGACCCCGGGCGTGTCCTTCATCACCGTCGGCGACGACGGCTTGTTCACGTACCAGCTCGATCTGTTCGATCTCGCCCACCAGATGCACCTGTGCGACGAACTCGAGGACGCCGGCCTGCTGTCGCCGCAGCTCAAGCAGAACTGGGTGATCCCGACCAAGCGGCGCCTGATCGAGATGCTGCAGCGCCATCTGCCCGGCTAGGAAGATGGCGGCCGGCTGATCTGCGCCTCCAGATTCGATTTGATGTCGCGGGCGTCGAAGGCCTGCGGATCGTCGGCCGGCTTGGTCCCGGAGCGCAGCAGGATCTCGGCCTGCGCGCGATACGCCGTCTTGTCGCCGCCGGTGCTGGTGCCGATACCGATGCCCAGCCCGCCGCGGCCGCCGAAGCGGAAGCCGCCGATGCCGACGCCGACATCGGGCGAGCGCCCCTGCTCGCCCTGGGTCGACGTGCCGACGAGGACGAAATAATCGCGCCCGTTCTGCAAGGTCAGCTCGGCGGCGCGGTACATCAGGTAGTTCTGCACGGCGTCCTGCGAGGTCTGGCCGTTGCCGGCGAAGGCGACGCGATAGCGGTCTGATTCCAGCTTCTGCTCGGAATAGCCGTAGCCCTTCGCGAGCGGCTGGTAGGGCGTCGCGGCGCAGGCAGCCAGCAACGTGGACAGCAGCAGGATGCACGCGGCTTGAAGGCGTTGACGCATGTCGACTCTCCGTTTCCCCCTCTGTTCCCCCCACTATTCCATGTTCGACTGTCCCGCGACCCGGTCCGTTCCCGGTTGTGTCCGCGTCCGCGACGCTCCATTCTGGCGCGATGACGGCGATGGAGGGGAGCCATGTCGGATTCACCGGTTGAGGATGAACGTGTCGTACGGCACTTCCGCCAGATCCTGATCTGGCCGCTGCAGCTGATGCCGCTGCGCGAGGATGCGCAGATCCAGAACCACTGGGAGCTGCTGGAGCAGCCGTCGCCGGACAACCCCTGGCGCGAAGTCGCCGACGAGTTCACCGACGATCCGCACGCCTTCCAGGAGCGGCACTACAGCGAGTTCGTGACTTTCCTGCCGTTCGTGCAGCGCATGCTCTACGGCGAGGGCAAGGGCCGCACCACGACGCCGGGCGAGTCGCCGATCCGCATGTTCCGGCGCAACGACGTCGCCGCCCTGCGCGTGACCTATCCCGGCGACGGCGCCGTGCTGACGTTCAAGGTCGCCCACGTCGACCTTTATTTCTTCTACGACCTCGACGTGGTGCTGCTGGTGGTCGAAGTCGGCGCCAACGATCTGAGCTTCGCGCGCGCGCACGAGACCCTGCACAGCCTCGGCCGCTCGTACCCGACTTACTGGACGCCGGAGGGCCTCGGCGGGCACTGCCCGCGCCTGATCGAGTGTCTCGACGCCGCCGGCACGGTCCTCGCCGCGTCGGACTTCGGCAACCGCGCGAAGTATCTGTCCTACGCCTGCCGCTTCCGCTCGCCGTGCATCTCCTCGCACTGGGAATTCCTGCTCAACCCGATGGTGCTGCACCACTCCGACCGCAAGGGTGCGATCCGCTACCGCCTGGTCGAGTATCACCGCATGCCGCTGTGCGGGTACCTGAGTCTCGACGATCCGCGCAGCCTGACCCGCGCCGATTTTGTGCGCCTCGCGTTCGTGACCCCGCCGGGACCCTCCGACCGGCTGCCGTTCGGCGAGCGCGAACTGTACGAGTTCGAGTACCGCTATTGCCTCGACCGTTACTGGAACACCGCCGGACCGGACCGCGCCGGCACGCGCGTGCTGTGCAGCGGCGAGTCCTTCCTGATGGTTACCGACACCACGGATACATCGTTTGTGACCGGCGGTCCATCGCTGCTCGAGCAGTTCCGCCACCAGTACTTCCTCGTGTTCCTGTTGCCGCATCTGCACAAGGCGGCGATGTTCATGCTCTCGGACCGCCTGCTGCGGGCGCTGAACCGCCTCGACATCCAGAATCCCGAGGCGGTGCGGCGCTTCAAGCGCGACATCCGCGCGCTCAAGGAGATCTTCCTGCGCTTCACGCACCGCTACTGGGTCCACGAAGTCTCGGACCAGACCCTGGCCAAAGGTCTGTACCGCCTGTGCAACGAACATCTGGGCACCGAGCGGCTGTACACGGAGCTGCGCGACGAGATCGAGGAGATGAACCGCTATCTCGACAGCGATTCGCTGCGCCGCCAGGCCAACACCGTGCTGCGCCTGACCGTGGTCACGATCTTCGGCCTGATCGGCACGATCGCCACCGGCTTTCTCGGCATGAACCTGTTCGCCGCCGCCGAGACCTCGGCGGCGCGCAAGCTCGCCTACTTCGGGCTCGTGTTCGTGCCGGTGCTCGGTCTGACGCTGTACACGATCGTCAAGTCCAAGCGCCTGTCCGACTTCCTCGATGCCCTGTCCGACGAGCGCCTGCCGCTGAAGGCGAAATTCGGCGCGTTCGCCGCCGTATGGCGAAAATCGCCGTGACCGCGGCGCCGTGACCGCGGCGGCGTCCGCCGCGCCTCAAGCGGCGCGATCGGCGAAGCGCAAGCTCACGATCAGGCCGGGATGGGCGTCGGAAAGCGTCAGCCCGGCCTTGTGCATCGCGGCGACGGCCTTGACCAGGCTCAGCCCCAGGCCGTTGCCGGTGGCATCGCGCGAATCCTGCAGGCGCACGAAACGCTCGAGCACGTGCTCGCGTTCGGTTGCCGGAATGCCCGGTCCGCTGTCGGCGACGCTGATGCAGGGCGCGCCGTCCACGCGACCGACGCGCAGACGAATCGTGCCGCCCTCGGGGGTGTACTTGACGGCGTTGTCGAGCAGATTGCCGAGCGCCTGTGCGAGCAGCTGGCGGCTGCCGGCGACGGTCACGCCGCGGCCGTTGTCGCGCAGCAGGGTCTGGCCCTTGTCTTCGGCCGCCGGCGCATACAGCTCGGCAAGATCGTCGGCGAGCGCGCCGAGGTCGACCGTCGTCCACTCGCCGCGGCGGCTGCCAGCTTCGATCTGGGCGATGCCGAGCAGCGCGTTGAAAGTGCGGATCAGCTGCTCGCAGTCGTCGATCGCGCGCGCCAGGGTGTTCCGGTAGTCCTCCGCGCTGCGCCGCTCGAGCAGGCTGACTTCGAGCTGGTTGCGCAGCCGCGCCAGCGGACTGCGCAGATCGTGCGCGATGTTGTCGGTGACTTCGCGCATGCCGCGCACCAGCTGCTGGACGCGGTCGAGCATCGCATTCAGGCGCAGCGCCAACGCATCGAACTCGTCGTCGTGCCCCCAGACCGGCACGCGCCGGCTCAGGTCGCCGCCCATGATCTCGCCGGCGGTGCGTCCGATCACGTCCATGCGGCGCAGGATCGCGTACGCCGTATGCGCGCCGATCGCCAGCGCCAGCAACAACGCCAACGGCAGCGACTCCAGCAGGTACTCGGCGCTCTCGTACAGCGCGCCGGGCTGATCGACGACCGCGGCAACGAGCAGTCGGCGACCGTCTTCGAGACGGCTTGCGGCGACCGGCAGATAGGCGTCGTCGTCGAAGCGGCCCGGCGGCAACAGCTCTTCGTCGATCCACTGCCGATGCACGTCGCCGTCGGCGTCGACGTCCTCGGGCCAGCGCAGCCAGCCGCCGGCGAGCACTGCACCGTCGGCTGCCACGAGCAGGTACAAGTGCGTATTCGTGGGCTGCGCCATGCGCGCGGCGATCGCATCGGCGAGTGTTGCGCCGGCGCTGCCGTGCGCCGCATCGACGAGCCGCGACAGCTCCGCCTTCAGCGCGGCATCGCGCTGCGTGTCGTGACGCCCCTGCGTCCACCAGAACATGGCGCCCAGCGCCGCACCGAGCACCAGTGCATAGGCGAGCAGGTATCGCAGTGCGATCCGCAGCGCCGTCGTGCGCAAGAGCCTAGGGCGATTCACTGAGTTTGTACCCGGCGCCGCGCACCGTATGCAGCAGCGGCGGCTGGAAGTCCTTGTCGATCTTGCCGCGCAGACGGCTGATCTGCACGTCGATGACGTTGGTGTGCGGATCGAAATGAAAGTCCCAGACCTGTTCGAGCAGCATCGTCCGCGTGACGACCTGGTCGGCGTGCCGCATCAGGAATTCGAGCAGGCGAAACTCGCCCGGTTGCAGGCGGATCGGATGTCCCGCCCGGGTCACCGTCTGGCCGTGCACATCGAGTACCAGATCGGCCACCTGCATCGCGCGCTCGGCGACGTAGGGTTGGCGGCGCCGGCACAGGGCGTCGAGCCGCGCGAGCAACTCTGCGAACGAGTAGGGCTTGGTCAGGTAGTCGTCGCCACCGGCACGCAGGCCGGCGACACGATCGTCGACTTCGCCGAGCGCGGACAGCACCAGCACCGGCGTCGCGTTGTTGTCGGCGCGCAACATGCGCACGATCGACAGCCCATCGCGCCCGGGCAGCAGGCGATCGGCGACGATCACGTCGTAGCGGCCGGTCAGCGCCAGATGCAGGCCGTCGTGCCCGTCGGCGGCGTGGTCGACGACGTGGCCGCATTCGCGCAGGCCCTTGACCAGATACTCGGCCGCCCGCGTGTCATCTTCGATGAGCAGGATGCGCATGCCTCGATCTTATGTCGAAGCGCACCCGCGCCACATTACCGTCCGGTAATGCGCCGGCATGCGCACCGCAAGCGCCGATGTGAACAATTCTGGACCGAAGGCAGCGACGCTCCGCTGCCGTTTGCCAGGAGGGTTCCGACATGCGCAACGACTCTGAACACTGGATCCGCGCGGCGGCGACGGCGCTGCTGTGCGGGCTTGCGGTCGCCCTGCAGTCCTGCACGGACAGCGAGGCAAGGCAACCGGCAGCCACGGGCAGCGGCAACGACAAGTACTGCACGCGCACGGCCGATGCCGTCGGCGACGCCTGCGCCGCCGAGGCGATGGACGACCACCTGATCGCCGTCGCCAACTGCATCAACGTCGGCGACGACGATGCCCGCGCAGCTTGCGACGAACAGGCCGACGAAGCACTGGCCGAAGCGCAGGAGGAATGCGGCGAACAGACCGCGGCGCGCGCCGAGCTGTGCGCGGTGCTCGGCGAAGCGCGCTACGACCCGGCGATCGATCCGCTGCAGTTCGTCGATCCGACGCTGATCGGCACCGCGATCGCGCCGAATCCCTACCTGTCGCTGGTGCCGGGCTATCGCCGCGTCTATGAGAACGGCGAAGAGACGATCACGGTCGTCGTCACCGACCAGACCGTCGAGATCCTGGGCGTCACTTGCGTCGTCGTGCGCGACACGGCGACCGAGGATGGCGAAGTGATCGAGGACACCGACGACTGGTTCGCGCAGGATCTCGAAGGCAACGTCTGGTACTTTGGCGAGCTGTCGCGCAACTACGAGGACGGCCAGCTGGTCGACCTCGAAGGTTCGTTCAAGGCCGGCGTCGACGGCGCCAAGCCGGGCATCGTGATGAAGGCCACGCCGCAGGTCGGCGATGTCTACCGCCAGGAATGGGCGCTCGGCGATGCCGAGGATCTGGCCGAGGTGATCAGCACGACCGCGAGCGAGTCCACAGCCGCGGCCAGCTGCGACGGCAACTGCCTGCAGACGCGCGACTTCACGCCGCTGGAGCCCGGCACGAGTGAGTACAAGTTCTACGCGCCCGGCATCGGCGAGATCGTCGCCTACCATGTCGAGGAACCCGAGGAACGCGAGGAACTGGTGGAGTACGGCGCCGAATAATCGCCTGCCGCCGACCGGCCGGAGGGCTCGCCTTCCGGCCGGCTTGCGTGTATCACAGCACCACGGGTCTTCAGGGAGCGAAGGCATGCGTCCATCCCGCTTGCGCCGCAGCCATCCACAATGGGCTCTTGGCCTGCTGCACGGCCTTGCACTCGTCGTGCTGTCGTGGCCTGGCTTCGTGCAGGGGCAGGAGGAAGCCGCCGCCGCGACCGACGACGAGCGAGCGCGCATCTACACGACGCGCGAAGAGCGCCGCGACGCCGGGCTCAAGCACGCGCTCGCCGACTGGCTGCTGGCCTCCGGGCTGGTGGAGTTCGAAACCCTCGATCAACGCCGCAGCCTGTTCGACGAATCCGGACATAGCGACGACAGCGAATACACCGCGACCCTCCAGCTCGGCGTCGAGGCCACGCCTCTGGAGTGGATGAAGATCGAGCTGATTTCGGAACTGGAACAGGACTCGGAAACCGGGCAGACCGGCCCGGTCCTGGACGAAGCTGTGCTGGCGCTCGAAGCCGGCGATTTCGAGCTGGAACTGGGCAAGCTGTACGTGCCCTTCGGCGTCTACTTCAGCCGCTTCGTCAGCGGCCCGCTGGTCGAGTTCGGCGAGACCCGCGCCCACGCCGCAGCGCTCTCGTACGGACCGGACGAGCGCCTCGACATCGTCGCGTTCACCTACGACGGCCGCGCCCGGCCGCTGTCCGGCAGCCGGCGCCGGGACTGGGGCTTCGCGCTCGAAGTCTCGCCCTTGCCCTTCGCCACCGTCGGCGCCAGTTACCTGTCCGATCTCGCCGATTCCGACGAGGACCTGCTCGACGACAGCCAGGGCCGCTACGAGCAGCGCGTCGACGCCTGGAGCGCCTACGCGGTGGCCGGCGCCGGGCCGTTCGAAGCCTCAGTGGAATGGCTCGCGGCGCGGCGGGCGTTCCGCGAACTGGACACCGACCGTAACCGGCCGCGCGCCTGGAACATCGAGCTGGCCTATGCGCCGCGCGACGACGTGGACTGCGCGCTGCGCTACGAAGGCAGCCGCGAGCTGGAGGACGCGCCACGCTGGCAGGCCGGAGTCGCCGCGACCTGGCGCGCACTGCGCAGCGCCAGCCTCACCGTCGAATATCTGCGTGCGCGCTTCCGTCGCGGCCTGGCCGAGGATGCGCGCGAGCGGCCGATCGACGGCCGCGATCTGTTCGCCGCCCAGCTCAGCGTCGAGTTCTGAGCGGGCGTTCGCGGCGCGTTACCGCGCCGCCGGCTGACCGACGATGGCCGCGCGGAGCTCGCGCAACTTGCTCTTGACCGTCGCCGCGTTGGCGGTGCCTATGCGCACCAGGGTCTTCTGCCCCCAGGACAGGCTCTCCAGCTGCGCATCGTCAAACTGGTACACCACCTTGGGCCGCACCAGTTCGACCGGCTCCGGCGGCGTTGGCGCCTCCAACAGGTGGTCGATGATCGCGATGAAGCGGTCGTTGAAGCTCCTCTTCGGGTAGCCGAGTTCCTCGTAGGCGCGCTGGAACAGCGGGTAGTAACGCAGATAGACGCTGGCGATCTTGGCCGTGTCCGCGGCCTGCAATGCAGAAATATAGGCCTCGTAGCGCTCGGCGTTGCGCGGGCTCAGCAGGATGGTGTCGCCGACTTTCTCGACGAGCAGGCGGCCCTCGACCGGCGCCAGCGGGCGCGACTTGGCGCGTACCGGATCGGTGTCGAGGCTGTCGACGGTGGCGACAAAGCGGCGCACGATGCGATCCGGCAACAGGTACGCCTCGACCGGCGGCGCGCCGAAGGCGTCGACCAGGGCGTCGCGGACCGTCGGGTCGCTCTCCTCCAGCATCGGCAGCTCAGCGACCGGTTCTGCCGGCATCGCACTCGGCTCCGGCAGCGGCGTTTCGACGGGTGCAGCCGCAACTTCCGGCGTCGGCAAGACCTCGGCGGCCCGCTCCGCGCTTTCGCGCGGCGGCGCATACCAGAGGTACGCGGCGCCGATCGTCAACAGCACCAGGCCGATGACCAGCCCTGCCCAAGTCCCCTTGCTCATTGTTCGCCCACGCTTATCGATCTGTCTTGGAGTTGCGCAGTTTCCCATAGTTCGGCGCGGGGATTTTCAGTACCGGCACTGCGCGCCGTAGCGGCCTCATCCACTCGGGGGAGTCGACCCCCCGCGCGGGTCTGATACAACGCTGGCCCAGTAATTATCGAAATCGCTTCTCAAAATTCGGGAAGCCGCTCCGGAGACTGCCTGTGACCGCTGCAACTCAAACCCTGGCGCCGCGCAAGACGCCGCCCAAGAAGACGCCGCGGGTTCCCGGCCTGCCGCTTATCGGCAACCTGCTGGGCATGGCCAAGGACCCGGCCCAGTACTTCGTCGACTGCTACCGCAAGTACGGCCCGGTGTTCCGCCTGAGCATCCTGGGCAACAGCTACGTCGTCATCGCCGGCATCGAGGCCGCGAACTTTCTCGGCACGCGCGAAGGCAAAGAGTGCCTGCGGTCCAAGGAATTCTGGGAAGGCCTGGTCGGCGAATACAAGGCCACCCGTATCCTCACCGGGGAGGACGGCGAAAGCCACAAGCAGCTGCGTGACATCATGCGCCGCGGCTATTCGAAGGAATCGATCAAGGGCCGCTACAACGAGCTTGTCGCAATCACCGACCGCGTGATCGAACGCGACTGGAAGATCGACCAGAAAGTGTCGGTCGTCGAGGCGATGCAGTACATGGTCACCGACCAGCTCGGCACGATCCTGACCGGCGCCGCGCCGCTGGAGTACGTCAAGGACATCCGCACGATGATCCTGTACATCCTCAACGTGCTGGTGACGCGCCAGCGCCCGCAGTTCCTGCTCAAGAATCCGCGCTACAAAAAGGCCAAGGCGCGCGTGTTCGAACTCGGCGAAAAGATGATCGCGCAGGCACGCGCGCGCTACGGCAAGGTGCCGGAGGAGCAGAAGAACCTGATCGACGACATCTTCGCCGCGCACATGGAGACGCCGGACGTCATGCCGGCTTCCGATCTGATCGTGTCGCTGACCGGGCCGTATGTCGCCGGCCTCGACACCGTCGCCAACACCACGGCCGCGATCACCTACACCGTGCTCAAGCACCCGGAGGTCAAGGCGCGCGTGCTCAAGGAAGTGGACGAGCTTTTTGCGCACGGCGACATCGAGGAGGAGGACCTGCTCAAGCGCATTCCGTCGCTGCAGGGCGCGATCATGGAGACGATGCGCCTGTATCCGATCGCGGTCGCGCAGATGCGCACGGCGACCAAGGACTTCAGCTTCGAGGGGCACCAGATCCACGCCGGCGAGATGGTCTACATCGGCACCAGCGTGCCGCACTTCATGGACGAGTACTTCCCAGCGGCGCGAACGTTCGACATCGACCGCTACGCCAAGCCGCGCGCCGAGCACATGACCTCAGGCGCCTATTCGCCTTTCGGTCGCGGCCCGCACACCTGCCTGGGCAAGAGCCTTGCCGAAATCCAGATCGCGCTGTCGATGGCGCGGCTGTTCTACAAGCTCGACCTCGAACTGGATCCGCCCGGCTACGAACTCAAGACCAAGACGGCGCCAACGCCGGGCCCGGCGATGGACTTCAAGGTACGGGTCAAGGGCTACCGCCACTAACGCTCCGTTCCGGCCGGCGTGCGGGCATAAAAAAAGCCGCGGCATCAGCCGCGGCTTTTTGGAATCCGGAATCGGTTACAGCGGGCGAATCTGGGTCGCCTGCATGCCCTTGGGGCCGCGCTGCGCCTTGTACTCGACCTTCTGGCCTTCCTTCAGGGTCTTGAAGCCGGTGCCCTGGATTTCCTTGAAGTGCGCGAAGAGGTCTTCGCCGCCGTCAGAGGGAGTGATGAAGCCGAAGCCCTTGGTTTCGTTGAACCATTTCACCGTGCCGGTGGAAACATTGCTCATGGATACATTCCTTGGATGAATAGCAGGCAATCCCGCCTGCGGGGTGCAGAGATCAAGGAAGGCATCGGGAGTATTCGGAACGGCCTGGGCCACGCCGGACGTACGCACGGTGCGCGCTGCTTGAAACGACTGCGGCGCATAAAGTAAATGAAACCTTGCACGTTGTCGAATCCGAAATTCTCCCCTTTCGCGCGTGCGAAACTGGCTATCCGCTTGAGCGCCGTGGCACAGTGACGCTTCGCGGATCGCCTCGTTGCCCGGCCGATGCAGCATCAGCAGCACCTTCCTTTTGTTGTCACTCCGCCGACCGCCGACGGGTCGCCGGCTGGCCCCCTGGACGAACTGTTCCACCCCGCGGTCTCCGGCTGGTTTGCCGACAGCTTTGGCCAGCCGACGCCGGTGCAGCGGCAGGCCTGGCAGGTCACGGCGCGCCACCGCAACGCACTGATCACGGCGCCCACCGGCTCGGGCAAGACGCTTGCAGCCTTCCTCGCGGCGATCAACGACCTGGTCGTCGAGGGCATCGAACGCGGGCTGTCCGACGAGGTGCACGTCGTTTACGTGTCGCCGCTCAAGGCTCTTTCCAACGACATCCAGAAGAACCTGCAGGCGCCGCTCGCCGGCATCCGCGAGCGCGTCAAGGCGATGGGCCTGGGCGATCTGCCGATCCGCGACGCGGTGCGCACCGGCGACACCAGCAGCCTCGAGCGCGAACGCATGCGTCGCGTACCGCCGCATATCCTGGTGACGACACCGGAATCGCTGTTCATCCTGCTGACCTCGGATTCCGGCCGCGACATGCTCAAGTCGACGCGCAGCGTGATCGTCGACGAACTGCACGCGGTCGCCGGCAGCAAGCGCGGCGCCCATCTCGCACTGACGCTGGAGCGGCTCGACGCGATCTGCGACAAGCCGCCGCTGCGCATCGGCCTGTCGGCGACGCAGAAGCCGATCGAGACGATGGCGCGGCTCTTGATGGGCGCCGCCGACCGCCCCTGCGAGATCGTCGACGCCGGCCACCGCCGGCAGCGCGACCTTGCAATTGAAATCCCGCGCTCGCCACTGACCGCGGTGATGGCGACCGAGGTCTGGGGCGAGATCTACGACCGCATCGCCGATCTGGTGAACGAACACCGCACGACGCTGATCTTCGTCAACCAGCGGCGCATGGCCGAGCGCGTCGCGCGGTATCTCGCCGAGCGCATCGGCGAGGAACACGTGACCTCGCATCACGGCAGCCTCGCCAGGGAACATCGCCTGCGCGCCGAGCAGCGCCTCAAGTCCGGGCAACTGCGCGCGCTGGTCGCAACCGCGTCGCTGGAACTGGGCATCGACATCGGCGACGTCGACCTCGTGATCCAGATCGGCTCGCCGCGCTCGATCAACGCCTTCCTGCAGCGCGTCGGCCGCGCCGGTCACGCCGTGCGCGCAATCCCGAAGGGGCGGCTGTTCCCGATGTCGCTCGACGATCTGGCCGAATGCGCGGCGCTGGTCGACTGCGCCAATCGCGGCGAGCTCGACTGCATCGCCATCCCGGCGGCGCCGCTCGACGTGCTCGCGCAGCAGATCGTCGCCGAAGTCGCGTGCCGCGAATGGAGTGTCGACGAGCTGCACGCACGATTCTGTCGCGCGCTGCCGTACCGCGAGCTGCCGCTGGCGCGCTTCGAAGAGGTCGTGCGCATGCTGGCCGACGGCTACAGCACGCGCCGCGGCCGTCGCGGCGCGCTGTTGCATTACGACGCCGTCAACCGCCGCCTGCGCGGGCGGCGCGGCGCCAAGCTCGTTGCCGTGACCAATGCCGGCACGATTCCCGACCAGTTCGATTCCGACGTCGTCCTCGCCCCCGAGGACCTGCGCATCGGCACGCTCAACGAGGACTTCGCGTTCGAAAGCCTGCCCGGCGACATCGTCCAGCTCGGCAACACCTCGTACCGCATCCTCAAGGTCGAGACCGGCCGCGTCATCGTCGAGGACGCGAAAGGCCAGCCGCCGAACATGCCCTTCTGGTTCGGCGAGGCGCCGGGCCGCAGCGACGAGCTGTCGGTGGCGGTGTCGCGGCTGCGGGAGAAAGCAAACACGATCCTGTCCACCCCCCCTCCCCCCGTGCAGCGGGGGGAGACTAACCGTGAAGCTGCCCAGGCTTGCGCGCGCTGGCTGGAGACCGACTACGGCCTCGCCCCTGCCGCGGCGCAGCAGCTCGCCAACTACTACGGCGCAGCGAAGGCTGCGCTCGGCCTGCTGCCGACGCGCGCGCAGATCGTTTTCGAGCGCTTCTTCGACGAAGTCGGCGACACGCACCTGGTGATTCACGCGCCTCTGGGCTCACGCGTGATGCGCGCCTGGGGCCTGTCGCTGCGCAAGCGTTTCTGCCGGCAGTTCAACTTCGAACTGCAGGCGGCGGCGCTCGACGATTCGCTGGTGCTGTCGCTCGGGCCGACGCACAGCTTCCCGCTTGAAGAGGTCGCGCGCTACCTGCACTCGAACAGCGCACGCGACGTCCTGGTACAGGCGGTGCTGCAGGCGCCGATGTTCCCGACGCGCTGGCGCTGGACGGCGTCAGTCGCGCTTGCGGTCGCCCGCAACCGCAACGGCAAGCGCGTGCCGCCGCAGTTCCAGCGCTCCGACGCCGAGGACTTGCTGACGCACGCCGCGCCCGATGCTGTCGCCTGCCAGGACAACCTGACCGGCGACCGCGAGGTGCCGGATCATCCGCTGGTGCTGCAGGCGCTCGAAGACTGCCTGCACGAAGTCATGGACGTCGACGGCTTCATCGCGCTGCTGCGAAGGCTGGAATCCGGCGAGACGCAGGTCGTCTGCCGCGATCTCACCGCGCCGTCGCCGCTGTCCGAGGCGATCGTCAACGCGCGGCCCTATGCGTTCCTCGACGATGGCGCCGCCGAGGAGCGGCGCACGCTCGCGGTGAGGACGCGCGGCGCCTATGAGCCGGAAACCGCCGCGGATCTCGGCCGCCTCGATCCCGACGCGATCGCGCGCGTACGCGAGGAGCTGCTACCCGATCCGGCCAATGCCGACGAGCTGCACGACGCGCTGGTCGTGCACGGCTTCCTGACCGACGCCGAGATGCGGGCCTGGGCGCCGATGATGGATGCGTTGCTCGCCGCACGCAGAGTCGCGCACTTCGCAGGGCGGCCCGCGGCCGCCGGCGGGCATGGCCCGCCGTACGGTCTGTGGGTCGCTGCCGAGCGCCTGCGCGAGTTGCGCGCCGTGCTGCCGGACGCCGAAGTGCACGGCGATGCGCCGCTGCTCGGCGCGGATGTCGACCGCGCGACTGCGCTGCGCGAACTGATCCGCAGCCGGCTCGAGCTGCTCGGCCCGGTAACGGCGCGGGAGTTGGCGCAACCGCTCGGCCTTGCGGCCGAGCGGTCCCCCTCACCCGCGTTTGGCCGGATCGGGACTGACTCAATGTCAGTCCCGCTTGAGCCAAACGCCTCTCCCCCCGCGGGGGGAGAGGGGGAAGTGGAAGCGGCCCTCCTTGCACTCGAGGCGCAAGGCGCGGTGATGCGCGGCGACTTCACCGGCAACGGGCAGCTGGAATGGTGCGAACGCCGCCGACTCGCGCGCATCCACCGCTACACGCGCGATCGCCGCCGCGCCGAGTTCGAGCCGGTGGCGCCGGCGGCGTTCATGCGGTTCCTGCTTGCGTGGCAAGGGCTGGCCGGCGGCGAGCTGCGCGAAGGACCGGTCGCGCTCGAAGCCGTGCTGGCACAGCTCGAAGGTTTCCCGGTGGCCGCCGCCGCCTGGGAAGCCGAGGTGCTGCCGGCTCGCGTGCGCCACTACGAATCGGCCTGGCTCGACCAGCTCTGCGCCAGCGGCCGCGTATTGTGGCAACGCCCGCCGACGGGTGGCGAAGGCCGCAAGGCAGCTCCCGTGCGCGCCACGCCGATCGTGCTGCTGCTGCGTGAGCAGGCTGCACACTGGCAGGCACAGGCTGATGCCGGGCCGGAGCCGTCCGGCGCAGCGACCGCGGTACTCGAAGCGCTGCGCACGCACGGCGCGTCCTTCTTTGTCGATCTCGTCGCCGACACCGGCCTTTTGCGCAGCCAGGTCGAGGATGCGCTCGGCGAGCTGGTCAGCCACGGCTTGATCACCTCCGACGGGTTTGCCGGGCTGCGCGCGCTGGTCGCGCCGGCCGACGTCAAGGCGCGGCGGCTGCGCCGCGGCGGCGTGCGCGCCGCTTTCGAGAATCTGGAAAGCGCCGGTCGCTGGTCATTGACGCGCGTGCGCCGAACCGCGTCCTCGAATGAAGACGCGACCGAGGTCGAGTACATTGCACGCGTGCTGCTGCAGCGCTACGGCGTGCTCTTCCGCAAGTTGATCGAACGCGAGCCGCAGCTGCCGCCATGGCGCGAACTGCATTACGTGCTGCGCCGCCTGGAGGCGCGCGGCGAAATCCGCGGCGGCCGTTTCGTCAGCGGCTTCGCCGGCGAGCAGTTCGCGCTCGCCGATGCCGCGACGATGCTGCGTCGCCATCGCGACGATGCCGACGCGGCGCTGGTCGTGGTTGCCGGCTGCGATCCACTCAATCTGACCGGCACGCTGCTGCCGGGCGAGCGCGTACCGGCGCTGCCCGGTCACCGTGTGCTGTTGCGCGGCGGCGTACCGGTCGCGACCCTGGTCGGCGGCGAAGTGAGTGTCCTGGCCGAAGCTGATGCCGCGGCGCAGTGGGACTGGCGCAACCGGCTGCTGCGCGGCAGCGCGGCGGTCGATCTGCCGGCCGCCGCGATCGGCGGCATGCGTACACCGAGCCGCCGCAGCCTGCAGCGACCGCGTTATTGAGGAAGCATCAGGACGGCCGCACCCGCGTCTCGCGATCGCTATGGTGATCGTGACCGTCGCCGCGCAGCGCCGCGGTCTCGACCTTGAGCGCATTCTCGACAAATAGCGTACGCGTCGGGTACGCGAAGCGGATGCCCTCCTTGGCAAAAGCGCGCAGCATCTCCAGGTTGATCGCCTGCTGCGTGTCCATGTATTGGCCATAGTCCGGGTCGGTCATCCAGTAGACGGCCTCGAAGTCCAGTGAGGAATCGCCGAAGCGGGCGAAGTGCGCGCGCTCGAAACGCGTCAGCTTCTGGCTTTCGACAATGCGGCGGACGGTACGCGGCACGCTCTCGGCCTGCTCCGGCGTGGTCTGGTAGAGCAAGCCGAAGCTGAACAACACGCGGCGTTCGTACATGCGCTTGTAGTTGCGCACGCGCGCCTTGAGCAGGTCGCTGTTGGAGAACACGATCTGCTCGCCGCCAAGGCTGCGGATGCGCGTGGTCTTGAGCCCAACGTATTCGACGGTGCCCATGTAGTCGTCGACGATGATGAAGTCGCCGATGACGAACGGCCGGTCGACGATGATCGACAGGCTGGCGAACAGATCGCCTAGGATGTTCTGCGCGGCGAGCGCAACGGCGATGCCGCCGATACCCAGCCCGGCGATCAACGCGGTGACGTCGACGCCGAGATTGCCCAGCGCCAGCAGCACCACGAAAGCCCAGAGCAGCAGCTGCCCGACAAAACCCAACGCCCCGAGGCTGGTGGTGGCGCCGACATCGGCTTTGACGACCCGCTCGCGATAGCGCCCCATCCACAGCAGCAGCGCGCCGTTGCACCAGAGCCCCAGCTGCAGGAAGGCCGCGACGACCGCCGCGCCGCGCAGCAGATCGGTCGCGCGCTCGGGCAGATCGAGGTAGCGCGTGACGACGAACGCGCTGACGATGAAGACCAGACCCTGCCGGGTGCGTTGTGCGACTTCGACAGCGACCTGACCGACAACACGCGGCGTGCCTGGCGCAGTCCTGGAAAAGCGTGCGACGAGGACGGGCTTGCCCAGCGCGACGAAAAGGTTGATCGAGAGTGCAACGCCCAGCGCTGTGAACCAGGCCAGCAGGGAATTGCCGAGCACGACCGCGTTCGGATCCATCATGTGGAATCCCCCGGAGTCAGTGGCGGAGCGCGCAACGCCCTAATACAGCGGCGTCACGTCGCGCGTGGATGGGGAGCTGGAATCGAGCTTCCCCTTCTACCGCGTCAAAGTGCGGACATCAACCGCGAACCGATGTCCGGACGTATTTGATTCAGGCGCGGTTCACTTTGCCGGCGCCGCAAAAAAAGAACCCCCGCCGGGCTTGACGCCCGACGGGGGTATTGAGACTGATCCCCCGATCAGCCGAAACGGATAGCCCGGCGGCGCGCAAGCCCCGCCGCAACACCGAAGGGCAGCAACGTGAGCCAGCCCAGCGCGCCGCCGCCGCTGCGGTTGTTGACACCGCCCACGTCGGTACCGCCGCCCGTGCCACCGCCCGTGCCCGGGCTCGGCGGCGTCTGGATCATCACGCTCTCCACCGACACCTTCGCCGAGGCGCCCGTGCTGTCCGACACCGTCAGCGTCGGCGTGTAGCTGCCCGCGCTCGCGTACGCGTACGTGAACGTGCAATCGGTGCCGCCGTCGATCGCCGGCAAGCTGCCGCTGCCGTCCGGATCGAGCACGTACTTCGTGATCGTTTCGTCGTCCGCCGTGAACGAGGCGCAGCCGTTGAAGGTGACGTCCTGGCCGATTTGCGCCAGCGTCGGATTGACCGACAGCAGCGCCGTCAGCTCATTGCCCGAGTTGACCGCCACCATGGCCGTGCCCGACGACGTGCCCAGGTTGCCACCGCTGGCGTTCTTGTCCGTCATCGTCACCGTCACCGTGTACGTCGCCGCTTCCGGCTTGGTGTACACGTGGCTCGCCGTACCGCTC
>JBAZXW010000044.1:0-38347 GCA_041659605.1 Sinimarinibacterium sp. | reverse complement strand
CTATTGCTACGGCACGGTCTCTCAGACCCAGGGCGGCTCGGGCTCTCCGACTGCACAGCTAACAACTACCGCAGAAAAAGCATTACACAAGGGCGGCCCGTGGCCACCGGCGGGCATGGCCCGCCCTGCATCGACCCGCCGGCGATCCAGGCACGCGGCCTGCGATAATGCGGCATGTCCAGCTTTCCACTCTTCGTCACCTGCGCGCGCGGCGTCGAGCCGCTGCTCGCGCGGGAGCTCAACACCCTCGGCGTCAGCGACACCCGCGAGCGTCCCGGCGGCGTCGCCGGCAGCGCGACGCTCGAAACGGCCTATCGCGCCTGCCTGTGGTCACGCCTCGCCAGCCGCGTTCTGATGCCGCTGCAGACGTTCCCGACGCCGGACCCCGACGCGCTTTACGCGGCGGCGCGCACGCAGCCGTGGACCGAGCTGTTCGACTCGGGCACGACCTTCGCGATCGAAGTCGCCGGTCGCTCGCCGACGCTCACGCACACCCACTACGCCGGTCTCAAGGTCAAGGACGCGATCGCCGATCATTTCCGCGACGCGGGCCAGCCGCGACCGAACGTCGACACCGAGCGCCCGGACATCCGCATCCACCTGCACCTGGATCGCGAGAACGCGACGTTGAGCCTGGATCTCGCCGGCGACAGCCTGCACCGCCGCGGCTATCGCCGCGAAGGCGTCGAGGCGCCGCTCAAGGAAAATCTGGCGGCGGCAATTCTCGTGCGTGCCGGCTGGCCGGACATCGCGGCGCAGGGCGGGCCCTTGCTCGATCCGATGTGCGGCTCGGGCACGCTGCTGATCGAAGGGGCGTGGATGGCTGCCGACATCGCCCCTGGCCTGCAGCGCACGCGCTGGGGCTTCGAGCGCTGGCTGGACCACAAGCCGGTTGTGTGGAAGCGGCTGCGCGACGATGCGCTGGCACGCCGGGACGCCGGACTGGCTGGCGACCTTCCTGCCATCGTCGGCCGTGACATCGACCCTCGCGCTTTGGCTGCGGCCCGCCAGAACGTGCAGCAGGCCGGCCTGGCCTGGCGCATCGAACTGCAGGCCGGCGACGCGCTCGAATCGCGCCCGGTCGGCGATCGGCCGGGCCTGGTCGTCGCCAATCCGCCCTACGGCGAGCGCATCGGCGACGAGGCCGATCTGATCAAGCTGTACTCGCTGTTCGGCGTGCATCTCAAGCAGCATTTCGGCGGCTGGCGTGCGGCAGTGTTCACCTCGCGCCCCGATCTGGGCCAGCGCATGGGCCTGAGTGCCGATGCGATGCACACGCTCTACAACGGCGCGATTGCCTGCAAGCTGCTGTGCTTCGGCATCCGCGAAGCCGGGCCGGACGCGGCCGCCGTGCCGACCGGCGGCGAGGACTTCGCCAACCGCCTGCAGAAGAACGCGAAGCACCTGGCGAAATGGGCACGCCGCAGCGAGGTGAGCAACTACCGCGTCTACGACGCCGACCTGCCCGACTACGCACTCGCCGTCGATCTCTACGCGACCCCTGACCTGCACGCGCACGTGCAGGAGTACGCGCCGCCGAAAACCATCGAGCCGGCGAAAGCGGAACAACGCCTGCGCGCCGGCCTCGCACAGCTGCAGGCGGTGCTGGAGATTCCCGCCGCACGCATCCACTACAAGCTGCGCCGCAGCCAGAAAGGCGACGCGCAGTACACGCGCCAGGCTGAGACCGGCAACTTTCACACCGTCGTCGAGCACGGCTGCAAGCTACAGGTGAACTTCGACGACTATCTCGACACCGGGCTTTTTCTCGATCACCGCCCGGTGCGCCTGCGCATCCAGCGCGAGGCCGCCGGCAAGCGCTTTCTCAACCTGTTCTGCTACACCGGTGCGGCGACGGTGCACGCGGCCATCGGCGGCGCACGGCAGACGCTGTCGATCGACCTGTCGAACACGTATCTCGAATGGGCGCAGCGCAACCTGCTGCTCAACGACATGCATTCACGCATGTACGAGCGTCCGCCGGCCGAGGGCGAACGCCTCGCGCCGCATGCCTTCGTGCGCAGCGACTGCCGGCAGTGGCTCGCCGACGAAGTGCGGATGACGCGCAAGATGCAGTTCGACCTGATCTTCCTCGACCCGCCGACCTTCTCCAACTCGAAGAAGATGGACGGCACGCTCGACATCCAGCGTGACCACACGGAGCTGATCCGCCACTGTCTGCAACTGCTCGTGCCGGGCGGCGTGCTCTATTTTTCGACCAACCGCCGTGGCTTCAAGCTCGATCCGGCGCTCGCCGAAATCGCGCAGATCGACGACATCACCGCGCAGACGCTCGACGAAGACTTCAAGCGCCCGCCGCCGGCGCACAAGTGCTGGCGCATCAAGCATCCGTCCGGCTTGGAGCCGGCCTGAGCCCCGGGCTGCGCCCGGGCTACGGCGCTGCGGCTGTCATCGATCCGCCACGGGATTTTCATCTGCGGCGGATAGAGTGCGCGCCTCATTCTGTGGGCGCCTTCCCGTGTCGATTTCCACGGACGCACTTTCGCGGCTGCGACTCGATGTGACCCCTCTGCCGCCGTCGACCACGGTCGAAGCGGCGGCCGACGTGTTCCTGCTCGCCGAGCATGCGCAGATGCTGTGCCTGCCGGTCGTCGAGAACGGCCGCGTGCTCGGCACGGTCAGCCGGCACACGCTCAACGGCATCTTCCTGCGCCGCTTCGGCCGCGAGCTGCTCGGCCACAAGCCGGTGACGTCGGTGATGAACGCGCAGCCGCTGCTCGTCGAGGATGCGCTGACGCTGGAAGCCGCGGCCGCCTACGTCACCGCGCATCTGGGTTCGCCGATCACCGAGGACATCGTCATCGTCCGCGACGACCGCTATACCGGCATGGGCATCGTGCTCGACCTGCTGTCGGCGCTGCAGCGCCGCGTCGAGGCGCATTCGCGCCAGCTCGAGGACGCCTACGGTCAGCTCAAGGCCTCGCAGGCGCAGCTGGTGCAGTCGGAGAAGATGGCCTCACTCGGCCAGATGGTCGCCGGCGTCGCGCACGAGATCAACACGCCGCTGGGCTACGTGCGCAACAACGTCGAGATGATCCGGAACGTGTTCGGCGCCTCTGCCGAGGCGCTGCGCACCCACGACCGCCTGGTGCAGATGCTGCTGGACGCGAATGCCGACGAGGCGGCGCTCGAACAGCAGATCGGCGCCTGCCGTTCGGCGATCGACGGCCTCGACGGCTTCGCGGTGGTGGACGACGCCCAGGCGCTGTTCGGCGACACGCTGTTCGGCGTCGACACGATCAAGGATCTGGTGGTCAACCTGCGCAACTTCTCGCGCCTGGACCAGGCGCGCACCGCCGAGGTGTCGCTGAACGACTGCCTCGACCAGACGCTGACGATCGCCAACAACGTGATCAAGAACAAGGTCCAGGTGATCAAGCGTTACGGCGAAATTCCGAAGATCCGCTGCTCGCCGTCGCAGATCAACCAGGTGCTGCTGAACATGCTGACCAATGCCGCACAGGCGATCGAGCACGACGACGGCAAGCTGCTGCTGCGCACCGAATGCGAGGGCGACTGGGTGCTCGTGCACGTCCAGGACAACGGCAAGGGCATCCCGCCCGAGCATGTGCAGAAGATCTTCGACCCGTTCTTCACGACCAAGGCGGTCGGCCAGGGCACCGGCCTGGGCCTGTCGATCTCGTTCCAGATCGTGCAGGCCCACGGCGGCGACATCCGCGTGATCTCCGAAGTCGGGCGCGGCACCAAGTTTCTGATCCGCCTGCCGGCACGTCCGGCGGTCACTGCCGCACTCGCGGCCTGACGGAATCGCTCATGAACCCGAAACCCGCGCTGCTGCTGGTCGACGACGAGGAGCGCATCCTGCGCTCGCTCGGCATGCTGTTCCGCGGCGCGTACGACCTGCACGCCACGATCGATCCGCGCGAGGCGCTGCGGCTGGTCGACGCCCGGCGTTTTCACGTCGTCGTCAGCGACCAGCGCATGCCGCAGATGCGCGGCGCCGAGCTGCTGCGCGAGGTGCGGACCCGCTCGCCGAACACGATGCGCATCCTGCTGACCGGATACTCGGAACTGGAGGCGGTGGTCGCCTCGGTCAACGAGGGCGAGATCTTCCGCTTCATCCAGAAGCCCTGGGACGCGCAGGAACTGAAAGACACGGTGCAACAGGCCGCGGACATCTCGATTGCCCTGTTCAACGCCGGGACCTACGCGCCGCCTTCGCCGCTGCTGACCGAGACCGGCACTTTCGTCGCGCCGCCGAAACTGGCCCCGGAGACCGAGGCGGTGCTCGTCATCGACGATGACCAGGAGGTTTTCGAGATCGTCCGCGAAGTGGTCGGCAACTCGCATCGCGTGCTGTGGGCAAAATCGCAGGATCAGGCACTGTCGCTGCTGGCCGATTTCCCGGTCGGCGTGGTCGTGTCCGAACTGGTCGTCGGCGGCGAAAGCGTCACCGCGCTGCTGAAACTGCTCAAATCCGAGCATCCCGAGGTCGTCACCATCGTGCTGACGCCGTTTCACGACGTCACGGTGTTCATCGGCCTGATCAACCAGGGCCAGGTCTACCGCCTGCTGCCCAAGCCGCTGCGCAAGGGCGCCTTCTCGATGAGCATCGCCAGCGCGTTGCGCCACCATCGCGCGCTGCGCGACGCACCGTTGCTGCGCGCCGCGTACCGCGTCGAACAGATCCGCCAGCCCGAGGAAGCATCGGTCGCCGGGCGGGTCATGGGATTCCTGTCACGCATGCGCAGCCGGACTGCTGCGAGCTGACCCCCTCTCCCGCAGCGCCGATTCGCTATCATGCGGCGCATAAGGAACCGGGGGACCCCATGCTGCATGCCCGCTACGCCATCTGCGCCGCTTTGACGCTGCTTTTCGCCTGCAATGACGCACTGGCCGAGCAGGACGGCCCGCCGACCTGCAGTGGCCATGTCAACGGCCAATGGCAGCCCCTGGAAGGCGACTCGATGATGTCCTGCTTCAGGCGCGTCGACGAATCGGTCACCGAATACAACGCGCAAGGCTTCAAGTTCGGCCTGTGGGGCCGCACCCTGCTGTCGGCCGACCGCTACTACTTCTACAGCTCTGCGGATGGCGGCAAGAACTGGCAGGCGGTCGGGCTCAAGACCGAGCTGACGCGGAGCACCGAAAACGTGCCGCCGCCGCCGGCCCCAACCGGCGCGAATACCTCGGTCGAAACAGCCAACGAGAGCGCGGCAACGGCCGAGACGACCTCTCCGGCGCAGACGCCGGCGGCGGGAGAGGCCGCGCAGAACGCGCCTGCTGACACCGCAACCGAGACAGCCTCCGTGGCACCTGCCGCTTCCGCACCGGCACCGGTCGTGGCCGAAAGGTCGGCGGCGCAGACCCTGCCTGCGGCGGATCGGCGCAACTGCAGCATCCACGCCGGTTCGAACTGGGAGCTGATCGCGCGGCTGACGTTGGAGGAATGCGCGCAGGAGCTCGACAAGAGCGCAGACCGCTACGACGCCAACGGCTTCAAGTACGCGTACTGGAGCGGCGTGTTCCTTGCCGCGAATGCGACCGAAGTGCTCAAGTCGTCCGACTCGCACAAGTGGGATCTGGTCCTGATGCGCGCCGAGCGCTGAGGCGCCGCGGTTCGTTCAAATGCGCGCAACAGACGCGCAGTAATCTGTTGGTTTGCTCAATTAAGTTTCAGGGGGAACACCATGAAGCGTAAATCACGGGATGGCATCGTCGATCCCAGTCGCCGGCGCCTGCTCGCAAGTCTCGCCGCCATCGGTGCGGCGTCCGCGCTACCGGGCTGCGGCAACGACAGCGGCAGCGGCACCGCGGCAGAAGCCCTGCCCCAGCTGCCGCCGCCGGAGGACAGCGGCATCGACCACATCGTCCAGGTGATGATGGAGAACCGCTCCTTCGATCACATGCTCGGCTGGGTGCCCGGCGCCGACGCCATCCAGCAGCGCGTATTCCGCAATGCCGACGGGCAGGACGTGGCAACCTTCCCGCTGGCCGCCGATGACGCCTACGGCTTCCAGGGCTGCGGCTGGGCCGACCCGGCGCACGGCTATGAGGACGGCCGCGTGCATCTCAACAACGGCGCGATGGACGGCTTCCTGTTGACCGAGGCGACCGCGAGCAATGCGGAAGACCGCTTCCCGGTCGGCTACTACCGGCGCGAGGATCTGCCGTTCTACGCCGGCGTCGCCGACAACTTCACGATCTGCGACCGCTACTTCCACGGCATCCTGTCGTCGACCTTCCCGAACCGCATCTACATCCACGCCGGCGCCACCGACCGCAACAACAACACCCTGCCGTACGCGCAGCAGGACCCATCGACCTTGCCGACGATCTGGGACCGGCTGATCGAAAAGGGCGTCTCCTGCGCGAACTACTTCTCCGATCTGCCGCTGACCGGTCTGTGGGGTCCGAAGTACCTCGACATCACCAAGCCCTTCAACCAGTTTGCGCTGGATGTGGCCGCGGGCACGCTGCCGGCGGTGTCCTACTTCGATCCGTTCTTCGGCGCCAGCGTCGGCGAGTCACCCGCCGGCATCTCCCAGGACGATCATCCGCAGGCCGACGTGCGCGACGGCCAGGCCTACCTGACCCGGATCTACAACACCCTGCGCAGCAACCCGGACGTGTGGGCCAGGACCCTGATGATCGTCACCTACGACGAGTGGGGCGGCTTCTACGATCACGTCGAGCCGCCGTTCGCCGGCGTCGCCGGCGTCGAGGCCGAGTTCAACGACGGCCGCCTGGGCTTCCGCACACCCTGCGTGATCATCGGCCCGCGCGCGCGCCGCGCGCACGTCAGCCACCTGCAGTTCGACCCGAACTCGGTGATCAACCTGATCCGCTGGCGCTGGGGCCTGGACGCGGTCGGCGACAGCCCGCGCAACCAGACCTCGCTGAACATGGCGTATGCGCTGGACTTCGACAGCGCGCCCGATATCAGCGCCCCCGCGTTCGACTCGCCCGAAGGCATGGGCGGCATCGCCGGCGTGCCGTTCGGGATGGAATGCCATCTGCCGGTCGCCAAGGCGGGCGCACCGCTGCGCCATGCGTCGCTGGACAAGCACCAGGCCGAGTGGGACGCGCTGGCGCAGATGTGCCGGCGCCACGGTTTCATCGGCTAACGCGACCCTATCGGGCGGCGCAGGCTGCGAACGCCTGTGCCGCAGATGCGGCCGCTTCGATCGTCGCGCGATCGCAGTAGACGGCGCGCGGCGCGTACTCGCCCATCGCGTCCTCCACGGGCGTTCCGTAGGGCACGTTCTGGATCGCTTCAGCGAACTGCGGCGACGGCAGCATGTGGCGGTAGATCAGCACCGAGTCGGCGTAGGCGCCGCCCCAGGGCAGCCAGTTCATGCCCCCCAACGATCCTTGTCCAGCAACGGCGTTCGCCGGCTGCTGATCCGGATCGGACACGACGACGGTGAAATAACCAGCGTCGTCGAGCGCGACCTCGTGATCGGCGAGGCAGGCGACGAAGCGCTGGCTGACGAACTCGTTGCTGCAGATCGACCAGTAGCGCAGCTGCGCGTCGCCCAGCGGCGCATCGACCGGTTCGCGCGCCCAGACCGGCGCCCGGGCGCGGACGATGTACAGCGCGCCCTTGTCGCGGCTCGCCATCGTCGTGACATAGGCGTTGTCGACGTTGCTCAAAAACCCGCCGCCGGTGTCAGACGCCGTGATCTGCTGCAGCGGCAGATCGAAGCCGACCGCATTGGACGCCAGCACGCGCAGCGTTTCGGGCAGTCCGTAGAAGCGCGTGATGCGCGGCTCCGAAGGTGCGATCGGCACCGGCACGACGTCGACCCCGGGCGGATAGCTGGCGTCGCGGATCGCCTCGTTGAGCAGCGACGGCAATCCGTCCGGCGGCAGCGGATCGCACTGCGCAAAACTCACCGGCGCCGTCGCGCCGTCGGCAGTTTCGAGCGTCAGCTGCGGCAGCGGCACGCCGCCGCTGCCGTCGATTTCCGGCAGGTAGATGCGGTAGATCAGCGTGATCGACGGATTGGGCAACCCACCGGCGCCGCCCGGCGCACGCACGACGTTCGTGTACAGCGTGTTGGTCGCGCGCGGATCGGGCGTCGCGCCATCGACTACATATGCGACGTACCCGCCCCCGGCAGCCGCTCCGGCATCCTGGTACGGGTTCGTGCCGGCGACGCGCGGCAGGATCTGGTAATCGGTGATGGCGTCGACCGGCCGCAGCGCCGGATCGTAGACATTGAACGAGAAGTAGCGCGCCTGCGGATACCGACCGTCAATGCGCAGCCGCGCGCCGGGCAATGCCGGCAGCGTCGCCACCCAGTAGGTCGCCGCCTCGTCGGGAAACGCGACGTTGATCAGATCTGGGTTGCTGACGACGAGCCAGCTGCAGCCGGCCTCGCCCGCGGCGGCCGCGGTCGGCGGATGGAACTGCGACGGATCGGTGTCGCGTCCGGAACCACCGCCGCACGCAACCAGCCCCAGCGCCAAGATGATCGCCCAGCGCCACATGCTCACGCCTCCACCGGCACGAACAGGCGCATGAAGCGCACGAAGTCGAGCTTGCCGCCTTTCGTGACTTCAAAGTCCTTGGCAATGGTCAGTCCCGGACTTCGCAGCCGCGCGAGCATTTCCTTGAACACCTGCGCGGACACGCGCACGACGATGTCGGCGTCGCTGCGCAGGTCCGGCACGACCTCGCTGACGCCGCGTCGGACAATGTAGGTGTAGCGCTGCGGGATGTCGGTGAACTCGAAGCCGACCGCAATCACCGTGTCGCCGCTCGCCTCGGCGTCGAGGTTGACCGCCATACCGTCGAAGAAGCGTGCGATCGGCATGCGCGCGAGCATCTCCGGCGTCGGTGTCAGGATGCGATTGGGCAACTGAAACTCGCCGGCCAGCTCGCCGGCCGTCATCAGGTACCAGTGGCGCGCGTTGGGATTGGCCTCGCGCTCGCCCAGCGCACGCAGCGCAGCGATGCGTGCCTGCTTCGCCGCGGCGTGATCCGGCTGCACGCGCAGCAGGTAATCCGAAAGCTGCAGCACCCACTGGTGCTCGCCGGCCTGCTCCGCAGCGACGATCCGATCGGCCAGTGCGTCGACGCCGCCGGCCATCTCGACCATGCGCTGCGCGGTCTCGTCGGGCGGCAGCGGCTTGAGCGTCGACGGGTTGCCGTCGTACCAGCCGAGGTTGCCGGCGAACACACTGCGCGCCGACCAGGCCGTCGTGCCGTAGAACTCCTGCAGCATCGGCGAGGCCGCGAGATGCGCCGGCAGCTTGAGCGTCGCCGCGATCTCGTCCGGCGTACGACCCTGGTTGATCATCCGCAGCGTCTGGTCGTAGACGTAGCGGATCGCATCGCGGTAGTCGGTGAGCGTCGACGCGATCAGATCTTCGCCGACCAGCGGTCGCGTGTGGCTGGGCAGCAGCACCGCGGCCTTGAGCGCGCGCATCCGGTCGATCGAGTCGGCCCAGGCGCGCGGATCGCGGTAGGAGGTGCCGCGGATCGTGTACAGGTTCGGAAACGCCTTGTAGACGTTGTCGCCGGGCAGCAGGATGCGGCGCTCCGGCAGCCAGACGAACAGGTGGTCGTCGGTCTCGCCGGGGGCGTGCACGAGCTGGAAGCGGATGCCTGCGACGTTGTCTTCGAGCGTCTCGTCGAAGTCGCGCGTCGGCCGCAGCGTGTCGACCGTGCGCCCGTCGTGCAGGTCGATGAACGGACCGACGCCCAGATTGACCACGCCCTCCGGCGACAGCCGCGTGCCGTACATGCGCTGCGAGCGTCGCGTGATCGCCGTCTGCAGCTCGATGGAGGTCTTCTCCATGTTGGCGACCAGCCGGCGCTGCGCGTAGATCGGGATTCCGCCCGCGCCCTGCGCGAACACACCGGCGCCGCCGATGTGGTCGGGATGCGAGTGTGTGTAGATCAGCGCCTTGACCGGCTTGTCGGTGAGCTTGCGAAACTCCGCCAGCACCGCGCGCGCGGATTCGGCGGTCTCCATCGTGTCGACGACGATCACGCCGTCGTCGCCTTCGAGCAGGATTGAATTGGCGATGCCAAAGCCGACGGCGACGTAGACGCCGTCGGCGACTTTGATCACCTCGCGCTTGAACTCGGCGCTGTGCGCCGCGAGCGCGTCCGGCGTCGCCAGCTGAGGCAGCGCGGCGGGCTCGTCGCGCCCGCAGGCTGCGAGCAGCCCCAGCAGGGCGAACCCGAGCGCGCGCAGCCTCATGTCCGTGGCAAGGTGACGCCGCGCTGGCCCTGGTATTTGCCTCCGCGATCCTTGTACGAGGTCTCGCAGACCTCGTCGGATTCATAGAACAGCATCTGCGCAACACCCTCGTTGGCGTAGATCTTCGCCGGCAGCGGCGTGGTATTCGAGAACTCCAGCGTCACGTGGCCTTCCCACTCCGGCTCCAGCGGGGTGACGTTGACGATGATGCCGCAGCGCGCGTAGGTGCTCTTGCCTAGGCACACGACCAGCGTCGAACGCGGGATGCGGAAGTACTCGACGGTGCGCGCCAGTGCGAAGGAGTTCGGCGGGATGATGCAGACGTCGGACTTCACGTCGACGAAGGACTTCTCGTCGAAGTTCTTCGGGTCGACGATGGTCGAGTTGATGTTGGTGAAGATCTTGAACTCATTGGCGCAGCGCACGTCGTAGCCATAGCTCGAAGTGCCGTACGAGACGATCCTGTGGCCGTCGGCGGCGTGCCGGACCTGGCCGGGCTCGAACGGTTCGATCATGCCCTGCGCCGCCATGCGGCGGATCCACTTGTCGGATTTGATGCTCATCAGTCCCCTGCCCTGAGCGACGTCGTTCAGGCGTCGCCTAGTCGTCGTTGATTTCGATGTTCGGAAAGGCCGCGCCCTGCACGCCATAGGCCAGCCGCGCCGCCGCCTTGCGCGCAATGTCGCGGTAACGCTGTGCACTGTCGGAGCCGGGGTCGGCAATGACGGTCGGTCGGCCGTTGTCGGCCTGCTCGCGGATGCGCAGATCGAGCGGCAGCTGGCCGAGTAATTCCACGCTGTACTGCTGCGCCATGCGCGCGCCGCCGCCTTCGCCGAAGATCGCCTCGCGATGGCCGCAGTTCGTGCAGATGTGCCAGGACATGTTCTCGACGATGCCGAGCACCGGCACCTCGACCTTGCTGAACATCTGCAGGCCGCGGCGCGCGTCGAGCAGTGCGATGTCCTGCGGCGTGGTCACGATCACCGCGCCACTGACTGGGATGCGCTGCGCCAGCGACAGTTGGATGTCGCCGGTGCCGGGCGGCAGGTCGACGACCAGGTAATCGAGGTCGTTCCAGCGCGTCTCGACCAGCATCTGGTTGAGCGCCTGCGTCACCATCGGGCCGCGCCAGATCATCGGCTGCTCATCGTCGACGAGGAAGCCGATGCTCATCGCCTGCAGTCCATGCGCGACGATGGGATTCATGTTCTTGCCGTCCGGCGAGGTCGGCCGATCGCTGCTGCCGAGCATGCGCGGCTGGCTCGGGCCGTAGATGTCGGCGTCGAGAATGCCGACCTTGGCGCCTTCGGCTTGCAGGGCCAGCGCCAGGTTGACCGCAACCGTGGATTTGCCGACGCCGCCCTTGCCGCTGGCGACCGCGATGATGTTGCGGATCTGCGCCAGCGGCTGCAGGTTCTTCTGCACGGCATGCGCCTGGATGCGCCAGGATACCGAGACCACGGCGTCGAGTCCGAGTGCCTGCCGTACGGCGTCGCGAATCCTCTGCGCGAGCGCATCGCGATAGCCTGCCGCCGGAAAGCCGAGCTCGACAGTGACTTCCGCCCGGTTGCCCTTCACCTCGGCGCGCAGCACCGCCCCGCACGCCACCAGTCCCTTTCCGATCAGGGGATCGACGTAGGCGTCGAGCGCTTCGAGCAGGCTTTCGCGGGTCGCGGGCATCGGTCAGGGCGGCAGGGTTCCGGGCCGCGCAGTCTACCAGCCCATCCGCTGCGCCGAGGATTCCGTGCGCGCAAACGGAAACGGCGGCCCGCGGCCGCCGTTTCCTGGTTTGCGAAAGCCCTCAGTCGCCGGTGTACAGCAGCGCGTTGGGTGAACCGCTGCCGACGTTGCTCAGCGCGCCCAGGGTCGCGCTTCCGACGATCGCGTCGGTGACCTGCTCGGGTGTTGCCGACGGATTCACGCCCAACACCAGCGCCGCAGCGCCGGCGACGTGCGGCGAAGCCATCGACGTGCCGTCGATCGTGTTGGTCGCGGTGTTGCTCGTGTACCACGCCGAGGTGATGGCCGAACCCGGCGCGAACACGTCGACGCAGGCGCCGAAGTTGGAGAACGACGAGCGGGCGTCGCTGCTGGTGGTCGCACCGACGGTGATCGCCTCCGGCACCTTGTTCGGCGAACCGCTGCAGGCATTCGCATTGTCGTTGCCGGCCGCGACTGCGAAGGTCACGCCCGAAGCGATGGCGTTCTGCACCGCCTGATCCAGCGCCGCTGAGTCGCCACCGCCGAGCGACATGTTGGCGACCGCGGGCAGCTGCGCATTCGCGGCGACCCAGTCGATGCCGGCGATGACGCCCGAATTCGAGCCGCTGCCCGTGCAGCCGAGCACGCGGACCGGGTGCACCGTCGCCTTCTTGGCCACGCCCCAGGTCGTACCCGCCGCCGTTCCCGAGACATGCGTGCCGTGGCCATTGCAGTCGGTCGTGTTGGCCGGGTCCGCGGCCGGGCAGCCCAGGCCCAACAATTGGCACAACAGGCTGCCGCTGCTGTTCGGTGCAAAATTGCGCCCGGCGCTGACGCGGCCGGTGAAGTCGACGTGATTGGCGTTGAGGCCGGTATCGATCACGTACACATGCACGCCGGCGCCGGCGCTGTCCTGATAGACGTAGGTGCCGTTGAGCGGCAGGTTGTGCTGGTCGATGCGATCCAGGCCCCAGGTGGCGCCGGTCTGCGTCGCCGTCGCGTGGATCCACTGGTCCTGCTCGATCCGCAGCACGCCCGGAAGGCGGGAGAGCACGTCCGCCCGCACCGCCGACATGCGTACGCTGAAGCCGCGCAGCGCGTGCGTGTAGGTGGCCAGCACGGTACCGCCGCCGACCTGGGCCAACAGACCTTGCGCCTGCTGGGCGACGTCGGCCAGGGCTCCGGGCATCGCCACCGCCGGCGGCGCCAGAGTCACGATGTACTGGTTCTTGATCGGCTGCGCGGCCGCCGCCTCGACGGCTGACACCCATCCGGACAGACCCGCGACGAGCACGGCAAAGCCCGCGACAAAACGCTTGAACTGACGCATCTCCCCGTCTCCTTTGATTCAGGTTTGAGTGGTGCGGGCGCGCCGGGCGCGGGCGGAACGTCCATGTCCAGGGCCGGCGCGAATCCCGATCGCACCTTAGGCCGGGACTGGGGCGGGGGCAATACTTCGCGGCCGGCCGATGCGGCAATGCCGCAGTTTCGGGCGTAATGCCTACAGAGACGCGGGTTGTTTTCCGACTTTTGCGCCGCGCCAGCGCGAGCGGACCGCGCTGACGCGCAGAACTGCCGCGACCCACAGCAGGCCCAGCGCCGAGAAGGCACCACCCCCACCGCCGCCACCGGAGCCGCCGCCGGGCCCGCCGCCGGGCGGCGAGCCGGCGTCTTCCGCCCAGCGACCGTCGAGCACCTGGAAGCCGAGACCATCCGGGTCAAGCCAGGGCCTGACGCTGGTATCCGGCGTCCCGTCGCCAGCCCACGCGGTGGCGAGCTGCTGGTAGTCGTTTCCGATGACATTGCCGGCACAGATCGCACCGAGCGACAGCACGCCGAGCACCCGCGATTCCGCGTCGAACAGGGCGCTGCCGGAACTGCCAAAGGGCGTAGAGCCCCGGACCAGTTCGGTATGCCAGGTCGAGATCACCAGACCCACCAGTTGGCCAACCAGGTACGCGATGTTCCCGGATGCGACGCGCTGCTCAACGAACTGTTTCGCACGGCCGTTGCCGTGGTGCACGCCGAACTGGGAAGTACCCAGGGCGTCGGAAGCGTTGAGGCCGGCGTAGTAGGCATCCGCGGCTTGCGGTGGCGCATCGAGCGCCTCGATCAGCCAGAAGTCCTGGTAGATCGCGCGGTGAATGGCGCCAAAGGTCGACACCGAGGGCAAGGCCGCGCCGCCACCGCAGGGTAGTTCATGGCTGTAAACGATTTCGACCGCCGCCGCCTGGGTTTCAGGATCCCCGGCCGCGGCGCAGTGGCGTGCCGTCACGATAAACGGCCGGCCATCGTTGCGCGCGTTGTTGACCAGCGTGCCTGTGCACTGGTTCGCGCCGGGAATCCGCAGCATCACCGTCGCCCGCCCGCCACGCGCGACGACATCCGAGGCCGCGGCCTCGCAGCTGTAATTGATCGTCTCGCAGGAATCGGCTGCGCCGGCAATGCCGCCAACCAGCGACAGGGCCAGCGCGACCGCCGAGATGCCCAGAGTGTCGGATCTCCAGCGCTTCACGTCATATCCGTTCGTAGAGTCCCGACCCAACTTGCAATATCGGGACCCGGCGCGGCGATGACCTGCGTCACTCGACCGCATCCGGGCCGGACGGCAGCGCCGAACCGGCGGACGGCACCCGGCGGGCGACAGCGTCCCGACATCGCACCAAGGCCGGACTGCGCGTGCATGCGATAATTCGCGCTTCATCCGCGTCCGATCCCGCACATGCCCCGCAAGATCCTGGTCACCAACGCGCTGCCCTACGCCAACGGCCCGCTGCACCTGGGCCACATGGTGGGTTACGTGCAGGCCGACGTCTGGGTCCGCTTCCAGCGCATGAACGGGCATACCGTGCACTACGTCTGCGCCGACGACGCGCACGGCACGCCGATCATGCTCGCCGCGGAGAAGGCGGGCGTCAGCGCGGAGAACTTCATCGCCGGCATCCGCGCCGAGCACGAGCGCGATTTCGCCGACTTCGGCGTCGCTTTCGATCATTACCACTCGACACACTCCGACGAGAACCGCGCGCTCGCGGAGCTGATCTACCAGCGCCTGAGCGCTGGCGGCGCGATCGCGCGACGCACGATCCAGCAGCTCTACGATCCGGTGAAGCAGATGTTCCTGCCGGATCGCTACATCAAGGGCGAATGCCCCAAGTGCGGCACGCCGGACCAGTACGGCGACAACTGCGAGAACTGCGGTGCCGCCTATGCGCCGACCGACCTGAAGAATCCGCGCTCGGTGGTCTCCGGCGCGACGCCGGTGATGCAGGACTCGGAGCACTACTTCTTCGAGGTCGCCAAGTTCCAGGACCTGCTGCAGGACTGGCTCGCCGGCGACGTTGCCCATCCGGCGGTCAAGGCCAAGCTGCGCGAGTGGTTCGACGCCGGCCTGCGCGACTGGGACATCTCGCGCGACGCACCCTATTTCGGCTTCCCGATCCCGGACGCGCCGGGCAAGTTCTTCTACGTCTGGCTCGACGCGCCGATTGGCTACATGGCCTCGTTCCGCGCGCTGTGCGCGAAGCAGGGCGCGGCGGCGGACGCGCAGTTCGACGCGTACTGGAAAGCCGGCGCGACCACTGAACTGCACCACTTCATCGGCAAGGACATCGTCAACTTCCACGGCCTGTTCTGGCCGGCGATGCTGCACGGCTCGCAGCACCGCACGCCGACCCGGCTGCACGTCAACGGCTACCTCACGATCAACGGCGCGAAGATGTCGAAGTCGCGCGGCACCTTCATCCGCGCGCGCACCTATCTCAACCATCTCAACCCCGAGTACCTGCGCTACTACCTGGCGGCGAAGCTCGGCGCCGGCGTCGACGACCTCGACCTCAACCTCGACGACTTCGGCAGCCGCATCAACAGCGACCTCGTCGGCAAGTACGTCAACATCGCCAGCCGTTGCGCCGGCTTCATCGAGAAGCGCTTCGGCGGCCGGCTCGCGACCGAACTGCACGACCGCGATCTGTTTGATGACTTCGCCGGCGAGGCCGGCAACATCGCCCGGCTCTACGAGAACGGCGAGTACGCCGCAGCGCTGCGCGAAGTCATGCTGATGGCGGATGACGCGAACGCCGAGATCCAGAAGCTCGCTCCGTGGACAATGGCCAAGGATCCGGAGCAGGCCGAACGACTGCACCGCGTATGCACGAGCTTCATCAACCTGTTCCGTCAGCTCACCGTCTACCTCAAGCCGGTACTGCCGGGCATCGCTGCGCAGGCCGAGGCCTTTCTCCAGGTCGCGCCTCTGAACTGGAGCGATCTGGCGACGCCGCTGCTCGACCACGACATCCGCCCGTACCAGCCGCTGGCGACGCGCGTCGAGAAGACGGCGGTGGACGCCATGTTGGCCGAGGAGGCCGCACCGATGATCGAGACTACCGCGGCGCTTGCGCCGAAAGCCAAGCCCGCCGCCGCGGCGACGTCTGCCCCTGCAGCAACGCCGGGCGGCACGATTGGAATCGAGGACTTCGGCAAGGTCGACCTGCGCATCGCGCGCATCGTCACCGCCGAGGCCGTCGAAGGCGCCGACAAGCTGCTGCGCCTGCAGCTCGACGTCGGCGAACTCGGCACGCGCCAGGTCTTCGCCGGCATCAAGGCCGCCTACGCGCCGGAGAAGCTGGTGGGCCGGCTGACGGTGATGGTCGCCAACCTGGCGCCGCGCAAAATGAAGTTCGGCCTGTCGGAAGGCATGGTGCTGGCGGCAAGCAACGAAGCCGCCGGGCCCTTCCTACTGTGTCCGGACGATGGTGCGATGCCCGGAATGAAGGTCAAATAGCACGGGCTGCACTGCACCATCGCCGACCTGCCCGTATCGCCACGACGTGACCGAATACCTGCTCATCCTCGTCGGCGCGGTCCTGGTCCACAACTTCGTGCTGGTCCAGTTCCTCGGCCTGTGCCCGTTCATGGGCACGTCGAAGAAGGTCGAGACTTCTGCCGGCCTCGCGCTGGCGACGACCTTCGTGCTGACGCTGACCGCCGTCGCCACCTATCTCACCTACCGCTACATCCTGGTTCCGCTCGGACTCGAATACCTGCGCACGATCGCCTTCATCCTGGTGATCGCGACTGTCGTACAAAGCGTGGAACTGGTCCTGCACAAGACCAGCCCGCTGCTGTACCAGGTCCTCGGCCTCTATCTGCCGCTGATCACGACCAACTGCATCGTGCTCGGCGTCGCCCTGCTCAATGTGCGCCAGGCACAGAGCTTCATGGAGTCGATGCTCACCGGACTCGGCGCCGGCATGGGCTTCTCCCTGGTGCTGTTGCTGTTTGCGACGATCCGCGAGCGCCTCGCCGTCGCCGACATCCCGGTTGCGTTCAAGGGCGCGCCGATCGCGCTGGTCACCGCCGGCATCATGTCGCTGGCCTTCATGGGCTTTTCGGGGCTCGACTAGACATGATCCCGCCGACTCACACGGCTCGCATCCCCACAACGTGGGGCCCCTGCTCGTATGCTCGCGACGGTATGAGTCTCGCCTTCATGGGCTTCAGCGGTCTGGACTGATCGAATGGTGATCGCGATCCTCGCCCTGGCCGGAATGGCCGCCGCGTTCGGCCTGGGGCTCGGCTACGCCGCGATCCGCTTCAAGGTCGAGGGCGACCCGCTGGTCGAGAAGATCGACAAGGTGCTGCCGCAGACGCAGTGCGGACAATGCGGTTTCCCCGGCTGCCGCCCGTATGCGACGGCGATCGCCGCCGGCGCGGCCGACATCAACCAGTGTCCGCCCGGCGGCGAGGACGGCATCCTCAGGCTCGCCGAGCTGCTCGGCCGCGACCCCATGCCGCTGAACCCGGACAACGGCGTCGCCAAGGCGGTGCCCACCGTCGCGGTCATCGACGAGGCCGTCTGCATCGGCTGCACCAAGTGCATCCAGGCCTGCCCCGTGGATGCGATTCTCGGCGCGGCGCAGCAGATGCACACGGTGATCGCCGCCGAATGCACCGGCTGCGAGCTGTGCATCGCACCCTGCCCGGTCGATTGCATCGCCATGGTTCCGGTCACGGACACGCCGCGCACCTGGAAGTGGCCGATTCCGGAGTCGCGCGCCGCATGACACATTCGTCCGGAACGACCTTGTCCGGGCTTGCAGGGACGGACTCCAGCGATGGAGTCCGCAGTGTCCTGACTCGCCTGACCGGTTTCCGCGGTGGCCTGCACCTGGACTACCGCAAGGGAATCTCCACGCGGCAGGCGATCCGCATCGCGCCGATTCCGCCGCAGCTGGTGCTGCCGCTGTCGCAACACGCCGGCAATCCGGCCAAGCCGTGCGTGAGCGTGGGCCAACGCGTGCTGCGCGGGCAGACGATCGCCGAGGCGGATGGCTTCGTCTCGGTGCCGGTACACGCCAGCAGCTCCGGTACCGTGGTCGCGATCGAGCCGCGTCCGATCCCGCACGTGTCGGGACTGTCGGCCTTGTGCATCGTCATCACAACCGACGGGCTCGACGCGGGGCTGACGACGCCGGAGTGGTCGCCGTCCGCGGACCCGGCGGCGCTCGAAGCCAAGGCATTGCGCGACATCGTCCGCCGTGCCGGCATCGCCGGGCTCGGTGGCGCCGGCTTTCCCAGTTTCATCAAGCTGTCGCCGGGACGGCCCGTCGAGGCGCTGATCATCAACGGCGCAGAGTGCGAGCCGTACATCAGCTGCGACCAGCTGCTGATGGCTGAACATGCGGACGAAATCGTCTCCGGCATCCGCGTCATCGTGCAGGCGATCGGCGCACGCCAGTGCCTCATCGGCATCGAGGACAACAAGCCGGAGGCGATCGCTGCGCTGCGCCTGGCAGTCGCCGGCGATGCGAACATCCGCGTCGAGGTGGTGCCGACGCGCTACCCGCAGGGCGGCGAGAAGCAGTTGATCCAGGCACTCACCGGCCGCGAGGTCCCCAGCGAAGGCCTCCCGCTCGACGTCGGCCTCGTGGTCCACAATCCGGGTACGGCGCGCGCAGTCTGGCGTGCCGTGCGCTACGCCGAGCCGCTGATTGCGCGCGTCGTGACCGTGACCGGCGGCGCGGTCGCACAGCCGCAGAACTTCGAGGCGCGCATCGGCACCCCGATGCGCTTCCTGATCGAACACGCCGGCGGCTATGTGCAGTCGCCCGGGCGCCTGCTGATGGGCGGACCGATGATGGGCTTTGCGCTGCCGTCCGACGACCTGCCAATCGTCAAGGCCACGAACTGCATCCTCGCGGCGGCGCCGGGCGAGCTCAAGCCCGACGAAACGGCCATGCCCTGCATCCGCTGCGGCGCCTGCCAGGAAGTCTGTCCGATCAACCTGCTGCCGCAGCAGCTGTACTGGCACGCACGCGGCCGCGAGTACGACAAGACACGCGCCCTGAGCCTGTTCGACTGCATCGAGTGCGGCTGCTGCGCGCAAGTCTGTCCGAGCCATATCCCGCTGGTGCAGTACTACCGCCACGCCAAGACTGAAATCTGGGCCGAAGATCGCGAGAAGCGCAAGGCCGACGCCGCACGGGAACGCCACGATGCCCGCCAGGCCCGCATCGAGCGCGAAGAGCGCGAAAAGGAAGAGGCGCGCGCGCGCAAGAAAGCGCAGCTCGCCGCCCGCAGGACGGCCAGCGACGCTGGCGACGCTACTGCCCAGGCCGCGACGTCGGCATCCACGGCGGCCGACGATCCGGTCGCCGCTGCAATCGCTGCGGCAAAGGCGAAAAAGGCCCAGGCCGCTCTTGCGCACGCGGAAGACCCGGTCGCCAAGGCCATCGCCGCCGCCAAGGCCAGGCGCGAAGCCGCGCTCGCGCAGAAGCAAGAGGACGGCAAGGCATGATGCGGCTCAGCTCTCCTTTCCTGCCGGTCGCGCCGAGCGTCGCCGCCGTGATGCGCGACGTGCTGCTCGCGCTCGTTCCGGGCATCGCGCTGTACACGCTGCTGTTCGGCTGGGGCGTGCTGGCCAACATCGCGCTCGCCGCTCTCACCTGCCTGCTGGCCGAAGCCGCGGTGCTGCACCTGCGCAGCAAGCCGCTGCAGCCGTTCCTGCTCGACAGCAGCGCACTGGTGACGGGCGTGCTGCTCGCGCTGTCACTGCCGCCGACCGCGCCGTGGTGGATTCCCGTCATCGGCAGCCTGTTTGCGATGCTGCTCGGCAAGCACGTTTACGGCGGTCTGGGCTACAACCCGTTCAATCCGGCGATGGTCGGCTTCGTCGTCCTGCTGATCTCGTTCCCGGTGCAGATGACGACCTGGCCGGCGCTGCAACCGTTGTGGGTGCCGCAAACCGACGCGCTCACCGGCGCGACGGTCCTGGACCATGTGCGTACGCAGCTGGGCCTGCAGCGCACGCTCGGCGAGATTCGCGGCGACGCGCCGATCGGCCTGTTCGCCGGCCGCGGCTGGGAATGGATTGCGCTGGCCTGGCTCTGCGGCGGCCTCTACATGCTGTGGCGCAAGACCATCCGCTGGCAGATTCCGGTCGGCATGCTCGTCGGCGTCACCCTGATCGCGCTGCCGTTCTGGGCGATGGATCCGGATCGCTACGCTTCGCCGCTGTTTCACTGGCTGTCCGGCGCGACCATGCTCGGCGCGTTCTTCATCGCCACCGACCCGGTCTCGGCGGCGACGACGCCGCGCGGCCGCCTGCTCTATGGCCTGGGGATCGGCGTGCTGGTTTACGTGATCCGCACCTGGGGCGGATTTCCCGACGGCGTGGCCTTCGCAGTGCTGCTGCTGAACATCTGCGCCCCGACCATCGACCGCTATACCCGGCCGCGCGTCTATGGCCAGGGCACGCGGACCCCGGACGCATGAGCAAGAATCTTGGCCAAGTCCTGCGGTCCGGCCAGGTACTGGGCCTGTTTGCCATCGCCGCCGCCGGCATGCTCGCCGGTACGCATGCGCTGACCGCCGATCGCATCCTGCAATCGGAAAGGCAACGCCTGCTGCGCCAGTTGCAGGAGGTGCTGCCGCGCGGCGCCTACGACAACGACGTCGCCGCCGACCGGATCGAGTTCACGTCGGCGCAGCTCGACGCGACGCAGCCGGTGACGGTGTACCGCGCCCGTCGCGGCGGCCAGCCGGTCGCCGCCGTCATGACGGTCACGGCGCCGGACGGCTACAGCGGCGCGATCCAGATGCTGGTCGGCGTCGGCCATGACGGCCACCTCACCGGCGTGCGGGTGACCGGACACAAGGAGACCCCCGGCCTGGGCGACAAGATCGACAGCCAGCGCACTGACTGGATCCTGAGGTTCGACGGCAAGTCGCTGGCCGATCCTGCGGCGAGCGGCTGGGCCGTGAAGAAAGACGGCGGCGCCTTCGACCAGTTCGCCGGCGCCACGATTACGCCGCGCGCGGTCGTCAAGGCCGTGCACCGCAGCCTGCAGTACTTCGAGCAGAATCGCGAAACCATGTTCTCCAGCGCAGCCGAAGGAGGTGACTCATGAGTGCCGAGATCAGCCCTTATGGCAAACTGGTCCGCGACGGACTGTGGACCAACAATCCCGGCCTCGTGCAGCTGCTCGGGCTGTGCCCGCTGCTCGCCACCAGCAACAACGTCGTCAACGGGTTCACGCTCGGCATGGCGACGCTGCTGGTATTGCTGATGTCGAACACCATCGTGTCGCTGATCCGCCCGGTCGTGCGCCAGGAGATCCGCATCCCGATCTACGTGATGGTGATCGCCGCGCTGGTCACGGTGGTCGAGCTGATCATGAATGCGTATTTCAATGCGCTCTACAACATCCTCGGCATCTTTCTGCCGATCATCACGACCAACTGCATCATCATCGGCCGCGCCGAAGCCTATGCGTCGAAAAATCCCCTGCGCCTGGCCGCCTTCGACGGCCTGATGATGGGACTGGGCTTCACGCTCGTGCTCGTCGTGCTCGGCGGCGTCCGTGAACTGCTCGCGCAGGGCACGCTCGGCGACGGCCTGAACCTGATTCTCGGCGAGTCGTTCAAGGGCGTGCATCTGACGCTGATCCCGGAGTACCAGGGCCTGCTGCTGGCAGCCCTGCCACCCGGTGCCTTCATCGGCCTGGGCCTGCTGATCGCCGGCAAGAACTGGATCGATGCGCGCTATAAGGCGCGCGCAGTCGCGCTGGCGCCTGCGCCCGCATGATCACCTGTAGGAGCGGCCCATGGCCGCGATGCGGCGTGCGCGCCGCATGAACACCACGAAACGCCAGCAGATCTATGCGCGCCTGCGTGACGCCAATCCGGCGCCGACGACCGAGCTGCGCTACTCGACGCCGTTCGAACTGCTGGTCGCCGTCGTGCTTTCCGCGCAGGCGACCGACGTCGGCGTCAACAAGGCGACCGCCCGGCTGTTCCCGGTCGCGAACACGCCGGACGCAATCCTCGCGCTTGGCGAAGCGGGCCTGCGCGAGTACATCAAGACCATCGGCCTCTACCAGACAAAGGCGAAAAACGTCATCGGCCTGTGCCGCGCGCTGATCGAACTGCACGGCGGCGAGGTACCGCACTCGCGCGAGGCCCTGGAAGCCCTGCCCGGCGTCGGCCGCAAGACCGCGAACGTCGTGCTCAACACAGCTTTCGGCGAGCCGACGATCGCGGTCGACACGCACATCTTCCGTGTCTCCAACCGCACCGGCCTGGCGCCCGGCGCAAACGTGCGCCAGGTCGAGGACAAGCTGGTGAGGTTCACACCGGACGCGTTCGCCAGGGACGCACACCACTGGCTGATTCTGCACGGCCGCTACATCTGCAAGGCGCGCAAGCCGGAATGTTGGCGCTGCGTGATCGCCGACCTTTGCGAGTACCGCAGCAAGACGCCGAACCCCAACCCGCCGCCGGTCGTCTAGCTTGTTTTGTAAGTCGGGGCCATGGATGGCCCCGGCTTGCGCAGGATGCGCACTACCCGAGCGCGTCCAACGCCGGCGTGTAGCGATAGCCCAACGTGTCGGCAACCGCCTTGTAGGTGATCTCACCACGGCAGATGTTGAGGCCTTCGCGCAGATTCGGATCGTCCTCCAAAGCTTGGCGATAGCCCTTGTTTGCCAGGGCCAGCACGTGCGGCAGCGTCGCATTGGTCAGCGCAAACGTCGAGGTGCGCGCGACGCCACCCGGCATGTTGGCAACGCAGTAGTGCACGACGCCGTCGATGACGTAGGTCGGATCCTGGTGCGTGGTCGGACGCGAGGTCTCGAAGCAGCCGCCCTGGTCGATCGCAACGTCCACCATCACGGTGCCGTTGGGCATCGACTTGAGCATGTCGCGCGTCACCAGCTTGGGCGCGGCCGCGCCCGGCACCAGCACCGCACCGATGATCAGATCGGCGCGCCGGACACAGGTCTCGACCGCGTCGCGCGTCGAGTACAGCGTCGCCGCACGGTTCTCGAACACGCTGTCGAGCCAGTTCAGCCGCGGCAGCGAACGATCGAGAATCGTCACCCGTGCGCCCATACCGATGGCAATACGCGCGGCGTTGTAGCCGACCACGCCGCCGCCGAGGATCACGACTTCGGCGGCCGGTACACCCGGCACGCCGCCCAGCAGTACGCCGTTGCCGCCGGCGGCTTTTTCCATCGCATGCGCACCGGCCTGGATCGACATGCGCCCGGCCACTTCGCTCATCGGCGCCAGCAGCGGCAGACCGCCACGGCCATCGGTCACGGTCTCGTAGGCAATGGCAATGCTTCTGGACTGGATCAGCCCCTTGGCCTGCTCCGGGTCCGGCGCAAGATGCAAGTAGGTGAACAGCACCTGCCCTTCGCGCAGCATCCCGCACTCAACCGCCTGCGGCTCCTTGACCTTGACGACCATGTCCGCCTGCGCGAACACCTCGACCGCGGTCCTGACGATGCGCGCGCCGGCGGCGACGTACTGCTCGTCGGCAATGCCGATACCCAAACCGGCTCCGGCCTCGATCAGCACCTCGTGCCCGTGACTGGCCAGCTCGCGGACGCCCGCCGGCGTCAGTCCGACCCGGTACTCGTGGTTCTTGATTTCTTTCGGCGTACCGATGCGCATGGTCTTCTCCTGCCGCATGACGGGAGCAGGATTATTCCACGCGAGTTTCAAGCGGCGCGTCGTGGAATCCACTCAGCCGGCACGTCGACCCGACAGGCGGAATGCGTACAATCGGCGGCCCTCAACGACCTACCTGCACCAATGACACCACGCCGCACGCCCTTCCGCGCCCTCCCCGCGCTGCTGCTGTCGATCGGCGTCGGGCTATGCGGGTACTACGGCCAGAAGTGGTACGAGCTGCCAACCTACAGCGACCAAGACATCGCCGCCTCGGTCGAACTCAACCTTCAACTCGATCTGCAACGCCGCGGGCCGCACCTGCAGCCGGACACCGAAGGCCTGAAGCGCCCGCGTGAAACGGTTCGCGCAGAGGTCGAAGGCGAGATCCGGCGCGAGCGGGAGAAGGTGCAGCTGCGTCTCGGCGTCGGGCTGATTGCGCTGGTGCTGGGCGCAGGCCAGCTGGCGGCCATCCGCCTGGCGGGAACCCGACGCGAGTGAGGCGAAGGCACCGTAAGGCAACGCAACGTCAGGCGCTTGATGCGCCTGACGTTGCAGATACCAGGTGACTAATTGGGATCAGCGCAATCCGCGGCAACGCCATAAGGACTTATGACACCCGGCACGTCGACGGTGATGTCATTGTAGTCGTCTGCCTTGCCTTCAAGAATGAACCTTGCGGTCTCCGTCGTCTCGGACCCGGCCACGCGCGCACGGGCACGCAACTCGACCACCACCCAGAATGCGCGATCCTGAGGATAGGTGATTACAAACTGCCCCGCGCCGTTGTCGTCCAGCTGAATGGTCGTGGGAACGGCGGCCACATTGCCCGGCTCGAGCGTGCCGTTGTTGTTGAAGTCTTCGCCGAGGTTATCGTCGAGAAATCCGTTGTAATTGATATCCTCGTTGTTGCACGTGGCCGTGACGAACTGACTCCAGGCATCGGGCTCGAGGTCGCCGTCAGTGTCGGCGACGAACCACTGTCCCTTGGCGTACGCGATCGGAAGGACGCTCAGGCGGAATTCGGCTTCCGGAACGGGGTTCCCAGTAGCGTCCGTGACGATCACCGAATACGGATACTCGTAAGTGGTCTCGTTGGGCTCGAAAATCTCGTTGCCCGTACCCAGAGTGATGCGCAGCGCCCGCCCGCTGACGGTCAGTAGCGCAGTGGCGGCAACCGACGGGTCGCTTCTCGTGCTGGCGCGAATGACGACACCGGAATCCGGGCTGGTCACCGTCGACGCAGTGTAACGAACACTTGCTGAACCTTGGCTGTTGGTCACAGCGCTCGGTGCCGACAGCGTTCCACCCGACACGTCATCGAGCGTGAAATCGACGACCTCGTTCTTGACCAGGTTGCCGTTCGCATCGCGCACCACCGCCAGAATCACGCTTTGCTCGCCCACGCTGATCCGCGCCGGCGAGGCCTGAAGCGCGATGTCGTCGGGTGTCAACGACACAAATTCGACCGCGACGGATGCCGTTGGCTCGCCGGTGCTGGCTGCGCTGGCCTGAATCACTGCACCGCCGGCAGAAGCCGACGAGATGTTGACAGAAGCCCTTCCGTTGGCACCGATCGTCGCAGTTGTCGGCGTGAATGAGCCACGGGTGGCCGAGAAGACAACGCTGCGCCCCTGCGTTTCGGCAGCAGATCCGTTACGCAACCACTCGACGGTCACTGTCTCGGCCGTATCGATGGGGATTTCATCCGAAGGGGCCGGCTCCACAATGCGGAACTGGTCCTCCGTAACCGTGATCTGCTGCGTTGCCGCAACCGTGAGCGCTTCGACTCGCAACTCTCCGTCGTTCTGCGCTGCCAGCGTGAATGTCGCTTCGCCAGTGCCGGCCTCGGTAGTCAACACCTCTGAACTAAGCGTGCCTGCGGTAGAGGTAACGCTGACCTGCTGCCCGCCGATACCACCGCCTTCTGCATCTTCGAGGCGCACAACAAATTCGACTTCTTGCCCTACGCCGATCGAGCTTGGTCCTACTAATGCGATCGTCGTACCGACGACCTGGATGTCGACACTCGCGGATGCAGTTCCCGAGGTCGCCGTCGCTCGAATCGTGCGCGGAGTTGGATCGCCGCCAGTGGTCAGCACACTCTGTATGGCTCCGGTGGCATCGGCCGTGTCGGCGGGAATGATGGCTCCCGCCTCCGGCGGAATCGAGATGCGCAGGTCAGCAGCGGCAACGGCGTTGCCGCCGCTGTCGAGCGCGCGAGCCGTCAGCGTCACGCCGGTGTCTTCCGAGTCCGCACTGGACAACAGCTGAGCCGAGTCGGCCAGCAGAATAACTCGCGCCACATCGGTCGGGCTCGGCGTCGCCCCCGGGCCGCCATCGACACCAAATTCAGCGCCCCCCCCGCAAGCAGACAGAATTAGCGCCGCAAAAGCAGCAAGGACTACCGAGCAGGAACGCGTCTTAGCCATGAGCCTCTCACCTGCCGCAAATCCCCCTGCGGCGCTCGTAACGAATGTATCGGGATGCTAAACCTGAAATCCAGCAAAAACAAGAAAATCGGCGTGATTGTGAATCCAGCTTCGCAGGTCTGCCCCAGATCAGCTGGCGCCCTTGGCAGGAATCGAACCTGCGACCTACCGCTTAGGAGAAGGGCACTCTTTACTGCATTTTGCCTTGATTCTACAGCTGATTTTCCTGCAAGATTCGACCAGATCTGCACTCTATCTGCAGTCCGGAACCATGGCGAGCTTTCGAAAGCGCGAAGTCAACGGCAAGGTCCGCTGGGATGCGACGGTAACCAAACTGGGCGCCACGCGCCAGACCCGCACCTTCCAGACCAAGCATGCCGCGGAGCGCTGGGCTCGCGACATCGAGCGCGACGCCGAGCGCGGCGCCTGGCGCAGCACTGAAGTTGCCGAGCGCAAGACGCTGGGTGATCTGCTCAAGCAGTACCAGGACGAGGTCCTCGTCCACAAGCGCTCGCACGCGTACGCCTCGGCCGTCCGCCAGCTTCTGGCGCGGCCGATCGCGCGCATTCCGATGATTGCGCTGAGGCCGGACCAGTGCGCCGCGGATCGCGACCAGCGCATGGCCCAGGCCGCGCGCCCCCATGCCAAGGATCCGGCAATGCGAGCGCGGAAGCTCTCGACACAGACCGTGCGCCACGAGGTCAGCCTGGCCAAGCGCGCGGTCAACCACGCCATGCGGGAGTGGGGCCTGTTCCTGCCCCGCGGCAATCCGTTTGCCGTCATCGCGCTGCCGCCGCCGGCCAAGGGCCGCGAGCGCAGGACGGAAGGCACCGAGTGGAAACGCATCGTGACAGCGGCTTATGCGTCGCGATCTCCGCGGCTGGGCCCTGTGATCGAAATCGCGGTCGAGACAGCGATGCGGCGGGGCGAAATCTGCAATCTCGATTGGAACGACGTCGATCTCCGATCGCGCGTAGCTCGCGCGCGCGAAACAAAGAACGGTGAACCGCGGGACGTCCCCTTGAGCCCTCGCGCGGTCACCGTTCTGCGAAATCTGCAGGGAACGCGGAAGTCCGGGTCTGTATTCGGCTTTCGACCCGATGGCCTCTCGCAGGCCTTCTCCCGCATTTGCCAACGCGAAGGTATCGAGAACCTGCGGCTCCACGACCTACGGCATGAAGGCGCAAGCCGGCTCGCAGAAAAGCTAAACGGTGACGTGATCGCGCTCTCCGCCATTACCGGTCACCGGACGTTGCAGATGATCAAGCGCTACACGCATTTGCGCGCCGCGGACCTGGCCAAGCGGCTCGCCGAGCCACCGGACTCGCCGCAGGCTAAACTTCATAGCCCAAAGCGACGCCCCCGATAGATCTTTTTCGCGGGGGGAGCACCCCTCGTGGACGCTTTCGGAACGGGCAAAGAGTAACTCACCAAGAACGCTCACGAGGCCCGCATGCCCACGTTGAACTGGATCGGCAAAGAAGCCGTCGTCAGGCACCACAAGGACGTGCCGTTCCGACTGCTGGAGCCAGCATCTGATCTTTCCTGCGGCGACAACGAAAGCGGCAACCTAATCGTGCAGGGTGACAACTTGCACGCGCTCAAAGCGCTGCTTCCGCGCTATGCCGGACAGGTGAAATGCATCTACATCGACCCGCCATACAACACCGGGCAAGATGATCGAGGAGTAGATGGACGGAGAACTGGGTGGATTTATAACGACCGCGTTGAAAGCCCAGAAATACAGGAATGGCTCGGCAAAGTCGTCGGCGTTGAAGCAGAGGATTTGTGCAGGCACGACAAATGGCTCTGCATGATGTACCCAAGGCTAAGGCTTCTCAAAGACTTCCTCCGCGACGATGGCGTTATCTTCGCCAGCATTGACGACATCGAATTTGCAAGCATGCGCATGCTCTTCGATGAAATCTTTGGCGTCACAAACCGCGTCGGCGTAATCGTTTGGAAGAACGCGACGGACAACAATCCGACGCAGATTGCCAGCGAGCATGAGTACGTCCTGTGCTACGCCAAGGACAAGCGAAAAGTGCCGAGCGAGTGGAAGGCATCGAGCCTTGAAATCAAAGTTCGTTTGATGGACGTGGGCGACACTTTCGTCAAGCAGTACCCCGATCAAACTGAGCGCCAGACGGCTTTCACGAAGTGGTACCGCGAGAACAAGGCGCAACTATGGCCGTTCGAGGACTACAAATTCATCGACGACGGCGGTGTCTATACCGGAATGCGTTCTGTCCACAACCCCGGTAAAGAAGGATATCGGTACGACATCATACATCCGGTCACAAAAAGGCCATGTCAGCAGCCCCTGATGGGCTACAGGTTTCCCGAGGACTCGATGCAGCGTCTCATCAACGAGGGTCGAATAATCTTTGGGGAAGACGAGACGAAACTCGTAGAGCTCAAGGTTTACGCCAAGGACTATCGGGCTAAGCTCTCGAGCCTCTTCGAACTTGATGGTCGCATCGGAACCAACGAAATCAAGGCGATTTTTCCGGAGGACCGGCGTCCGTTTGACTTCCCCAAGCCGACAGAACTGATCGAAGAACTGCTGAGCTTTACAACCGCCGACGGCGAACTGGTCTTGGATTCTTTCGGAGGATCGGGAACCACGGCAAATGCCGTATTGAAGTTGAATCGCGCCGATGGACAAACGCGGCGGTTTATTTTGGTGGAGATGAAAGACGCAATCGCAACAGGGGTCACAGCTGAGCGGGTGAAGCGCGTCTCCAAGGGCTACACCAATGCAAAGGGCGAGGTCGTGGAGGGACTCGGTGGCGGCTTCCAGTTCTGCAGACTTTCCGCCGAGCCGCTTTTCAATGCTGACGGCCAGATCCGCGATGACGTGAGCTTTGCCCAGCTCGCCGAGTTCGTCTGGTTCGCCGAAACCGGCACGGGCTTATCACCGGTAAAGCGGGGCAAGGCCGCCAGCCCTCTGCTGGGTGTGTACGAAGGCCGCGCGGTATACCTGCTCTACAACGGCATTCTCAAGGACAAGTCTGTCGCGGGTGGCAACGTGCTCACCGGCCCCGTGTTCGAAGTGTTGCCGAAGTTCGCCGGTCCCAAAGTGATTTACGCCGCTGCCAACCGGATGGGCGGTCGCGCCGCGCGCGAGGGGATCACCTTCAAGCAAACCCCTTATGCGTTGGAGGTATAAGTCGTGATGACATTCACGCCGAAGACTTACCAACAGCAGGTGCTCGACAGCGTTGAGGCCTATTTCAAGGCCTGTCACGAGTTGCCATCGCCTTCGATTGCATTCACGGCCACGACCGAACGCCTTTGGGGGCGCGGCAGCCCGTACAACCCGCTGTCTGGCTTTCCGGTCGACATGCCGTACTTCTGCCTGCGCGTTCCCACAGGAGGCGGCAAGACCTGGCTGGCGGCCAAGAGCGTCCAGCTCGTCAACACCCACCTGCTGCGCGCCGAGCACAGCGTGATCTTGTGGCTGGTACCGAGCAAGCCGATCCGCGAGCAGACGCTACGCGCTCTGCGCGACCGACTGCATCCGTATCACGCCGCGCTACGCGAGGCCGGTGCGGTTACGATCATGGACCTCGATGAGGCCAAGTGCGTGACGCGGGCGACTTTCGACACCTCATCCACGATCATCGTGGCCACTCGTCAAGCGTTCCAGGTAGAGGAGGAAGAATCACGGAAGGTGTACCAGAGCAGCGGAGCCCTGATGCACCATCTCGACAACCTGTCGCCGACGCAGCGCGTCGAACTGCTGACCGAGGGCGTCGGGGCCGAGCGCTCGACGCCGTATTCGCTGGCCAATGTGCTCCGGCTGCGCCGTCCCTTTGTTGTGGTGGATGAGGCGCACAACAGCCGGACTGAACTCGCCTTCGACATGCTAGCGCGCTTCCGTCCGAGCGGCGTGATGGAGCTGACCGCCACGCCCGATCTGGAACGCACGCCCAGCAATGTACTGCACAGCGTCTCCGCCGCCGAACTGAAGGCGGAGGAAATGATCAAGCTGCCGGTGGTACTGGAGACGGAGCCGAACTGGCAGCAGTGCCTGGCCGACGCCATAGGCCGGCGCGACGCCCTGCACAAACTTGCCGATGAGGAACGCCGGTCAGGCGCCGCGTACCTGCGTCCCCTGGTGCTGATTCAGTCGGAGCCGCGCCGCGCGGGGGTGGACACTCTCGACTTCGAGCGAGTGCGCAACGAGTTGACCACGAACCACAGCATTCCCGCCGCCGAGATCGTCGTAGCCACAGGCGACGAAAAGGGCCTGGAGCAAATCGACGCGGACTACAAGCTCGGCATCGCCGATCCCGACTGCCCGGTGAAGTTCGTCATCACCCAGAAGGCGCTCGCCGAGGGGTGGGATTGCCCCTTCGCTTACATCCTGGTCAGTATGGCCTCACTGTCATCGGCGACGGCCGTCGAGCAGTTGCTCGGACGCGTGTTGCGCCAGCCGGGTGCCAGCCATCGGCAAGCCAAGGCGTTGAATCAATCCTATGCCTTCGTGGTGTCGCGCAACTTCTCAGAGACGGCTAGCGCGTTGCGCGACCGCCTGGTTGCGGGCGCTGGATTCGAGCGACGCGAGGTCGCCGCGTTCGTCACCGCCGCCAAGGCCGACCAGGGTCGGTTGGACCTGGAAGGTCATGCCGGGCGCGTCGTGGTTCGGCCGGTAGCGATCACATTGTCGGAGAAGCCGGACCTCAAGAGTGTGCCGAAACCGGTGCGCGACAAGGTGAGTTGGGACGGCAAGCTGAACACTCTGACGATCAGCACACCGCTGACCGAGGACGAGGCCGAAGTCCTCAAGGCATCAGTCAGCAGCGAGACCGCCGCAGCCGCCATCGTCGAGGCCGCTCAGGTCAGCCGCACCACCGCCATTGAGTTCTTCCAGACGCCAGCTGAACTCGGCGAACGCTTCCGGGTGCCCCAGCTCGCGCTGCGCGTTCAGGGCGAGTTGCAGTTGTTCGACGACCCGGAAGTCTTGGAATACCCATGGGATTTGTCGCCTTACGACGCCACCCCCTCCGGAGACGAAAAGGCCGCACTTCAGGCCGGCCTAAAGGTGTCCGAAGGCGGCGAAATCGATGTCGATAGCGAGAGCGGCAAGGTCGTATCCCGCTTCCTTCCCGACCTGCAACGCGATTTGGGGTTAGTGTATCAGCCTGAAAATTGGGATGAGGTCCGTCTTGCTACGTGGCTGTGCAGAAATCTGCCGGAACCGTCGCTGACGCACGCGAGCAAACAGGCCTTCGTCGCCGCCTGGCTGTCCAAGCTGCTGAGCACGGAGGGCTTCACCCTTGCCCGCGCCAACCTTCAGAAGTTCCTGGTCCGAAATCTGCTGGAGGCGCGCATCCGGACCTTGCGCAAGCAGGCGGTGGGTAAGGCCTACCAGCAAGCACTTTTCGGTGACGATGCGAGTTCGCGCGTCGCCGTCAGCGATCACTACGCGTTCGAGCTCCACACCCAGGCCTACTCTCCAAGCCGTGACTACGACGGCCGCTTCGGTCACTTTGATTTCCGAAAGCACTATTACGGCAGGCTCGGCGACTTCGACAGCAAGGAAGAGTTCGAGTGCGCCTGCCAGTTGGACATCCACGCCCAGAAAGGCCGCATCCAGTTCTGGGTACGCAACCTCGTCAGGCGGGAGGGAAGCTCTTTCTTTCTGCAGAAAGCTGACGGGCGATTTTACCCAGACTTCCTCTGCCAACTGCCGGGAACGGCTGAGACGCCCGCTGCGATTCTCGCAGTCGAATACAAGGGCGCGGATCGTTGGCTCGGCGCGGAAGATGACCGGCTGATCGGAAGTCTCTGGGAAAACCTGTCGGACGGTCGATGCAGGTTCGTCATGGTCAAAGAAAAGCGCTGGGATTGGATTGAGGCAAAGCTCGCGTAGGTCACTCCGACCCCAGTGCAGCCCACCCGCCGTTGCTGATCAGCGTCGGATTGTATGCCTAGCATAGCTACACCCCGTCCTCGTGCACCTGCCGTCTTCTCGACGGTGGCGATGACCTGGCGAGTATCCGTTGACAGTTTTCAATTGAAGTGTCGGATTAGCTGCCTGATCAGCTTGGTAACTACATGACGCCCTTCGTGCCACTGGAGGAAATGATCGAAGGATCGGACCGGCTACATGCCGAGCTGGCCGGCCACCTCGCCTCCGAAAATGTCGTCACCGATCACAGACAGGACCTGGCCTCGGTGCTGGCCAGCCTCGCCATCGAGCACGCGCACTCGATCCTGCTGCTGGTAGTGGAGGGCAAGCCATCGTCAGCACTCGCCCTGGTAAGGGTTCAGTACGAGGCTCTGCTTCGCGCGACCTGGATCAATTTCGCCGCCGGCAATCATGCCGTCGAGAAGTTTGTCGCTCCAATACCAACGAACGCGACTAAGGAGCCCGATCTGTTCCCGACTGTCGGCGATATGCTGAAGGCAATCGACGGCAAGGCTCCAGCGCCGCTCGTGCGCGCGCTGAGCGAATACAAAGCTGGCGCATGGGGAGCGATGAACTCATTCACACATGGCCTGTTGAGAACGATGACTGGCCACCGGAATGGGTATCCCCCTGGCCTGCTGTCAACGACGATCCAGAACTCGAACGGCGCAGCAATGTTCGCGACTATGTTGCTCGGTCAGGTTACAGGCCGGCTCGACCTTCACCTGGCGGTCATCGGCATGAGCAGAACTCATGCGCGATACTTGCCTCCGCTGAAGTTCAAGACTCTGACGTCCGGAGCATTTGTACCGTAGCAATCTGTAGTGTAGTGCCGCGCAGCGCAACACCCCCGCATAAGGGTCGGCCATGAAAATCGTCGACTAGGGCTCGACCGACGAAGACACCACCGTCGAGTTCTACGGCATGTCTGCCGCGGCAATGCTGAGCAGGCTCTCCGAGCTACCGTCGGGCAGGCGGGTTAGAATTCGACGCTCGAAGCGAACGTCTCCGTAGCTCAGCTGGATAGAGCACCGCCCTCCTAAGGCGGGGGTCGCAGGTTCAAATCCTGCCGGGGACGCCAATTCGATTAGGGACCAATCGGGGGGAACCGTTGGAGCTCAATTGTATTCGAGGCAGCCGAGACGTAGCGCGTCTTGGAAATGTGCGACCAACACACTGATTAACTGGCGCGCCCGATGGGGAAGACGGCGGTCAACATGTTCGAGATGACCAAGCTCGTCAGCAAGCACATCAAGTAAGTATCGGTCGAGCGCTTCCAGGAACTGCCTGGAAGCAACCCCCGGGCTGTTACCAGCCCGGGGGCATTGTCGGAGTCGAAGGGAGTGAATGGGCCCCGACGCTGCAAAGATAGGGCACGAACCATGGCCGCGCTATTGGCCGAACGGCTAGTACCACCCTAGCCATCGGGCTAATAGTCACGCGCGCTCCCCTGCACCAAGATGTCGCCATACCAACGAACGCAGGGGCACTGCAATGAATGCAATGGAACTGGCGATGCACGCCGACGATCCGATCACGGATCTGCCGGACGTCGACGAGGAACCCATGCCCGAAATCGAAGACGCAGACGTCCACAAGTGCGGCGATCGCCTGATCTTGCTGATCAACGGCCGGCCGGGCGCCTTGTCGTACGAGCGGGCAGTGACCCTCATCAACAAATTACGCGCTCAGCTCGACGCGCGGTCGCACTGAGGGAGCCAGCGATGATCGACTCGCCTGCTCGATTCTCCGTCATGCCTGCCCGTACAGCTCGCGTTGATTCCGATGCGTGCAATCCAGACGTGTCGCTCGACGGCGAAGACCTTCTCGTGGCGATGTACGGCCGCCCGTTTAAGGTTACGGAAGCCGATGCGCGTCAGCTCGCCTGGGGACTGATCTCGAAGATTGAGGAACTGCGCCGGCAGCGTCTCTGCTGACGGCGAGCGTCGCCGCACCCAAATCCCCGGGGGGTCACAACAGCACGAGCTGAGCGTCGTCCTGCTGGGCACCGCGCTGATGGATCTGCAAAGGCCAACGCTGCAGGATTTCGTACGTCGATCCCTCGCCGCTCAGAGTGCTGCGCATCAGCGCGAAGCCCGACACCCGCCATTCGATAGGCGCGATCGACAACGGTGCAAGCTTCGCCGCCGTCTTGAGCACGGTGAGGTGCGGCGTGAATCGGCTGCGCTCCAGGTGAAGTCCGATCCCTGAAACCTGTTTGTGCAGTTCCGCTCGAAACGTCGTCAGCTCCGCGGGTGTTTCGCGAGGCCCGATCCACCACACGTTTGCCGCTGCGAAGGCCGACGCGACATCCAGCTTCAAGGAAAACGGAGACCCGCACACGCGTCCCGCGGCGCGGCGCACCTCGGCTTCCTGCTCGGCCGTAACCGTGTCACCGAGGAACTCCAAAGTGATGTGGTAGTTCTCCGGCTGGACGACCCGCTTTTGCGGCGGCGCCAGCCTGATCACGAGATTGCGCGCGGCGCTGTTGCACGCCTGTCGGACCCCGTCATCGGGCACGAGGGCGAGAAACAGTCGATTGGTCTGCATATGCATATGTATCAGGCTGCCAAGCGATGCTCGTAGTAAGGACGAGGGCGATCGTCCAGTATTGCGAACAGCTCCTCCTTGCTACGGCCCCTGGGCGTTAGCCAAGCATCGATGTTCTCGACTTTGATGGGCACGACACAGCGATCGTGCCCCGTTTCGCGTACTTCAGGTGGCGGTTCATCGGTGATAGCCGCAAACGACTCGAGCGCGGGAACTCCGGGTCTTTCCCAATGCGACCAGAGGCAGACCACGTACATCCGGGTGGGCGGTTGCGGATTGAAGTGCAGGATGACGTCCTGCTCCTTCTCCTCAGGCCCCAACTCCCGATGTTCGTAGACGTGCCTGGACACGTGCTCGAAGAAGCTCGTCATCACCAGGATCGCGTGGGACGTACCGAATTGACCCTTCCAGAACTGGGCGAGGTTGTCCCGCCGGGCGTTGTAAGCGCCCTTGAGATCGGCATCCATGAAGGGCGGTCGGAGGTTGTAGCGCATCGGGCGAATCAGGCGCTGCCCGTCGACATTCACGATGACCGCTGTATAGTCGTTCGGAAAAATCTGTGAGTCCCTGGGTTTCGAGTCAGCCCGCTTCAAGTCCCTCATCTTTTCCTTCAACCATGGGATCTTCTGCGTCGCAATGCGCTGGTGCTCGCGCTGGGTCTTGGTCTCCTTCGTCGCGAGTGCCCGCTCGGCATCTGCCAGACGTTTGGTCTGCTTGAACAGCTCGGATTCCATCGCGCGGGACTCGCGATCCCTGTGGGCCAGGATCCAGTCACGGAACCGCCGGTCACTCTCATCCTGAGGATCGTCGAAATTCGCTTCCAAAGCCCTGGGCATCGAGATGCGGTGATCATCCAAGCGCGCCCGCATAAGCTCTTCGAACGCGCGCTCGTCGAACGTCGCCCCGAAGTCGCGTATCAGGGACTTCCGCGACTGGTCAACCATTGCGGAGTAGCACATGGCGACATTCTAGGAGCGGTTCGGGCATTTCAAAACCCGGTGCAGCATTTAAATGTTCTGGGTCAAGAATGCAGCCAATAGCGGACGGTCATACGTTGCAGTGAATGGTCAGCTACGGCAGCTATTGGCGTCGGCGACGAGCCGGACGGCCTCTGCGGCAAAATCCGACGGCTTACGCTATTTGAGTGCCTGAACTACCGTGTGCAGTTTCCGCAGATGATCATCGGACATATCCAGAATAGGCTCGTACATGAAAGAGTTCAGGTGGATACTTTCAGGGGTCATGAGGATGACCTTTTGCAGCACCTGAATCGTATCCTCTTCCTTCGGGAATCGATTCTTGAATTCGCCAAAAAGCTTTCCAGTCTGCGCTGACTTGATGCCTGCCACGAAGGCGTTGTCAGCGATCTTCGCGATCATGAACTTTTCGGCGTCAAGTCGGATTCCGATGGAAAGTACGATCTTGTTTTCGAAGTTGAAGCCGTGGCCTGCCTTCAAGCAGTCCGAAACGGCATCGGCCAGAAAATCCATGACGGGCTTGGCCGGATGCGCAGAAACGCCGGTTCCACCGAAAACCGACTGATACGCCGCATCCAGATCCCCAACCGTCAAGGTGTGGGTATCGGGCTTCTGGTGAAGCAACGAAGTTAGTTGGATGTAATGAGGGTCGGCCTCGCCTCGCGTGTACTCGATCATGTTCCGAATGAACGGAATGGAGGCGATCTTCTTCTTGGGATCCTTGAAGAATTCCTTTTTCCAATCGTTCACAAAGACGTTGTTCACGCCTTTGGCCTGATCCAACAGCAAGCCCTTTTCAGTCTTGAAGGCCATTCTGCAGTTCGCATAACTGACGAACCGGCTGCAGATGGTCCTGAAGAAGTCGAAGTTGTGAGTCAGGATGATCTGGTAGAAGTGCGACACCTCCGAGATATCCCGGAGATACTCGATGATGGCGTACTTGTTCTTGTAGTCGAAGGAGTCCGCGATGTCGTCCACAACGAAGACGGTCGGCTGCAGGGCCTTTCGCCGGACCTCTACCTCAAAAATGATGTTGAGGACGTAAAGCGCCTTCTTTTCGCCGGTGCTCAGTGACTTCAGCAGGGCCTCCCTTTCGATCGGCGTTTCGTCACCGCCGTCATCGAAAGTGAACCCGAGATTCAGGGCGGGCTTCTGCCCGAGCATCACCGCGACCTTGTTCTTGGGGAAGAGTTTGAAGGGCACATAGAAGCGGTTGTTGAATATCTCGATCGTGCGCTCCCAATCGGTGCGCTGCTTTCCAGCCTCCGCTTCGATCTCTTGCTTCCGTTTTTCGGTCTTGAGGTAGCGGTCGACCAAGTCGAGATACAACTCCGATTTGGCCTTGAAATACGACTTGAGCAATTCCTCCTTAAATTTGTCGATGTTCTCCAGTTTCGGCAACAACTCCTCATGCTCCAAGAGGTAGGCCTGGAAATCTCGGAGATCGGTATTCTTTTCGATTAGCTTTTCAATCTCGCCGAACTTTTTCTTCAGGTCGGCATCGCTCGTGATGGCATCCTTTTCCTTCTGGATCAGTGCTACCAGTTCCTTCTCGTTGGTGATCTCGACCTTTTCATCACCGTTCAGGGTCACCGTGTGCTTGGCTTCAAAGAAGCCGTTGGCTGCCAAGTTTTTTGCGATGGTGGCTGCGTTGAAGTAATTGAATGTTCCTTTTTTGAAATACGTGGACGCCGAAATCAAGTGGTCGTACTTCTGGATGTACGCCTGGATCGCAGTCCTGACGTCCTTGGTCGCCAGGAAGCCGAGGATTTTGTCGTCGAACACCTTGTCGTACTGGATTGCCGCATATGGGGCATCAATCTGGTCGATCACCTCTTGCTTCACGCGGACCAGCGCCGTGTAGAACTCCTCACCGGTCTTCGTGAACGTGAGTGAAATCGCCTCTTCACCCAACTTTTTCGAGCCGGAAACCTCTTTGATCGCTTTTAGAAAGAGATCCTTGGCTGCTTCGATGTCCACCAGCAGCTGTTCGTATTCCTTCCTCAGATTTGCATCGACCAGCAACGTCGAGACCTTTTCCGAACTGCCAAACAGTTCGTTGTAGGGATGGAGCACTACAACGTTGTCTTTGGGCAGCTCAACTCCCTTTTCGTCCGTGATGGTTCGCGCCGTAACCCTCTTGGGGTAGATCCGGTCCTGCGATTTCGCTCCTTCCGCAACGTCCTGAAACGTGCGCGCGAAGGAGGTCTTCATTGCCCCGTTGGGGGCATAGATGGCTGCGGCCCTGCCTGCGGAGAAGTCGAATTCTTCCTTCAACGATTTGATGCCATAGCAGTTCTCAAGAATCACGCGCAGCTTCTGCATTCCTTTCCCCAATTGCTTTTCTTACGCGCGCAATATCGCACTTGGCCGATAACGGATCAACGAGTAAACCTCAAACCTCAAACGTCAAAGCTCGAAGCCCCAGCTAGCAATGTCGAGCAGGCGCTGACTTCTCAACTTCTCTAAGGGCTGGCCATCTTCCAGCTCTTGGGTAATCCCCCCATTTTTAGCTGCGGCTAAAAGTGGAGCTATGCGGCCATGGCCAGTTTCTGAATGGGCGTGATGCCGCCGAGCGCCATGTTCGGGCGTTCGTTGTTGTACGTCCAGAGC